>NZ_JAUSFI010000068.1 GCF_030651495.1 Undibacterium sp.
GACATTACTGAATACATCATAGGCTTTTATAACTGCTTACGATTGCATTCAACGCTGGGCAATTTGTCGCCTATGATTTACGAAAAAGAAATGGCAGCAAAAAAACCTATTGATGTGTCCGAAATAACTTGACCACTACAGAGCGTAATGCGCCAAAGAATATCCCTCTGCGTACGATCTAGAATATTTGCCTCCCGCATCCGCATTCCCACTGTATGCCGTAAATCGTGGATAGGTAAATCACCAGGATTTGCTGCTTTCCGGCCCGTATACCAAGCGTTATTGCTCATTCTGGTAATGGGACGATACGGCATGATTGGTGACTCGTGTTTGTTTTTGACGCGTTCAGGCCGATAAACAAATACATGCGTAGGATGCTTTCTGTGTTGACGCTCAATAATCGACTGCGGCAGGGAGTTGCATGCCAGGATGCGTTTCTGCTTTTTACCTTCCTCCGCCTTGACGTAACGTCGTGGAATAAAAAAATCGAGATACCTAACTCAGGTATTGGAAACTCCCATTCCCACCGTAAATTGCAAATTACATTATCTCGTGCACCGGTACTGAGTGCAAATAACACCACCTCAGACATATGAATCGGCAGAATCTTAGGACATCGACAACATAAACCACGCGAAGGTAGGGGGATTCTTACCACGCATACTCGTATTGCCTGACGGCAAAATCCACCTCCCCTGATATTGATTATTTGGTGATCGAGTCATGATCGCGTCTACGGGATGTTTTACGTGCCGAAACCGTTGAAGCTGTTCATGACCGATGATTGGTCATTTGCGCGGCTTGGGCTTTAATTGCTCTTTCAGTCATCGAGGCTGTTGGGCCTAATTGATAAAAATACTTAAAAGGAGCGCATGATGGCGCTAGTCAAGAAGTTTTCCTCTGTAGCCCTTGCCACATCTTCTGAAGGTGGTAAATCATCCTCCGCTTCGACTCGTGATGCCGATGCTCAGCGTAAAAAAGCACGCACGTTAGCTAAACAGCAGCAGGCTGCGGAACGTATTGCGGCTGCGACTGCACAACTTTCCTCCGGTATCAATGAGGCGTCATCCGCTGCGGAAGAAATGAAGCGCGCGTCCGATCAAATTGCCACTGGTGCCGAGGAAGCCTCGGGTGCTGCGCAAGAATCGCTTGCAGCGCTTAAGCAGGTAGAGGGCGCAATTGCGCGCCAATTGCAGAATGCCGATATTAGCCAAACCAAGGCGGAAGCAATACAGACGTTGGTTGCGCAAATCAGCACAGAAGTAGCGACATTGGTAGTGAATGTCAGCGTCGCTGCTGACCGCCAAGGCGCCTCGGTCACCATGGTTGTAGAGTTAGAAAAACAGGCGGCCAATATCGGCGAGATCGTCAAGGCCGTGGCTCGGATTGCGGATCAAACCAATTTGCTGGCCTTGAATGCCGCGATCGAAGCAGCGCGCGCCGGGCAGCATGGCAAAGGTTTCGCGGTGGTGGCAGATGAAGTGCGCACGCTGGCGGAGACTTCGGAAAAGAGCGCCAAACAGATTCAAGATCTGGTTGGACAGATTCAGCAGGAAGTGAAAGTCATCGCTGAAGGCATGGGTTCCTCAGTCGAGAGAGTGTTGAGCGAAGTTGATAATGGCAAAAAAATCACCTTGCAACTGGAACAAATTCGTATAGATGCGATTGAGATCGTTAGAGGCGTGCGTGAAATTGCAGTTGGTGCGCAGCAATCGACGAATGCGGCGAAGCAGGCGCTGAGAGGATCAGAAGATATTGCTGCAGCGGCGGAAGAGCAGTCGGCCGCAGCCGAGGAATCGGCCAAGACGGTGGAGCAACAAAGTCAGGCGCTGGCCGAAAGCATGCAGTCTTCGCAAAGCTTGGCCGAACTTGCCGAAGATCTGAAAAACTCCACTGACGTCGCCAAGAGCGCCGAAGAGGTCGCATCTGCGGCCGAACAATTGTCTTCCGCCGTACAGGAAATCACTCGTTCAGGTTCCCAAATCATGGCGGCGCTTGATCAGATCCTCAAGGGTGCACAAGTGCAATCTGCCGGTACCGAAGAGGTTGCCGCAGCGATTTCCCAAATCGAAAAAGGGGTTGAAGTGGCGCAAGCACTCGGCACAACCAGCGGAGAAAAAGTCACGGCAATAAAGAGTTTGCTGGACGTCAATAAGACAAGTATTGACAGCTTGATTGAGGGCATATCGTCGTCGGTGGATGCGTCTCGGGACAGCCTGAAGCAGATCAAGGAGCTAGAGTTAGTATCGCGCCGCATTGACAAGATCGTCGATGCGATTACCACTGTATCGATTCAGACCAACATGCTGGCGGTCAACGGTTCGATCGAAGCGGCGCGTGCCGGCGAATTCGGTAAAGGCTTTGTGGTGGTTGCCACCGATATCCGTAATCTTGCCCACGATTCGGCTGAAAATGCCGACCGTATCAAGGATCTGGTCAGATCAGTGCAGGATCAGATCGGTATTGTGGGGCGCGACCTCAATGAAATCATGGCCACTGCGTCCGGGGCTGCAGAAAAGGCTAAATCGATCACCTCCAGTTTGGTGTCCATTGAAACCGATATGAACGCAGTTGATGTTGGTACTAGAGAAATCCTTGCCGCAGCCAATGAAATCGCGACTGCGATTACGCAAGTCAAAACTGGAGTAGATCAAATTTCTGCCGCGGCTCAGCAGGCTGACAAGGCAGCAAGCGGAGCAGCAACCGTCGCAAAACAACAGTCCCAAGCATCCGAACAGCTGTCGGCAGCGGTCGAGGAAATTGCCTCGTTGGCTGACGAACTGCAAAGCGCCTGATGTTCTCGCACCTGCCATTAGGAGATTGTAATGACTACTGAAACGCTGGAGCGGGGCTCGTCGGCTGAAGTCGAAGCTGCGCAAAAGGTATCGGATATCCGCCAGTTCGTGACTTTTATTGTAGGCAATGAAGTATTTGCGGTAGACATGGCGCCGGTACAGGAAATTATCCGGGTACCCGAAGTCGTTAGGGTGCCGCTGGCGCCGCCTACTCTGGATGGGCTGGCTAACCTGCGCGGGAAGGTATTACCGATCATCAGCCTGCGCCGCATTTTTGGCTTTGCAGAAAGTCCTTATGACGATGCGACACGTGCCGTTGTGATCGATCAGGGGCAGCCGCTCGGTTTCGTGGTTGATCGCGTGGTCAGCGTAGTCGGCGTCGATCCTCGTCAGATTGAAGATGCCGGTGCGATTAGTGCTACTGTCAATACTGAGTTGGTGTCCGGTCTGTTGAAGGATGTTGGCGGCTATCCGATGATCATGGTGCTTGATTTCAGCAAGTTGATCGCTAGCGAATTTGCTGGCGCTGCAATAACGTCCCGCGGCAGTGCCGGTACTGCGCTGGAAACGGAGCATCGGACTGAAGCGGAAGTTGTAAAAACCAGCGATGAATTGCATCTGGTGAGTTTTGAAGTGGCACAACAGGAATACGCCATTATCATCGACGATGTACAGGAAATCGTACAGGTGCCGGATTTAATTGTGCATGTGCCACATTCAGAGTCACATGTGCTGGGCGTGATGACCTTGCGCAATCGTCTGCTGCCTCTCGTGTCGTTGCGTTGCATGTTCGGCTTGCCGACCAAAGATGCCGACGAGAATAGCCGTATTGTGGTTGTCTCACTCGGGGCTGCCTCGGTGGGTGTGGTGATGGATAGCGTCAACGAAGTGCTGCGCGTGGCTCGCTCCGATGTGGATGCCATGCCTAGCCTGCTGGCCAAGGACGGTAACATGTCCGATATCGCGCAAATATGCCGGCTCGATAGCGGCAAGCGCCTGGTCTCCATTTTATCGGTGGGCAATATGTTCCGCCACGCTGCAATCAAGGCAGCATTGACGACGGTCGATACCATGAATGACAAACAAGACGGACAGCAAGAGCGCGATGCGGTAAAGAATCAGAATGACGATAACAATGACGATGAGGAACAGGTCGTCGTATTTCGTCTAGGCAAAGAAGAGTTCGGCGTGCCGATTGATAGCGTGCAGGAAATTGTCCGCGTTTCTGAGCAATTGACGCATGTGCCTAAGGCTCCGCCCGCAGTGGAAGGTGTGATTAATCTGCGTGGTGCTGTGTTGCCAGTGATGGACCTGCGTCGTCGACTTGGGCTTGAGCAAGTAGAACGCAGCGATCAACAGCGCATTATGGTGTTTTTGATCGAGGGTATGCGTACTGGTTTCATTGTAGATTCTGTGGTGGAAGTGCTCAAGGTGCATAAATCCACGATTGAACCGGCTCCGCGTCTGTCTGGTGAGCAGACTAAATTGCTGGCTCGCATGGCCAATCTTGAGAAGCAGAAGCGGATGGTGCAGTTGATTGAACCATGCTACTTAATCGAGAAACAAGACCTTGAGCAGTTGGCGCAACTAGCTGTGGAATAAATAAAGATGGTGCGTACGTAATGATCAAGCTGCTTATTGTCGATGATTCGGCATTGATGCGCAGGCAACTTTCTGCGCTGTTCGAGGCCGAGTCCGATTTTGAAATCCGCTTGGCGCGTAATGGCCGGGAAGCGGTGGAGGAAAATTGTACCTTCCAGCCTGATGTGATCACACTTGACATCAATATGCCGGAGATGGATGGCTTGACGGCTTTGTCCATGATCATGGCTGAACGCCCGGTGCCGGTTGTGATGATTTCATCATTGACCGAGAAGGGTGCATTGGCTACCTTCGAAGCATTGAATCTGGGCGCGGTCGATTATGTGGTGAAGCCGGGCGGTACTATTTCTCTGTCGATCGATGCTATTCGTGCAACGGTTATCAGTAAAGTGCGTATCGCTTCCAAGGCGCGTCTGAAACCGCTACGCAAGGCAGTTCCAAGCCAAGCTCAGCGGGGCACTAATCCAGGCCTCAAGTCGCTCGTTGCGCAGCGGTCACCGATCGTGCGACGTAGTGCCGGCAGCGAAGGGGTGGTGGTGGTGGGTGTGTCGACTGGTGGGCCGCGTACGCTCGAACTTATTCTGCCAAATCTGCCTGCCAATTTTCCATGGCCGGTGCTGGTGGCGCAGCATATGCCAGCGAGTTTTACGCTGTCATTTGCACAGCGCATGAATGGCATCTGTGCTATGCCAGTGGTCGAGGCGAGTCGACCGATGGCATTAGAGCCGGGCACGATTTACATCGGCAAAGGCGGCGCTGACATGCAGGTAGTACGTCGAGGTGGCAAGCTTACCGTGATTGCAAAGCCGGAAAATCCAGAGCTCCTTTGGCATCCGTCGGTGGAGTTGCTCGGGCGCTCAGTGCTTGAGCATGTCGATCCGGCGCAGATACTGGCCGTCATGCTGACCGGGATGGGATACGACGGCGCCGATGCTTTCACTGAAATCAAGAAAAGAGGCGGCCGCACGATTGCGGAGTCGGAAGAGTCCGCAGTCGTGTTTGGCATGCCGGCCGAACTAATTAAGCGGGGCGGCGCTTCTGTGACCCTGCATGCCGAAAAAATAGCGCTCCAGATCAATGCCTGGATCGAATGCTGACCAAAGGAACTGAAAATGGCCTTCATCAAAAAAAATACACCAACTGTTATCGGCAACGATGAGCGCGGACTGGTGCGCGATTATGTCGGGTTGATCAATCAATTGACCGACGCCGATCCGGCTGCACGGCGCTGGGCTGCACGAGATCTGTTGCTCTATCCGCAAGCGACGGCCGCGCTGGTGGCAAGGCTTCAAGTTGAGACGGATATCTCTGTGCGAGAAATTATCCTGACGAGCTTGACCCGACTCGGCGGTGAGATCGCTGTGACAGGTTTGGTCGATTGCTTACGCAGCGAGGATGCGCAAATGCGCAATGAAGCGATAGAGGCGATGAAGGCTTTACCTGACGAAGTAGCGCCGATCATGGGGGGCTTGCTGATCGATGCGGATCCAGACGTGCGCATTATGGCGGTGAACATTCTTGAGTCCTTGCGCCATCCGAAGGTGGAGGAGTGGCTGATTGACGTTATTGATCACGACCCGATCGTCAACGTCTGCGGGACTGCAGTCGATCTGTTGGGCGAAGTCGGATCGGTGGCGGCGCATGATGCCCTACAACGGCTGAAGCAGCGCTTCGCCGCAGAGCCTTACATTCAATTTGCCACTGATCTGGCATTGAAACGAATCGTAAAGGCATAAGCAGGTCATGGCGAAAATCATCATCAGCGAAGACGACTTTCAGAAATTTCAAGAGTATTTCTATCGCAAGACCGGTATTCAATTCGAGGAATCGAAACGCTATTTCGTCGACAAGCGCTTGGTGGAAAGGATCGAAGCCACCGCAAGCGAAAATTTCCGAGGCTATTTTACGATGCTGCGCTTTCAGGCATCCGGCGCGGAGTTGCAGGCGCTGGTCAATCTGATGACGATTAATGAAACTTACTTCTTTCGTGAAGAGTACCAGTTTGCCTGTCTGGTTAATTCCATCCTGCCGGAAATCGTCGCACGCAAGAAAGATAAAAGTCCAATCCGGATCTGGGTTATTCCGTCGTCGTCCGGTGAAGAGCCTTATTCGATCGCCATGTGTCTGCTGGAACGCTGGGCCGACATTAATAAATGGGACGTGGAGATCATTTCCTCCGATATTGATACAAAGATTTTGGCGCAGGCCCGGGCCGGTTTGTACTCCGCACGCTCAGTCAAGCATGTTCCCAAGTCTTACATGCAGAAATATTTTCGCCAGACAGCGCATGACTATCAGCTCAGCGAAGAGTTGCGCAGCGCGGTTGAATTCACGCGTGTCAATCTGATGGAGTCAGCGGACGTGCGGCAGTATCGGAATTTTGATGTGATTTTTTGCCGCAACCTGTTGATTTACTTCGACGACGTGTCGCGCAAGCAGGCGGTAGAAACATTTTATGATGCACTGCATCCGGGCGGTTTTATTTGCCTGGGACATTCGGAATCAATGAGCCGCATTTCCTCTCTCTACAAAATTCGTAAGTTTCCAGAGGCGATCGTATATCAAAAACCATTGGAGGGAAGATGAAGCATATCCTGATCGTCGACGACGCCGCGACGGTGCGCATGTATCACCGCAGTATTCTAGAGTCAGCCGGCTACGTCGTGGATGAAGCTGTGAATGGTATCGAAGCGCTGGAGAAAGCGTTGAGCACGTCTTACGATCTGTATCTGGTCGACGTGAATATGCCCATACTTGACGGCTATTCCTTCATTCGCGAATTACGTGGTCACGCGGCCATAGCGCAAGCTCCAGCCATCATGGTCTCGACCGAAGCCAAGGCCAGTGATCAGACCAAGGCGTATCAGTCTGGCGCGAATCTCTACCTGATTAAACCGACTAGACCCGAGATATTGCTTAGTCATGTCCGGCTCTTGCTTGGCGATACTGGGGTATGACAACACCAATGACACATCAAATGACGCCGATACTCCAGCAATTCTTATCTGAAGCGCACGATTTTCTGCAAGGTATCAGTGAAAAGCTGATGCAGCTTGAAAACGCCCCCGGCAACACTGCATTGATGGGCGAATTGTTCCGCTTGGTGCATACCCTTAAGGGTAATTGCGGGTTGTTTGATTTTCCAGAAATGTTACGTGTGCTGCATGTTGCGGAAGACTTGATGTCCGTCGTACGCAACGGCGATCTTGAGTACAGCCAACTACTGGCTGACCGCCTGCTTGATGCCATGGATTTTGTCAGCATGCTGCTTGACGAAATCGAAGCTAGTGGGAATAGCAGCGCCACGCATGCCGCCGCCTCGGCAAAATTGGCACAAGCGCTGCGCCAGTTGATTCCAATGTCAAGTGACACTGACGAGCCAAGCGAGGTAGCTGCTGAGTCGGTGCAGCAATTCGGCTCAGCCGTATTGTTGCCGCTGGCCGAGGTGCCGGAGGCGTTACGCATGGCATGGTACCGGCAGGCGAGTATCGCTGCGCCGCTGCTGTGGGTCAGTTACACGCCTGAGCCGGAATGTTTTTTCAAGGGCGAAGATCCATTTTTTCAAGTGCGTCAAACACCGCAAATTGCCTGGCAGCGGGTGTCAGCAAGCGAGCCGTGGCCGGAGCTTGCAGAACTTGATGCATATCGCTGTGTGCTGAGTTTTCAATTGATCAGTACCGCGCCGCTTGCGGAGCTTGAAGAACATTTTCGCTACGTGCCGGAACAGATCTCGATTATTTCTGTGCCACCGATTATGCTCGCATTGCCGTTTGGCGATGAGAATGGTGGCCCGGTCTATGAAGATTTCATCGGTGCCGCGCTAGCGCACCTGGAACGTGGCGATCTGACCAGTCTGGAGCTGGGAGCTCGCTCGATGCTTGAGTTGTCGGCATCCGGTTTATGGCTGGCATCTGCGTTGCGCTGGCTGCTTATGATCATGGAAATCGAGCCGAAAAATCATTTCGCTTTGCGTGCTGTGATTGAATCTTTACGTACCTTCGAAGCGCCGATCTTGTGCCAAACCATCGATAGTGCTGCCGAGGTTGCCGTCGAAGTTTGTATTGATGTTGTTGCTAAAATTTCTACTCCTGAGCTGCTGATAGAGTCGCTCAGTGCGCCTGCAACGAACGCTGTTTCCAGCGCGATCGCCGATGCAGTCATCAGCGCCCAGTTGGCGGTACTTGGTATGCCGGATCAGGTACTCTGGCTGCCTGGACGACTCAAGGCGGTCGCCGCCACACTGACTGGTTGTTATCGTAGTATGGCCCAGGACGCGTTATTGCCATCACTGGACGCTGCGCTAGCACAGTCCTTGGCCGAGGCCAGTGCCGCGCCGTTGCTTACTTGGCTTCTTCAGCACACTACTCAGCAGCAGTCGACGCAGCAGACGATTCAGCGCAGCGCAGATCCATCAATGCCAAATTCTGAGTTAATTGCTGTGGCCATCCCCTCTACAGTCCCATTAGTTGACGACAGTAAACCCAAATTCGCACGGCGTGCCGAAGATGCGATTGCGGGGACAAAAACGCTGAAGGTCGATCAAGACAAGATTGACCGTTTGATGAATTTGATCGGCGAAATGGTTGTCGCAAAAAACGGTTTGCCGTATCTCGCAGTAAGAGCGGAAACCGTGTTTGGTGTGCGCGAGCTTTCACGTGAAATAAAGACCCAGTACGCAGTTATCAATCGTATTGCCGAGGAAATGCAAGACGCCATCATGCAGGTGCGAATGTTGCCGGTGTCTTTCGTGTTCCAGCGTTTTCCCCGTTTGGTGCGCGACATATCCCGTAAGCTCGGTAAGGAAGTCAATCTGGTCCTGGAGGGAGAAGATACCGAGGCGGATAAAAATATCATAGAAGCGCTGGCAGACCCGTTGATCCATATCGTGCGCAACAGTCTGGATCATGGTATTGAATCGCCGGAAGTCAGACGCGCTGCCGGCAAACCCGCTGAAGGCCGGCTAGTGATCCGCGCGTCTCAGGAGGCGGGCCGGGTCGTCATCGACATCAGCGACGATGGCAAAGGCATAGACCCTGTGGTCATTAAACGCAAGGCCTACGAAAAAGGGATTATCGACGAGACCGTACTGGAGCGCATTTCAGATCAAGATGCCATCAATCTGGTGTTTGCCGCTGGCTTTTCGACCGCAGAGGTCGTGTCGGACTTATCTGGTCGCGGCGTCGGTATGGATGTGGTTCGTGCGGCGGTGGAGCAGGTCAATGGCACCGTTACGCTGGAAAGCCAAGCGGGGCAGGGCACACGTCTGCGGCTGTCGTTGCCGCTGTCGATGGCGGTGACCAATGTGATAATCATTGAGTCGAATCAGCAGATTTTCGGCGTGCCGATGGACATGGTGGTCGAAACCGTCAGGATACGGCGCTCGGCAATCCATTCAATCAAGAACCACCAGACGGCGGTGTTGCGCGGCCGGATCGTACCACTTCGCTCGCTGAATGAACTGCTGGCCACCGATCAGCCGCAACTGCCCAACGAGGACGATGAATTCGCCATGCTAGTGATACGAATGCAGGGTGAACACGTCGGTATTGTGGTTGATGATTTTCGCGAAGTGGTCGACATCATTCTCAAACCGATGGGAGGTATCCTCGGTGGCCTGTCGGGTTATACCGGATCTGCGCTGTTGGGAGATGGTTCGGTGCTGATGGTTTTGAATTTGAAGGAGTTGGTGTGATGGCGATCCTATACAAAAAAAATATAGCGACTTTTGAAGGAGTGGTCAGCGTCGAAGAGGCTGAAGACTTGCTGCAATGGAGTCAAAAAAATCCAAAGGGGCGAGCCGATTTTACCAAATGTACCCATATCCATGCGGCGGATCTGCAAGTATTGATGGCGGCTCGGATGTCGATCGCTGCCTGGCCGCAGGATGATAATCTAAAGACCTGGCTTAAAGTAGCTCTGGTCAGTTAAAAAGAGGAAAAAAATGACAAAGACAATCATGATCGTCGACGACTCTAGCACCATGTTGATGAGTTTAAAAAATAGCTTGGAGATCGCGGGATTCAATGTGCTGACGGCTAGCGACGGCGCGATTGCGCTGGATCTATTGCAGAGCGGCGCGAAACCGAATTTGATTATTACTGATATCAACATGCCTAATATGGGCGGGATTGAATTTATCGGTAAGGCGCGTAGTCTTGGAGGCTTTCGCTTTATCCCGATTCTGGTGCTGACCACCGAAAGCCAGCAAGCCAAGCGCGATGATGCAAAAAAACTGGGTGCCACTGGTTGGCTGGTGAAGCCGGTAAGTGGTGCCGATCTGACCAAGATCATCAAGCAGGTATTGCCAGGGGCATGAGTATGGCTTATTCGCGGATGGTGTTGCGTGCATCGGCGCAGCTGCTGTCGTTGTGCCGGAACCTCGCTCTGGTCCGTTCAAGGCAGCTCGTTGTCGCTGCCACGTTGGTTGTCATCGGCGTATGTCGCTTGCTGCCCGCTACCTACTTGCAAGGAGTTGATCGCCTGATCGGACGACCTGGTGATGCAGTGCTCTTGCTGGCGGTTCTCTTGTTGACGATGCTACTGTGGGTCTCCAACAAGTTGGTCCATCGGTCGCTACCGAGCTTGCCTTCGATTCGGCCGTTTGAGCCAGCTGCAGCGATTCTTGAAAATCATTTGCGACTGGATCAGGAAATCGATAACAAGCTGGGTGAAGTCATCGGCGATACTGAGAGCTCGGCGCTGGCGATCATTGGCCAGGTGCGGCAGCTTTATGATACCGCCAGCACGCTGGTTGCCTATCTCGATAACTCCAGCCTGAAGGCGGGCGATTTAGGTAGAGAGATCATCGATAGCGTGGCTTACCTGGTTGAAATTGGCACCTTTATTCAGCATTTGCCAGCCAAGATGGAACATGATTTGCAGAGCGTGCAAATCGTCGTGGCGGAAATCAAGGAGCTGGGCGGTTTGGTCGAGGCGGTGCAAGTCATCAGCATGCAGTCGCACCTCCTGGCGATCAATGCCGCAATCGAGGCGAGCCGCGCAGGACCTTCCGGTGCCGCATTTCGGATAGTGGCCGATGAGGTGCGCAGTCTTGCATCGAACACTAATACAGTGGCAGCCAGAATCAAGGAGGGACTTTCCCGTGCGCGCCTTGCGGTAGAGGGCGGTATGGCATCCAATATTGAGCAATCATCGCAGCGACTTGACGAAGTGTCGCATGCCGTAGTGACGATCCAAAAGTTGCGGGATAACTTTGAGGATATGAGTCAGTACTACAAGACCCGTTTCGCGGTCGTCACCAAACACAATGGGGACTTGGCTAAGGACATTGCCGAGGTCTTGGGGCAGATTCAATATCAGGACGTCGTGCGCCAATGCATCGAGCGCATACGTTTCGCGATCGGGCAGCGCAATGCGTTTTTTCAGAATGCGGTCAGCATGGCGGATCAAGACGGTGCCGATCTGGCGCAGTTGCCGCAACTGCTGGAATTGATACTGAACGATTACCTGACTGAAGAAGAAAAGCACATGCATTCGGCACGCCATGGGTCGGACAGTAGCAGTGAACTGAAGATCGAACTGTTTTGAATTGCCATAAATGGGGCTGGAGAAGCCATACGCGCTAGGAAAAAACACCAGCACAGTGCTTCCCATTGTCGGGATCAGATGACTAAACCAACCCACACTTTGTAAAGAATTAACTATGAATAATCACCATCTCGTCGCACTTGATCGGCTGCTATCGACGCAGCGCACACAGATTCACGAAAAATGGGTAGCAGAAATACTGGCAAGCTGGTCCACGCTACTCCCTAATACTTTTGATGTCGTCGAAATGCGGCAGCACACTTCCCATTTACTTGAAGAAATCGCCAAGATTTTTTCAGCCTATCCGGGATTCGGATTATGGGAGTTCGGAGAAACGCATCCCTTAGTGAGGATCATGAGTGAGTTTAGTGCAAGTCGTGCCATTGCCGGTTTCACGCCAACCGAAACGGCGCAATATGTGATGTGCCTGAAAAGCGTACTGACGCTTGCCTTGATACGTGAACTGATGGAATCCCCTGCCGAGATGGAACTGAACCTGGCCGCAGTGGAAGATGTAATCGGGCGTTTAACGTTGGTCACTTTTTCTGCATTCGTCGAAACGCGAGAGAGAATTATTTTGCAGCAGAGTGCCTCGCTGGTTGAATTGTCGACGCCAGTGATCCGTCTTTGGGATCAGGTTTTGTTGCTACCCTTAGTTGGCGTGATTGACACTGCGCGGGCGCGCAAGTTCACCGAAAATTTATTAGAGGCGATTACCCGCTATGAAGCGAGTGTCACTGTGATCGATGTGACGGGTGTGCCGGTATTTGATATCGCCGTTGCGCGACATTTAATGAGAACAGTGGATGCTGCGCAATTGCTGGGAACCCGTGTCGTGATGACCGGACTCAATCCTGAGGGGGCACTGACGCTGACCAAACTCGGCATCACTCTTCCGCAAGTCATTACGCGTGCGACGCTACGCTCAGGTGTAGCAGAGGCGTTGGCTCTGATCGGTAGGCGCATCGTCGCCGTTGCGTCGAGCCAGTCATGAGGATCGCCATTCCACGTCTCGGCCGCATCCTGCTGGTAGCGATTCAACAAGACCTGAGCGACGATGAGGCGTTGGAATTCCAGTCGAATTTGTTAAGCACTATCGCCGAAATTGAGGCGCTTGGCGTAGTCGTCGACATTTCTGCACTAGACGTGGTCGATTCATTTATGGCTAGAGTGATCAACGACACTGCCAGCATGGCGCGCCTGCTGGGCGCTGAAGTGATCGTCTGCGGCATTCAACCCTTTGTCGCTCTTACATTAGTTGAAATGGGGCGGGGATTGCTGGGGGCTGACTGTACGTTCAATCTAGAACAGGGGCTTAAAACCTTGCAGGGGCGTATTGCATCCCGTGGCGATTACAGTTTAGCCAAAGACAATAATGATCTCATTATCTGAACCTAGCGCCGCCGTCAACGTGCACACTACCAGCGACATCGTGCTGGCGCGCCGGTTAGCGCGTGAACTGGCGGCGCGGCTCGGCTTTGGCCGAGCCGATCAAACACGGCTGGCGACGGCTGTTTCTGAGTTGACGCGCAACGTGATCGAGTATGCAGGTAGCGGTGAATGCAAAATTTTTGATACCTCCGACTCCTCATTTAAATGTGTCAAGATCATAGTAGAAGACCATGGCCCCGGAATTCCAGATATTGAACGGGCGATGCAGGATGGTTTTAGCACTGGTGGCAGCCTGGGTGCCGGCTTGCCCGGAACGCGGCGCCTGACCGATAGCTTCATGATTGAGTCAAATCCCGGGCTGACCCGCATTACTATTAGCCTGTCAGTACGCAAGAATAATCCGTGAACCATTGCATCACTCTACAGATTGTCAGGAAGTCGGATATTGACGAAGCTACCCGCGAAGCTAGAAAACTTGCGGTGCATGCCGGCTTCGAGAAATTGCGCAGCTATCAGATTGCGACTGCTGCGTCCGAACTGGCTTGCAATATATTGATACACGGTGGCGTTGGCGCGTTGGCGATACGTCTGCTGGAACCCCGCTACGGCATCGAATTGCTGGCCACCGACTACGGGCCCGGTATTGCCGATATCGCACTGGCTATGCAGGACGGTTACAGTAGTATAGGCAGCCTAGGTTCCGGCTTGCCAGGCGTTGCGCGGCTGATGGATGAAATAGCGATCGACAGCGTAGTCGGTCAAGGTACGAAGGTATGCGCATGCAAGTGGCTCTAAACGTCGGTTATTTGACTCGTCCATATAAAGGTGAGTCCGTCTGCGGCGATATGGGTGCATGCTGGAATTTACCGCATCGTCGGGTGATGGCATTGATGGATGGGCTTGGTCATGGCCCTGCAGCACATCATGCTGCAAGATCCGCCATGCAATGTATCGAGGATAATCTGTATCGCAATTGTGCCGAAATATTTGCTGCTTGCAATGAACGGCTGATCAACAGTCGGGGGGGCGTGCTCGCGATCGCAGTGATCGACATGGACACTAATATGATGACCCTCGGTTCGATTGGCAATATAAGAACCATACTGCTGACGCCGCAGCGTGATTTTCGACTTGGTGCGAGTCGTGGGATTGTCGGCGCTGGCTATACATGGATGCCGCCAGATCAGATGCTATTAGCGCAGGGCGACACGGTAGTTATGTTTTCGGATGGCGTCGATGAGATAGCCAACGTGCGCTCTTGTCTGGGTGAAAAAAATGTGACGCCGCAAATGCTGGCAGAAGACGTACTGACACGCTGGGGCCGCGATAGTGACGATGCCACGGTGCTGGTATACCGTCACGATGTCATGTGAAAAGAGCGTCATGAACGATAATAATGACCAGTATTTTATTTTACTGAAGCAGGCCGTGATCAGCAGTGACCCGGAGGAGGCATTGACCGCTGCGGCCGATCTTGGTCGTGATTTCCTTAAGCATGGAATACTTCCGGAAGATTATATTGAGATTCATCACCATGCCTTGCTGCGCTTAGCGCAAGAAAGTCCGGATATTAAGTTTGCACAAGTTGCCGATCGGCTGATGGGACCGTTAATGGAAGTCTCCATGGCCTACAGCCTTGCCTTTCGCCAGCAACTGGAACAAAAGGAAATTACTAGAGGGCGCCAGGCACAGGCGAGCCGACTGGAAGCGATCGGTACGATGGCTGCTGGAATAGCGCATGATTTCAACACGATCTTGGGCATCATCAATGGCTATGCGGAATTGCTGAGCGACGATTACCCGGACGATACGATCGGCCAAAAAAATGTGCAGCACATTATCGCCGCCAGTTTCCGCGCGCGCGACTTGATCGGTCGCATGCTGGCCTTCGCGCGACAAAAGCTGATCACCCCAATACCGGTTGACGCGGTGGCATTGATCAAGGAAGCGCTGGAAATGATGCGCATCACGCTGCCGAGCGGCATCAAGATAGCGTTTGAAACCGAATTGCAATATGCACGCATGCTGGCCGATCCATCGCAAATTCATCAGATCGTGATGAATTTATGCATGAATGCAGCCGACGCAATGGATGGAAAGGGGGCGATCGAGATAGCGATCAAACGCGCACCACTGCAAAAGGATAGCGCTTGCGTAGGCCCGCGCTTTTGTCTGGTCGTGGCCGATGACGGTTGCGGCATGGCGCCCGAAGTGCAACAGCGGGTTCTCGATCCGTTCTATACGACCAAGGCGCCGGGCAAGGGGAGCGGGCTCGGCCTGTCTATCATCTACGGCATCGTGTCCGATCTGGGGGGGGAATTCCACATCCAAAGTCAGCTCGGAGCCGGCAGCAGATTCAACATCATTTTGCCGCTGATCGAACAGGACAGTCCCAGCGTCGTCCTGGAAAAATAATCGCACAGACATATTGAAAGAGGAAACACACATGGCACATATTCTTGTCATTGAAGATGACGTTCAGTTTCGCCAGATGCTGGTGCAGATGCTGCAGCAAGACAGGCATCAGGTGGCGATAGCGGGCGATGGTATCGAGGCGATGCACCTGCTGCAGCAAATCCGGCCGGATTTAATCGTCACCGACATCCTGATGCCGAACATGGATGGCGTCGAAACCATCATGGAACTTTCGCAGCAGGGTAACGACACGCCGATCATCGCCATTTCGGGAGGTCGCCGTTCGATCTCGTCCGAATTCAACCTGGAGTCGGCCGCACTGCTGGGGGTCAAGGCGACGCTGGCCAAGCCATTCTCGCGCGCTGATTTGCGCAAAGCGATCGAGGAGGCATTGGCGTGAAGCCGGCAACGCTGGGCCCGGTGCGGGTGATTGCCGTGTGTAATCGTAAAGGCGGGGCTGGCAAGACTACCACCTCGGTCAATCTGGCGGCGGAACTGGCTGCGCTGGGATGGCGTGTGCTGCTGGTGGATCTCGATTCGCAGGGACACTGCGCAGTGGGGCTAGGCGTGAAAGTGAAAATTGGGGAGCCTACCGTGCATGATATTTTCACCAATCCGCAGGCAAGGCTGATTGACGCAGTGCGCGAGACGGTTTTTGCCAACCTGGCTCTGGCTCCAGCCGATCAATTGTTTGAACATGGTAGCGGTTTGCGCGACGAGCGGCGTCTGGCGTGCGCTTTGGCTGATGACGAGATCGCCACACGTTTTGATGTAGTGATTTTGGATACGCCGCCATCACTCGATTTTCTGCTGTTTAATGCGCTTTCCGCAGCTAACTGGGTGCTGATTCCTTACGTTCCGCATCCACTGTCTTTCGAGGGCGTGCGGCAGTTGATGCGGGTACTGTTCAAAGTCATGTCGAACCTAAACCCCGGGCTGAAGGTGCTCGGCTTCCTGCCTATGACCGCTGCCGAGCATATACGCCAGCACCGTAGCGTTACCAGCGAAGTATCGCGTCAGTTCGGGGCGCATCGGGTGCTGAATGGTATTCGCAATGATATCAGGCTGGCCGAGGCCTTCGGTGCCGGCAAGCCGGTACGCTACTACGCCTCCAGCAGTCGCGGGGCACAGGATTTTGCCACGCTTGCGGCTAGCTTGGCGCCTCTCTTGGGGGTAAGAAGAGATGATACGGCACAGATTGACTGAGTTTGAACGGTAGCGCCTGCACTGATTATTTTATCGCTGAAACTTTGCCCTACTTTCAGCATGTATTGCTGTAAGACCGCGAAGTGGAGAAATTGACATATATGGAAACAAAACCATGAGCGCCAACAGACCGCCGGACCCAAGTTCTGAAGTAAGTATTTTGCACACCCGCCTGAAGGAAGCCGAAGCGGCGCTGCAGGCGAAACGCGTCGACTGTGTCGATGCGCTTGCAGTATCTGACGATGATGGCGAGAAAGTGTGTGCCTTGCGCGACGCCGAGCAAACTTATCGGAGGATGGTCGAGGGCGTGAGCGAAGGCCTGATCACCTTGACGCGGGATGGCATCATCTTGTACTGCAATCGCGGTTTTGCGGCCATGCTGAAAGTACCGGTGGAACAAATCGTGGGCCGCTTGTTACAGACATTCGTTGCACCGTCGTACTTCGCAACGGTCGACAAACTGCTGCAGCAAGGTGGAAAGTCAAAAGTCGAAATATGGCTACGCGATGCTAACGACGGATTGATGCCGATTTTTCTGTCCGCCAATCTTTTTCCGATCAAGGATGAACCCAGCCTTATTTACATGGTCGCGACAGATTTGGCGTTTTTTGAGGCGGATGTCGAGCACTGCAGTAATAGAACACAATATGAAGCCAGGCTTGAGTATCAAGCGAATTACGATGCACTGACCGGCTTGGAAAATCGCGGTCGCCTGCATGATCGGCTGCAACAGCTGATTGTCACGGCCGACCATCATCAGCATCAAGTTGCTGTCGCCTTTATCGGCCTGGATCAGTTTAAATTTATCAATGACAGCATGGGGCACCACAGCGGTGACCATTTGTTACAGACCGTGGCGGAACGGTTGCGTTCCTGCCTGCGCAAGGGCGACATGATGGCGCGGAACGGTGGGGATGAATTCATTGTGGTGCTCAATCACTCAGACGAAGCCTTGATTTCCTTATTGATGCCCAAGTTACTCGCGTCGATTGCTGAGCCGAGCGTGGTCAACGGTCGCGAACTGCTGATCACCGGCAGTATCGGTGTCAGTTTATATCCAATAGATGGTGCGGATGCCAGTACGCTGTTGAAAAATGCAGGGATTGCGATGTCTCGCGCCAAAGAACAAGGACGTAATAATATCCAGTTCTATACGGTTGAGCTTAATCAGAAAATCAGTAAAAGACTGGCCCTCGAATCGATGCTGCGGCGCGCACTGGAACGCGGTGAATTCTTTCTGCTTTATCAGCCTCAGGTGTCCATGCAAACGGGCTGTATCGTCGGAGTGGAAGCGTTGATTCGCTGGACGCATCAGACTGCAGGAGTGATTTCTCCGGTTGATTTTATTCCGCTGGCGGAAGAACTTGGCTTGATCGTACCGATTGGTGAATGGGTACTGCGTACTGCATGCGCGCAAAACAAAGCATGGCAAGATGCCGACTTGCCAAAAATTATGATGTCAGTCAACTTGTCGGGACTCCAGTTTAAACAAAAAAATTTGGTCAATGTGGTCGCTCAGGTGTTGATGGAAACCGGGCTAGATGCGAAATATCTGGATTTAGAACTAACCGAAAGCACGGTAATGGACAGTGTCGAGTTGACCGTGACCACGTTACGCAAATTAAAGTCGATGGGCCTCAAATTATCGATCGACGATTTCGGCACCGGGTATTCCAGTCTTAGCTATCTGAAACGCTTTCCGATTGATGTATTGAAAATCGATCAATCCTTTGTCAGGGACATCACAACCGATCCCGATGACGCCGCCATTGCGGTCGCGATTATTTCCTTGGCACATAGTCTGAAACTGAAGGTCATTGCCGAGGGCGTGGAGTCGGCAGCGCAACTAAGTTACCTACGCCGGCATCAATGCGACGGCATGCAAGGATATTTTTTCAGTCGGCCGGTTCCCGCTGACGCACTGATCGAATTATTGCGACAGGGAAAACAATTGCCGCAGCCAGATAGCGCCGGATTGCCACAGAAATCGTTGCTGATTATCGATGACGACCCCATCGTTGTTGACTTACTGGCGGGATTGTTGAGAAAAGATGGTTATCGCATACTGACGGCGCTTACATCGACAGATGGTTTCGAGCTATTGGCGCTGCATCAGGTACAAGTCATTATTTGCGATCAGCGCATGCCGGTGATGAGCGGTATCGAATTTTTGTCCAGAGTAAAGGATTTGTATCCGGATACGATACGTATTGTCCTGTCGGGCGATACCGATCTACCATCCATGATTGAGGCTGTCAACGGTGGTGTCATCTCGCGTTTTTTTACCAAGCCTTGGACGGGCGACGTGTTGCGCAAGCGTATCGGTGAGGCCTTTCATCAACACTGGTTGACACATGGCTCGATAGTGTCACGGCAAGTGGATGCCGAATGATCGGGCACGGCCCGATGTCTTCATCAAAAATATCAGTGCCTGAAATCAATAAGATCTGGCAGTTAAGGCGCGGACTAGAAACGGTGCCAGTATCAGACATAAATATAGCAATAGTGCCGCTACGGCGATGGACTATGAACAGCATCATAATGAACGAAGAACTATCATGAATTCCAGATTGAAAAAAAAATGTCCTGATGTGCATGCAGTGACGATTGAGCAAGAACTCTCACGCGCACTTCAGCGAAGCGCACAGGCAGAAGAAGCATTGCTCGTCATTCGCGCGAGTAACGATCGCCTCAAAACGCGCTTCGGATTGATTCGGGAGGCAACCAGTGATGGTTTGTGGGACATGGAGATCAATCCGTCCAATCTGATTGATGCCAATAATCCTATCTGGTGGTCCGATCGGCTGCGCCAGTTACTCGGTTTTCAAGGAGAAAACGATTTTCCCAACATACTAGGCAGCTGGTCATCCTTGCTGCACCCGGATGACTTGGCACCGACGCTGGCTTCCTTCGTCGCCCACATCAATGATCGCTCAAGCAATACTCCTTACGACGTGACGTTTCGACTGCGCTGTTGTAACGGCGAGTACCGATGCTTCAGAGCCCGTGGCAAGACGCTGCGTGCATCCGACGGCAGCGCGTTGCGGGTGGCCGGTTCGCTGTCTGACCTCACTGACCGCAACGCCATCCTGGGCCTGAAGCGCTACGCCGAAGATATTATTGCGAATCTTCCGGCAGGGCTGATCGTGGCGGACGAGGCTTTACGCGTACTCAGCGTCAACCATACCTTTCGGGAAATTTTCGGAATTCAGAGCGAAGAGGAAATAGCCGGAAACGAACTTGAAGCGATCCTGCCGCAGCCGTGGCTGCGCAAACAGGCGCAAGGCATTCTTGCTGATGGCACCGCACTGCGTGGCATTGACGTCGCCTTGGGCGAAAAACGCTTGCGCGTGGCCATTGCGGGCATCCGCTTGGAGGAAGAAGACCGTCGTCTGCTCGTGGTAGCTGAAGACGTGACTGAGGAGCAGCGTCTGCGGGAAGAGGCGCGCGCGCATGAAGCACGCTACCGCGATCAGGCATCTTTGCTCGACAAGGCGACGGATGCGATTATCGTGCGTGGGATCGACCATCGGATACTGTTCTGGAACAAAGGTGCCGAGCGTCTTTATGGCTGGACATCGGAAGAAGCGATCGGGGAATTTTTCGATACAATGGTGTATGACGATCAGATCGCCTTTAGTGAGATCACCAGTCGGGTCCTGGATCAGGGTGAATGGCGCGGCGAGGTCACTCAGTTGCGCAAGGATGGCAGCACTTTTATCGTAGAAAGCCAGCGGACCCTGGTGCGAGACGTGAATAACCAGCCACAATCGATACTGATCATTAACACCGATATCACGCAGCGCAAAGCAACGGATGAAAAAATCCGGCATCTGGCCTTATACGACATCATGACCGGCCTGCCCAATCGGACACTGTTCATGGATAGATTGAAACAGACGCTAGCCAATGCCGAGCGGCATGTAAGAAAGCTAGCGATTCTGTTCATGGACCTTAACCGTTTTAAAGAGATTAACGATACTCAGGGACATGACGTCGGCGACCAAGTACTAATCAACGTCGCACAGCGCTTTCAGTCTACGTTGCGGGGCGAAGAAACGCTCGCGCGTTTGGGCGGCGATGAGTTCGTTATCATCGCCGAGGTGGCCAATCAGGTGGCTGCCGTACTCATTGCCGAGCGCTTGCAACAGGTGCTGGCCGAGCCGATTGCTGCCAATGGTCATACTTTTTCGGTCGGAGTGAGTATCGGTATCGCTTTCTATCCAGATGATGGTGTAACCGTCGAGGATTTGCTCAAACGCGCCGACATCGCTATGTATCGTGCTAAGGCATTGGGCGGTGGCTATCTTGCCTATCAGCCGGAAATGAGCGTGGGAATGTACGAGCGGATGCAGATTGCCAAGAACTTAAGTCGCGCCATACATGCGGGGGAATTGGAACTGTATTACCAGCCAAAAATTAATCTGAGTACACGCACGCTTAACGGTGCCGAGGCTTTGTTGCGCTGGAACGATTCCGAACGGGGTTGGATAAGTCCGGCACAATTCATTCCGATTGCTGAGGCGCGCGGCATGATGGGTGCGCTCGGCAGGTGGGTGTTGCAAGAAGCTTGTCGTCAGTTGAAAGTATGGCAGCAGGCCGGGCTGGAGTTTCCTGGTCGGCTCGCCGTAAATCTTTCCGCCCAACAGCTGGAAGAGCCGGGTATTGCCGACATTATTCAGAAGATCGTGTACGCAGCGGGCCTCACCCCAGCCTGTCTGGAGCTGGAGCTAACCGAAAGCGGCCTGATGGGGAACGTGGAGCAAGCGATCAAGATCATGCAAGTACTGAAAACAGCCGGATTTTCGCTTTCGATTGATGATTTTGGTACTGGGTACTCTTCTCTTTCTTACCTTAAACGCCTGCCTGCAGACACGCTCAAGATTGACATTTCGTTTGTGCGCGACATGCTCAAAGATCGGCACGATTACACCATTGTCACCACGATCATCGGCATGGCACGCAACCTCGGCCTGAAAGCGATTGCCGAAGGCGTGGAAGAATTGGCGCAGGCAGAAGCCTTGCTAGCACTGGGTTGCGATGAGGCGCAGGGATATTACTTCGGTCATCCTGAGCCGGCGCACGTCTTTGCACAAAAATGGCTAGCAACTAGCCTGAATGTTGATGAAATCAAAAATTCAAATGGAGCGAATCATGCTAATAAAAAAAATAATGAGTGAAAACCTTGTTACGGTTGAGTTGGATGACAAACTTGCTGTAGTAAAAGAGACTTTCGAAAATCTCAAGTTTCACCATTTGCTCGTTGTTGAAAATCAGAAGCTATTAGGTGTCGTTTCGGATCGGGACTTGTTTAAAGCACTCAGCCCAAATATAGGAACTTCCGTAGAAAGCTATAAGGATGCCGCGACCCTAAATAAAATGGTGCATCAAATTATGACGCGCAATCCTATTGTGCTGCATGAAGATGCCACGGTTGACGACGCGATTGTTTTATTCAAAACACACAGTATTTCCTGCATTCCTATTGTTAATAACGACAATAGACCTGTTGGGATTGTTAGCTGGAGAGATATCATTAAAACTCTGTAGTAAAAGAAAAATTGCCTCTCTCCATTTTTAAACGGTCACAATGGCGGCGCAAATTGCACAAAAATGGCCCGAAACTAGTCTGAATTTTTCATGCTGTGAACAGCATTTGTGGGGTAGCCAACCATTAAAGCAGATCAAAGTGGGACGGTCCTGGACTGGTGTGGTAAAGAACCGCTACAAAAAATGGTGAATTCTACTGAGTTCAACGACTTCCCCGACGAGCCGTGAGTGTCTGCAGCTCTTGCCGCCGATGTTGCCTTTTACCTTGTCAAGCAGGCCGGTCGTAATTGGCTTTACCGTCACGAATGCGAAATGGTTTTTCAGATATGCAGAGCACACGACTGATGTTGTTGGATATTTCCCTTTGACCGCATCGATTGATCGCGCTTCCTTTATCTGGATTTAGTAAGGGGATTCTTACAGTGCATGGCTAAGTTTCCTTACAGGAATATCCACTTCCCCTGATGGCCGTCATTTGGTAATGATGACAAACTGGCTGCAGCTGCGTGCAGTACAGCATAGTTGCTCCTAATTAAATATATTCCGGCGCGATGGAATAGTTGCGCGAAGCGCTTTAGTCTAAGCAATGATGATTGGTGATCGTGCAATTTGTCGAAGAAAAATGCTTCTGTAGTAAAAATAAAATACTACCAGGCACTCCTATATGTGCGCTGATGATATGGCAGAGTGGCCTCCGCCGTCCAGATGAGCGCATGCTGATCCGGATCGATATTGAAAGCTGATGTCGAGCGCCGAGATAGGATTGATTGAAACGCTTGCTGCTCAGCGCAGGTATGTACCTAAAAATTATGCGACTTGTTCGCCTTAAGTAGAAGATAAATGAAATCGAATATGAAAGTTGGAACCCGGTTGACTGTTGGATTTGCTATGGTCGTCTTGCTATTGATTGGTATCACGTTGCTGGGCATTACACGTCTGAGTGCTCTCAATGACAGCATAAGCCTGATCGTTAGTGACCGCTATCCCAAAGTTGCGCTGGCCAATGCCACATTGACCGGCATCAACGAGACTGCGATCGTCATGCGCAACCTGTTGATTATCGATGATCCGGAAAAGCTCAAGAGTGAGCTGGCCACTCTGGTGGAGCGCAGAAAGAACGTGACCGAAAACCTCGACAAGCTCGACAAGATGCTGTCGACCGAGAAAGGCCGGCAGACTTATAAGGCAATTATTGCAGCGCGCGCTAAATATTCAGTCGGGCAAGCTGAATTCTTGAAATTGGTGGTGGAAGGCAATAAGCAGGAAGCGAGTGCCATGTTGCTGTCTATTGTGATGCCTGATCAGCTGGCGTATTTCGATGAAGTGAAAGGCCTGGTCAAGTTGGGCGGACTACTCGTGGAAAAGGGAAGCGAGGAGGCGGCAAATAATTTTCATAGTAGCACCAACTTAATGGTCGCACTGGCTGCGCTGGCAACCTTGCTGGCGTGCGGCATTGCGTACTGGATCACGCGCAGTATTACATTGCCGCTGAGCCGCGCGGTACAGATTGCGCAAACCATCGCCGGCGGCGATTTGACCAGCCGCATCGACGTCTACGCGACTGATGAAACCGGCCAGCTGCTGCATGCGCTGAAAGACATGAACGAGAGTCTGGTGCGGATCGTCGGCGAAGTGCGCAGCGGCACCGACACCATCGCCACGGCTTCCAGTCAGATCGCAGCTGGCAATCTGGACCTGTCGTCACGCACCGAAGAACAGGCCAGTTCGCTGGAAGAAACTGCCGCCTCCATGGAAGAGTTGACCGGTACCGTCAGACAAAATGCAGACAATGCGCGCCAGGCCAATCAGCTGGCAGCCTTAGCATCAGAAGTTGCGCTCAAGGGAGGGGTTGTGGTGTCACAGGTAGTCGATACGATGGCCTCAATCAACGATTCGTCGAAGAAGATTGTCGACATCATCAGCGTCATTGACAGCATCGCCTTTCAGACCAATATCCTGGCGTTAAATGCCGCAGTAGAAGCGGCACGCGCCGGCGAACAAGGCCGCGGTTTTGCCGTGGTCGCGACCGAAGTGCGCAATCTGGCACAACGCAGCGCTGCCGCAGCGAAAGAAATCAAGACCCTGATCGGTGACTCGGTTGACAAAGTCGCCGTCGGCAGCAAGCTGGTCGGTGAAGCCGGCAGCACTATGGATGACGTGGTCGCCAGCATCAAACGGGTCACTGACATCATGAGCGAGATCACCGCAGCCAGTGCAGAACAGAGCGATGGTATAGAACAAGTCAATCAGGCGATTGCGCAAATGGATCAAGTAACACAGCAAAATGCCGCGCTGGTGGAAGAGGCTGCAGCGGCAGCGGAGTCGCTGCAAGATCAGGCCGGCAATCTGGCGCAAGTAGTCGGAGTGTTCCAGCTCGACGGCATGAATGCAGCCGTAGTAGCGACGCCAGCGGTGCCTCTGATGGCGGTGGCCCGGCCAAGACAGGCGCTGCGCATTACAGCGCCCGTCCGAAAGTTCTGAGTCGCCGGCCATTGCGCCATAAATTCTGGCGCATGTGGGTGTCGTACCCCGAGGCTGCTTAATTTGAGGTTTTCCAGCATGCAAATCATGCTGGAAGGTGTGATATTCAGCGGCAGGTCAGCGCTGAAAATTTACCAAAAGGATAATGGTCGCAGTATTGATTTTAGCGTCAGAACATTCGACAATAATTTGGCGAGCCAAAGGACCCGTGGACGCGGTATTTTCTTGGTAGAAAGTATGCGACTTGTATCGCCATATC
The DNA here is from genome assembly GCF_030651495.1 of Undibacterium sp. Taxonomy (GTDB): domain Bacteria; phylum Pseudomonadota; class Gammaproteobacteria; order Burkholderiales; family Burkholderiaceae_D; genus Undibacterium. Next base: position 25,249 of record NZ_JAUSFI010000068.1, read on the forward strand.
TCGCTAGGAGTAGTGAGGTGATGAATTATTGCGTGATTTGAAACGGGGGGATTAAAAGGTGTTTTAAAAAAAGTCGGCGGAGTCAAGTCTTGCTGTAACAGTGCGTTGGTGCAATGGTCGCTACTTCATTCCATACTGTAAAATGAAGAATGATGATAAATTGCTTGATCTGCGTCAGACTCACTCCATCACATGTCTCAGGAAATGTATGCTCAGTCAAATGATCCAAAGGTTCACCAACTGGATCTCTTTAACGAGGTTGTCCACCCCGTTTTCTTTCAAAAATAAACTAGTCGTTGTCGTCGTCTTTTTGTTCTTTAGTTTCATTTTGGGGATGGTCTTTTTTTCAGCGTCATTATTAAAAATCCAATTCAGCCAGATTCTGGCCCATCAGCAGTTCGCCTCTACCGAACGTCTTGCTGCAGAAATCGAGAGCGCATTGAGAGAGCGCACTCAGATACTGAGCATCGGTGCAGAAAATTTCCCTGCCGATTTAAGTCTTACTACGCTGGAAGCTTATTTGTCAGAACGGAAAGTCTTGTATCCCCTGTTCTCTGCTGGCATCGCAGTCATCGGATTGGACGGCAAGATCATAGCGGATTATCCGGTAGTGCCTGGTCGGCGGGATATTTTTGTCGGTGATCGTGACTATTTTCGCCATGTCCTAACAACACGAAAACTCTTTATCGGTAAGCCTATCATTAGCCGATCCGCAAATCGGACTGTCTTGCCGATCGCGGTTCCCATCTTTGATGCGGGCGGCAACGTGCGCGCCGTTCTGGCCGGCTTTGTCGATTTAAAGACTGCCAATTTTATTACCGCTCTTTCCAATTCTGCGATTACTGAAAAGGGCGAATTTTTTATTGTATCGCCACGTGATAATGTCTTGGTGGCTACGACGAATCCAGCGCAGGTGCATGCCGCGCCACCGGTACGTGGAGTCAGTACTATTTATGATCAATTTTTGGACGGATTTGAGGGCTCGGGCGTTGCCAATAGTTCCAAAGGAATACCTAAACTTTATTCCGGAAAATTTGTGCCCATCTCGGGCTGGATCGTCATAGCAGCTTTACCGACGTCGGTTGTCTTTGAGCCTATCAATCGCATGCAAAACTACCTCTTTTTTTTAGCAGTCATCATGGCGCTGATGGCTATTTTTATCATCCAATGGATGGTGACGCAAATGCTTACCTCTGTCGACGACGCACGCAAGGCAATGAGGGAAATGACTGAAGGCAAGACTCCGCTTGGGCCGCTTCCAATTGGACGTTACGACGAAATTGGAAAATTGATTGGTAATTTTAATCAACTGACAGAGGAAAGGCGGCGTTATGAGTCGGCGCTGGCGGCAAGTGAGCAGCGCTTTCGTACGTTAGTAGAGAGTGCGCCAGATGCCATTTTTGTTCAGGCAAACGCCCGCTTTGCGTATGTGAACCCTGCTGCTGTTCGTTTATTTGGTGCGGATACAAAGGATCTATTATTGGGCCAAACGATTGTCAGCCGCATACATCCCGATTTTCGAGAGGCAGCGGAGGAACGTTTTCGAATTACTAACGATGCTAAGAGAAATAATCCACCACAAGAGAATCAATTTCTGCTTATGGATGGCACTCCTGTGTATGTGGAGTCTTCTTCGGTCCCGTTTCATTTCGAAAATATGTTTGGTTCACTTATTTTTGCGCGGGATGTCACTGAGCGCAAGCATGCCGATCAGGTTCTACGTGAAAGCGAGACGCGCTATCGCTCTTTGTTTGACAACATGCTAGAGGGATACGCACTTTGTCAGATGATTTTCGACAATGGGCAGGCTCAGGATTTCATCTATCTTGATGTTAATCCAGCATTCGAGCGATTGTCGGGATTAAAAAATGTTGTTGGGAAAAAAGTTAGCGAAATAATACCGAACTTGCGACAGACCAATAGCGAACTGTTTGATATTTACAGCCGAGTGGCACTTGGTGGGGCGACGGAACGGTTTGAGTCCTATATCGCAGCTCTTGATAAATGGTATTCCATTTCAGCATACTCTGCGAGGAAGGGATATTTTGTTGCTGTCTTTGACGACATTACCGATAAGCTCAATACGGAAAGACTGCAACGAAAACAGGCAGAAGAGGTGCGCTCCCTGGTGGAAAATTCACCGGATATGATTTTCAGATTGGATAGAAATTTTCGATGTGTTTATGTTAATTTTGCGATTGAAACGGTGACCGGACTGCAGCGCACCGACATTTTGAGTAGATCTTTTGAAATGATGGAAATTGCCGCAGAGACTACCGCCAAGTTGAAGACATCGATAACCAAGGTATTCATTACGGGGGAGGCGGATACTTTTGACTTTTTGTTGCAGAAGCCGAATGGGGAGCAATATTATCAAGTGAGGATGACACCTGAGTTTGGACCCGATGGGGCAGTGCAGTTTATTTTAGGCGTAGCGCGTGATGTTTCAGACATCAAGGATGGCGAAGCAGTGCTGCGCAAAAGCGAGCAAAGAATCCATGGGATCACCGCGAACACGCCGGGCATGGTATTCCAATGCTTGCAGCGAGCCAAGAGTGACGAGCTGCTATTTATTTACGTGAGCGAAGGATCGATGCTATTACTTGGCTTGACGCCAGCTCAGATTCAGGCGAATCAAAATGCCATCACGGACCATCTCGTCGAATGGGATCGAGTATCTTTTCACGATAGTCTGCGCGCTTCTTCGAAATCAATGGGAGTTTGGAATTGGGAAGGGCGCGTGGCGTTAACTGACGGCGAAGAAAAATGGATCAATTGCAGAGCGACACCACGACTTTCCGACGATGGCGATATCATCTGGGAGGGGGTGATGTTCAATATTTCCGAAGGCAAGCGCCATGAACAGGAACTCAAACAGTCCAGGAAAGTGCTCAGAGAGCTGTCGGCACATACGGAAATCGTCCTTGAAGAAGAAAGAAAAAGAATTGCGCGTGAAGTGCATGATGAACTCGGCCAGGCGCTGACGGTGCTGCGCATGGATGTATCGCTGTTGCGGCTCAATTTCGGAGGGCAGAGTCCGCAATTGATGGAGCGGATACTTTTGATGAGGGATGGGGTGGATAGAACCATTCAGATGGTGCGCGACATCACATCCGCGTTACGACCGGTGGCCCTCGACCTCGGATTAATTGCGGGCCTGGAATGGTTGGTGCAAGAATTCATCAAACATTCAGGGATCGATTGTCAATTGCAGACCAACGGGTGCGAAGAGGTGACGCTGGATGATTCCCTTGCCACCGCCCTATTTCGGATTGTTCAAGAGTCTTTGACCAATGTAACCAAACACGCTGAGGCGAGCGAGGTGGTGGTGTTGATTGAGCTTGAAAGTGACGAAAGTATTCGGCTTGAAATAAGTGATAATGGCAAAGGCTTCATTGCGGATGGGATTAGGAAGTCCGGCTCGTTTGGCTTGATCGGCATGCGCGAACGAGCATTAATGTTGCACGGGGCTATCCACATACATAGCGTCCCCGGCCAGGGAACGCACATCAAGGTTTGCATCCCTCTGGGTCTGCAATCAAATGTAATAACAATAGAACCAAATCTTGGTGGGGACGATGATTAGAATTATTCTCGCAGACGATCACAAAATTGTGCGCCAAGGACTGCGACAGATACTGGAACTGGCACCGGATATCGTTGTCGCTGGCGAAGCGGCAAATGGTCTGGAGGTGCTGAGTCGGATTGCCGAAGTTGAGTATGATATTTTACTTCTGGATATGACCATGCCCGGTTTGAGCGGGGTAGAGCTGATTAAAAGAGTAAAACAAAGCGATCAGGCACCAGCGATTGTGGTATTTAGCATGCACAATGAAGGTCAACTCGTCACACGTGCGCTGAAAGCCGGAGCGGTCGGATATGTCACCAAAGATAGTGATCCCGAAACATTGGTGTCTGCCCTGCGCAAAGTCGCGGGAGGAGGGAAATATATTGATCCGGTGTTGGTAGATGAAATGGTGTTCGATCTCGGACTAGATAACAGGGTTCCGCATGAAAGATTATCTGACCGGGAGTTTCAGATATTTCAATTGCTAGTGGACGGAAAATCAGTGACCAGCATTGCGGAGACTCTGTCGTTGAGTTCCAAAACAATTAGCACGCACAAGCTCCGTTTATTACAGAAGATGCACATGAAAAGTATCGCTGAGCTGACCCGATATGCAATAGAACATCAGTTGGTTAAACTATAACGGTATTTCGTTACCTATTTGAAATGTATCGCATATTCGAACGCTCGGTATCGCCCTTGATTTTCTTTGAGGTCTTAAAAATTTATTCAGTCCACTAGCTCATGTCGAAACAAAATGCACTTACTCAAGTGAATGACTTGTCTTCTATCGTAACCCTGCCAGAACTTTTTACATGGCGTGTAGCGCAAACGCCAACCGCCGAAGCATACCGGCAGTTTGATGATGCAAGCGGGCAATGGATCAGTTATTCGTGGCAAGAGACGTACGAACTTATCAACGGGTTTATTCAAGCGCTTTCTATTGTAAACCTCGATCGTGGTTCCCGCATTGCGATCTTGTTGCCCAATGGCTTGCATGCCGTATGCATTGATCAGGCAAGCCTGGCGCTTGCCTATGTGCCCGTGCCCATGCACGCGCTGGATAATCCAGCCAGTATTGCCTATATCCTGAGGGATAGCGACGCGTCGTTTTTACTGGCAACAAGTGAGCAGCAATGGAACGAGATTGCAGAAGCGGGTTTGGATTTACCTGCTTTGCAGCAAGTGGTTGTTCTCAAGAAAACCCTGCCAAAATCGGAACATCAGATCGCTATTCCTGTTCTTAGTTTGGATGAATGGCTGGCAGCAGCGTCCAACATCGAGCCAGTGCGGCAATATCCCGAAGCCAGTGATCTTGCTGCACTGGTGTACACATCGGGCACAACCGGCAAGCCAAAGGGTGTGATGCTGACACATACCAATGTGATGTCAAACGTCAAAGCTGTCGTGCAGCGCATTTCGCCGATGACAAGTGATGTGTTTCTCTCCTTTTTACCCTTGTCGCATACTTTTGAACGTACAGCCGGCTACTATCTTCCTGTTGCTGCCGGTGCTTGTGTTGCATTTTCGCGCTCAACAAAACAATTGCCACAAGATTTAATGGAGGTGAGGCCGACTATCTTGATTTCGGTCCCAAGGATTTATGAAAGAGTTTACAGCGCGATCCAAACTCGCTTAGCGTCTTCCAGAGGACAATCTTGGTTGTTTAATCTGGCTATGACGGTTGGATGGCGTCGTTTCTGTCGCACCCAGGGATTGTTGCTGGATGGATCATTGGTCGCGGCGATCGATGAACTTGGTTGGCTATTTTTGAATCCGCTGGTTGCCAGCAAATTGATCAAACAGTTTGGCGGACGGCTACGCGTCGCAGTCAGCGGTGGTGCCGCTCTCTCTCCAGCCATTTCTCATTGTTTCCTTGGACTTGGCATTCCCATTGTACAAGGATACGGAATGACTGAAACGGCACCGGTGGTTGCCTTTAATTCTCCAGATGATAATGATCCTGCTACGGTTGGACGACCGATGGCGGACGTTGAAGTGAAAATCGGTGAAAACGCGGAGCTACTGGTGCGTGGCCCGAATGTAATGCGTGGTTACTGGAAGCGGGAAGAGGATACCGCTAAAGCCTTTGTCGATGGCTGGTTGCGCACGGGTGATCAAGCGGAAATGGTTTCAGGACGTGTCCGCATTCTTGGCCGGGTGAAAGAACTCATCGTGACATCAACCGGAGAAAAAATCGCACCGGTCGATCTGGAGCTGGCCATTACCAATGATGCGGTATTCGAACAAGCCTATGCTTTTGGCGAAAATCATCCATTCATTGGATGTGCGGTCGTGCTTAGCCGCAGTTATTGGGCGGAGCTGGCGAGCTCGCTTGGGCTGAACCCGAACGAGGCCAGTAGCTTGAAATCGGCTATTGCGGTCGAGGTGGTCGTCGAGCGAATTCGTGGCCTGACAAAAAGTTTTCCGTATTATGCGCAGCCGAAAGCGGTCATACTCACGCTTGAACCATGGACTATCGAAAATACCCTGATCACGCCGACACTCAAGCTCAAACGAAATAATCTAGCGGGTTATTTTGCGCAAGATATGAAGCGTATTTACACCCGCTAAAGGTTGAAGCATGAATTCCCGCTTGCGCGGGAATGACGGAATGCGCATCGTAAAAAGATTGAAAAATCAATCGCTCAATGCCTCTTTGGCGGCGTCTTCCGGGCTTACTCCGTCATAAAATTGATCGGTCAGGAACTCGATCTGATCTTCAATGTATTCTTGCGCTTGCGCTATGGTGGCACCACCTGCCACCAAAAATCCTTCAACTTCGATACACCACTCGATTACTGCCATCGTTTCCGGGTCGAGTTCGTCTTTTTTCTTTGCCATGGTATGTCCTTTAAAATTTTCTAAATTAACGGCCTATTGTATCGTTGAAAGCTAGGGATAAAGTAACCGAGATGATCTTAGCTTAGTACGGGTGTTACCATGCTCATTTATAGCCGTAACATTGATCTGAATGAAGAATCCCTTAATCCCGCCACCGGTCGTGGTCGCTATTGTCGCCAGCTTGATGTGGCTAACTAACCGAACGTTGGGCATTGGCCAGTTTGATTTTGTTTGGCTGCGCCCATTGTCCGTGGCGTTGCTCATTGTGAGCTTATTGCTGATGGCGTACGCTGTCGCTTCTTTTGTCGCAGTGAAAACTACGGTGAATCCGCTGCGACCGGCGCGCGCCTCTAGTCTGGTAACGACGGGGATTTTTAAATTTTCCAGAAACCCTATCTACCTCGGTGATCTGCTGATGCTGGCGGCCTTTAGCTTATGGCTTGGTAATGTGGTTAACCTGGCTTTTCTTATGCTATTTGTCGCTTACATCAATCGTTTTCAGATTGTGCCGGAAGAGCGCGCCTTGACTCAGTTGTTTGGCGAAAACTACATCGCTTACTGCGCCCGCGTGCGGCGCTGGTTATAAATTAGACGGCTGGCACGATTGTTGGTAAAACCGTTGGCGGATTCGTTGCTTGCGCTTCGGTCAGACGCGCCCGATACAAAGCAGCCACCAAATCAGATTGCGTTACGATCCCTGTCAGACGCCTTTCTGTATCGATAATCGGTATGTGGTGCATGCCCGCATCGGACAATAACGGTACCAATTCAACGATATGTAAATCACCTCTGGCGGTATGTACCGGTGTGGTCATAATTTGCCCTACCACTTCAGGCTTAGTGGAATGGAGCAAGGTGGTACGTTTGATGAATTGGCGCAATTTAGTCTCAAAACCGTCATACACATCCAGTTTGGCGTGTTTCATAAAATCGACCAAAGTAATGATACCAATCACGCGGCGCGCTTTATCAAGTACCGGCAAGGCTTTGATTTTATGCTTGCGCAACAGGTGCCAGGCGTCTTCCAGCGAGGTGCCATATTCGACCGTGATGATGTCGCTAGACATGATGTCGGAACAGGTGATTTCGTTAAAGCGCCGGCGATACGCCTGCATCTCGGTTTGCTTAAATAAAAATTCGAGATCGTCGCGGCTAATGTCGAGCACTTCGTTGTATTGTTTCATCACCGCATCCAGATCGCCGGTGCTAAAGCCCAAGCGGCCGGTGGGCGTCGTGTCGCTGGTTTTGTGCAGGTTTTTTTGTTCGGATTGTTGCCGGTGCGGGTAGGTATGGCGGGTCAGGTTATTGTAGACGATGGCCAGTATCAATAGCAGGACAGAATTGACAGCGACCGGCGAGAAAACGTAATAGAAACCTTGCGCATGTATCGTGCTGCCGCCGAGCACCGCTGACAATGCGATAGCGCCGCCCGGTGGATGCAGGCAGCGCAGGGCAAACATGGCGGCGATGGCGCCGGCCACTGCCGCTGCCGCAGCAATACTCGGGTCGCTGATCATGGACGCACAGAGAACGCCAACGGTGGCCGACACCATATTACCAGCCAAAATTGACCAGGGTTGCGCCAACGGGCTGGAAGGCAGGGCGAACAGCAAGACCGCTGAGGCACCCATAGGCGCAATCAAAAATGGCAGATCGCGCGCACTGCCAAGCAATACATGACCGACCACGGCAGTGACAAAAATACCCAACAAGGCACCGCAACAAGCACGCAAGCGTTCACGCCGGTTGACGGTAACCGTGCCAGGTACAAAGCCACTGAGCCAATGCAGCAGCGGTGAAATTAAGGCGAGTATTTTTTTGCGCATAGCAAGATTGCAAACAACAAGCGAGAGGGCTGGATTGATCAGGTCGAGAGCATAGCACTCTGGCCGCAAAGAGTCTGCCTTAGTCTGCCTTAGCCAGAAGCCAAAATCAGTAAGCCAGGATCATTGCCTGCCATCGCTTTCCATGCGTCAAAGCCGCCGCGCAAGGGATGGGCATTGGTATAGCCCAGCGCCTGCAAACTACGCGCCACTTGCACTGCGCCTGCATCTTGCGGGCAGGCGCAAATCGTCACGATAGGATAGTCTTTCGGTACATGCGCCAGAGACTGTGTGATGGCTTCATAATCGGTCACGTGCGCATTCGGTATGCGACCGCTTTCCGCCACTAAGTTCTTGCTGCGCAAATCGAGAATATGCGGCGGACGGGCGCTGGCCAGCGCCAATAGCATCTCTTCCGGGCTAATATGATGCATGGCTGCCAAGCGCTCAAAGCGATACTTTTGCCAAAACTTCCAGCCTAGCCAGAGTGCAATCAACACCAGCAACACTAGTGCCAGGCGCACACCGTGTAGCGACAATAAAACCAAGGCGCCATCGATCTGAGCCTGAAAAGCATAGCCGGCCAGTAAAGCCAGGCCAGCCCATAACGCGGCGCCCAGCGCCGAAGCGATAAAAAAAGAAGAGCGCGGCATGCCCAGAGCACCCGCTACCGGCGGTGCCACGGTAGAAAAACCGGGGATAAATTTACCAAACACCAGCGACCACACACCCCACTTGGTGAAGCGCGCCTCGGTCTGGCTCACACAAGAACTGGGGTTGATCGATAATTTACACAGCAGCGACAAGACCCGATAGCCAAACATGCGCCCGGCCTGATACCAGATCCAATCGGCCAGCAACGACGCCAGTACCGCTGCCAATAACATTCCGCTGAGCGCCGTCATGCCACTGGCCTGGCTCGCCGCCAGCATCATGGTCGGTACCGAAGGCACGGGTAAGCCGAGTTGCTGCAACAAGACGTTGATAAAAACGAGGACGCCGCTATCTTGCTGTAAGAAATGGGCGAACCAGTTGCTGTCCATGAAGGTTTCCTAAAATTCTTGCGGCAGTGTTGCGCTGGTGAGACCACATTGGCCAAGTGTCGATTTTAGCCTAAGGGCAAGGATGGCGTATGGGATGGATCTTACCCTGCAGGCGTTGACGAGTGAATGATTGATTGAAAACGAGAGCGCATTACTGATGAGGCTTATGGCATGATGATGTCAATATCACACTTTAAAGACAATCACTATGCCAATTTACCCCTATCGCCTGTTAAACGTCTTCGCTGAATCTACCTTCGGCGGCAATCCTTTGTGCGTGTTTGAAAACGCCGAAGGCTTAAGTGATCAGCAAATGCAGGCTTTGGCTCTGCAGTTCAATTTATCCGAAACGGTATTTATTTTGCCTTCTGCCCGCGCCTCGGCCCGGATGCGGATTTTTACCACGGGTTATGAGATGCCATTTGCCGGCCATCCTACTTTGGGTGCGGCGCATGTGGTGCGGGATTTATTGCAAACAGGTAATTCCTTGACGCTGGAATGCCAGGCCGGTGTGGTGCCGGTGCTGGCACTCGGGGATGTCTGGACGTTTACTGCGCCGAGTAAGGGGGCGTCAGAAGTCATGGTGTGTGAATTGTCCGGCAGGCAGGTGGCTGCTTTGCTGGGTTTGGCTGAGCAGGATTTGCTGTCTGAAGCTTTGTGGGTAAATACCGGTACTGATCAATTGCTGGTGCCGCTGAAAACGGCCGAGGCAGTACGGCGGGCACAGCCCGATAGTGCAACTTTACCGCATTGGCCGCCGAGTAGTCTGGGCCGCAAGACGGCCTATGTGTTCGCGCTGGATGATGCAGCGCAAACAGCATCGGAGCGCTTACAGGTAACATCGCGCTACTTTTTCACCAAGCAGGGCGGAGGAGTGGCGGAAGACCCGGGTACTGGCTCCGCCTGCGCCAATCTGGGCGGCTGGTGGATCGCTACAGGCCGCAGTACCCCAGCCAGTTTGCAAATTGCACAAGGTGAGCAAATGCAGCGGCCAAGCCGGTTGTATCTGGACGTGAGTGCCGATCATCAGATACGGGTGGGTGGCAGAGTCGTGGAGATCGGGCGTGGGGTGATGAATATCCCACAGAGTTAGAGTGCATTCAGTAGTGCCTCACGGTATACAATGACAAGCAATGACTACCCAAGAATATCTAAGTGAAAATAACTTCTTTCCATGACCACTAAAAATCCCCTGTTAAGTGTCGCCGAAGCGTTGAATTTTTTATTGAACGCGGTAAGGCCGATTACCGAGTCTGAAATTATCGCTACCCTGGAAGCGAATGGCCGCGTGCTGGCGCAAAAGCAAGGCGCATTGCTGCATGTGCCACCGATGGATAATACCCAGATGGATGGTTATGCCGTGCGCGCTGCCGATTGCGCCAGTGGGCAGGCGCGTTTGCGCGTCTCGCAGCGGATACCGGCCGGGCATATAGGCCAGCCCTTGGCCGCGGGTACGGCTGCCAGAATTTTTACCGGTGCGATGATACCGGCTGGCGCTGATGCAGTGGTAATGCAAGAGCAATGTGCACTGGAAGGCGATATGGTGACGATATCGCACACGCCGGTAGCGGGGGAGTGGATACGCCGTCAGGGTGAAGATATTCTGGCTGGTTCAACGATTTTAAATGCCGGTACGCGCTTGCGCGCACAAGAGTTAGGTTTGGCTGCTTCTGTAGGCTTGGCGAGTTTGCCAGTAGTGCGCAAATTGCGCGTGGCAGTATTTTTTACCGGTGATGAATTGGCAATGCCGGGCGAGGTATTGAAGCCTGGCGCAATCTATAACTCGAATCGTTTCTTACTGACGGGCTTGCTGCAAAATCTCGGGTGCCTGGTGACCGATTACGGTATCGTGCCAGACAGTCTGGAAGCGACGCGCAGCACCTTGCGCGCGGCAGCGCAGGAGCATGATCTGATCATTACCTCGGGCGGTGTCTCGGTCGGAGAAGAAGATCATATCAAGCCTGCGGTGGAAGCTGAAGGGCGCTTGAATATGTGGCAGATTGCGGTCAAGCCTGGTAAACCTCTGGCGTTTGGTGAAATACGCAGGGAAAGCGGCAGCGCCTTCTTCCTCGGTTTGCCTGGCAATCCGGTATCGAGTTTCGTGACTTTTTTGCTGTTCGTTCGCCCCTTCATTTTGCGTCTGCAAGGGGTGCCTGAAGTGACGCCGCATGCATATGCGATGCGTGCCGATTTTGATTGGGCTAAGCCAGACCGTCGCAATGAATTTTTGCGTGCCAGGATTAACGAAAATGGTGGATTGGCATTGTTTGCCAATCAGAGTTCAGCAGTCTTGACGTCGACCGTGTGGGGCGATGGTCTGATTGATCTGCCACCCGGGCAGGCGATTGCCGCCGGTGATATGGTGAAATTTATTCCGTTTACCAATTTGATGAATTAAGTTTATTTAATCTTGACTATGAAAATTCAATTACGTTTTTTTGCCAGTGTGCGTGAGAAGCTGGAGACCTCGGAAGAAATGGCCGATCTGCCAGCTCAAATTAAAACCGTCGGTGATGTCAGACTATGGCTGATCGCACGCGGCGGTGCCTGGGCCGAGGTGTTGGCAGAAGGGCGCTCCCTACGCATGGCCTACAATCAGCAAATGACGGATGCTGAGACGCTGATTGCCGACGGTGCTGAAGTCGCGTTTTTTCCTCCGGTGACTGGTGGCTAGGTATTCATTTACTGGCAATTTTGAGCCTAAGTTTGGTTTGTATTTTGTTGCGTTAAATTTACGATGAATAAACGGAGTTGATTTCAATTTATGGCAATTTTTGTTCAAACGGGAGATTTTGATCTCAGCACTGAGGTGGCAAAACTGCGTGCAAACAATCCCGCAGTCGGTGCCGTGGTGAGTTTTGTCGGCGTGGTACGCGACCTCAATGAGGGCGCAGATGTGCAGGCGATGGAGCTGGAACATTATCCTGGTATGACCGAAAAGGCGTTGCAAGACATCGTTGATCAGGCATCAAACCGCTGGCAATTGATGGATGTGGTGTTGATCCATCGCGTGGGCTTACTGTTGCCGCTTGATCAGATCGTGCTGGTAGCGGTGGCAACCAAGCACCGCGGCGAAGCTTTTGCCGCCTGCGAATTCATCATGGATTACCTTAAAACGCAGGCACCCTTCTGGAAGAAAGAAAAAACCCAGCAAGGAGAGCGCTGGGTTGATGCGCGTGAAACCGACGATGCCGCCTTAGCTAAGTGGGGACTGGTATCAAGTAACGCGCCAATTGATATGAGTAGAAACGGCGCATGACTTGGTTGGGGGCCTTGGCGGTCGGTTTGGGCGCGGCATGCGGTGCCTGGTTGCGCTGGGCGCTGGACATCCGGCTTAATTCACTGCATACCATATTACCGTTTGGTACTTTGGTTGCCAATCTGGCTGGTGGCTATGCGATCGGATTTGCGCTGGCATTTTTTTCTGACTTCCCGCATTTGTCGCCAGAATGGCGCTTGTTTTTAGTCACTGGTTTCTTGGGTGGCTTGACCACGTTTTCGACATTTTCTGCTGAAGCCATGGGTTTATTGCATAAGGGCGACTATGCCTGGGCAGTCGGGCATAGCCTGCTGCATTTGCTCGGTTCGATTTGGTTTTGTTTTGCCGGTTTTGCCAGTTGGCGCGCGTTAACGCACTAATGCACTAGATTTTTTAGCTTATTGAGGGGAGTATCCTCAAAAATAGCTCGTCATGCGCAATAAACACGTGCGCTCTTAAAAATACCCACCCGGAGTATGTTTATGTCAAAAACACCCTTGATGTTCCCGCCGCTAGAACCCACGCAGCATGGCATGCTGGCGGTGGACGATGTGCATACCCTGTATTGGGAAGAGTGCGGCAATCCAGACGGCCAGCCCGTGCTGTTCTTGCATGGCGGCCCCGGCAGCGGTATTTCTCCTCTGCACCGGCAGTTTTTCGACCCGGCGCATTACCGTATCGTGTTATTCGATCAGCGCGGCGCCGGTAAATCGCTGCCTTTTGGCGAGTATCGGCAAAATACGACCGCCTTGCTGATCGATGACATCGAAAAAATCCGTGTCATGCTGGGCATCTCCCAGTGGCTGGTATTTGGCGGCTCGTGGGGCTCGACGCTGGCGCTGGCGTATGGCGAGGCCCATCCCGAGGCTTGTTTGGGCTTTGTCTTGCGCGGCATTTTTCTCTGTACCAAACCCGAAATCGACTGGTTTTTTGATGGGATACGCAACTTCTATCCGGAAGCGTATCGCCGCTTTGCCGAGGCGATACCGTTTGATGAGCGCCACGATTTAATGGCGGCTTACGTAAAGCGCCTGTTTTGCGATGATCTGGCCGTCTGCAACGAGGCCGCCGGCGCCTGGAATCGTTACGAGAGTGCCTGCCTGTTCCTGCTTCCGCCCGTTCCTACGCCCGAAGATTACAAGCCGAAATTCTTGTCGCGCCGGCTGGAGGCGCATTACATGCGGCATGGCGCTTTCATGGCAGAAGACCAGCTAATTCAACAGATCGACCGGATTCGTCATTTGCCTGCGGTGATCGTGCAAGGCCGCTATGACATCATTTGTCCGCCGGCGACGGCGTATCGCCTGCATCAGGCTTGGCCGGAGGCGCGACTCGATCTGGTGCTGGATGCCGGCCATGCAGCCACCGAGCCGGGTATCGCGCACGCCTTAATCAAGGCGACGGAGCAGTTTAAAAGGCAAGGCCATTTTTTCTGATTTATTTGATAATTATGGGAGTATCCCCTTAAACCAGTAAGCTTGCGCACTAAACATGCGCGCTTTTAAAAATACCCACCCCGAGTATATGCAGTCATGACAGAAAATACCTTGATGTTCGCGCCGCTAGAGCCCACGCAGCATGGCATGCTGGCGGTAGACGATATACATACCCTGTATTGGGAAGAGTGCGGCAATCCCGCCGGCCAGCCTGTGCTGTTCTTGCATGGCGGCCCTGGCGGCGGCACTGCGCCGATGCACCGGCGGTTTTTTGATCCGGCGCACTACCGGATCATCTTATTCGATCAGCGCGGTGCCGGTAAATCGACGCCATTGGGCGAATATCGCAACAACACGACGGCCTTGCTGATTGCCGATATCGAAAAAATCCGTGCCATGCTGGGCATCTCTCAGTGGCTGGTGTTTGGCGGTTCCTGGGGATCGACGCTGGCGCTGGCGTATGGCGAGGCGCATCCTGCAGTTTGTCTGGGCTTTGTCTTGCGTGGCATTTTTCTCTGCACCAAGGCTGAGGTCGATTGGTTCGTCAATGGCATCCGCCATTTTTATCCCGAAGTGCATCAGCGTTTTGCCGAGGCCATCCCGCTGGAAGAACGGGCTGACTTGCTGCAAGCCTATGTCAAGCGCCTGTTTTGCGACGACCCAGAGATTTATCTGGAAGCGGCGCGTAACTGGAGTCGCTATGAAGGTTCCTGCCTGTTTCTGGAGCCGCAGGCGCAGGCGATACAAGACTTTGAGTCAGATGCTGTCAGTCTGGGCATAGGCCGGCTTGAAGCACATTACATGCTGCATGGCGCGTTTATGGAAGAGGATGCGTTGATCAGCAATATCACCAAAATCCGTCATCTGCCTGCCGTTATCGTGCAAGGACGGTATGACGTGATCTGTCCGCCTGTGTCTGCCTATCGCCTGCATCAGGCGTGGCCAGAGGCCAAATTTCATCTGATTGGTGATGCGGGCCACGCCGCGATGGAGCCGGGTATCGCCACCGAACTGGTGCGCGCTACCGAGCAGTTTAAGACGCACGGTCAATTTTTATAGAGTCTTTAGTCGAAATTTGAGGCAACGCAAAGTTTTTGCGTTTTTAGTCTATTTTGTTATTGAAAATCGCTTCACTATCCTAATCTAGTTACTAATTAATCATTAGGACTCAGGCCAAATTATTCCAGCTAGGCGTTCCGCCGAAGGCAGTACTTAGTACGGCAAGGCGAGTGCAACGATGCTGGGGTGGTTTTGCGTAAGTCCTAACTAGATCATTTTTAGATTATCCATAGGAGCAGTCATGCGTTTAGATAAGTTGACGACGAAGTTACAAGAAGCACTGGCCGATGCGCAAAGCCAGGCGGTTGGCAATGATAATCAGTACATAGAGTCGGTTCATCTTTTACTGGCTTTATTCAATCAGGATGATGGCAGTGCGCGTTCTTTATTGCAAAGAGCCGGCGTGAATGTCACTAGCCTGGCCAATGGTTTGAAGAGTGCGATTGATCGCTTGCCTAAAGTAACGGGCACCGATGGCCAGGTGCAAATCGGGCGTGAGCTGACAGGTTTATTAAATCTGGCAGAAAAAGAATCGATGAAGCGTGGTGATGAATTTTTAGCCAGTGAGATGATCTTGCTGGCGCTGGCCGACGATAAATCGGAAGCGGGTAAACTGGTGCGCGAGAATGGCCTTACGCGCAAGGCTTTAGAGAGTGCTATCAATGCCGTACGCGGCGGCGGCAAGGTCGATTCGCAAGAAGCCGAAGGCCAGCGCGAAGCACTGAAAAAATATACTCTGGATCTGACCGAACGAGCACGCCTAGGCAAGCTTGATCCGGTGATTGGCCGTGATGATGAAATCCGTCGCGCGATTCAAATTTTACAGCGTCGGAGTAAAAACAATCCGGTGTTGATCGGTGAGCCTGGTGTCGGCAAAACCGCGATCGTTGAAGGCCTGGCGCAGCGTATCGTGAATGGTGAAGTGCCGGACAGCCTGAAATCAAAACGCGTGCTGTCGCTGGATATGGCCGCCTTGCTGGCGGGTGCCAAGTTCCGCGGTGAATTTGAAGAACGTCTGAAGTCGGTTTTGAAAGAAATCGCGCTGGACGAAGGCCAGACCATCGTCTTCATTGATGAGCTGCACACCATGGTCGGTGCCGGCAAGGCAGAAGGCGCAATGGATGCCGGCAATATGCTGAAACCGGCGCTGGCGCGCGGCGAGTTGCATTGCGTTGGCGCGACTACGCTCGACGAGTACCGTAAATACATCGAAAAAGATGCGGCACTGGAGCGCCGCTTCCAAAAGATCATCGTCGATGAACCTAGCGTAGAAGCGACGATTGCGATTTTGCGCGGCCTGCAAGAAAAATACGAAGTCCATCATGGCGTCGATATTACCGATCCGGCGATTGTCGCTGCGGCCGAGCTATCACACCGCTATATCACGGACCGGTTTTTACCCGATAAGGCGATCGACCTGATCGACGAAGCCGCCGCCAAGATCAAGATAGAAATCGACTCCAAGCCAGAAGTCATGGATAAGCTCGATCGCCGCCTGATCCAGCTGAAGATCGAGAAAGAAGCCGTCAAGCGCGAGAAAGACGAAAGCTCTAAAAAACGTCTGGTACTGATCGAAGAAGAGATCGGCAAGCTATCGCTCGAATATGCCGATCTGGAAGAAATCTGGAAAGCAGAAAAAGCCATCGTGCAAGGCAGTACGCATATCAAGGAAGAGATAGAACAGATCCGCCTGCAAATGGATGATGCCAAGCGCAAAGGCGACTGGCAGACCATGTCGGAATTGCAGTATGGCCGCATGCCAGAACTGGAAGCCCAGCTCAAGCAGGCCGATACCAATCAAGAGGCAAGCGGGACTAAGCTAAAACTCTTGCGTACCCAGGTTGGTGCCGAAGAGATTGCCGAAATCGTCTCGCGTGCTACCGGTATCCCGGTGTCGCGCATGATGCAGGGTGAGCGTGAGAAATTGCTACACATGGAAGACGCCTTGCATCAGCGTGTGGTCGGCCAGCATGAAGCCATAGAAGCGGTTTCTGATGCGATCCGGCGTTCTCGCGCAGGCCTGGGCGATCCCGGTCGGCCGTATGGGTCTTTCTTGTTTTTAGGCCCTACCGGTGTCGGCAAGACCGAATTGTGCAAAGCTTTGGCGGGCTTCATGTTTGATACCGAAGAGTCGCTGATCCGCATCGACATGAGTGAATTCATGGAGAAACATTCGGTCGCGCGCCTGATCGGTGCGCCTCCTGGCTACGTCGGTTACGAAGAAGGCGGTTACCTGACCGAAGCGGTACGTCGCAAGCCGTATAGCGTGATTTTGCTCGATGAAGTAGAGAAAGCGCATCACGACGTGTTTAACGTGCTGCTGCAAGTGCTCGATGATGGCCGCATGACTGACGGACAAGGGCGCACGGTCGATTTTAAGAACACCGTGATCGTGATGACTTCGAATCTGGGTTCGCATCAGATCCAGGCGATGGAAGGCAGCGATCCCGCAGTGATTAAGATGGCCGTCATGGGCGAAGTGAAAGCCCATTTCAGACCGGAGTTTATTAACCGTATCGACGAGATCGTGGTGTTCCATGCACTCGATGCCAAGAACATTGCGTCGATTGCTAAAATTCAACTCGATGTGCTGGGTAAACGTCTGGCACAAATGGATATGGGCTTCCAGGTCAGTGATGCAGCGCTGGAGAAAATTGCCGAAGCGGGTTTTGATCCCGTGTATGGTGCCAGACCGCTGAAACGTGCGATACAGCAAGAGATCGAAAACAGTTTATCCAAACTGATATTGCAGGGTAAATTTGGACCTAAAGATGTCATTATGGTGGATGTTGATCATGGTAATTTAGTGTTCAATCATGCTTGAAAGCAAGTATTAAAAATAAGCCCGAGTAAAAAAGCGCCATGTTAGAGCATGGCGCTTTTTTTTGGTTTTTGTTAACGTTCTATCTTGTTCCTGCTAAGCCAGTTTATGGAATCCTGATTTTTTACAAGAATTATAAAAAAGAAACATCATCCTCAGATATTGGTTTTCTTTTTAATGATTCTATGTGATAAATTGATGAAAAGTAGTTACTTTCTCAATTTGCAACCATAGCAGAGAGCGTCTTTTTATTATTTTTTAATAAAAACCATATCGCCGATGAAAATTTCACTTCACCGCACTTTTTTGCTTCCCTTCCTCATTCTGATGCTGAGCCTGGCGGTGATGATCAGCTGGGTGTTGTATCGCTCAGGAGAGCAGGTGACCGATGCGGTGACGCAAAAAATACTTGAGTCCATGAGTTTTCGGATTCAGGTCCAGATAGAACGGCATTTGTCTAGCGCTCATGTGATCTTGAATGCGATCGCACCAGAGAATGTCGAAACACCGGATGGACAGTTTCGCATCCCTTTGACCATGCCCGGCGATTTGCGGCAAATAGAAGAGCGTTTGTGGACTGCCACCGGACTCTTTCCAGAGATAAATAACCTCGCCTATTTTGCGGCTGAAGATGGCAGTTTTGTCAGTGTAAAACGTTTGCTGGCGGATGCCCGGGTCGAGGTCAGATATCGCCAGCGCGGTGAGAAACAAAGTAATGTCTATAGCATGGCGGGACCGCACCAGCAGATGGCCTTGCTGTATAGCGACCAGTTCGATCCTAAGCAGCGGCCTTGGTATAAAAATGCGGTGCAGCAGGCTCGCCCTTGCTGGTCGCAGGTCTACATCGATTTTACGCTTAAGGAACCTTTGCTCACCTTGAGTAAGCCAGTGACTAGCGCAATTCAGCCACCCGTCAATAAGTCCGCCAAGAAGTCAGATGCTAACGAGCAAAAAAATAAAATCGCATTGACCGGCGTGGTAGCCACGGATTTATCCTTGAAGCAATTAAGTACGTTTTTACAATCCATGGCCATGCCACAAAATGGCGTCGCATTTTTGGTCGAAAAATCCGACGAGCTGATTGCCACCTCCCTCCGTGAAATACCTTATACGCGCTTGGATGACGTTACACTGAAAAGACAAACCGCCTCAGAAAGTGCGTCCGGGTTGATGCGCTTTGCCGCCCAGCATGTCAAGAAAAACATGTTGACACTATTAAAACCGGGTATCCCCGTGATACAAAAAATCAAGGGAGAACATGAATTATTGCAAATTGCCGCCACCCAGATCACCGATGCAGCGGGCCTCAATTGGGTGGCGGTGGTGGTGGTGCCACGCGACTCCTTGAGTAAGGAAACCAGTAGCATTACGGTACAGAGTTTGATCTTAGGCTTGAGCATGATTTTTTTGATGGTCGTACTTGGGTATGCGACGCTAAGGTGGACTATGGGCGATATCCGCAAACTGACCGAGGCAGCACGCAGTATCAGTAGTGGAGAGCCATTTAAGGGCATTGATATTCATCGCGATGATGAAATCGGGGTGCTGGCAGAAAGCCTGCAGGAAATGGAAAAAAATCTGCGGATAGATACGCTCACACAGTTACTCAATCGCGAAACATTCATTGCCCAGGTTGAATTTCGCAACCGTCGCGCCAGCGATACGCAAGAGCGGCAATTTGCTTTGCTGTTCCTTGATCTGGATTATTTTAAATTGATCAATGATACCCATGGGCACGAAGCCGGAGATAAGGTTTTGATCGAAATCGGCCAGCGTTTAATGGCAACGATACGCAAGGAAGATGCGGCAGCACGTTTTGGCGGTGATGAGTTTGCAGTGTATCTGCACGGTGTCCAAGACACTTTAGTCGTCGAGCAATTATGCGAAAAGTTACGTGTAGCCTTAGAGGCACCGATCGCTCTGGGTGACGGCAAGGTAGGGCATGTCGGTATTTCTATCGGAGTCGCGCTACACCCCAGGGACGGGCAGGATATGGATACCTTGTTACGCGCTGCCGACAGCAGAATGTTTGAAGAGAAAAAACGACGTAAAGCGGCGGCCGACGCGCATTAACATCGTCAAAACGAAGACAAATTTTGACGCATCGTAAGCCTCGTAAAAGGGATTGCATGTAGCTGCTTGACTGGCCGTAATGGGGTGTAAAGAGTCAGTCGCGAGTGCCCAGTTTATGGAAGCCCGGTTACACGGTTTCTGTTGCCGTGAAGCAGTCGTTCGCCGTGTGCTTCTATTTACGTCAGCACCGTTGCCTCTTATGGGACTTCAAGCTCACGAGTCAACAAACGCCCGTTCCACCACATAGTCACCCGGTGTCGAGGTATTCCCTTCATGAAAACCTTTGGCGTCGAGGATTGCGCGCATATCCTTGTTCAGGCCCGGGCTTCCACAAATCATGATGCGATCATGGGCTGGGTCTAACTCAGGTAGTCCGAGATCGCGTGTCAATTGCCCGTTGTCCATCACAGTAGTGATGCGGCCTTGGTTTGCAAAGTCCTCGCGTGTGACCGTGGGGTAATAAAGCATTTGGTTTGTCACATACTCGCCAAGAGCCTCGTGCTTGGGCAATACTTTGGTGAGATAGTTGTGGTAGCAAAGTTCCGCCACCTGCCGTACGCCATGTACCAGAATTACTTTTTCAAACCGCTCATACGTGTCGGGATCGCGGGCGACGCTTAAGAATGGTGCCAAGCCGGTGCCACTGCCCAATAGGTACAGGCGTTTACCGGGAAGTAGATAGTCGATGAGCAAGGTACCCGTGGGCTTGCGTCCGACAACGATTTTGTCGCCGGGCTGGATGTGCTGCAGTCGCGACGTGAGTGAGCCATCTGGGACCTTGATGCTCAGGAATTCCAGTTGCTCTTCGTAATTGGCGCTGACAATGCTGTAGGCTCGAAGTAGAGGTTTATCCTCCACGCGTAAACCAATCATCGTAAAGTGGCCGTTAGAAAAACGCAGACCGGGGTCGCGTGTGGTGGTGAAGCTGAATAAGCGATCGGTCCAGTGGTGGATGGTCAGGACGGTTTCTTCTAAAAAGGCACTCATGGATTTTTCCGGGAAATAGGTCGTGGTGTAAGGGTGTGCGTTTAGCGTTGAAGTTCAGACAGTTTTCCAGTCCGTTCTTTCCAGTCCTCTGCATCGGGCAGTGCGGCTTTTCGCTTGGTGATAGATTTCCATCCAGGGAGCCGATAAAGCTCCGCGTTGAGGGCTATCATGTGCAGCTGTTCGGCGGGCAGGTCTTCTTCTGCGTAGATCGCATTGACTGGGCACTCAGGGACGCACACGGCGCAGTCAATGCACGCGTCAGGGTCGATGGCGAGAAAGTTCGGGCCTTCAATAAAGCAATCTACGGGGCAGACATCTACACAGTCGGTGTATTTGCAGCGGATGCAGCTTTCGGTCACAACATGGGTCATTTTTTTCTCAATTCGGTGTCAGGCTGGGGTGAGACGTTCAAGATGTACCGGCACGTATTTGTGCCAAGGGGTACCGGCAAAGGGGTCACGGTCGGTCGTGTTGGTGAGTTCGTTCAGCGAAACGCCTCTACGGTCCAGCGTACCGTCAGCTTGGTGGTAGTCAAGTCCGTGTCCATTGGGCAGTGACACGTGACCCGGCTGTAGCTCATCGGTTAGTTCGATTGGCGCTTGCGCCGTGCCCCTTGGAGTGCGAAGTTGAATCCAGTCGCCATCACCGCATCCAAGTGCGGCCGCGTCCTGCGGGTGTATGCGCAGCACACCAAAACTGCCTTTCTTCATCCATTCCGGATTCCGGATGGACGTTTGGCTTGTTTCAGGCCGTCGCTCGCCCGCCGACAAAATGTAGGGGTAGTCGGGGCGGTGGGGTGGCAGCTTGCTGTCAATCGTTGCCAACTCGTCCAACATCTCTTTAATGTTCAAGTTGATTTTGTGGTCGGGCAACTTCACGGCGTCCCAGCTATCGCTGTACTGGCTAACGCCAAAGACGACGCCGGATGGACTATTCAATATCGCATCAAAAAGGCGATTTCCACCCAGCAGCGTGGGACCACCAAACCCAGCGCCCTTTGCGGCTGCTGGCTGTGCCCGTACATAAAGCTGGCTGATTCCCCACAGGGATGCTGCTGGCGCTAAGTTGGCTGGCAGGCTTGGCCCTAGAGTGCGATACAGCACCACAGGGGCATATCGCGCCACCTTCTTATCACGCATAGATTTCCAGGCAAATGCCAGCCCGAACGCCGTTCGTCCTATGCGTGCTGCAGAGCGTAAAAAGCTGTAGTTGGATTCGTCCAACTCGCCCATGGCCTCTAACAGACGTGCGTGAATCTCGGCTTCCGGAAGGGTGCCCGGGCGAGGGCTAAGGTGCGGGTGGCGCAACTGAAATCCATTGCGAGGAAACTCCAAATTGAAAAACGTGGCCTCGGCCTTTTCAAACTGGCTGCTGGCGGGCAGCACATAGTCGGCCTGCCGCGCGGTTTCTGTCATGGCCACATCTATCACCACACTGCACTCCAGGGCGCGAAGCGATTGGCGCATGCGCTGGCTATCCGCCAACGAGTGAACGGGATTGGCACTTTCAATAAACATCGCCCGAAAGCGCTTGGGGTTCTGCGTCAGTATTTCATCCGGAATCACGTTGCACGGAATCAAGCCCATGATCACCTTGGAGTTGGTGACGGGGCTGTGAGTCCATTTGCGCGGTGCTGCGGCCTTGCCAGAGCTCGATTTCTTTGATGTGCTACGGCTGGAGTTGGAGAGATTGAGAAAAGGCACAAACGCGTTGTTGGCACCCGCCTTGGCGTAGTTACCCGTCAGCAGCCAGACAAGCCGATTCAGATAGCTATTCAGGGTTGAATGCAAATTCATTTGCACCCCAAGGTCCTCAATCATCGACACGCTTTTGGCACTGGCAATTCGCCGTGCGGCAGACCGAAGCAGTGTCTCATCCACCCCGCACACAGCGGCGTAATGTGCGATGTCGATCTTCTTCATGGCCGCTTCCACGAACTCATAGCCGGTGGTGTGCTCCGCAAGCCAGGCGGTTGCTGCCAAATTCTCTTGTACCAGGATGGCGGACAGGGCAGTTAGGCACCACGCGTCCGTGCCAGGCTTGACGGCCAGGTGATAGTCCGCCATCTTTGCTGTTTCGGTGCGTCGTGGGTCGATCACGATCATAGCGCGGTTCGGGTCGTTTTGAATCTCACGCAGTACGACGCGGGTTCGGGCAAATCCGTGGGACTGCCATGGGTTTTTCCCTAAAAACACTGCCACTTCGCAGTGTTCAAAATCGCCATGGACCGGCGCACCGGTCATCTTGCCTTGCACCCAGCCTTCGCCCGTCTTTTCCTGCGCCAATGCGTTGGATCTGTATTGAATCCCCAATGCTTTGATCGTGCTATCAGCGTACGTTCCGCCCAGATGATTGCCCTGGCTGCCACCACCGTAATACAGGATACTTTCGCCACCGTGTTTGTTCTTGATAGCAGTGAACTTTTCCGCTATCTCGCGGATGGCTGTTTCCCAATCGATATTCTCATAGCTACCGTCTGGCCTGCGACGTTTGGGTGAATCGATGCGATCTGCACCATTCTGATAGAAGTCCATGCGTTGCGACTTTTCGCACATATAACCCTGCGAAATGGGGTTGGATTTGTCACCCTTAATCTTGGTGATTCGCCCATCTTCGGTCTTTATATCAAGACCACAGTTAAGCGAACAAATAATACATGCGGTCTTTTTCCAGGAGTTTATTTCTTTGCCATCCATGATGTGCTCTTCCTCATTCATTTTTATAATCGGGGGCTTGATTTATTGGATAATGATTGTTATCCTAAAGCGTAATTCGAAAATGTGTCAAGCCAATTTTTAGAAAAGAGTTTTATGAGATACACCACCAAGTACAAGGAAGAAGCACGCGCAAAGCTAGTGGAGGCCGGCGGCCGCCACGCCAAACAGCACGGCTTTATTAGCAGTGGAATGGCGGACCTGGCCGCAGCGGCAGGTGTAACGACAGGCTCTTTGTATAAACATTTTAGTGGTAAGTCAGACCTGTTCGTGGCAATGATCACAGCGGAACTTAAGCGCACGGCGGACCTATACGACGCCGTAGATCCTGCCGATGCCGAGCAGGTATCGCGAGCGCTCGCAGGCTATTTAAGTTTCAGTCATGTACAACATCCAGAAGCGGGATGCCCATTGCCTTCATTGACTCCCGAAGTTGGACGCGCAGACGATGTGGTGAAAGACGCTTTCGAAAAGGGTGTTCAATCCATCCATGCCAACGTGACAGCCCTGACAGGCAATCCGGATACTGCCTGGGCAGTTATGGCACAAAACGTGGGTGCGGTCATGCTGGCTCGAGGTATGCACACGGAAGCACTGCAACGTGAACTTTTGAGCGCAGTGCGTCACGCTGGGGAGCAGCTTATCGGCAGCGACAAGTCTATCCAGACGGCAAGGAAGAGATGATATGCGTGTATTTGGTATTGCGGGTCATTCCGGCATGGGTAAGACCACTTTACTGGAGCGCATCCTCCCAGAGCTACAAGCGCGAGGCTTGACGGTGTCGTTAATCAAGCACAGTCATAAAGACCTGGATATTGACCACCCCGGTAAAGACTCGTACCGGCTGCGCGAAGCAGGCTGTGCAGAGCTTTTGTTAATAGGTCGGCGTCGTTGGGCTCTGATGCACGAATTGAATGAAGATGCCGAGCCGTCGCTGTCCTATTTACTAAGCAGGTTGCAAACGTGCGATCTGGTATTGATCGAAGGATTCAAACAAGGGGATTTCCCAAAGTTGGAAGTGTGGCGCGCGGCAGTTGGCAAGACCCCACTTTGGCCCGATTGGCCCGGCATTGCAGCAATTGCAACGGATAGCAATGTAGCCATACCCGGCATGTCTGCACTGGCACTATCCGACATTTCCGGTATCGCTGATTTCATTTGTCAGCACGCCGCCGAGGGTGCTGACATCCCTTCAGTTGAGGCACCATATCCACGTGAACAGTTGTTCTTAGCCTAGCGGTTATGCAGTTTGTTGTTAGAAAAATCCAAGTGTCGTTTGCAGTTGTCAAAATTTTTTAAAGGAACCCATCATGAACGAAAAAAAGGCCATTCTTGTCATCGGAGCCGGTGATGCCACAGGCGGAGCGATTGCTCGGCGCTTTGCACGTGAAGGCTACATTGCCTGTGTAACTCGACGTAGCGAAGATAAGCTGCAACCCCTTGTGACTGAAATCCGCAATAGTGGCGGCGAGGCGTACGGATTTGGCAGTGACGCCCGCAAGGAGGAAGAGATGATTGGGCTCATCGAAAAGATTGAGCGCGACATAGCGCCTATTGAGGTCGCAGTGTTCAACATTGGTGCCAACGTGCGCTTTTCGATTACTGAAACGACTTCGCGCGTCTATCAAAAGGTGTGGGAGATGGCTTGCTTCTCCGGATTTCTCATGGGGCGGGAGACCGCAAAAGTGATGTTGCCACGGGGCCGGGGAACCATCATTTTCACCGGTGCCACCGCCAGCCTACGCGGGAGCGATGGGTTTGCTGCCTTCGCGGGTGCCAAGCATGCTTTGCGTGCACTATCCCAGAGCATGGCACGCGAACTTTGGCCCAAGGGAATCCACGTCGCTCATCCTGTTATCGATGGCGCCATTGACACTGAGTTTATTCGCACAAATTTTCCGGAACGTTACGAGTTAAAGGAACAACTCGGCATCTTGAACCCAGACAGCATCGCAGAGGCCTACTGGCAGATACATGTGCAGCCGCGCGATGCATGGACGCATGAGACAGAACTGCGCCCATGGATGGAGCGTTGGTAACTCCCCCCCACTTTCTCTATTGAAATTCTCAACGATGATTGGAGTCCACTAATGAGCAATCCTGTAGTTCAATTTCTGTTCGACTTCGGAAGCCCGAATGCCTATCTCTGCCACAAGGTAATCCCCGACATCGAACGGCGAACCAACATCAAGTTTGAGTACGTCCCTATCCTGCTGGGTGGGCTCTTCAAGCTTGCCAACAACCGCTCACCAGCGGAGGCATTTGCGGGCGTCGCCAATAAACAATCCTACGACAGGCTTGAAATGCAACGCTTCGTTACGAAGCACAAGCTGGATCGGTTTAGGAACAATCCATTCTTCCCCGTCAACACGCTCCAAATCATGCGTGGAGCAGTAGCTGCGCAAAAGCTGAGCAATTTCATGCCGTACGTGGATGCGATGTACGAGGCCATGTGGGAGCATGGGCGAAACATGAATGAGCAAACCGAGATTATCGACGTCTTGAAGGAAGCCGGAATAGATTTTGGGGGCTTACTCGAAGCGTCACAAGAGCCTGACGTCAAGAGCAGCCTCCTTACGAACACACAGTCTGCGTTTGAACGCGGAGCGTTTGGTTCGCCCACGTTTTTTGTAAGAAATGAAATCTTTTTTGGTAAAGACCGACTCAGAGAAGTTGAAGAAGAAATCCAACGCGCAATCCACGCATAACAGGAAACCACTATGAACGCTGAAAATACATCAACATTACGTCGCACCGATCAAGACGGTGTTGCCTTCATCGAAATCAACAATCCGCCGACCAATTTGGTCGATCGCAAATTGGTCGTCGATTTGATGGCATTGGTAGAGGCGCTGTCCAATGATGACAAGACACGTGTCGTCGTATTTCGTAGCGCGCTCACAGACTTCTTCGTGAACCACTTTGATATGGCTGGACAGGTGAATAAATCTACCGATTCGACGCCACGCACCGGCCTGTCGCCGCTCGCGCAACTGTATATTCGCATATCGCAACTCCCACAAGTCACCATTGGCGAAATTCGCGGGCGGGTGCGGGGCGCAGGAGGAGAGTTTGCGCTGGCGCTGGACATGCGGTTTGCTTCGTTAGAAAGAGCGATATTTGGGCAACCTGAGGTCGGCAGTGGCCTGCTACCGGGCGCTGGCGGAACGCAATGGCTGCCCGCACTGCTTGGTCGCGCCCGTGCGCTCGAAGTTATCCTGTCAAGCGACGACTATGACGCAGCGCAGGCGGAGAAGTATGGCTGGATCAATCGTGCACTACCGGACGCGGAACTGAGTGGATATGTCGATCGCCTGGCTCTGCGAATAGCAGGTTTTCCGCAGGCGGGCATCCGAAATGCCAAGGAAATGGTGAACCTCGCGACGTTGCCCGCCGAGAGTTTGCTCACCGATGAGAGTCAGCGCTTCCAAGTATTGATGGTTCAGCCGGTAGTCGCTGAGCGCGTCAAATGGTTGCTGACACAAGACGCAGAGACGCATGGCGACGTTGAACTCAATCTAGGAGCAGCACTCGGTCGATTTCCACCTGCGACAAGGTGAGAAGAAATTGACATGATTCAAATTGATGCATTGACTCTTAAAGGGAGAATTTGATGACCCAAAAGAAATCCGCACTGGTTGTCGGCGTTGGCGCAAGCCGAGGTCTGGGTGCCGCCGTGGCCAGGCGTTTTGCACGTGAAGGCTTTCATGTAGTGGTGGCCGGGCGCACCGCTGAGAAGCTCGAAAGAGTTGTAACAGAGATTCGTGCAACCGGGGGCTCAGCGCAAGCGGTCATCGGAGATGGCTCCAACGAATCGGATGCGGCACGTTTCGTCGCCAGCGCAGAAGAACATGGATCACTTGAGTTGGTTTTACACAATGCGGGGAGCAATCGCCGAGACGCGTTTTTGGATCTCGAAACCAGCGACTTCGAAGCTTTATGGCGCGAGCACTGCCTCGGAGGTTTTCTGACTGGCAGAGAAAGTGCACGTCGCATGGTGCCGCGCGGACGAGGGACGATTCTTTTTACTGGTGCCTCCGGTTCTCTGCGCGGCCGCTCGATGTTTGCTGCATTCGCTGCCGCAAAAGCGGGGCTGCGCGCTACTGCGCAAAGCATGGCGCGGGAGTTGGGCCCGAAGGGTATTCATGTCGCCCACGTCGTCATAGACGGTGGCATCGAGGGGGATCGATTGCTATCAGCGTTTCCTGGACGTCAAAACGAAAAAGGGCCAGATGGTCTGCTTTCCATTGATGCAATTGCGGAAACCTATTGGCAGCTTCATCTTCAGCACCGAAGCGCTTGGACCCATGAGCTGGAATTGCGCCCTTGGACGGAGGCATTTTGATTCCGACTGGGGTTCCGATTCGATTAATCAACGCCGTATTGCCGCCATTCAGTGGCCTAACTGAATGGCAGGTTTGTGGCAGGCAGATCGGAAAGCTGTGGACCCGCTTAAAGTCTTTCAGAGACAGTCGCCACTAGGTGTGAATAATTCGAAAAATCAATTCTTGTCCTCTTATTGGACTATAAATGTCCTCTCTACACCAGTGTCATTATTCTTTTCGCTAACACGACAGCACCCTAAGTTGTGTCTTTAACCGGATCAGGAGGGCTCGCGATGTGCGCGATTGCTGTAGCGCGCCACTCGCCAGGTGAGTGGTCGGTCCAGCGTTTGAAGGCGCGGTTAAAGGCGCTGGCTTCTGAAAAGCCAAGGTTCTGTGCGATGTCGACAAACACCTGACGCGTGTGGCTGACCGCCTCGATGGCTGCGTCCTTACGCACCTTGTCGACCACCTCAGAATAGCTCAAGCCCTGGCTTTGCAGGCGGCGCGCAAAAATCCGGTCGCTTAAGGCAAATTGCTCGGCCGCCGCGCTACGCTGCGGCACGCCATTGGCCAGGTTTGCACCCAACCAATGGCCGACTTGGGCCAAAAAATCAGGTGTATTGCTCAACGTGGCCAAGCGGGCTGCCGCGTACTCCCGGTGCATGGTGGCTAGCTGCGCATCGGACTGTGGGAGCGCGCGGTCCAGCAAAACGTTGTCCAATTGTAGGCCGCTAAAAGCCTGGTTGAAATCCACCTCGGACTGAAAGACGGTTTGGTAGCCCGTCAGGGGGCCTAGTCGGGCGTGGCTGAATTGGACCCGGGACGGAATGAAAGCCTGATCCGTGACCCACCGGCTAAAACTCACCACGGCTGCCAGCACCGCCTCAATCTGGTGCGCGCTGAACGCCAGTTCTCCTTGCTGGGGGTGGTAGATCACCCAGCTTTTGTCCACCCCTCCGATGATTTGAAGACGCCCGCCATCGCTGATCAGGCGCTGGAATTGCTGCGCCAGCGCAATCGCTTCGCGTAGCGTGGGTGAGGATAGTAAAATATAGCTCACTACATTGAAGCTGGCCGGCCCCACCAGGCTGCCGGCCTTCAGGCCAAAGCCCGGGTCCTGCGTCAGCTCGGCGGCGGCGCGCCATAAGCGGGTAATGTCGTCAATCGGCCAACGTTCGTGATCCAGCTGCGCGGCATCCACCCTGGCGTGCGCCAGCAGTTGGGTGCGGCTCAGGCCATGTCGCTCGGCCGCGGCAAGTACGGTATTCACCCAGCTCAAAGAAACGCTGGCTTGTCCGGTCAACATGGTTGGCTCCTAAAGTCAATTGGTTCGCCATGATATGCTGTTATTGTCAAAATTTCGACCCTCCCGAAACTTCCCCACCGAGGAACTAATTTTATGGCAAACGCTTGCGTCCAGTCTGATGTGCTCGTTATTGGAGGTGGCTTGGCCGGTATCGTGACGGCCATCGAATGCCTGCGCGCCGGCAAGAGCGTGACACTGGTAGACCGTGACACCCCCGAGCGCCTGGGCGGTTTGGCGCTGTGGGCTTTTGGCGGCATGGCGCTGGTGGATACGCCTTTGCAGCGGCGCATGAAGCTCAAGGACTCGCCTGAAATAGCCTTGGCCGATTGGTTGCGCTTTGGCGAACTGGGTGAGGACGACGTGCTGCCGCGCCAGTGGGCCAGCTACTACGTGGAGCATTCACGCGAACAGGTGTACGACTGGGTGATCAAGCACGGTCTTAAGTTCATGCCCGCCGTCAATTGGGTGGAGCGTGGCATGCAGGGCGACGGCAACACGCTGCCGCGCTACCACGTGGTGTGGGGCACCTCGCGCCACCTGACGTTGCGCATGATCGAAGTGATGCAGCAGGCCGCCACGGGCCAGCGTTTGACGCTGCTCAGCCGCCACCGTATCACCGCGCTGGATTCCCAAAATGGGGTGGTCACGGGCGCAACGGGTGTCAACGAAGCCACGGGCCAGGAGGTACGTTTCAGTGCGCAGGCGGTGGTGCTGGCCATGGGCGGCATCAACGGCAGCCACGCAGAGACGCGCGCCAATTGGATCAAGAGTCGTCCCATGCCGGCCACCATGCTGAACGGCGCCCATCCGTTTGCCGATGGCAAACTGCACCATCTGGTGGCTACTCTTGGTGGACAAATTACCCATGCGGGCGAGATGTGGAACTACGCCGCCGGCTTTCCCCACCCGCAGCCGCATTTCGAGGGTCATGGCCTGTCGGCCATTCCCTGCAAGTCGGCGCTGTGGCTGAACCACAAGGGCGAGCGCATCGGCCCGCAGCCGCTGGTCACCGGCTTTGACACCCATGAACTGTGCCAGCGGGTCGCGGCGCAAGAGAAGCCCACCACCTGGCAGCTGATGAACTGGCGCATCGCCGTCAAGGAATTCGCCATCTCTGGCGCCGAGCACAACCAGCGCATCCGCGATTTGCAGTTCCCCCTGTTCATCAAAGAAACCCTGCTGGGTAACCACCGTCTGGTCAAGCAAATGGCGGCTGAGAGCAAGCACTTTCTGGTGGATGACACCCTAGCCGGCTTGTGCGCCAAGATGAATGCACTGGCTGGCACCGGGGATGTGAAACCCGAGGTGCTGCAAGCCACCGCCGACGCGTTTGACGCCAACTTTTCGCGCGGCGATTCCGTGGTCAACGACGACCAGATTCGCCGTATCGAACACGCGCGTCACTGGGGGCCGGACAAGCTGCGCACCTGTAAACCCGCGCCGCTGCAAAAGCCGGGCGCCGGGCCCTTCATCGCCATCCAGATGCAGCTCATCACCCGCAAGAGCCTGGGTGGTTTGCAGACCGATCTGCAAAGCCGCGTGCTCAATGTCGCGGGCCAAGCTATGCCGGGCTTGTACTGCGTGGGCGAGGCGGCGGGCTTTGGCGGCGGCGGTGCCAGCGGCAAACGCTCGCTGGAAGGCACCTTCCTGCCTGGCTGCATTCTCACGGCGCGTGCTGCGGCACGCTCCATCATTGCCGGTCGCGGTCTTTGAGACCTGTCCGTATTTCCCACTAAAAATTCTGAGGAGACCCCCCATGTCCAATGGCGCCAATGCCCTGATCCAAACCCTGGTCGATGCCGGCATCACCACCTGCTTCACCAACCCCGGCACGTCCGAGATGCACTTTGTGGCTGCGCTAGACACCGTGCCCGAAATGCGCGCGGTGCTGGCCTTG
Organism: Undibacterium sp.; assembly: GCF_030651495.1. Taxonomy (GTDB): domain Bacteria; phylum Pseudomonadota; class Gammaproteobacteria; order Burkholderiales; family Burkholderiaceae_D; genus Undibacterium. The sequence continues at coordinate 56,404 of NZ_JAUSFI010000068.1, forward strand.
TTCGAAGGCGTGGCCACCGGCGCGGCGGATGGCTACGGCCGCATGGCCGACAAGCCCGCCGCTACGCTGTTGCATCTGGGCTGTGGCTTGGGCAATGGGCTGGCCAACCTGCACAACGCACGCAAGGGCCGGGTGCCGATCCTGAACATCGTGGGCGACCACGCCACCCACCACGTGCAGTACGACGCGCAGTTGCAGTCGGATATTGAAACTGTGGCGCGTAATGTGTCGCCCTGGGTGCGCACCTCCAAAAGCACACAGGACTTATGCAAGGACGCGGCCGAGGCCATAGCCGCATGCATGGGGCCACCGGGACAGGTCGCCACGCTGATCTTGCCGGCCGACGTGTCATGGGGCGAAGGCGGCGTGCCCGCCGCGCTGCCCGTCATCACCAAACCTGATGCGGCGGACGACGCCACCGTGGCGGCGATTGCCAAGGCGCTGCAGGGTGAAGGCAAGAAGGCCATCCTGCTCGGAGGCCGCGCTCTGCGTGCGCCCGCGTTGATGGCGCTGGCGCGCATCGCCGCCAAGACCGGTGCCAAGCTGTTTGCCGAAGTCTTCCCCACACGCCTGGAGCGCGGTGCCGGTTTGCCGCCGGTCGAGCGCATCGCCTACCTGGCCGAACTGGCTTCGGTGCAGTTGGCCGGGCTGGACCACCTGATCCTGGTCGATGCCAAGGCGCCGGTGTCGTTTTTCGCCTACCCTGGCAAGAAGAGCTACCTGGTGCCCGATGGCTGCCAGTTGCACACCCTGGCGTCCTATACCCAGGACGTGACCGGCAGTCTGGACAAGCTGTCCAAGGCGGTCGGTGCCGGGCAGGCCACACCGGTGCTGCAGACCCCCAAGCGCCCGGGCCTGCCGCGCGGCAAATTCACCGCCGACAAGGTCTGCAAGGCGATTGGGCAGCTGATACCCGAAAACGCCATCATCGTGGACGAAGCCCAGACCTCCGGCATCATGCTGGCCATGTACACCGCAGGCGCGCCGCGCCACGACGTCATCACTCTCACTGGCGGCGCCATTGGCCAGGGCTTGCCCAACGCCGTGGGCGCGGCCATTGCCTGCCCGGACCGCAAGGTGATTGCGCTGGCCGGTGACGGTTCGGCCATGTACACCATCCAGGCCCTGTGGACCATGGCGCGCGAGAAGCTCGATGTCATCAACATCATCTTCAACAATCGCTCCTACGCCATCCTCAACGTCGAGTTGCAGCGCGTGGGCGCGGTCGGTGCCAGCGACAAGGCCAAAGCCCAGCTCGACCTGCGCACGCCTCCGATCGATTTTGTGCGCCTGGGGGAGGGTATGGGCGTGGCCTCCAGACGCGCCACCAGCACCGA
>NZ_JAUSFI010000072.1 GCF_030651495.1 Undibacterium sp.
CTTCTCGCTGTGCCAGAGACAGGGCTTCAAGCTCCATTTCCAACCAGTGAAATGTGTCTATATCCATGATGTGTCTCCACTTGTCTTTGCTTAATCTCTAGTATAGAAGACACTTATCAACAGTCAATCTGAACATAGCCGCCACGTTCATATACTCCCCTATTTTTCATTAAAAACACCCTCTTTTGCGCATACAAATAGAGCGCGATAAAAATATACTGGGGTGGGGTATATTTCATCAATGCCTATTCTCATCGTTTTAGCAATCCGCGCCAGCATTGCACTCCAGCGATGAAGCCAGACTTCAAGAGTAAAAAAAATAGCAAATATAGATGCATGCATAAAAAAAGCCCGAATTCACATTCGGGCTTTTTTGTTGGCAATGAGCATAGGCTCAAGAATTTATTCCACTTCCACCACTTCCTGCGATGCCGTTGGCGGCGTAGTATCCCCTTCCAGAAATTCCAGTTTTACCTGGTCATTTTCATCCAGGTCAACCACAACCCGGCCGCCAGTAACCAGCTTGCCGAACAGGAGTTCGTCTGCCAGCGCCTTGCGTATCATGTCCTGGATCAGGCGCGCCATCGGTCTGGCACCCATCAATGGATCGAAACCTTTTTTACCCAGGAACTTGCGCAGATTATCGGTGAAGGTCGCCTCGACTTTTTTCTCATGCAATTGCTCTTCCAGCTGCATGAGGAACTTGTCAACCACGCGCAAGATGATTTCTTCATCCAGTGCACGGAAGCTGATAATGGCATCCAGGCGATTGCGGAACTCTGGCGTAAACATGCGTTTGATGTCGATCATCTCGTCACCGGCTTCTTTGCTATTGCTAAAGCCTATCGAACGTTTTTGCAGGCTCTCGGCACCGGCATTGGTTGTCATGATGATGATGACGTTACGGAAATCCGCCTTACGTCCGTTGTTGTCAGTCAGCGTGCCATGATCCATCACCTGCAACAAGATGTTAAACACATCTGGATGCGCTTTCTCGATTTCATCGAGCAACAGCACCGCATGCGGCTTCTTGTTGATGGCTTCAGTCAATAAACCGCCCTGATCAAAGCCGACATAACCTGGCGGCGCACCGATCAGACGGCTGACCGCATGACGCTCCATGTATTCAGACATATCAAAGCGGATCAGCTCTATCCCGAGCGTGAACGCCAGTTGCTTGGCCACTTCCGTCTTGCCGACACCGGTAGGTCCGGAGAACAGGAAGGAGCCGATCGGCTTATCCGTTTTACCCAAACCGGCACGCGCCATCTTGATCGAGGACGCTAGCGCTTCAATCGCCGGCTCTTGACCAAAGACAACGTTTTTCAGATCGCGGTCGATCGTCTGCAGCTTGCTGCGATCATCCTGATTGACAGTCTGCGGCGGAATCCGCGCAATCTTGGCAATAATGTCTTCGATATCCGCTTTACCGATAGTCTTCTTTTGCTTTGATTTCGGCAAGATACGCTGCGCCGCGCCAGCCTCGTCGATCACGTCAATCGCCTTGTCAGGCAAATGCCGGTCGTTGATAAAGCGTGCGGACAACTCGGCCGCGGTGGTCAGCGCCGATGCAGTGTACTTGACGTTATGGTGCTCTTCAAATTTCGATTTCAGTCCGCGCAAAATCTGTACGGTTTGCTCTACCGTCGGCTCGTTGACATCGATTTTCTGGAAACGACGTGCCAGTGCGTGGTCTTTTTCGAACACGCCACGGTATTCGGTATAGGTAGTCGCACCGATGCACTTGAGCTGGCCATTTGACAGCGCCGGCTTCAAGAGATTGGACGCATCCAGTGTACCGCCGGAAGCCGAACCGGCACCGATAATCGTATGGATTTCGTCAATAAACAAAATGCCATTCGGGGTATCCTTAAGCTGTTTCAACACACCTTTCAGGCGCAATTCAAAATCGCCGCGGTATTTGGTTCCGGCCAGCAAGGCACCCATATCCAGCGAATAGACAATCGATTCCTGCAAGATATCAGGAACAGCACCCTGGGTAATCCGCCATGCCAGGCCTTCAGCGATGGCCGTTTTACCGACGCCGGCTTCACCGACCAACAGCGGATTATTTTTGCGTCGGCGACATAAAATCTGGATCACGCGTTCGACTTCACTGTCGCGCCCGATCAAAGGGTCAATCCGGCCTTCGGCAGCGGCTTTATTCAGATTTTGGGTAAATTGGTCAAGCGGACTTTCTTTCGCCTGATTTTCTGCCTGCACCTCATCAATGCCATCCGGTGATTTTTGCGGCTCACTCAGATTATCCTTGCGTACGCCATGCGAAATAAAGTTGACGACATCAAGACGGGTGACGCCTTGCTGATGCAGGTAATACACCGCATGCGAATCTTTCTCGCCAAAAATCGCCACCAGTACATTGGCACCGGTCACTTCTTTTTTGCCATTGGATGCCGATTGCACGTGCATGATGGCGCGCTGTATCACACGCTGAAAGCCCAGTGTAGGCTGAGTATCGACTTCGCCGGTACCTTGTACCGTAGGCGTGTTATCGCTAATGAAATTACTCAGGGTTTTGCGCAAATCTTCAATATTCACAGCGCAAGCACGCATCACTTCAGCAGCAGAGGGGTTATCCAGCAGCGCCAGTAATAAATGTTCTACCGTGATGAACTCATAACGTGCTTGTCTGGCCTCGACAAAAGCCATATGCAAACTTACTTCTAATTCTTGCGCAATCATACTTCCTCCATCACACATTGCAGGGGATGTCCTGCTTTACGAGCGTGCGTCAAAACCAACTCAACTTTGGTCAAAGCGATATCCTTCGAATACACGCCACAAATGCCTTTACCATCTCTGTGCACCTTCAGCATGATTTGCATCGCCGTTTCCCTATCTTTATTAAAGTACTCCTGAATAATCGACACAACAAATTCCATTGGCGTGTAATCATCATTGAGTAGCGTTACCTGAAACATGGACGGCGGCTTCAGCTTTTGCGCCTGCCGCTCCAGTATCGTACCGTTTTCGTGCTTGTTTCCCATACGTCTATTCTAGTACGTTGATTCAATCGAGAGTCAAATATTAAACGAATAAAAGAAGCATAATTTCTGCTTATTTCAAATGTTACGCGTTTTCTACATTTCTCGCAGATGGAGCTTTAATCCCACAGATCAAGTCTGCGTATTAAGTAAAAATACAACAATGATACAAATGCAATAAAATTAACTTGACTTTAGTATTTATTCCGCCAAGAATGGTATTTATTGACAAGTATTTGTCAATATGAAGTGAGCAAGTTAAGGGAGAGGTAGCGTTTTGCTAGGTTTCTTGCTTTTACGGCTCGTGTGATTAGTTTATATTTGAAAGATGCATTATGGCAACAGGTACCGTAAAGTGGTTCAATGATTCCAAAGGTTTCGGCTTCATCACTCCTGATGACGGCGGTGAAGATTTATTCGCCCACTTCTCAGCAATCCAGATGAATGGCTTCAAGACTCTCAAAGAAGGTCAAAAAGTTCAGTTCGAAGTCACGCAAGGCCCTAAAGGCAAGCAAGCTTCAAACATTCAGAATCCTTAATTTATTCGACTTGTTCGATTAAATTTTGTGGTAAAGAACCCCGCTCTCGCGGGGTTCTTTTCGTTTACATTCAAATTTTTGTTTTGGCAGCGCCTAAGTGAAAATACAATTCGGAAGATTCTATTTTTCCTTACCAAGTAAATCAATGAAACTGCGCTACAAAATTATCATGTTTGCCATTACCCCATTGCTGTTGTCCTTTGCCGGCATTGCAGTCGCGGTATTCTATCAAGCGACCTTTCTCGCTAAACAGCAACGCAATACGGTGGAGCAAGCCTATCTAGCCAGCAAAGAGGCGGAACTAAAGCACTACGTCACGCTAGGAACCGCTGCCATTGCCCATCTATACAACGCAGAGCAGCAAGACATAGCAAAACAGCTAGAGGCACAAAAAATCCTTGCCACGCTCGATTATGGCAATGATGGTTATTTTTTCATCTATGATATGCACGGCAAAAACCTGATGCACCCACGCCGCCCTGATTTGGTCGGGAGAGATTTGTGGAACATGGTAGATCCGGAAGGTAATTTCACCATACAAAGCTTGATCAACAAAGCGAAAGAAGGTGGCGGCGTGATTCGCTATTTATGGGAAAAACCATCCAGCCAAAAAGTAATTTTGAAACTGGGTTATGTGATTCCTTTAGAACGCTGGGGATGGATGCTCGGTACCGGTATCTATTTGGACGACGTCGATAGCGCATTAAACAAAATTGATATTCAGGTCGCCAGAAATATTCGAAATACAATGCTCTGGATCACAGGCATTGCCATTACCAGCGCACTGCTGATCGCCTTATCGGGACTGGCCTTGAATATCAGCGAATCACGGCTTGCCGAAGCCAAACTCAAAGTACTGGCCCAAAGCGTGGTGCGCTCACAAGAAGACGAAAGAGCGCGCTTATCACGTGATTTACACGATGGCCTGAGCCAGTTATTAGTCTCCATCAAATTGCAAATAGAATCTGGCATGGCCAAGCTCGGTCAACAATGGCAAGTTTCCGATTCTGTTCGCCTGTCATTCACAAGAGCGACCAATCAACTCAATGATGCATTAAGCGAAGTTCGCAGAATTTCGCATGATTTACGCCCCGCTTTGCTGGATGATCTTGGTTTGGCCGCCGCGTTTAAACATCTCTCCGGCGAATTTGAAAGTGACTCAGGTTTGCCGATACAATTTGAATCTGATGGCGACTTCAGCATGCTCTCTGAGGTCAGCAACACGACTCTATTTAGAGTGGCACAAGAAGCCTTAACCAACATACATAAACATGCTAAAAAAGTGACGCGGGTGCATATGCGCTTAACTAACGACGAACACTCAGTCACCCTCATCATCGCCGATAATGGAACTGGCTTTGATGTCGCTGGAATTGCCAAACACCCCAAACGCGGTATTGGCTTAAGCAATATGCGCGAGCGTCTCGCTACCGTCAACGGACAACTGGAATTGCAATCGAACGGGAATGGCACTCAAGTGATTGCGCGCATCCCCTATGGAGAAATATCGTGAATCAGTTAGCCATCGTCCATTTATTGATCGTCGATGATCACCCGCTGGTGAGGGACGGGCTCAGGGCAAGGCTAGAAACCATACCGCATTTCAAAATTGCCGGAGAAGCAGGAAGCGCAGAAGATGCTCTGCAAATGGCCGCCAGGGTGCCGATCAATTTAATATTAATGGATATCAATCTTGGGAGTTCAAGCGGCATCACACTGACAGCACGCTTTACCAGAGAGTATCCAGATATCGCGATCATCATGTTATCAATGCATGAAAAAGCCGAGTATGTGGCACAGGCAATTCAGGCGGGCGCGCGCGCGTATGTATTAAAAGATGCGCCAGCAGCGGAGATTATTGACGCCATCGATAGCGTTATCGCTGGTAAAAATTATTTCAGCTCAGGTCTTCTGACGCAGTCTGAACAATTCCCGGAAAAACAAATCCCCACACAGATTTTGACGCAAAGAGAATTATGTATACTAAAAAGCATCGCCACCGGTAAGTCCAACAAGCACATCGCCCGCGAATTGGATCTCAGCGTCAGGACCGTTGAAACACACAGGCTCAATATCAAACGCAAACTCAATATTGAAGGGCAAGCTGATCTGATTCGTTATGCGCTCACCCAAGTGATTTTATAAGCGCATAACATACACAGCAATTGGCGCCCGCCCACAAAACCCGTCAATGAAATTATTGCAAACAAAAAGAGCGCCGAAGCCCCCTTTTTGTTTGCCGCCTTCGCTTTTCAGCGATGAACACATCACTAGTTTCTAAGTACGTTGATAGATATCCTCAAAACGCACGATATCATCTTCACCCAGATAGCTCCCCGATTGCACCTCGATCAAGTGCAAGGGCATCTTGCCCGGGTTTTCCAGCCGGTGATTTACACCGATGGGGATATAGGTAGATTCATTCTCAGTTAATAGCTTGACCACATCGCCACAGGTAACGCGCGCCGTACCGCTGACAACTACCCAGTGTTCGGCGCGATGATGATGCATTTGCAGAGAAAGTTTTTCACCGGGATTAACCGTGATCCGCTTCACCTGAAAGCGGTCGCCAACATCGATACCCTCGTAACAACCCCAAGGCCGATACACACGGGTGTGGTTAATATGCTCGCTGCGCTTATTCTTTTTCAGATAATCAACGATTTGCTTGACGCGCTGCACCTGGTCCTTGTGCGCCACCAAGACCGCATCATCAGTCTCTACCACCACCAGATCGCTTAAACCGATCACCGCCACCATCCGGCTTTCGGCACGGATTAATGAATTTGTCACGCCGTCGGTATAAACGTCGCCACGCAGCACATTGCCTTGCGCATCCGATGGCTGGACTTCCCACAGCGCCGACCACGAGCCGACGTCACTCCAGCCGATATCGGCCGGCACCACGACGGCGTGCCTGGTATGCTCCATCACGGCATAATCAATCGATTCTGACGGGCAGGCGGCAAAAGAAGTCTCGTGCAAGCGACAAAAATCTAAATCACGATAGCCTTCACTGACCGCTTTTTTAGCGCATGCTGCGATGTCGGGGCGGAATGTTTCCAGCTCTTCCAGATAACGCGCGGCACTGAATAAAAACATGCCGCTGTTCCACAGATAGCCCCCATCCGCGATAAAGGATACGGCCGTAGCCAGATCTGGTTTCTCGACAAAACGCGCCACACTAAAGCAGCCATCCGAAGCTGGCACCGCGTCGCCACGGCAGATATAGCCATAACCGGTTTCTGGCCCGGATGGCACGATACCAAAGGTGGCCAGCGACCCGGCTGCCACCGCACTGGCTGCACGCGCGATCGCCGCATGAAAAGCGGGCACATCCTCAATCACATGATCGGCAGGCAGTACCAGCATCACCGCGTCCAGGTCAGTCGCCAACAAGTAATGCGCCGCAGCAGCCACGGCCGGCGCGGTATTGCGCCCTTCTGGCTCGAGCATGATACCCAGCGGGGTAATGCCGATCTGGCGCATCTGTTCGGCGATCATAAAGCGGTGCTCGTTACCACACACCATCAACGGCGGCATCAGATCAGCGGCGTCAGCCAGGCGCAGTGCCGTCTCTTGCAGCATGGTCTGGTCAGATACCAGAGCCAATAATTGCTTAGGTAAGGCGGCACGAGACAAGGGCCATAAACGGGTACCAGAACCGCCCGAAAGAATTACCGGATAAATTTTCATTCGACGCTTACCTTTCTTTTTTCAACCACACATTCCGAGGTAATACTGCGTCGATCACGCGCATTGCCCCAATCTTTCGTCGCCAGTTCTGATACATGCAGCATGTTACCGTTACGGTCTACGCTATATTCCTTGAAGACGATTTTTTCTTCAAGATGCACATCGGCGGCAATCCGCGTGTATTCAAACAGCACGCTACGCACCACATGGGCACCGGCACAAATATGGCTGCCGTGGCCGATCCACGTTGGGCCGACGATCTTGCAACCGGCCTCGATATGCGTACCCGCGCCGATATACACCGGCCCTTCTATCACTGTGCCTTCCCAATCGATGCGGGTATTGAGACCGGCCCAGATACCCTCCTCTATTTGTATTCCTGGAATGCTCATCTGTGCCAGGCCACCCATCATTACACTTTGGGATACCGACCAAAAATCTTTCACGCTGCCGATATCAATCCAGTTAAATTTACGGTTCTGGGCAAAAAACGGTATACCTTTTTCTACCAGCAAGGGGAAAAGTTCAGAACCGATATCGAACACCGTATCGACCGGGATCAGATCAAGCACTTCTGGCTCAAAAATATAGATGCCCGTACTGGCACGATTTGACAGTGCCTTATCCTGCTGCGGTTTTTCCTGAAAAGCCTGAATACGGCCATTTGCGTCCGTCACTACCACACCGTAGTCTGAGACTTTGTCCCATGGCACTTCTTTGGTAATAATGCTCGCCAGCGCACCCTTGCGCTTATGCTCAAACAAGGCCGATTGGATATCCAGATCGATGACCGCATCGCCACACATGACGATGGTCGTTTCGTCAAAGAACCCACCAAATTCCTGTATCTTTTTCATCCCGCCGGCAGAGCCCAGCGGCTGCGGCACTACCTCGCCTTCATCATTGGTATAGCCTTCAAACGAGTAACCTATCTGCACGCCAAACTGATGGCCATCGCCAAAGTATTCTTCGATTTTCTCATGCAGATAACTGACATTGACCATGATATCGCGCACGCCATACTTGGCTAAATGCTCGATCAGGTAAGCCATGACCGGCTTGCCGAGAATAGGAATCATCGGCTTAGGTAAATCGTAAGTCAGGGGCCGAACGCGAGTACCTTTACCCGCCGCTAAAATCATGGCTTTCATCGTATCTTCTGTAAAGATTGAACATTTTTATTGGAATGACATCACCCAATACATGTCCAAGTAAATTCTGTAAAAAATGGGCCGCCCCAGCGCGCATAGCCCATGCGGGTTTCAGGGCATATGCCGCCAGGACCCGCATGGGCTATGCGCCTCAGGGCATGCCCCTCCAAAACCCGTATGAATACTGCGCACTGAGCCTGCACCTCATCAATATTGGCAAATCCAGACCCGCCAGAACGACTAACAACAAAATCCATCGCCAAGACACAGTTGAAATTATTTCATTAATAATACAAATAGGCAATTTCTACCCTCTACTCTTTAGGCGAAGACTGCCAGCGCCAGGAATCGATGCACATTTGTTCGATATTTTTCTCGGCGCGCCAGCCCAGCTCACGCTCGGCCAGACCCGGGTCGGCGTAGCAAGTGGCAATATCACCGGGGCGTCGCGCCACAATTTTATACGGTACCGCTTTGCCGCTGGCTTTCTCAAACGCGCGCACCATCTCTAACACGCTATTGCCACGCCCGGTACCCAAATTGTAGGTAAATACCCCCGGTTGTGCTGTCAGCTTATTGAGTGTCTTGACATGGCCAATCGCCAGATCCACCACGTGAATATAATCGCGCATGCCAGTACCATCGACGGTAGCATAATCATCGCCATAGACCGACAAGAATTCACGCCGTCCGTCCGCCACCTGGGCAACGTAAGGCAGGAGATTATTCGGGATGCCATTAGGCTCTTCACCGATCAAGCCGCTCTCATGCGCACCAACCGGATTAAAGTAACGCAACAAGGCAATGCGCCAGGCTGGATCAGCCCGCACCACATCACGCAACATCTCTTCCACCATCAACTTACTGCGGCCATACGGGTTAGTCGCCGACAGCGGGAAACATTCTAAAATTGGCACCGTCGCCGGGTCACCATACACCGTAGCCGACGAGCTAAACACCAGCGTCTTCACGCCAAACTTTGCCATTACGCGAAACAGCACCAGACTGCCAGTCACATTATTATCGTAATACTGCAGCGGCTGCTCTACCGATTCGCCCACCGCTTTTAAACCAGCGAAGTGAATCACCGCATCAGGTTGATGCTCGGCAAACACAGTTTCAAGATTCACCTGATCACGCACGTCGACCTGGGCAAACGCAAACGGCTTACCGGAGATCTTTTTGACCCTATCAAGCACCGACAATTTGCTATTGCTCAGGTTATCGACAATCACCACCTCATGACCGGCACTGAGCAATTCAACGCAGGTATGCGAGCCGATATAGCCGGCCCCGCCGGTTACCAATATTTTCATGTAATCACCTCATTTTGACGTCATCGTGATTAAGAGCATAGTGCGGCACGACTGCCACAATCGCATCGGCACGCAGAAAGCCTACGTAGCCTAGACCGATAGCGGCAACAGTCGTCATGGAATATCCAGAAAAAATTTGATATTGCTTCATGTTTGCCACATTTGGCCGATGAAAGTCACTTGACGAGACTGTTAGCATTGCCAAATGCAAGTTCTTTTGCAAGGACCTCAACAATCCGTTCTGCCGCCTGACCATCCCATAAATGCGGTCTACGGCCTTGCTTGCCTTCTCCACGCAACACTTTGCGTACTTCAGCCACAATCCGTACCGGGTCGGTACCCACCAACACGTTAGAGCCCTCATCCACCGTCACCGGGCGCTCGGTATTTTCACGAATAGTGATGCATGGCACGCCAAGTGCGGTGGTTTCTTCTTGCAAACCACCGCTATCCGTCAACACCACCGCAGCGTCTTTCCACAAATTGAGAAAAGCCATATATGCCTGTGGCCCGACTAAAGTCACGTTAGGGCCAAGATCAATGCCAAACTTATCCAAGTTAGCTCTGGTGCGTGGATGTACCGGGAAGATCAGGGGTAATTCGACAGCGATCTGTTTCAAGGCACCAGCTATACGCGTCATCATCGCTGCGTCATCAACATTGCTTGGGCGATGCAGAGTAACCACGCCATAACACCCGCCATTTTGGGTATGCGCCGCCTTAAATGCGCTGGTCTCATATCCAGAGGTATCCGCACTGGTTAACTTATCGGCTTGATATAAAACGTTATCAACCATCACATGGCCAACATAATGAATCGCCGAATCGGCTTTACCTTCACGCTGCAAATGCGTCACTGCGCTAGGCTCGGTAACAAAAAACCAATCCGAAATACTATCGGTAACCAGACGGTTAATCTCTTCCGGCATGCTCATGTCGCCGCTACGCAAACCAGCCTCTACGTGTGCCACAGGGATATTCAATTTTTTGGCGACAATAGAGCATGCCAGAGTCGAATTCACGTCCCCCACCACCAACACGGCATCTGGCCGCTCAGACTGACACAAGGTCTCAAAAGCCACCATGATCTTTGCCGTTTGCTCAGCATGGCTACCGCCACCGGCCGCCATAAAAATATCTGGCTCAGGAATACCAAGCTCTTCAAAGAAAACACCATTCATTTCATGGTCGTAGTGTTGACCGGTATGAATAATCTTAAAACCCAAACCGCCGTGCGCCTGCAAAGCGCGCACGATGGGCGCGATTTTCATGAAATTAGGTCGCGCACCAGCGACTAAATAAATCGTTTTCATTGAATTCTCTTTCTATTCATAATTAATGTATCTTGCCCGCTACCCTGCTATCTGGATTAACTTGTGTATGTATCCATATTTTTTAAAAAATACTTATTTCATCATCTTTAGCGATATTTAATAACCGCGCTATTCGTCAAAAAACCCAATCAAATGGAATGTGTTATTAAGTATACAATGCTTCATAATGCTCTCGCTTGTCTAAATTAAGAATCTTCCAGATTAACCGCCCAAATGGAGGGATTTCGTGATTGCCTATGACACCAGAAAAAACAAAAGCCCTTGAATTTCCTAAGAAAATTCAAGGGCTTACAGAGCTCAATAAGAAGCAGCGAGACTCTTGTTACATATTTTCGATCATGACATCACCAAAACCGGAGCAAGATACTTGTGTCGCTCCTTCCATCAAGCGAGCAAAATCATAAGTTACTTTTTTGACTGTAATCGCTTTTTCTGTTGCAGAAATCAACAAATCAGCAGCTTCCAGCCAGCCCATGTGACGCAGCATCATTTCAGCGGACAAAATCAATGAACCTGGATTCACATAATCTTTACCGGCATATTTAGGTGCTGTGCCATGGGTTGCTTCGAACATCGCGATGGAATCAGACAAATTCGCGCCAGGAGCGATACCGATACCACCAACCTGAGCTGCCAATGCGTCGGAAATATAATCACCATTTAAATTCAATGTGGCAATCACGCTATATTCGTTTGGACGCAACAAAATTTGTTGCAAGAAAGCATCAGCGATTGAATCTTTAACGATAATGTCTTTACCGGTTTTTGGATTCTTGAACTTGCACCATGGGCCGCCATCAATCAGCTCAGCGCCGAATTCTTTTTGTGCCAAAGCATAGGCCCAATCACGGAAGCCACCTTCGGTGTACTTCATGATGTTGCCCTTATGAACGATGGTCACGGATGGCTTGTCATTGTCAATCGCATATTGGATTGCTTTACGAACCAAACGCTCAGTACCTTCGATGGACACCGGCTTGATACCAATACCGGAAGTCTCTGGGAAGCGAATTTTTGTGACGCCCATTTCTGTCTTCAAAAATTCAATCAGCTTCTTCACCTGTTCTGAACCTTGCTGGAATTCAATACCGGCATAGATGTCTTCCGAATTTTCACGGAAAATGACCATGTCTGTTTTATGTGGCTCACGCACAGGGGAAGGAACACCCTTGAAATAACGTACTGGACGCAGGCAAACATACAAATCGAGTTCTTGACGCAAAGCCACATTCAGGGAGCGTATGCCGCCGCCGACAGGTGTTGTCAATGGGCCCTTGATAGAAACAACGTAGTCTTTTAAGACACGCAGGGTTTCTTCAGGCAACCATACATCCGGGCCATAAACTTTGGTGGATTTTTCGCCAGCATAGATTTCCATCCAGCTGATCTTACGCTTGCCGCCGTATGCTTTGGCTACAGCTGCATCAACCACTTTCATCATGACAGGGCTGATATCTACGCCAGTTCCATCGCCTTCGATAAAAGGAATAATAGGATTGTCTGGCACATTCAGCGAGAAATCAGCATTAACGGTAATTTTTTTACCTTCAGCGGGAACTTTAATATGTTGGTACATCGTTTTCTCCGTAGATTCGAGTCATCAAGCGGGTTGCGCTTTTCTCATAATATGTCTTATCTGTGCTTTGTAGAATGTACTCATTAAAAAATAAACTCTTATATAAGACAGAAGACCACCATTTCACATTATGCACCAGTATTTTACTAGATGCCATAATTTTGCGACACTAGTCGCTTTTCGAAATTGCGACTAGTCATCTGAAAAATCATGTAAACCATCAATATGGCACTGATTTTTGTGTCAATATACTCAGTATGAAGATCAAAACCAATGAAATATACTCACTCTTCAACGTTTTTTTAAGCATCCATACGTCAAATCCTAAAGCCTACTTGCAATCCCAGCAGTCGCAATAACCTTCACTCATGAAATTGATCTTACTCAATAAACCCTATAACGTGATGTGCCAATTCTCGGCCCACCCCACTCGCCCCACACTGGCAAACTACTTGAACATTCCCGGCGTTTATCCCGCCGGTCGTCTTGACGCTGACAGCGAAGGCTTAGTTCTGCTAACCGATGACGGACAGCTACAGCATAGCATTAGCCACCCAAATCACAAGCAAGCAAAAACCTACCTAGTTCAGGTCGAAGGGAAACCGTCTATCGAGCAACTCCATACGCTCGCCCGCCCGCTCGACTTAGGCGACTTTGTCACCCAAGCCTGCATAGTCAAACATATCCAACCGCCAAGCTGGATATGGGATCGGCAGCCACCGATACGGCAACGAGAAGAAATCCCTACCAGTTGGCTATGCATCATTCTTTCTGAGGGAAAAAATCGGCAGGTCAGACGTATGACAGCCGCAGTCGGGCTGCCCACGCTGAGGCTTATACGAACCGCCATTAGCGATTTTTCGTTAGAGACGCATCCACTACTGCCCGGAGAATGGATGGAAGTCAGTCTGTAAGCAATTCCAGATCAACGTCTGCCTATATGACCCATCTTGATTTCAATGAATGCGAAGCTAAGCAATGCTCTCGTTCACAGGCAATTTAGCAAGCAATGCAGAAATGGTTACGGCATGGCTTTTTTACTAAAAATTTCAACAAGATATTTTATTTTGTCGCACCAACACTGCTGCAAACGTAATTACCTATTTTTAGGTCATGTGATCTAGCCGTAGTACACTATGCACTGCCTAGAAGTTTATAAAATATTCTATTAATTCTTTCAATGATCGCCATGCAAAGTATTTACCTTCGCCTACTCTCCGTAACCACTCTCGCACTAGCGGCCGCATCGGCTGGCAACGCACAAACAAAATTACCCGTAACACAATTGTCGGCGGGTATTTACGTGATTCAGGCAGAGGTGGCTGCGACAGATGCAGAGCGTCAGCAAGGATTGATGATGCGTACAAAAATGGGGCCCAGCGAAGGTATGGTATTTGATTTTGGCGCACCTGCAGGAGTGTGCATGTGGATGAAAAACACCTTGATTCCTTTGTCCGTCGCTTTTATAGATAACGAAGGAAAAATCATCAACATAGAAGACATGCAACCGGAAACACTAGATTCACATTGCGCCAAGAAAGTCGTTCGTTATGCGCTTGAAATGAACCAAGCTTGGTTTAAGCAAAAAAACATTAAGCCAGGCAGCAAAATTAACGGCTTGCCACTGCATTGATTTATGCGGAGAGTAAAGGAACGTAAATAATAGTAAAAAGCTACTCAATGACAATATTGAGTATTGGAACGCAAAAAACCGCAATTTGATTGCGGTTTTTTATTTCACTGCTAATAAACATTATGTACGCACCAAAGATGCGTCACAATTAAAGCGTTTATTAAGCCAATGCTTTCAAAGCTGAAGACAAACGGCTCTTATGACGAGCTGCTTTGTTTTTATGGATAATTTTCTTATCAGCAATGCGATCAATCGTAGAGATTGAATTTTGGTAAATTACAGCTGCAGCAGCTTTATCACCGGCTTCGATTGCTTTACGAACAGCTTTGATTGCTGTGCGCAGAGTCGAACGCTGGCTAGAGTTGTGTGCGTTTTGTTTTACTGCTTGACGAGCACGCTTGCGTGCTTGTGCGGTATTTGCCATGAGATTTCCTAAACGTGGTCAAAGCGACGGGTTCAAAGTGACCTCACAAGATTGCCACGCCGCATAATTTCTTTACAGCTTTGCAGTATAACTTCTTTTTTTTACATTAGCAAGCAACGTACTGCTTTTGCAGGAAACAGCAAAAAAACCTCAAACACCTGTTGTATTCATCACTAAATCAACATCAAAACTATTCACTGATTTGCTTATTTTAAACGACAGTATCTGCGTTTATTTACTCAAAACCTACGCACTTTTCTTTTACACTGCAATTATTACGGCTTTGGACTATTTTTATGCAATGCTTCGATCTGACACGGCAAGGACAGCATGCCCGTCTGAAACCATTAATACAAGATCACCTATCAGACCTTCGATCCGCCGTAGCTGATGGCAAATTATGGTAACTGTTCTTTACAATAGTCCCGATTTTTGACAACACGCAAAATTGGTTGAACTCTGCACTAGAAATGTAACTGCAGCAAAATGCGATTCCTTTTATTGTAAGAAACAGGCTCAGCGGAAATTATAGGTTCCACACGCTACGGCAATATAGACCATAATAATAAACGCTTGGCGATAGGCGATAGCTGGTACGCCAGCAGTGCACAAAGAACCGCCATCAACACCGAATGCAGGCGCTTGTTATTGACGCATGTTTTTGAGGTTTTTGAGCGTAATGCGGTGGAGTTTCGTACCGACTGGTTTAACCGAAAGTCGCAAGCTCGATTGAACGACTCGGGGGCAAAACGCGATGGCGTATAGCGTAGTCACACCAGTCACACCATATTGCCCGATGGCCGTGTACGTGGCACCGTGGTGTGCAGCATCCTCCAGCACCAGTGGATGAACATCAAAAAGAATTTGCAATATATATTGAATAAAGATAGGGGCTAATGTGCTAATCGATTTTTTCTTTACCTTGAAGGACGCCAAAATTCCGGTCTCTATCAAGGAGTTTTTAATGTTGCTGGAGGCCATGGAAAAAGGCCTGATCAGCATGTCTATGGATGATTTTTATTTTCTGTCGCGCACCATCATGGTCAAGGATGAGGCGCACTATGATAAATTCGATAAGGCTTTTGGTTTATATTTCAAAGGCATAGACACCATTTTTGAAAAACATCCGGAAATTCCGCTCGAATGGCTAAGCAAACGGATGGAGCGAGAACTAACCGATGAGCAAAAAGCGGCGATAGAAAAATTTGGCTACGATAAATTAATGGATAGGCTGCAAGAGCTATTCAAAGAACAAAAAGAGCGGCATGAAGGCGGTAATAAATGGATAGGTACCGGCGGCACCTCACCATTTGGTAACGGTGGTCAAAATCCTGAAGGCATACGCATCGGCGGTAAAGGCGGCAGCCGCACAGCCGTCAAGGTTTGGGAGGCCCGTGCCTTTCGCGACTACGACACCGAGCGCGAATTAGGCACCCGCAACATCAAGGTGGCACTACGCCGCCTGCGTAAGTTTGCGCGCCATGGCGCAGAAGATGAATTGGCGTTGGATGCCACCATCAAAGCCACGGCCAACAATGCCGGCTATCTGGATATAAAGATGCAGCCAGAGCGAAAAAATAATATCAAGGTGCTCATGCTGCTAGATGTAGGCGGCACCATGGATGACCATATTGCGCGCACCGAAGAATTGTTTTCAGCAGCGAAAACCGAATTCAAGAATATGGAATTTTTCTATTTTCATAACTGCGTCTATGATCACTTATGGAAAAACAACCGTCGGCGCCATGCAGAAAAATTCCCGACCTGGGATATCTTGCGCAAATACACACCAGATACCAAGGTCATTTTTGTCGGCGACGCCACCATGAGTCCCTATGAAATTCTTCAACCCGGTGGTTCGGTTGAATATAACAATGAAGAAGCCGGGTCGACATGGCTGCAACGATTTACCTCCAGTTTCCCCAAATTTATCTGGCTCAACCCGGAACCGGAAGGTTTATGGCAGTACAGGCAATCAGTTTCTGTGATCCGGCAAATTATGAATAATCGAATGTTCCCCGTCACCATTGATGGATTAGAACGTGGGATGCGATTATTAAGCAAGTAGCGTGCAAATGAGCGAAGCGCCTCTGCCAATTTCACTGTACATAAAATCAGCAATTGCAGCTACAATAGCCCTTCTACATTGCCAGGCATTTGATTTATCATGCCCGCAATAAAAAATTGCACGCTTAAAATTGATCATCAGTAGTCTTACCAAATTCATCGCATGGCCACTAAAAAAAACACTTCTCCATCCGACTATAGCGAATCATCCATCCGTGTCCTCAAAGGACTGGAACCGGTCAAGCAAAGACCGGGTATGTACACCCGCACCGAGAATCCGCTGCACATTATTCAAGAGGTCATCGACAATGCCTCCGATGAGGCTTTGGGTGGCCATTGCCAACATATTCTGGTCACAGTGAATGCCGACAGCAGTATCAGCGTAGAGGATGACGGGCGTGGCATTCCAGTGGGCTTGCATCCGGAAGAGCAAGTGCCGACGGTAGAAATCGTCTTCACGCGCCTGCATGCCGGTGGCAAGTTTGACAAAGGCTCTGGTGGCGCTTACGCTTTTTCTGGCGGCTTGCATGGCGTGGGTGTATCCGTTACCAATGCGCTCTCTAAACGACTCGAAATCACGGTCTGGCGCGAAGCTGGCATGCACAAACTGACCTTTGCCAATGGCGATGTGATTGAACCCTTGAGCAGCCAGCCTTTAGCGCGTGGCGACAAAAAAAGCGGCACCCGCGTAACGATCTGGCCCGACGCCAAATATTTTGATTCACCGAACATCTCGACCAACGAACTGCAAAGACTGCTGCGCTCGAAAGCGGTATTGCTGCCCGGCGTCAAAGTTACCCTGAACAATCTGAAAACGGGCGAAAGCCAGACCTGGCAATACGATCAGGGCTTACGCGGCTACCTGACCGAGGCGCTGGCGCAATCATCGCATGGTGAACCGCTGATCCCGCTGTTTGAAGGCGAACAATTTGCCAGTGCCGATGCCGACGGCTTTGCCGAAGGCGAAGGGGCATCCTGGGTCGTGGCATGGACCGAGGAAGGCACGGTAGTGCGCGAATCTTTCGTCAATCTGATTCCCACCACGGCCGGCGGCACCCATGAATCCGGTTTGCGCGAAGGCCTGTTTGGCGCGGTGAAGGGTTTTGTCGAAATGCACTCGCTGCTGCCGAAAGGCGTCAAGCTATTGCCCGAAGATGTCTTTGCACGCGTCTCTTTTGTCTTATCCGCCAAAGTACTCGACCCACAATTTCAAGGGCAGATCAAGGAAAGACTCAATTCGCGCGATGCCGTGCGACTGGTATCGAGCTTCACCAAACCTCCGCTAGAATTGTGGCTCAATTCTCATGTGGATTATGGCAAAAAGCTGGCAGAACTGGTCATCAAACAGGCGCAATCGCGTTTGCGCTCATTGCAAAAAGTCGAAAAGAAAAAGTCCTCGGGCGTGGCGGTCTTGCCGGGCAAACTGACGGATTGCGAATCCAGTGACATCACCCGCAATGAGCTGTTTCTGGTAGAGGGTGACTCTGCCGGCGGCTCCGCCAAAATGGGGCGCGACAAAGAATTTCAGGCCATTTTACCTTTACGCGGCAAGGTGCTGAACACCTGGGAATCTGAACGCGATCGCCTGTTTGCCAACAATGAGATACACGACATTGCCGTCGCGATCGGTGTTGATCCGCACGGCATTAAAGATAATCCGGATATCTCGAATCTGCGCTACGGAAAAATTTGCATACTCTCGGATGCGGACGTCGATGGTTCGCACATCCAGGTCTTGTTGCTGACCCTGTTTTTCAAACATTTTCCGCAGTTGATAGCGCGCGGACACATCTGCATCGCACGTCCACCTTTGTACCGTGTCGATGCGCCGGCACGCGGCAAAAAACCGGCACAAAAAATCTATGCGCTGGACCAGGGGGAGCTGATCGCAATAGAAGATAAATTACGCAAAGATGGCGTCAAGGAAGGCGCCTGGGCAATCTCGCGCTTTAAAGGTCTGGGTGAAATGAATGCCGGACAATTATGGGAAACCACCATGAACCCCGACACCCGCCGCCTGTTGCCAGTCGCCCTCGGTGAATTCGATCAAGACTTTTCAGAAGCGCGCTTCACTATGCTGATGGGCAAAGGCGAAGCGGCAGCCAGGCGCGCCTGGCTGGAAGAGCACGGCAATGAAGCCGAAGCGGATATTTAGCCATCTAAAAACAGAACACGCACTATCCATGCGCCTTACAGGCCATAAATGCCTGAAAACCCGCATGGATAGTGCGCAAGCAATTAATGAATCTACATTGGTGAAGCTAATTCACCAAACACTCTAACGAATAAAACCCTGGCACCATGAGCGAACAAGCAAATTTATTTGAAGAATCCGCCGGCGGCGGCAATGCCGGCGAAACACTGACACTGGCCAGCTTTGCCGAGCGAGCCTATCTGGATTACGCCATTTCAGTCGTCAAGGGCCGCGCCCTGCCCGACGTCTGCGATGGCCAAAAACCGGTGCAACGGCGCATTCTGTATTCGATGAACGAGCTGGGCTTAAATTCAGCCGCCAAACCGCGCAAATCAGCCACCGTGGTCGGTGATGTGCTCGGTAAGCTGCATCCGCATGGCGACCAGTCGGTGTATGACGCCATGGTGCGGATGGCGCAAGATTTTTCGCTGCGTTACCCTTTAGTTGATGGTCAGGGTAACTTCGGCTCACGCGACGGTGACGGTGCAGCGGCGATGCGATATACCGAAGCACGCCTGACGCCGATTTCCAAGCTGCTGCTAGATGAAATCGATTTTGGCACGGTAGATTTCCAGCCCAATTATGATGGCTCTTATAAAGAACCCACTTTACTGCCAGGCCGTTTGCCGTTTGTGCTGCTCAATGGCGCATCGGGCATCGCGGTGGGTATGGCGACCGAGATCCCTTCGCATAATCTGACTGAAGTGGCGAAAGCGGCAGTCGCCCTGATCCGCAACCCGGCTTTGAGCCACAGTGAATTGATGAGTCTGGTCCCCGGTCCGGACTTCCCTGGCGGTGGCCAAATCATCACGCCGACAGCGGCGATTGCCGACATCTACGCGAATGGCCGTGGCAGCATAAAGGTCAGGGCGCGCTGGAAGATAGAAGAGTTGGCACGTGGCCAGTGGCAGGCGGTCATTACCGAACTGCCGCCGGGCACGTCATCACAAAAAGTATTGGAAGAGATAGAGGAAATCACCAATCCGAAAATCAAGATGGGGAAAAAATCCCTCTCGCCTGAACAGATCAGCTTAAAACAAACACTGCTGTCGGTGCTTGATACGGTACGTGATGAATCCGGCAGGGATGCGGCAGTGCGCCTGGTGTTGGAGCCAAAATCGAAGAATCAGGACCAAGCCGAATTCATGCAAATGTTGCTGGCGCATACCTCGCTGGAAACTTCAAACTCGCTCAATCTGGTGATGATAGGTGGCGATGGCCGGCCACGCCAGAAAGGTTTGCTGGAAATTTTGAGCGAGTGGATTGCCTTCCGCTTCGCCACCGTCACGCGTCGCACCCAGTACAAACTGAAAAAAGTCGATGATCGCATTCACATTTTAGAAGGACGCGAAACAGTTTTACTCAATATCGACAAGGTCATCAAAATCATTCGTGAAGCGGATGAACCTAAAGCGGCACTGATACAAGCTTTCAAGCTTTCTGACCGCCAGGCGGAAGACATCCTTGAAATCCGTTTACGTCAATTAGCACGGCTCGAATCGATTAAAATTCAACAAGAATTAGCCGAACTGCGCGATGAAAAAACCGGCTTACAACATTTGCTGGACGATCCTGGCGCAATGAAAAAATGCATCATCAAGGAAATTGAAACGGATGCGAAACAATACGGTGACGCCCGTCGCACCCTGATTGAAGAGGCGCAAAGAGCGTCGATAGAACAAAAAATCATCGACGAGCCAGTGACTGTCGTGATTTCAGAAAAAGGCTGGGTACGCGCTCGTACTGGTCATGAGCACGATGCAGCGCAATTCACCTTTAAGGCAGGCGATGCTTTGTATGGCACCTTTGAATGCCGTACCATAGACAATATGCTGGTATTTGGCTCGAATGGCCGCGTATATTCAGTGGCGGTCTCCGCCCTGCCCGGCGCGCGTGGAGACGGCATCCCGATTACTACCTTGATTGATCTCGCCAGCGGCACACGCATCTTGCATTATTTTGCCGGCAACACTGAATCCAATTTATTGTTAGCGTCGACGGCGGGTTATGGCTTCACTGCCAAAGTCGCCGACATGATGGGACGAATGAAGGCAGGCAAAGCCTTTATGACCCTCGATGAGGGTGATAAGCCATTGCCGCCTGCATTGATCGCCACAGACGCCAGTGCGATAGCCTGTCTATCTGAAAAAGGGCGATTATTGGTCTTTGGTCTGGCCGAAATCAAGCAACTCTCCAGCGGCGGACGTGGCGTGATCCTAATGGAGCTGGAAGACAAGGAGAAACTCTTGGCGGTTACAGCCATCAGTCAAAAAGGTGTCAGGGTATCGGGTATTGGTCGCGCTGCAAAACCGCAAGAGATCAATTTAAGCGCGAATGGGCTTGCACTGCATATTGGCAAACGTGCGCGCAAAGGCAAAGCCTTGGAGTCAAAAATAAAAGCAACAGAAATTCATCGCCTGTAAAAGCTTTTCATACGACAGAGAGTGTGCAGATGTTCGCTTGCACACTCTCGTCAATTCAGCTATTGGCAAGAACAATACAATTTTTTCCGCTATGCTTGGCACTATATAAAGCAGTATCAGCGGCATCAAATAATTCGTCTGCATCGACAGTCGACCCCAAATCAGCGATACCAGCAGAAAAACTGACAGAAAACTCACCTTGATCCGAGTATTGTTGCAATTTTTTAAATGCAACTCTGATTTCATCAAGCACCTTGCGCGCTGTCACTGCGGTAATGCCGGGAAAAATCACCACGAATTCCTCTCCGCCATAACGACCGATGACATCACTTCTGCGCAGGCGCTGCCTGAGCAAACGTGACAAGGTACGCAATACCTGATCGCCAACGGGATGACCATACGTGTCATTCACGTTTTTAAAATTATCCAGATCGATCATCGCCAATGCCAGATCCGTACTCTTACGTCCGGCAATCGATATTTCAGCGACCAGTTCCTCCTTGATCGCCGTATGATTATAGAGTCCCGTCAAGCCATCACGCATAATCAGTGCCCGCAGAGCACGGTAGCGCTCTGCACGAGTAGACAGGGCAGAGACTAAAAATTCTGGCGAAATAGGTTTTGTCAGAAAATCATCGGCCCCCGCCTTGACTGCATCGAGTTGCTTACCTAAGTCATTTTCACTAGAAAGAAAAACAATAGGTACATCAAGATAAGAGTTATCCTGACGTATCATTTTTGATATCTCGACCCCGCTACACATGGGCATGTAGACGTCCATCAATAGCAATTCTGGACGAAAGTTTGCCATCACATTGAGTATTTGAGCCGGATTACTCAACACCTGCACGTTCATACCGGCATCACGCAACACGACAGCATAATATTCAGCCGTAGTAACATCGTCATCAATGATCAACACCCGATATCTCTTGGTCTGGGTGCGTGCGACTAAAGCATCGATTCTTTCGGTTAATGCGA
Source organism: Undibacterium sp. (assembly GCF_030651495.1). Taxonomy (GTDB): domain Bacteria; phylum Pseudomonadota; class Gammaproteobacteria; order Burkholderiales; family Burkholderiaceae_D; genus Undibacterium. The sequence goes on from NZ_JAUSFI010000072.1 coordinate 22,340, forward strand.
CGATATCAATGGGTTTAGTGAAGTAACCATCGCCGCCGGCACGCACTGCATGCAGACGGCTTTCAAAACTACTGGAATTGGAGATAAATATAATGCAACTATTCAAATGGCCAGATTGTCGAATTCGCTCAATTTCTTCTGCGCCGGCAAAACGTCCTTCAGGAAAGCCAAGATCAACCACCAGCACTTCAGGAGTTCTTGCATGAAGTGCATCAGATAAGTCTTTTAACTGATTAAACAACACAACTTCATAACCAAAATGCTGTAGTTGCAGAGTAATTGCCTCGGTCAACAGCGGATCATCATCCATTAAGTAGATCAACCTAGATGAAGTGTCCTCTAAGGATACGCCATCAGCATTTTTTTCCTGTAACGGCTCGCCCTTATTGTCCATGACTGGCAAAGCCGTCGACAAATAAGCGCGTACATCTACTGCAAAACTAGTTAACTCAGAAGCTGACCAGGTAACACCAGCAAGCAAAGGTTTTAACCGTAGTTCAAGACGACGAGACTGCACACCCAGTTCATCGAAACCGAAAGTGCCTGCGGATCCTGACATATTGTGCAACAGGCGATGTAGCAGAGCCAATGTTTCAGTATTTTTTGGCTGAAGAATAAATTGATTTAAGGCATCTTCTATTTCAAGAAGTTTGGATGGCAGCTTTGCGGCAAACATCACTTCTAATGCGTGCAAGGCTTCCTGTAAGCTATCCGATTGATCGTTCATTTAGCTTACCTTGTTCCATAAAGCGGTAACTTGAGCCGATAATTCCATAGGATCAAAAGGTTTGGCAATGACGCCAATTGCGCCCAGAGACGTATAAAAATCTAATTCAGCCGACTGCACCTTGGCTGTCATGAAGATGACAGGAGTTGATGCTGTAGCGGGTAATTTGCGCAATTCTGCCAACGTGGTCGGGCCGTCCATATTTGGCATCATGACATCGAGTAACAACAAATCGGGCATAAAGCCACTATTGGCAGCGGCAAGTGCTTCGACGCCAGAACTACAAGTTTTTAGACTGAGCCCACCAACAACTTCCAATGCTATTTGGGCCACAGCCTGAATGTCCAAATCATCTTCCACATACAGAATATTGGTAAGCGTTTTTTCAGACATAACTATCCTTTGGGTCAAAAAATTTGAACAATGTGCGGCGCATAAATTTAGTTCTTTTTAGCACATTTTTAAATACTCTGCATTCTAAGAAAATAGAGTATTGCACACTGATAAAAAAATATAGTAACAAACAATCAAAAATGCATCCACATCGATGCAAAAAGCTTGGGGTTTATAAGGGAATAACAGAGATTTTTTAGCGGCCGTAGCAGGATGCCATACCAGAAGCTCATTGCGCACCTGCTACGGCCAGGTAAAAAAATTCATTTATACTGACCAGTCCTTACTTTAAGGAAAAATCGACTCTATTTGGCACGCCTTTATCCTTAATATCATCACTATCTAGTTTCGGAGCAATCAGGAATAAACGTTGTTGACTAATACCCGCTTTCTGCTCCAGGTAATCACGCACTATATCGGCACGACTTTGTGCCAGCAAACGCAGCGCTTCTGGTGTTACTACGGTATTACTCAATATCAAAGCCATCATTTCTTCCTGCGGCAAGGTTTTCGCGATACCGATCAGATTGCGTGGTTTGGCAAATTTTTCGGCTCGGTAAATTTCTTCCATATAGCCTTTACGATCAGCATCATCGATGGTCAGCGCTTCTGGCAGGATTTCAGGGTTTTTCTTTTGCAAGTCACGCAATTTAATACTTCTGATTTTTTTATCCAAGCTCTCTTTGCGTAAGCCTTCGGTATCCGATTTTGGGTCAATCCGGCCAGTGATATCCAACTTTAATCCAGGTCGTTTATTGAGCGCGATTACCAGACTGTCTAGCTTACTGGTAGCATCCGATGTTAAAGCCGCCCGACCTGGGGCAAACTCGACATAGGCCAGCTCCGCTCCGCCGCCAAAAGCCGCACTCAACAATGAGAAAGGTGAAGTGATGGCCTTGGTAATCAGGTTGACAAATACTTTACCAATAATCCCGCCAACCGAAAACTGCGGGTCGGTCAGCGCGCCAGTGATCGGCAGGTTGATCGCAATCTGTCCATCGTTATCGCGCAATAAGGCCAGTGCCAGATTCACAGGTAATTTGGTTGCATCCGGACCATCAATTCTTTCTCCAAAACTGAGTTGATCCAACATAACCTGATTCTCGGCCCGCAGTTGCTGGTTTTCTACGTGATAGCTCATTTGTACCGACAACTGCCCTTTCTCTATCGCATAACCGGCATATTTGGCTGAATACTGCGATAAGCGGGTTAATTGTATGCCATTCGCGCTACCTTTAATATCGACAAAAATGGGCGAACTCAATGGATTGACGGTGCCAGAAATAAGCAGTGGCGCATCATTATCTATTTTCCCAGACAATTCCAACATTGCCGCCTCTGGCTTATCCGAAGAAATGGCACCAATGCTCCCACCGACTCCAGTCAAATTGGCTTTGTAATTGGGTCTGATAAAATTATCGGTAAAGTTAATATTGCCGCCGCGCAGCGTTGTTTGTGCAATTTGTATAGAGAATGGATTTGGATTCTCAGCGACGGCATTTGGCTTAGTCAGCGTCGCGACAGTAGTACTGTCAATGGCTGTTGCAGTAGTAGTAGTTTTTGTTGTGGCCGTCACCACATCTGCTGCAAGCGTCTGGTCGTGGACGAGAATATTTCGCAGATTTAATTTCCCTGCCTGAGATAAAATCAGTTTTGCATAGAAATCATTCAAGGCCAGTTTGCGTAAAAAGACAAACTGCTTTGCTCCACCAACACTGGCATTAATTCCCTCCAGACTAATCGCTTTCCACTCAAGAAAATCTTCAGTTTCTCCATTCTCGACAATCTGGAAATCATTCAGGCTTAACATTCCTTCATAACTGCTTACCGGCGGCTTCCCATCAACATTGCTGATACTTAGTTTTCCTTTCGCATTGGCAGTACCGCGCACCAACCCTATATTCAAGAGATGCGAAAAATAGGGTGACAAGGACGCAACGGGTAAAAACTGCCCATCCAGATTGAGCGTAATTTTTTTAAATTGTGGTGTCGCATTGCCGCTGAATGTGAGTTTCCCTTTACGATTGATGGTCGATGCCCACTTCATATTGACAGGCTGCGCCATATCGCTGCTGAGATTGTCCAGGCTAACACTGATCCCCTCGGCTTTCATGGTCACCGCCGGGCTCACTGCCTGGTCGGTAAACGAAATACTACTGCCATTCAAGACAAAATTTTGCAGACCAATGTTCCATTCTGGCTGGATCGTGGTTTGCGCTGCGCCACCGCTGGAGATAGACGAGGCTTTGACTGGCAAGAGTAGTTTTTGCAGGTTCAGCCTCGATTGGGCATCGCGCCGAAGATCGGCATTGAGTTCGATAACCTGTAGGTTAGCAGCAGTGACTGAACGATTTTCTGTGCTCATGCTCAACTTATCGAGAATCAGTGATTTGATCGCTAGTCCGCCTTCGTTTTTGGCTTTTGGCGTGATGCTGAAATCGTCAAGCGCGATGGCTGCCTCATCCAGTTTCAATTGTCCCTGACGCACGCTGACGTGAGATTTTAGCGCGACGCGTCCACTCAGCGTCGCTGCCAGAAAGCGATTCAAGTACCCTTGATATGCCTGCAGTTGCAGCGCATCACAGGCCAGGTTTCCTGTGACATCGCCATTTGCAGGAGAAAACTCACCGTCAAACTGCAAGGTTTGATTTTGTTCAGCTTTTGCATGCAGTGTAAAAGAAGCTCGCTTACTAGTGGCAGCGGTAGAAAATTGTTTAATGCTTAGCTTGATATCGCTTAACTGCGTCGTTTGAGTCGGCGTGGCATGCAGCGCATCGGTAAAGTGGACGACGCCTTGTTGCAGTAGCAAGGTATCGAAAGAGATGGCTGGCGCTGGCCCTTTATCTGTCGGTTTTACTTCTGCTGGCGGTTGACTATTTACCTGCTGACGGCTTGCACTCGTCAGGCGACTCCAGTTCATCTGGCCTTTTTCATCGATGCCAAGCCAAACTTCAGGCGCATCAATTTTCAGGGCGTCAATACTAGCGGCGCTGTTGAACAGATTAAGTTGTTTGATATGCGCTTGCATGCTACGTACCCGCAGCAAAGGCTGAGCCGTTTTATCCAGCAGTGACAAGACATCGAGTTTTACATCTCCGGATAGCAAGAATTCGGACTGGTGACTTTTACGACTAAAAACCAAATCTAGCTTGGTCGTTAGTTTGGCGCTCTCCACTTGCACGGGCAATGGCACAGGCAGATAGGCAATATAACTGGCTAGATCGAGCTGATCAATATCGATCGCCAGCGCCGTATCGAGGCTATCGATGAAAGGCTTGCTGCGTCCCTTTAGCGAAAAGGGCCTGCCGTTGAGCTTGGCCGAAAACTGTGGCAGAACAAAACTGTTGACGGAAGTGGGGAAATTCGAGACGAATGGCAACCCTAAAGACAAGGCGTCGACCTGAAACTGCTTGCCGGATACTTGATCGTCAAATTGTATCGAGCCGCTTTGTACTTGCACATTGGCAAGCGAAAACAGGAAAGGAGCCGCGCTTTTTGGCATTGCGACAACACGATCCACTATATCGGAAAAATTATAGCGACCGTAGCCGTTCACCGAAGTGCGAACCAGGTGCAACACCGGTTGCTCCAGCTGGATTTCATCCATTACCAGGGCAGCATGCCACAGAGACGTTAGCGAAAGATTGAGTACTGCAGATTTCAGCGACAACGCAGGCGTTTTTTGGTCCGGCTCAAATAATGTAACGCCACTGGCCTTCAGATTCAGTGTCAGCGGAGAAAAGCTGATTTCTGTTATCTCCAGCTTACGTCCCAGCTGTTGCTGCACCTGTTCTGTCGCCAGCCGTTTGACGTATGAGGGCAAGATCAGCCAACTCATCAGTATCAAAAACAGGGTTATTAACAGAAGTCCGAGAGCAAATTTTCTTGTTCGTCCTTGCCAGGATTGTTGCCATTGCGTTAAACCAAATCGGGACACAGCATTTCCTTTATCCAGCTAAACCGACAGTTTAACCAAGCATGCGGGATGCTGCCATTCATTTCCACTTAATTGAACTCAGATGTAGGAACTCATTGTCAAAGATTGTCAAACTTTACGGCCCAACAATTAGCAACTGGCTCTCGATGATCCGGAAAAGACGGTAGCAACACAGGGATTGCCGCCGATAGCATAGGCCAAATCGCCAGGCCGGTCGATCGCCCACAAAGCAAAATCAGCCGCTTTACCGAGTTCCAAAGTACCGATCTGACGCTGGCACCCCAAAGCTTGCGCGGCATGCCGCGTTACCCCTTGCAATGCCTCCAGCGGTGTCAGGCGAAACAAGGTGCACGCCATATTCATCGCCAGCAATAATGAAGTCATGGGTGAAGTGCCGGGATTACAGTCGGTCGCGATGGCGATTGGCACATTTGCTTCGCGCAAGGCAGCAATCGGCGGCAATTGGGTTTCACGCAAAAAATAATAGGCGCCGGGTAGCAATACGGCCACCGTGTTGTGCGCTTGCATGGCCGCGATCCCTGCCGGCGACAGATATTCCAAATGATCGGCGGACAAACCCTGATAGCGCGCTGTCAGTGCAGCACCGCCCTGGTCCGACAGCTGTTCTGCATGGAGCTTGACGGGCAAACCGTGCTGCCGTGCCGCCTGAAAAACGCGCTCGGTTTGCGCCGGAGAAAAGCCGATATTCTCACAAAATGCATCGACCGCGTCGACCAGCCCCTCGGCTACCAAGGCTGGTAGCATGTGGTCACATACGTCGGTCAGATAGGCATCGGCGTGTCCCGCGTATTCTGGCGGCAAGGCATGCGCACCGAGAAAAGTCGTTTTGATACGCACCGGAAAATCACGCCCCAACTGGCGCGCTACCCGCAGCATTTTGGCTTCGGTTGCCAGATCCAGGCCATAGCCGGATTTGATTTCCAGGGTAGTCACGCCCTCACGCAGCAGATGGTGTACACGCGGCAAACTCGCCTGCATCAATGCATCCGCGCTCGCGGCGCGGGTAGCGCGCACGGTGGATAAAATACCGCCGCCCTGGCGTGCGATTTCTTCATAAGAGGCACCATTGAGGCGGGCTTCGAATTCATCGCTGCGGTTGCCTGCATACACGATATGGCTATGGCAATCGATCAACCCGGGGGTGATCCAGCAGCCTTTGCCATCGTGCTGCTTCACTGCCGCATAGTCAGCAGGCAATGCAGCGCGCACACCCAGCCAGGCAATTTTGCCATCTTGAACGGCGATAGCGGCGTCACGGATTTCACCATAGCCATCATGCATGGTCGCCAGATGCACATTGAGCCAGAGGCTATCCCATTGCTGCATAGTTGCCTTCGCCCTGATTCAAGAAACTGATGCGCATCAGGTACAAAACCGCGCTCTCTTCTGCATTGATATGCAGCTCGATACCGGCATGCTCATGCTCTTCTTCAAACAAGATCAGATCACCTGCCTGCAGGCTATCGCCGGACCCGAGACTGGCGTTACCTTGCGCGCAATATAACAACACCTGCTGCGCATCGGTGGCGACGACATGATGCTCGCCAGCCAGCAGTCTTTGCATAAAGTGCTGACACACGTCGCGTCGCGTCATCAAGTTCAGGTCCAGCACCGCTCCACCGCACGGCTCTGCATGGATGGCGGTTTCTCCGGCAAAGCGATACGGCATACTGGATGGATCGAGCGTGACACTGAAAGCGCTACTGAGCTCGCTGTCGCTATGCAAGATCAAACCATCGCCGGACAAAATCGCCAGACTGCGGTCGATGCGTGCAAAATGCGAAAATGGCCCGGCAGTACTCACTTGTGCCGTGCTCAGGCGCCAGAAAAAATTCTCCAGGCTTGCCCCTTCCGGAAAAATCGCCAGCTCAGTGGTGCTGCCACCGCCGTTTTTCCAGGGCATGGTTTGATAGTCTTGCCTGCTCCATTTACGCATAGTGTGGACTCAGATTATTTTTTAGCTTATTTGAGATACAGATGTTGATACAGGTGTTGACATTGTGCGCTCAAAGTCCCTTGCAAGACCATCTCTTTTGCGGCGGCGATATCCGGTGCAAAAAACCGGTCTTTATCGTAGAACGCCACTTGAGCGCGCAAGGCCTGATGGACCGTTGTCAGGCTGGCAGAGGTGTGCAACGGCTGATGAAAATCCACCCCCTGCGCCGCGGCCAGTAATTCTATGCCGATGATGGTGGCAGTATTGTGCGCCATCTCGTGCAGGCGACGGCCGGCGAAGGTCGCCATACTGACGTGATCTTCCTGATTGGCCGAAGTCGGAATGGTATCGACACTGGCAGGATGGGCATGCGATTTATTTTCCGATGCCAGGGCCGCGGCCGTGACATGGGCAATCATGAAGCCCGAATTGAGACCGGAGGCCGGCACCAAAAATGGCGGCAAGCCAGAGATAGAAGCATCAATCAGCAAGGCGATACGGCGCTCGGAAATCGAACCGATCTCGGCAATCGCCAGCGCCAGGGTATCGGCGGCAAAGGCGACTGGCTCAGCATGGAAGTTACCGCCGGAAAGCACTTCGCCGGTATCGACAAATACCAGCGGATTATCCGTCACCGCATTGGCTTCAATCAATAAGGTACGCGCCGCGTTGTTGATGATATCGAGGCAGGCGCCCATGACTTGCGGCTGGCAACGCAGGCAATACGGGTCTTGCACGCGCTCGTCATTCTCCAGATGCGAGCGGCGGATTTCGCTGCCTTGCAACAGTTCACGATAGATGCCCGCCGTGGCGATTTGGCCAGGTTGGCCACGTACCGCGTGAATACGCGGATCAAAAGGCGCATCACTGCCCTTGGCGGCATCGACTGACATGGCGCCAGTGATAGTGGCAGCCTCAAGTAAGCGCTCAGCCAAAAACAAACCGTTTAGCGTCAAAGCAGTCGAGACCTGGGTGCCATTGATCAGCGCCAGGCCCTCTTTTGCTGCCAGTACCACCGGTGTAATACCGACTGCCTGCAAGGCGGCTTTGGCATCGACCAGCTTGCCATCGACCCTGACTTCACCCTCGCCCATCAAGGCCAGCGTCATATGCGACAAAGGCGCCAGATCGCCCGATGCGCCGACCGACCCTTTGACCGGAATCGCCGGCATAATGCCGGCGTTGTACAGCGCGATCATGCTGTCGATCACCGAAGCGCGGATACCGGAAAAACCCCGCGCCAGGCTGCCTATCTTCATCGCCAGGATCAGCCGCACGACTTCGTCAGCAATCAAGTCACCCGAACCGACCGAGTGCGACAGGATCAAATTGCGCTGCAACAGTTCTAATTGCTCATCGGGAATGCGCGTCTTGGCCAGTTTGCCAAAGCCGGTATTGATGCCATACGCCGCATCACCTTTGGCAACGATCTTATGGATGGTAGCGGCGGCTTCGTTGATGGCGGCATAGGCGCTGTCGGCCAATGCCAGTGGCACAGGCTGCCGCCAGATCGCGCGCAAGTCCGATAAGCGGAACTGGCCCGGTTGTATCACTAAGGTCGTTGTCATGGTGGTTTCCTTCAATTTTAAAATGCCTGGCGCACTGTTCATGCGGGTTTCAAGCCATTTATGCGCCAGAAGGCGCATGGATATTGCGCATTGCCTTTTGAGAACACTTTACTTCATCATCGGCAAATTCAAATGATTCCGTTTGGCACAAGCCACCGCGCTCTCGTAACCTGCATCGGCATGGCGCATCACGCCAGAGCCACTATCATTGACCAGCACCCGCGCTAAACGTTTAGCCGCGGCATCGCTGCCATCGGCCACAATCACCATCCCGGAATGTTGCGAGTAGCCCATGCCGACGCCGCCGCCATGATGCAAGGATACCCAACTGGCGCCGCCGGCAGTGTTCAGCAAAGCGTTCAGCAAAGGCCAGTCGGATACCGCATCGGTGCCATCGAGCATGCCTTCGGTTTCACGATTCGGGCTGGCCACGGAACCGGTATCGAGGTGATCGCGACCAATCACGATCGGCGCTTTCAGCTCGCCGCTCCTGACCATCTCGTTAAACGCCAGACCGGCCAGATGACGTTCGCCCAAACCTAACCAGCAAATGCGGGCCGGCAAACCCTGGAAGGCGATGCGCTCTTTCGCCATATCCAGCCAATTGTGTACGGCTTTGTTTTCAGGGAAAAGTTCCTTAATCTTGGCATCGGTTTTATAGATATCTTCCGGGTCACCAGACAGCGCCACCCAGCGAAATGGCCCTTTGCCATCGCAAAACAAGGGGCGGATATACGCCGGGACAAAGCCAGGGAAGGTAAACGCATTTTTGATACCCGTATCAAATGCCACCTGACGGATGTTATTGCCATAATCGACCGTGGCAATGCCCATCGCATGAAAAGCGAGCATGGCTTGCACATGCACGGCGCAGGAGTGCGCTGCATCGGCAGTCAGTTTGGCGTGTTGCGTCTGGTCATGTTGTGCCGCTTTCCATTCTGCCACGCTCCAGCCTATCGGCAGATAGCCGTTGATCAGGTCATGTGCCGAAGTCTGGTCGGTCACCAGATCGGGCTTGATGCTACCCGCGTTGGCACGTTTGACCAACTCAGGCAAGATCTCTGCCGCATTGCCCAGCAAGGCGATCGACACCGCCTCTTTGCGTTCGCAATGGTATTGCACCAGCGCCAGCGCATCGTCAATATCCTTGGCTTGCTTGTCGACATAACGCGTGCGCAGGCGAAAATCGATACTGCTTTGCTGGCATTCTATCGTCAAAGAAACTGCCCCTGCCAGCGTGGCGGCTAAAGGCTGTGCCCCGCCCATGCCACCCAGGCCTGCGGTCAAAATCCAGCGCCCGCCCCAGTCACCGTTGAAATGTTGTTTGCCCGCTTCGACAAAGGTTTCATAAGTGCCCTGCACGATGCCCTGGCTACCGATGTAGATCCAGCTGCCGGCAGTCATCTGGCCATACATGAACAGGCCCTTACGGTCCAGTTCATTAAAATGTTCCCAATTGGCCCATTTCGGTACCAGGTTGGAATTGGCGATCAGCACGCGCGGTGCATCTTCGTGGGTTTTAAAGATGCCGACAGGCTTGCCGGATTGAATCAGCAGGGTTTCGTCTTCGCCCAAGTCCTTGAGGCTGGCGAGTATCTGATCAAAACATGCCCAGTTGCGTGCGGCGCGACCGATGCCGCCGTACACCACCAGATGCTTTGGGTTCTCGGCCACTTCCGGATCGAGATTATTCTGGATCATGCGGTAAGCGGCTTCGGCCACCCAGGTCTTGCAGACTTTTTCAGCACCGCGTGGAGCCCGGATTTCGCGGCTTGCGTCCCAGCGTGGATCATTGTTCATTGACTGCTCCTACAAGTTGAATGAATACCCGTTGATTGAATAAAAACCAGGCCAGTGCCGGTCGGATCATCGATGAAAAGGAGTTTAAGTTGTATATACAACTTTAGCAAGCGGATTTTTTCAAGCTTCATCAAATGATGGGCTTAGAAAAATGTAGACACATTATTCACTGCAAACTCGAACCGGCTCAATACTTGCCCTAGGGGAAAATATGGCGGAGTTAATATTTCTCAAAAGAAACTACCACTTGATCCAAATCAAGAATAAAATATTGCCGACTTCTATTTTTCATTCTCGATTGAAATCTTCAATTTAATGCATTCCCCTGCATCATATCTATTAGCAAGCAATTGAAAAGGCAGCAGTATGCGTATCAACACACCGGTGACCCAGATTGAATATATCTTCAGAGATGGCGAATCTATTGTCTCCACCACGGATCTCAACGGCAATATCAATTATGCCAACCCCTATTTCATTGAAGCCAGCGGGTATGAAGAACAAGAGCTGATAGGCGCACCGCAAAACATCTTGCGCCATCCCGATATGCCAGCCGAAGCGTTCGCCGATATGTGGGCGACCATCAAGAGCGGCCTGCCTTGGTCGGGCATGGTCAAGAACCGCCGCAAAAACGGTGACTATTACTGGGTGCTAGCCAACGTCACACCGGTCATCGAAAACGGCAAACCCAGCGGTTACATGTCCGTCCGCAACAAGCCAGACCGGGAGCAAATCAAGCGGGCCGAGGCAATTTACCAGGAGCTGCGCAACGGCAATCCGCATCAGCTGCGCATACGCCAAGGCCGGGTGCTGGACAGCGGTGTAGGCAGTCAACTGGCCGCCTTCAAGAATCTGTCATTAGGCACACGCATCAAGCTCAATTTAGGTTTTACCGCTATCAGCACCCTACTGCTGGCGCTCGCCGCACTACTGCCTGAATTCGTCATTAGCTATCAATTGCAATCCTGGCTCTGCACGCTTGCGCTGAGCTCAACGGCCCTTACGCTACTGTTCTGGCGCTATTTGTATACCGCCATCGTCCACCCGGTAACGGCGGCAATCAAGATCAGCAGAACCATGGCAGGCGGCGATCTCACCAGCAAGATAGAGAGTGAACGGGACGATGAAATCGGTCACTTATTGCGCTCATTACGTCAGCTCAATATCAATCTCTGCTCTATCATTGGCGACGTTCGCAAAAATTTTGGCGAAATCAGCATGGCGACTCAGGAAATCGCCGATGGTAATATGGATTTATCCGGACGCACCGAATCGCAGGCATCGGCACTGGAGCAGACCGCTTCCAGCATGGAGCAACTGGCAGCAACCGTCGATCAAAACACCGACAATGCGATACACGCTCACAAAATGGCCAGCAACGCCGCTACCGTCGCACAAAACGGCGGCAAGATCGTCGCCGAAGTGATCAGCACTATCAGCGAAATCAGCACTTCCTCGAAAAAAATCGTCGACATCATCAGCATCATCGACGGCATAGCGTTTCAGACCAATATCCTGGCACTGAACGCTGCAGTGGAAGCGGCGCGCGCCGGCGAACAGGGACGCGGCTTTGCCGTAGTGGCATCCGAAGTGCGTAGCCTGGCGCAACGCAGCGCTGCCGCGGCCAAAGAAATCACCGCACTGATCAAGCTTTCCGTGGAAAAAGTCGATGCTGGCACCGTGCTGGCAGAGCGCTCCGGCAGCGCCATGACGGAAATTATTGCCTCCGTCAAACGCGTTACCGATACCATGAGCGAGATCGCCTCCGCCTCCACCGAACAACGTGACGGCATTTCGCAAGTCAACAATGCTGTCACGCAGATGGATGAAGTCACGCAACAAAACGCCGCACTGGTAGAACAGGCCGCCGCAGCGGCAGCCTGTCTCAACGAACAAACCTTCAGGCTCACCAGGGCGATGGACATCTTTAAGTTGCAAAATAAGTTGCAAAATAAGTTGCAAAACCAGGCGCGCGCAAAACCCGTGGCAACACGTGCCCCTTCCGGCAGCATTAGCACGCTAGCCAAGCGCCCCACACTGCTGGCAAACCCCCAGCGGCAACAGCGCTAGTCCTTCAGACGGTCAGCGTCCAGGGCGATTATATGAAGGGAGATCACATTTAAAACGATTTTATTTTGCCAGGAAAAGACACAAAAAAGCACGAAAACATGCTGAACAATACGCTCCCACTTTCGCCGGCAAGTGTTACCATGCCAGCCAAATCTGACTGACACAGCATGGCGTCAGCAACGCATATTTTTCGCCTGAGGCTAGCGTGGCAAATCAAAAAACCTTTTCCTCCGTAAGCGCTACTGAAGCGGTGCCCATCTATCAGCGCATCAAAGACTATCTACTCAAGGAAATCCAATCCGGCACCTGGAAAGAAGGCGAGGCCATCCCTTCTGAAGCCATGCTGGCAGAGCAATTTGGCGTCTCGCGCATGACCGTCAACCGTGCCGTGCGCGAACTCACCACCGAGCAAATCCTCAATCGCATCCAAGGTTCGGGGACTTATGTGGCGCAGCATAAATATCAGGCGACGCTGGTCGAGATCAAAAGTATCGCGGAAGAAATCCGCTCACGCGGGCATGTCCATAGGAGCGAGCTGCACCAGCTTAACGTCGTTGCGGCGAATGAGCTGATGGCAACACAGTTTCAAGTGGACCTTGCGTACCCCCTGTTCCATTCCATCATCGTCCATTTTGAAAATGATGTGGCGATACAGGTGGAAGACCGCTGGGTGAATTCGGCGCTGGCACCGGATTATCTGACGCAAAATTTCTCTGCAATCACACCCAACGAATACCTGGTTGCGGTTGCTCCGCTACAAGGTGTCGATTACCGGATTGAGGCAGTGTTGCCGCCCAAAGCGATTGCCGACATGCTGCATATTTCCAGTAAAGAAGCCTGCTTGGTATTGCACAGAAAAACGCTGTCGCAGGGACAAATCGCCACGATTGTGACGATGTGGCATCCGGGCAATCGTTATCAGTTTGCCGGCAGTTTTTGAGTCACCCTGATTAGTAACGCCGCCATTCGTGGCAATGGTTCTGCGCGCTATCTTTTTCTTGGTCCGGTCTGGTGAATTTGATGCACCACACTGCTTTTTGCGTCCGCCATCATGCTGGGGCGGCGCAAGACAGTAAAGGCGGCAAATTCCCATGAACGAAAACCCAGCAACAGGGTAAACCCATCGCGTTCATCCACAGGCAAGCGCCTATCCTCCTGTTGCAGGCGCGCCAGCTCAGCCGCCAATTGCTGTATTTTTTGCAGCATTGCGGCCGCACTCGCGAGCGACAAACGGGCCGGTACGCACATCAAGGTTTCCCCCACACCATCAAACCGGCCATTAAAATAATCGGTCACGACAAATTCTCTAAAGTACTCTTGCACCGGGCCGTCAGCGCGCCAGTGAAAGGCACTGGAAACCCGCAGACGGTAACGGTTCATCGGTTTTAACTCAATGAACTCCAGCTTATCGAGTTCAATCAGACCAAGAATACACTCGGCCTCAGACAAATCGTAGGTCTCAATAATTTGTTCCAGCGTCCAATGGCCAAGGCAGCAAATGGCCACCAGCAGCAGCTTCGGATTGGCCATCACCGAACGCTCCTGCGCTAAAGTCAGGGTATCGGCGTGCGGCGTCACATCGGCAGCCTGACGCAGTACATCCTCCATCGCCACCCCTGCCGCCTTGCAAATCTGCGCCAGGCGCGACAAGGACATGTCTTTTTGCCCGAACATGCGCTTCACGCTAGATTCACTCATCGCTATGCGCTCGGCCAAGGCTTTGTAAGTTATCCCGGCACGGCGCAATTCGGTACGCAGCACCTGCAACACCAATTCAGGTGAACTCATATGCGCATCCTCTATTCAAAATGAATGAAGTAAAACCGATATGAACAGGCAAGTTCATGACATCATGAGGTTAAAAAATTCACATTCGGGAATTTTTCGAGAAATGCCTCAGGCATCGCCACCACGCGTTTTTGCTGGTAACTATAAAAAACAAAACCCGATTTTGCCATCGCTATCAAAGCCTGGTCGGCAGGACGCGTGATGCGAAAAGTAATATCGCCGCCATACGCATTGAAATCCATCACGCCCACTTCAAACAATAACTGATCACGCGCATGCGCTTCAGTTTTATAGGTGGTGGCCAGATCGGTGACGATGATACCGATACCGTCGTTTTCGGTTTCACGTATGCCGAACTCAAACAAAAATCGCGCCCGTGCCTCAGAGATCATCGAAATCATCGAATCATTACCCAAATGATTCGCACCATTAATATCGGTGACGCGCACGGTGAGCTGGGTTGAATAGTAATATTGCTGCTCGGGAAACTGAAGACTAAGTCTGGCCATAATAATTTTCTAAAATCTAAGGTAAAAAAATAAGGTAAAAATGTACCGCAATACGGGGTTAAGAATGACTTTACATTGTAGCGCAGACTAATAACGCAGTTAGCGTACAATTTGGCTCTACCGTACAGCAAGTACATTGCAGAAAAGTTTGTCTATGCTCAAATCGTTTTATGCCAGCCCCATGGCACTGCTGGTCGTCACGCTGGCACTCTTGTCGGCTTGTTCCAGCACCAAATCGAACGTTTATAAATATGAAGAATTCGGCTCAACCAACGTTTTCTCTCATTCCTTCGCCGGATCGGATAAAGCCTCGTGCGAAGCGGCCAGACGTGCACTGCTGAGTCAGGGTTATATCATCAGCGAATTCAATGCTTCATTTGTCAAGGGACGCAAAAAATTCCAGCCCGAAAGCGATATTCATGTCGAAATAGAGTTTAGTGTAGTCTGCGCGAAGGACAGCAAAGGCAGCAATAGCACGACCGTATTTGCCAATGCGGTTCGTGACCGCTACTCACTCAAAAAGAGCAGTAATTCCGCCAGCATCGGGGTCGGCGGAGTCGGATCGGTCTCCCTGCCGTTTGGCGCCAGTGACGATTCGCTGGTCAAAGTGGCCAGCGAGACCATCCCGACGGGGCGGTTATATGATCGATTCTTTGAATTGGTAGAACGCTATCTCGATGACTCTTCAGTCATTATCGAAGAAGAGCCAGAAAATAAAAAAGCGTTGGAATAACCCGCCTCCGAAATAAAGCGACGATGGCAAACTTGCTTCAAAAACGGCATCGGAGCAATATTACCGTGAACGTCACAGCAATTAAGCTGCTTGCTCCAGCCTGACCGGTGTCGCTGCGATGGCATTGAGTTGATCGACGATATCCTGATCAGGCTGCATGGCACGTGCCGGAGGGATCACCAGCGTGGTGATTTGCTGTAGTGACGCCGCCGGCAAATCTTTCAGCAAGATAGTATCCATACGCGTCTGTTCTAACGGATGGGTCGCGGCTTCGTACAGGATCACCGGATGATCGAGTGGATAATCACGCGCCAGCTTATTCACCAGTATTTGCAAGCGCGCCGGGTTGGTATCAAAACGTTTTAGGCTCAGCTCACCGGCCAGGCCAGGTTGCCACAAGATCAGCAAGGCAGTCGGATCGATCTTGCGTTGGTAAATCATGAACTGGGTAGTCTCCATCGATTGCGCGCCAAACTGGGCGGGATCAATACCCAGATCGGCGACCAGGCAATCTTCGGCCGAAATACCCGGCTCCATTTGGGCGCTATAGCCTTCGGCACGGGCTTCAAGAATCGCCATATGACCGACACAGGCAAAGACTCCAGGGTGTCCGTAAAAAGCTGCACACACCGTTTTACCGGCGCGCACTTGAGCCAGAATAGTATCAACCATACGGCGATACGTATCGCGCCGGCTTTTACCCTCGACATCGCAATCGCTGTAGTAACCCAGTAGGCAAATGTATTCTTTAGCGATACCTTGCAACCATTTGCGTGCAAAGATATTCGGCACCGCCGCGATCACCACATCCGAAGTTTCGATATAACTTTGCGCTATCGGCGTCAGTTGCCCCGCCATGCGCATGCCCGTACCGACACAGATCAATTTACCTTGTTTTTTATTTATCATTTTATCTGACTGATGGAAGTGAAAACGGATTATTGAACGGATTATTGAAATACCGAGACGCGATTGCGCCCTTCATTTTTAGAGAAATACAGGGCTTTATCGGCTGCCGCCAAGGTATCTTCAAAGCTGAGCAAACCTTGAATACCGCGGCTGGCGATGCCGAAACTGGCAGAAAGCGGGAAGTGAAAACCGCAGGGAGAAGTATCAATCGAGGCAACCGCAGCGCGACAGCACTCAGTCAAGGCCAACACTTCTGCAGCGCTGGAGCCGTGCATGCAGATGCCAAACTCTTCGCCACCAAGACGCCCCAGCATAGTCGTTTTACTTAGCTGCGATTTGACGGTGGCGCTAACGGTTTTAAGCACCCAATCGCCCACCGCATGACCAAAAGTATCGTTAATATTTTTAAACTTATCCATATCAAACAACACCACGCTCACTGTAGTGCTGGCACTGTTGAATAATTGCGTCGAGACCGCCATAAAATGCGCCCGATTATAAACCTGAGTCAGCCCATCTATCTGCGATGAAGTGCGGAATAAATTCTTTTGCTGCAAAGTCCTGATCAGCCATGCCGCAAGTATGCTCAGCAGAATTGCAGCCAGGGCAATGAGCAACAGCAAACGCTCTTTGTTGCGTTGTTGCAGCTTCTTTTCTACCGTCAGTATCTTGTTTTTTTGTTCCAGCAAAGTCAATTGATTGGCCTTATCCTGCGTATCAAATTTCACGCGCTGATACGCCAGATTTTTTTGCAATTGATCGTCCAGCACATCCTTTTTTAGGGCCAGATTGATGTCGTAGTATTCCAGAGCGCTGGTCAACTGACCTTGTGCCCGTTTAATTGCCGCCATGGTTTCGCTGGATTTTTCCATGAGATGAACCACGTGCTCAGATTTTGCGCGCTGGAAAGCTTGCAGACCGTAGTGCTCGGCAAGCGTCAGATGGTCTGCTGTCAAATAAGCGCGGGCGATGGCTTCTTCCAGTTGTGTGACGTAATCTGAGTTTTGATTTGTTTCTGAAAATTCATGCAGCAGGGGTAAACCCGCTTTGATGCCTTGTTCACCCCGTCCGGTATCAATCAAATCGACTGTCGCCAAACTTTTTACAATCAAGCTAATCACTTTTCGGTTGCTTGCATCACAGGTTCGTGTTGCTTCGCTAAGCAAGGATTGCGCTTTTTGGCTATCCCCGCGCAAAAAACCAATCTCGATACGATTGGCCAGGCCATAGCACTTTGAAAGTGTATTGACTGCATTTCCCTCTAGCGCATACATGCGATCCGCATAAGTCATGGCTTCATCGTAGGCATGCAAGGAATTAAGCAGAGTAATCGCTGCCTGCAATGTTGTTACTTTCGAGCCCAATTCGACCAGATTTGGCAATAACACGATGCTCTGGTTCATTGCCTTTAAAGCACTGGCATGATCGCCAAGAAGAGTATATCCATCGGACAATTGATATAAAAATTTGACACGAAATTCTGGATCGTTCACTTTATCGATAAATGATTCAACCAGGCTGACGCTCTCTTTATGCTTTCCCATAAAACTAAGGGAAAGCGCAGAAATAAAGTAATATCGTCCTCTTTGTTTTTCATTAAATGTTGGTTGAAGCACATGCAATTTTGTAAGTACATCAATTGACTTTTCCGGAGCAGAATTTAGATATTGGGATGATAGGTCAAGTAATGCATCAACATCGTCTTGCTTTTCAAGAGCGAGGCAAGGCGAAATGCCCATTCCTGTGAGTAGCAGTATGGGCAATATAAATCTCAAAATAGTCTGAGACATCACAATAACGATTAGTTATCGTGATTATCTAAAATGTAGCGATGTTTACCAAAATAGATGGAAGTGCATCCTCATTGATACCAACCAGAGCCGCCACCTTCTTTTTATCCCCAGACATCAAGGCAGCCTGCTCATCAGCAGTCAATCCAAATGCCGTCATTGCCGCAGTAGGGTCTTTGGCATGCGCTTCACGGGCTGCCGCATCTTTATCGAGGGCGTTGAGGTAATCTAATAATTTTGACATTTTTTTCACTTTACTTGTAAACGTAAATTAATTGTAACCAAATGCAACTAATGATTTTAGTGTATTTCCCATGTATCAGGAGAAATATTCTCTAGCCTAAAATGATCATGCAGGAATAATGAATGCCCCCAATGATCCGATAGGAGATACCAATCCGTATCAGTTTGTTGATATCTAGTGAACTTACTCATTGCCCTTGTTCAAGGCTTGATCGGGCAAGCCCAGATCGATGCCATCCGTATCCGCTAACTCGCGCAAAGTGCCGACGCGCCCGACGAAGGGGCTGCGCTCGCTCCAGCCGTCCTGCCGTGCCGGTACCAGCCAATAGCCATCCTCGTCGCGTGCGATCCAGTAGCGCGGTTGCTGCATATATTCGTAGAGTGTGATCACTGCATCTCCGGTAGTAAAATAAGCTAAGGCAAAGTAAGTAAAGAAAATACCGGATATCGCTGCCACTCTGGTTCATTAAAGCGCTTGCCGCTGGCAAAAATAAAGCCCAGCACGGCGTCCTGATTGGCTAACAGTTCGGGATGAAGTAATTTCCAGGCGTCGAATTTGGCTTGCAATCCCGGTTCTTCCTGCAGCATTTTCAGCGCGCTGTCTTCAAACACGTAATCTGAGTAAGCTTCTTTTTTTTCCAGCACGCTGTTAAAAAATCCCCAGCGGAAAAAGCTGTCATGCGCTTGCGGTTCCAGCGTCTCCACCGCATAGCGGGCATTTTCCTGATCCAACATCAGCAGGTAATCACCGGCTCTTGCCTGTATGGTTTCGTTTTGCGTGCTGAGTGTCAGCTCGTCGTGAAACAGGTGGCCCTCATAGGCATGCTCGCGCGAGATGAGGTTTTTGATACGGTAGGTTTGCACCTCCAGCGTTTGATCTGCGCCCAGCCTTTGCAGCGTCAGCTTATTCCATTGCAGGCGGGCGATGACTTCGCGCCAGGCTTGCGGTATCAGGTAGGCTTTGGGCGCCTTGACCGTGACATCGGCGACAAAATGATCGTAGTAGGCAATGTCTTTCTCCCACGGCTGGCTGCGGTCGTAAGACAGGCGGGTGTAATTGCCTAGCTTGCTGGGGCTGTACACCGCCTGATAGCCTTTGAAGCGGAAGCTCGATGGCTGGCTGTGATCGGCTTTCCATTGCACTGGCCATTGCGTTTTATGTTTTGCGGCCTGCTTGGCGTCGGACCGCAAAGCCTGAATCTGTGCGGCGTGACTGACCGTGAAGGCCAGCACCACCTCGACCAAGGCGCGCATCGAGGCGTAGCGGTCGGCATACGGTTTGAGCATATGGGTTTCGGGCATGAAACCGATGGTGTGATGCAAGGCGGCGTAACCGGTAGAGAAACGCGGCACTTCCAAAAAATCTTCGATACCGTCATCCGGTGTGACTTTAACCGGATTGACATACGGGCAAGTCGGCCAGCCGCGTTGCTGCATCTCCCGGTAAATCGCCGGCAACATGGTCTGGCGCAAGAACGGGCCGAGGCCGTCGCCTAGTTTGTCTGCCTGGGTTTGGATCAGGGTCATGGTATAGCTGTAATCGGCCCCGTTTGAGGTATGGGTATCGACCATCACATCCGGGTCCCAGGCGCTAAAGAATTGATTGAAGACTTGCGCCGCCAGGCTATCGCATTTAATAAAATCGCGGTTCAGGTCGAGATTGCGACCATTGGCACGAAAGCCAAATAACTCGGGCCCCTCCTGATTCACGCGCGACGTGTTTTGCCGGTTCAGGCAACCGTCGACGTTATAAATCGGGATAAACAGGAATACCGTCTGCCCCAAGCTTGCCAGGCGTTCTGGCTGGGTACAAAAATCCCTGACCAGCGCCATACAGGCGTCGATGCCTTCAGGCTCGCCCGGATGGATGCCGTTGTTATTGAAAAAGATAGGGCGGCCCATGTGCTTCAGCTGTTCGCGCTGAAATACGCCATCCTGACTGATCACACCCGCATGCATCGCGATACCGTTGTCCGATACGCCGATCTGGGTAAAATGCAGCACCGAAGGGAAAGCAGCCGCTAGCTGTTCATAAAACGAGATGCATTGTTGCCAAGTCGTGGTTTGATTTTGATTACCTAATTCGTAAGGCGTCTGGTAGGCGCTTGATGAGTTAGCTGGCATGATGTTGGCCGCACTTTCTGTAAAATCGGGGGGAGCTTAGAGGGTAAAAAAGCGTGGCGCAAATTGTAACATTTCGCTACACTTTTCCTTCCTGTATTTTGCCGACCACTCCACCGCTGAAATGAAGCCATGCAGCCTGAAGACTTACAATTATTAGTGACGCGCGAAATGCCGTTTGGCAAATACCAGGGACGTCTGATCGCCGACTTGCCCGGTGACTATCTGGGCTGGTTTGCCCGCAAGGGCTTTCCTAATGGGGAGATTGGGCGTTTGCTGGCCCTGATGTATGAGATTGATCATAATAATCTGGCGGCTTTGCTGGTACCGCTGCGCCGTAAATAAGCGCCTGCACCCGCTTGCGCACAAATTGGATATGGCTGCGCAAGCCATATAATTCTTCGGCATAGGACAAGGGAATCGAAATATGATTAACCTTGTTTTCGATTTCATCCAATTTTTGTAATTGAATCTCGCCGACTTGCTGGCGCTGTCCTGCAGGGACCTGTTCGATGGCTTGCTCAACAGCTTGTTCCACGCTGCGCAATTGACCGTACCAGCGATAAATACGCGAGCGAATGCGCCAGACATACAGGGGCGGAATGATCTTCGAGAGCGGTAAAAACAAGGCGCCGAGTGCGAGTAACACGACCCACATGCGTTCGACAAAATTGGCGAGCCAAAAACTCAGATAACGCTGAAAAAACGGCGGTCCATTTTTATAAAATTTTTCTGCCTGTCCTGCCACGGGGATTTCGGTATAGCGATCCGACGGAAATTCTCCTTGCTTGCTGAACCAGCCCGCCCCGCCGTGAATTTTTTGTGCAGCCTGGAGTAATTGTCCGATCAGCGCCGGATGCAGGCTCTCATGCGCGACCAGTGTCGCGGTCGGTGAAATCAAATGATAATCCCTGGCCGGGATATCGCGCCCCAGATCGACGATGCCGCGTGGCAGTACCACATGCGATAAAAAGGGAAAGCGCCGGCTATACGCCTCGGCCTGGACAAAATCAAACAGCTTGATGCCAGGGGTCTGCAATAGCATTTGCAACAAAGGGGAATCCGAGGCCGAACTCATGACCAGCGCATCAATTTTACCGTCGAGTAGCGCCACCGTGGCAGGCGTGCTGGACAGGCGTTCCAGCTTGACCTCCGACTCTTCCATATTATTGACGGACAAAATTTGCTTGAACAAACGCGCCACGCCCATGCCTTCGGTGCCGACGTTGATCTTTTTCCCTTTGAACTGGGTAATGCTGCTCAGCTCTTGCTTGCCGCGATAAAAAATCCAGATCGGTTCGTAAAACAGGCTCCCTAGCGAAACCAGGCCCTTGCTCTTGGCCTCGGCTTCATCGGTCGAGCCGCTTTGTACAAAGCCAATCTCAATCTCGGAATCAGGGTCGCTGATTTTTTGCAAATTTTCTTGCGAACCTTGCGAGGATTGCAGTCGCAACGCTATCTGGCTCTTGGCCAATTCATCGGCATAGCGTTTGGCAAAACCTTCGTAGGCGCTGTTTTCCTGTCCGGTCGAAAAATCAATGCTGCGCGGTGGTGCAGGATCAACCAGCTTATAGCCGATGCCGCAGACCACGATGATCATCAAGGTCATCGGGCCAAAAGCAACCAACAAGTCCTTCAGGGAAAACAGGGTGAATTTAATTTTTTGCATAATCGCGGCAATCCACCTCAGGCGGGTACATATTCGGCGTCAAACTGATCCAGGCCTGCCAGCATTTCATCAAATGCCGCAGCGACCTGCAGTGGCTCGCCTTTGACACCGAGTTCGATATGACGGCGTATTTGCTGATTGCCGACACTGGGCAGGCTGAACACTTTAATCAAGGGATACTTGGCTTCCAGCGCTTCCATTAAGGGTGTCAGCGTCGATTCCATGGCCTCGAAGACCAGCACGGCTTTTTCATCCCGCGCTTCCTGATGGAATAAATGCGCGTAATGGGTATCGAGCACCCATTCCAGCATCGGCCACGCCATGACCGGGAAGCCTGGCACAAAGTAATGGTTGTGGAGCGCAAACCCCGGTATTTTATTGTAAGGGTTCGGAATTAAGCTTGCGCCTTGCGGAAACTCGCCCATCTTCAGCCGATGCAGATTTTCAGGCGAATCCAGATCCAGCGGCTTGCCCGCTTCCAGTGTAGTTTCGGAAATTCTTTGCTGTATCAGGCGCTTGGCATCCGGATGCAAAACCAAGGGTAAATTCAAGGCGGCAGCGGCGCACTGGCGGGTGTGGTCATCCGGCGTGGCACCAATCCCGCCGGTAGAAAACACGATGTCGTTGCCGGCAAAACTGCGCTGCAAAGTCGCGACGATACGCGCCCTGTCATCACCGATATATTCGGCCCAGTCCAGCGACAAACCGCGCGCCTTGAGCAATTCAATGACTTGCGGCAAATGCTTGTCGCTGCGTTTACCGGACAAAATTTCATCGCCGATGATAATGAGACCAATCGCCATGCCTGCCTCCGTTGAGATTGTTAAGATAAAGACACAAAAACTTAAGGATAAAAACTAAAAACCCCAAAGTGAGCAGGCCGCTCACGCATTATCCATGCGGGTTCTGGCAGCATGTGCTCTGAAACCCGCATGGATAATGCGCAGTGGGCCTGCCTGCTTTCAGGTTTGCAAGGTCGCTGCATTTCTATGCTGCTGCAACGCGGCCATGCAATAGTATTGAAACCATAATCCGGTAAAAATAAATACCACCACATACAACCAGATCGCCAAGCCGGCAAAGAACGGAAAAAATACCACCGACATCGCGCCGCCCAGCCATAACAGCGTCGGTGCCGCACCAAGTATGCCGGTAATCGTACCGATGATCAGCAGGGGCTTGCGATGCTGGAGCGTCAGCGTTTTTCGCTCTTGCGGATCGGCATGCTCTGCCAGCGCATCATATGCCATGACACGATACGTCAGCCATCCCCATAGCATGGGTTGGAGGATGAAATGCACCGGGGGGATTAGCACCAGCGGCAAGCTCAATATCCACAGGAAAAGAAAGATCAGGAAGGAGGAAAAAGAATGCCACAGGCTGCCAAACATCGAGCCGCCTTTGCGCTGCTCCAGTTGTGGGTAATCGCGGCTACTGACATGACGGCTAATCACCGGCATCGCCATCACCCCGATCATCAGCAAGGATGTGCTGACCATGAATGGCAATAGCAGCCACATCGCGATCAGCGGCACGATCACGGTCTTAAACGCCAGCATCCCCGTCATGCTGAGCAGCTCACCGGAAGTCTTAAAACCATCATGGGCAACAAAAAATGCCTGCACATAATCGATCAAGGCCTGCATGCCCCACCACATGGCAAGCCCCCACAGCAGCAAGGAGAGCAAAAATGGCAACAAGCTTAGCAACAAAATCCGATAGTGAAATTGCGCTACCACGGCCTTGCCCCATGCGCGTACTACGCCTTGCAGATTCATTTATTCTGTTCCTTATCAAAGCCCAACAAACGTCGTAGCCCCAGCCACTGCTGCGACCAAAAACCCTGCCCATACTCTCTAGAACAGCCGTCAGGAAACGGCAACTGATCACGGATGCCGGTCAAAAAATAGGTTTTACTAAACAAGGCGGTGCCAAACAAGATATCCCAGACCGGAAACAAGACCGCAAAATTATGCCCGCCGATGCTGCCCTTGCCATGCGTTTCATGCCCGAGACCTATCGCATGATGCGTGCGGTGATAACGCGGCGACACCAGCAGGCGCTCGCCGACAACACCGA
The DNA here is from genome assembly GCF_030651495.1 of Undibacterium sp. GTDB lineage: Bacteria > Pseudomonadota > Gammaproteobacteria > Burkholderiales > Burkholderiaceae_D > Undibacterium. The sequence goes on from NZ_JAUSFI010000072.1 coordinate 46,633, forward strand.
AGTGTATCCGTACATTGGCGTGTTGCAAACTTTGCAGCATGCGCGACACCACTACCAGCATGATGTATTGCCCCGGCTGCACACCGATCGCAATGGCAATCAAACCCATGTAAATATCGCGCAAAACGTCATCGAGTAGGTGATTGCGGTTATCGCTCCAGAGATTCATATTGCGCTGGCTGTGATGCAGACTGTGCAAGGCCCACCACCATGTAAACTGATGCTCGGCGCGGTGATACCCATAATCAAAAAAATCCAGCACCAGTAAATACAGCAAGAACACCAGCACCGGATGTCCTTGCATCGCCGACCACAGATTATCCAGATTAAACGGGTTCATGCCTTGCAGATGCAGCAAAGCGGTCAAGCTATCGAGGAAGGGATCAAGCAGCAAAAAAATGACGACCGAAAAAATACCCAGGCGATGCAGCGCGGTATACATGAAATCGTTCCAGCGCGCATAAGGGTCGCTGATTTTATGCACAGGGATCAGGGCTTCGAGAGGACGTAATACGACAAACAACAGCAGCAATTCGGCCACGCCCATCAAAAACCATTCGACGCCGTGAAAGGCGTCTTCAACGAATTCGCCCAGGCCGACTTGAAAAATCAAAGGCTGAACAATGCTTTCAAAAATCCAGGCCTGCAGATCAGAAAAAAACGAAAAATCACTGAGGAAATTCATTTATTTTTTACGAGATAATGAGGATGCTCGCGCATAGTCGCAAAACAAAACCCTTTTTGTTCCAGACCGGCAATCAAAGGCTCCAGATTCTCGGGCGCCCAGGCGTTCTTGCGTGACCAGATGCCCAGGTGCGCCATAAAAATATCACCGTCTTGCAAACCGTCGAGTGCGCGTTTCAGTAGCCGCGGATTACTCCAGCTCTCGCTGGGCAATTCATCGCCAGAGAAGCCTGCCGGTGACCAGCCTACGTGCTGATAACCACAAGCCTGGCCGGCTTTTTCCAGGCTCGGGCTGAGTTTGCCGCCAGGGGCGCGCCAATACGGATCAAGTCTGGCACCGGTTAATTGTGTGAAACGCTGATCGACGCGGCGCAATTCTGCACAATACTGTGCGGCGGTCCACGCCAGTTTTTTACCGGCCTGCGCGCCAAACTGCGGCTTCACTTCGATGCGGCCATCGGGCAAATCACGCGACAGATACACATGATCGAAGGTATGGCGGCCAAAAGCATGGCCGTCCTGGACCAATTGTTTCCAATACGGCGCCCAAGCCTGATCTAGCGAATAATCGCCGTTGATGGTTTTTTCATTCGCCAGAAAAAATGTTGCCTTGATGTGATGCTTGCGTAAGGTCTGCGCTATCAGCTCGGCCTGTGACTGGCTGCCGGTATCAAAGGTAAGATAAATGCTGCCCCGGCAGACCGGCGCAGCAAATACTGGTGACAGCATCCCCAGCAGGCATAAGACGGCATATCGGCTTGCGTTCATAGTGGACAGGGTCGGCCTTTACATGTTGGCGGCACGATTAGAAAAATACACCCCGTGCGGTGAACGGCCAACGGGGATTAACTTGATGACTTTTTTGCTGGCGACATCAATCACCGCCACTTTTTTAATCCAGCGCAAAGTCGACCAGAGTGTCTTGCCGTCAGCACTGAGCTCCATGCAATCGGGGCCGCCGGGAACCGGAATCGTGCCGACATTTTCCAGCGTCAGCTGATCGATGATATTAATCGTGTTAGAGGTACGGTTAGAGACAAACACATGACGCTTATCGCCCATGGAGCGAAAATTATGGGTGCCGGCACCGGCCTGAATGCGCTTGACCGTTTTTTGCGTGCGCCAGTCAATCACTTCGACATAATCCTTGCCCATGATACCGACCAGTAAATACTTGTCATCCGGCGTCATGACTATACCTGCGGGCAACTTGCCAACCGGCATCGTCCATTTAACTTTTTGTGTCGCCAGATCAATAGCAGAAACTTGATCGCTCCCCTGCTGGGTAATGAAGACGGTCGTACTGGCGGCGTCAAATGCCATGTGGCTAGGCAATTTGGCTAAGGATGTGCGATTGACCAGGGTCAGATCTTTGCCGTCATATTTGTAAAAATCGACCCGATCGAGGCGCAGCGAATTCGAGACAAACCATTTTTGGTCAGGCGAAAAACCGATTTGATAAGGATCGGCAACATCCTTGATGCGGCGCTGAACCTGGCCCGTTTTTGGGTCAAGAAAGACCAATTCATCCCCCACCGCATTGGCCACAATCAGGGACTTATTGTCTGGCGTCGCCATCAAATGGTGCGGTTCTTTGCCGATAGGAAAAGTACTCAGCTCTTGGTACGTGTCTTGATCCAGCAAACTGACGGTAGCATCACGTGAATTAAGAACCACTACCACGCTCGCCTGAACTTGAGAAGAAATGACAGATAACAGCAGGGGAAATACCAGAGACAAACCACAAAAACGAAGCTGCATAAAAGATGACCGCTCAAAAAAGTTTTAAGACTTACGCAAAACCGCCCCAGCGTCGTTGCACTCGCCTTGCCGTACTGAAGTACTGAAGTACTGTCTTCGGCGGTACGTCTAGCTGGAACAATTTTGCGTAAGTCCTAAGTTGAATAGATAACTGCCCCCCCATTTTACCGCGCCAAACCGGCAGAATCGGCTTAGCGAAAAAAAAGCGCCCTTCTTTTCACATGATTTTGCAAATAATTAATGCTCATGGGCAATTCCACCTATTTTCAAATCCAGTATTGGTGGAAAATGTAGTCTACAATTGCGCCAGTTTTTTAATCAAAAAAAGGAAAAATATGTCGACTATCACTACAGTATCCGGTTTGCAATACGAAGACAAAACCGTAGGCACAGGCGCAGAAGCCCAGGCTGGCAATAACGTTGTCGTGCATTACACCGGCTGGTTGCAAAACACCGACGGCAGCGCCGGTAAAAAATTCGATTCCAGCAAGGACCGTGGCGATCCATTCTCGTTCGCACTCGGCGCCGGCCAAGTGATCAAGGGCTGGGACGAAGGCGTGCAAGGCATGAAAATCGGCGGCACGCGCGTGTTGACGATTCCATCGAGCTTAGGCTACGGCCCGCGCGGTGCCGGCGGCGTGATCCCACCCAATGCAACCTTGATTTTTGAAGTCGAATTATTGGGCGTTTAATTACGTTAATAATTGCCTCAATAATTCAAAACAGGGGGAGTATCGCACCATGCACGCCCACTGCGCATGATATTCGTGCGAAAGCTAAGCGTACACGGCTATACCCACCCCAGTATATAAAAATGGCTCCTGCGAAGGAGCCATTTTTTATGCAGCAAATCATCTTACCGGAACAAAATTATTCCTTGCGCATTACTCTTTACGCATTACTCCTTAATGAAATGCTCACGGTAGTACTTCAGTTCTTCTATCGATTCAATGATATCGGCCAGCGCCGTATGTTTTTGGTGCTTTTTAAAACCACTGATCAGTTCTGGCTTCCAGCGGCGGCAGAGTTCTTTCAGCGTCGACACATCCAGGTTGCGATAGTGAAAAAATGATTCCAGCTTAGGCATGCCACGCACCATGAAGCGTCGATCCTGGCAAATGGTGTTGCCGCACATGGGCGATTTTCCAGCAGGGACAAAATGTTTCAAAAAATCAACTAAAGTTTTTTCGGCATCCGCTTCGGTCACGGTCGATGCTTTAACGCGCTCGATCAAACCAGAGCGGCCATGCGTGCCCTTGTTCCAGGCATCCATCTTGTCCAGGGTTTCATCAGACTGATGAATCGCGAACACCGGGCCTTCTGCCAGCACGTTCAATTGCATGTCGGTGACAACTACCGCGACCTCAATGATACGATCCGTATCCGGATCTAGCCCGGTCATTTCCATATCGACCCAGATCAGATTCATCTCGTTGGGTTTGGTCGGTTTGCTGCTGTTTGCTTGAATGTCGGTCGCTTGTGACATAATTCTTCCTTGGCTTGATAATTACTTTTTGAATGCGGCATTTTCCCATGATTTCTGTAGCGTTTTCTGTTTTATTCGTCGCTTTTTTAATCTTGACGATGATATTGCAATTTTGGCTAGGCTCACGCCATATCCGCCACATACTGCAACATCGCACCACCGTACCGGCTGAATTTGCCAATAAGATCCCCCTGGTGGCCCATCAGAAAGCCGCCGACTACACCATTGCCAAAACAAAACTAGGCATGTTGATGCTGGTGGTGAATGCCGCCGTATTGATGGGCTTTACCTTATTTGGCGGTTTACAGTGGCTGTCCGTGACTTTGGTCAAACTCACTGGCCCTGGCATGGGTTATCAAATGAGCTTGCTGGCTTGTTTTGCCGTGATCGGCAGCCTGATCGATTTGCCTTTTGATTATTACAAGCAATTTGTCCTGGAACAGAAGTTTGGTTTTAACAAAATGAGCCTGAAACTCTTTTTTGGCGACATGATAAAAGGCGCGCTGCTCGGCGCCGCGATCGGTTTGCCGCTGATCTGGGTCATGCTGACGCTGATGGAGAAGTCCGGCGCGCTCTGGTGGCTCTATGCCTGGCTGGTATGGAGCGGCTTCCAGCTATTGATGATGCTGATTTTCCCGACTTTTATTGCGCCTTTATTCAATAAATTTACCCCTTTAGAAGATCACGCCTTGCGTCATCGCATAGAGGATTTGATGCTGCGCGTTGGTTTTGCGTCCAAAGGCTTGTTTGTCATGGATGGATCAAAACGCAGCGCCCACGGCAATGCGTATTTTTCAGGTTTTGGCGCATCCAAGCGCATTGTTTTTTTCGATACCCTGCTATCCCGTTTAACGCCGGAAGAAATTGAAGCGGTGCTGGCGCATGAACTCGGGCATTTTAAGCTCAAGCATATCGTCAAACGCATCGGCGTCCTATTTTTAGTGTCTTTAGGATTTTTAGCCTTATTGGGATATTTAAAAGAGCAAATCTGGTTTTATACCGGACTCGGGGTCGACCCTATGCTGCTGGCATCAAATGATGCGATGGCGCTTATTTTATTTATGCTGACGCTGCCGGTGTTCACTTTTATACTGTCACCACTGACGTCAATCAGTTCGCGCAAGCATGAGTTTGAAGCCGATGCCTTCGCCGCCAAACATACGAAAGCCGAGAATCTGGTGGCGGCCCTGGTCAAACTGTATGAAGATAATGCATCGACGCTGACGCCGGACCCTTTGCATTCGGCGTTCTATGACTCCCACCCGCCGGCCTCATTACGCATTAGCAAGTTACAAAAATAAGTACTAAATTAGTACAAAATAAGTACCGGATAAGCGGCAACATTAGCTCTACCAACAATGACAACACCCATAATTGGTGCGTTCACTGGACATTACATCATGATCAAGACTACCGAACTACTGGCAAAAAAATCTCACCCTACAGAAACCGCCCTGGAGCCAGCCAGCCTGCCCGCTTACTTTGCCGCCACCCCCGGCTGGACACAAGATGGTGCGCGCATAGTGAAAACTTTTCAGTTCAAAAATTATTACGAGACACTGGCGTTCATCAACGCCATTGCCTACGTGATTCACGCGGAAGATCATCACCCTGAACTGGTGGTGACGTATAACCGTTGCGCCATCAAATTCGATACCCATACCGCCAATGGCGGCAAGGGCGGGATTTCGGAAAATGATTTTATTTGCGCGGCCAAAGTCGATGCCATTTATCAGCAAAGTTTTTCCTGATGAGTAAGAAAGAAAACAGTTTAGGCACGGTCATTGCGGCGCATGGCCGTCATTACTTAGTGCAGGCCGAAGACATCAAACTGCATTGCGTTACCCGTGGCAAAAAGAGTGATGTGGCGGTCGGTGATGTGGTCGAATATCAGCTCACGTCCAAGAATCAGGGCGTGATCGAAGCTATCACGCCGCGCAAGACCTTGCTGTATCGCTCGGATCAGTACAAATCAAAGATGCTGGCGGCCAATCTGACGCAACTGGTGGTCGTCGTCGCCACTGAGCCGAGTTTTTCTGATGACCTGATATCGCGTGCCTTAGTGGCATCGGAATCGTCCGGCATCAAGGCGCACATCATTTTAAACAAGATCGATGTCACCGCGAGCTTGCCCAAGGCACGCGAGCGGGTCGGCCTGTATGCCAAATTAGGCTATCCGGTGCACGAAGTCTCGGTCACCGGCATGCCTGACAGCACGCGCGCGACCTTAATGGAATTATTGCAGGGGCAAAGCACGATATTGATAGGCCAGTCCGGCATGGGTAAATCGTCGCTGATCAACCTGATTATTCCGGATGCCGAAATCGCCACGCGGGAAATCTCGGCGGCACTCGATACCGGCAAGCACACCACTACCTTCACCCGCTGGTTCCAGATGGAACCCTATCAAGGGCAGCCAACTGCGGTGATCGATTCTCCGGGTTTTCAAGAGTTCGGCTTACATCATCTGAGTGAAGGCATGCTGGAGCGCGCTTTTCCAGAATTTTTGCCGTATCTTGGCCACTGTAAATTCTACAATTGCCATCATCACGCCGAACCCAACTGCGCCGTGACTGCGGCCATCAAAACCGGCGAAATCAGTGCCATGCGGCATGACTTATTCAAGCAACTGGTGCATGAAGCGGCGCAAACCATCGGTTATTGAGTGCCGATACCTCCATCATTATTAATTCAGCTGCGCTCTTCGTGTCGTCCGACAACTTCACGGTAAGCGTGCCAGGTGGCATGCCCTACCACGGGCATCGCCACGATCAAGCCCAAATTCCAGGTAAAAAACCCCAGCACGACCAAGGCAACAATCATCAAGGCCCAGACCATCGTCACCGGCACGTTGACGAACAAGGCAACCGTACTGATGATCATCGCGGTAATCGCGTCGGTATCGCGATCGAGCATCAGGGGAATCGAGACCCAGCTGATGGCAAACACGATGCTGGCGAAGATAAAGCCGATGCAGCAATACACCGCAATGAATTCCAGATTACCCAGCGAAAACAGCTGTGACAAAAACCCGTGCAGGGTCGGCATCCCCTTGTTATAGAACAGGGCGAACACCACCAGCGAGGCGCGCGCCCATACCAGCATGATCACCGCCAGCACCAGCGCCAGAATGCCGATATTGCTCCAGCGTCCACGCATCGAAAACAAAGTAACCAGCATGCGGGATTTTTCGCTTTCAAGACGGCGACTTATATCGTACAAGCCGAGCGACAGCAAAGGCCCCAGCAACAAAAATCCGCAAGACATTGCCGACAAATATTGCGGCGCATTGGACAGTATCGTGCTTAGCAACAAACCCATTCCGGCGAAACAAAGGCCATAAAACAAACTGGCCTTGGGCGAAGCGCAAAAATCCTGCCAGCCCAGTTTCAGCCAGGCAAAAGGCCGCAAAACACCCACCCGCCGGATAGGGGGAAAAGGAGATTCTTCATCGATGACGCTTTTAATATCTGGTGCGGCACTATCGCCCGACCTTCCGCCAGCCTGATCCTGCATACTTGTCTCCTAGATTTGTCAATTATTTTTATAAGTACTTGCGTCATTTTTCATGATCTACATCAACGTTATGCTAAAACACTTATCGCAGTTTAGGCAATGCTTACCTGAAAATTCCCAAAAAACTATTCCACTCATATATACCCCCCATATTTCATAAAAAAATACCCCCTTTTGCGCATGAAAATAGAGCCTCATGAAAATATACTGGGGTGGAGTATTAATTTATATAAAGAATTTTAAAAAATATAGTTCGGATGGCCATAGTTCCAATAGGTAATTGTGAGTGAGCAACAGTTTCAGTAGGATCAGGCGTATTTACCCTATCAATCTGAAAGAAGTGCATGAAACGCAGAAATTTCCTGGCTGGTGGCCTGTTACTGGTAAGTCACTTGGGATGGCTACCGACTGCCCAGGCGCAAGTGAGCAACAGCGCCGATGCCATCAATAAATCGGGGCGGCAACGCATGCTGTCTCAACGCTTAGCCAAAAGCTACTTACAAATCGGCTTGGATATCGACACCGAGCATTCCAAAAAAAACCTCGACCTGTCGCTGGCCCTGTTTGACCGTCAATTGGTAGAGCTGCGCGCATTCGCCCCTACCCCCAACATCAAATCTGCTTTGGACGAAATGGAAAAAGCATGGCTCAGCTACAAAGATCTGCTAGTCGGGAAAACGCCGAATAAAATCGATGGCAAAACCGTTATTACGCTGAGCGAAGACATTTTGCGCATGGCAGAAAGGGTGACGTCACAGCTAGAAAAATATGCCGGCAGCAGCAATGGGCAGCTAGTCAACTTATCCGGCCGTCAGCGCATGTTGTCACAAAGAATGGCCAAGTATTATCAGGCGGCACAGTGGAATATTGCCTCATCAGATGACAGCGGCAAACTAGATACCATGCGCAAGGAGTTTGTAGCCGGTTTGGCGGCACTGAACAACGCCCCCGGCAATACGACAAAAATCAAGGAAGAGCTGGCAATGGCGCAGCAGCAATGGCTATTTTTCGATGCGGCATTGAAGCAAACCGAAGATGCTAAAGGACGTCGCGTAGCGGCGACCAATGTCGCCACCACCAGCGAGCGCCTGCTTGAGATCATGGATAAGGTGACGGGACTGTATCAGCAAATTTCCTGATGACCGAATAGCACCTAAGAAGAGTGACTTCAGTTGACCTGGGGTTGCTCTGATTTTCACTGAGAACAACTCAGGACAGCGTAATTGTGATGATTCGCAAGCTTACTATTTCAATATCAAGCCGCCATGCGTACGGTATTTCTTCCCGACTGTTTCGCCTCATACAGCATGGCATCTGCACGCTGAAACCATGCATCGCCGCTTTCGGCATGATTTCGCTGCGCGACGCCAATCGATACTGTCACCGGGTAATTGGCAATAAACTCCGTCTTCGCTACCAGCATGCGCAGCTCTTCCGCGAGATGGCTGACAGTATCGACATTGACACCAACGGCGACGATGACAAACTCCTCGCCACCAAAGCGAAATAAACTATCAATCACGCGAATTCTGGAACGTATCAGGTCACAAAACTTAATCAACACCTGATCACCGGCCGCATGCCCAAATTGATCATTGACGTTCTTAAAATAATCCAGATCCAATACAAACAAACAGGCGCTAACATCTGCATTATTCGGCTTATAAAGATCCGTCAACATATGGTCAAAAGCACGTCGATTGCCCACACCGGTAAGGAAATCAATTTCAGCCTGATGATTCAATTCCAAATGTTGCAAGCTAGTGCGATGAGAAAATATATACGAAAACAGGTTAATCAACACCAGGGTCACGACCACACTTAATAAATCCACCATCGGCATTTTCCCTATCAAAATAACAACAAGGGAAAATAAAGACGCCATGTTAATAACGAATGCTTCCCGTGCTTTGAGCATGAAAAAAGCAGCAATCATGGTCGGGTAGACCCAATACACGATGGATGAGCCTTTGACAGAAATCGAGGCGAGCATGCCTATCGAATAGAATATCGTGATGACAATACTACCGAGACGCACTCTGCGGGTAACCCAGACAAAAGTCAGCACAGCAATCATCCCGGCCACAATCGCCATATCGACCGCCGCCAGCGCCCAATTGCGCTGCATCATCCGGATAATGCCGAAAGGAAGAATACTGGGAATACTCAGCCCACCGAGCAGCATTAAAATAATTTCTTCTGTCGAGCGTTTTGAGATGGCGTGTATGAGCTTCACATTAATTATGCCTTTGGTGTCGTGGCTATCCATTCTATGCATCGATAATTAAAGTGCTAACCCAGGTATCCCAGTCTCAGAATACCCATCACGACGCAAAGAATAAACAACAAAAAATTATCCGTATTCCGTGAGTTTCAGATCTTAAAAATTAAATATAGATATAGATATAGAAATGGGATCGCCAGAAGTGTCTTTTAGTGTCTGCTCTCAAAACAATCAAACCATGCTTTCAGCTGATTGGAATCTCACAGATCTCTTAGGTACAGACTACTACAAAATATATTGCTCACGGGAAAACTTTTTTAGTGGTGATTGCCTAAATCCCAAAAAACCACAGTATGAGGAACTTGAAATTGCGCGAGAAAGGCTGCTAATCAACTTTCTCGCGCAATTTATTTGACGACAGCGGGCGCAGACGCTGGAGCCGCTGGCTCAGCCTCATCGGTGTGAACAACCACACCAGGTGACAAAGAAATATCATTGGCAACAGTCACCTTGGTAACGTAATGACGTGTTTCACCAAAGCAAGTGGTTGGCAAGCCGACTTTCTCTTCATAATGCAAAGTGACTCGTCTGCCCATCACCTTGGCGATCTCGGCTGCGACTACATCATCGTGTACGGTGAATAAAAACTTCTCTACCGTTGCGCTGCCAGGCAAAGAAACCAGTGCCAATTCACCTTCCCAAGTCTTACAGAGCCAGCCTTTATTCGACAATTTTTGAATCCAGCCAGCCCGCTCGCCCGATGAATAACTCCAGTTGAGTGCCCATGCAAAATACGCTGTCACCAGCAAGATAAGTACCAGTAAAGCAAGAAAAATTCTTTTGAAAGTCATGTCAGGATTAGTTTCTTTAAGTTAAGTAAAGTTAAGTAAAAAGTAAATAAGTTGATACCTAGTGTATCAATGAAGTGTATTGGATTCGATCAAACATGGTCAATCAATGATTTATTTCGTATGAAATCATGTGCTGACATATAAAAAAATACTCAATGCACAACAATGACAAGCTAATCAACGGCTGCAAAGCATGGGCTGGCTTGGCATGGATTTCTCGCTAAAATAGTTAACTGGCTTAGCTTAAATTAAACATTCACAGATGATTGACAGCCGCGCCAAAGAAAAAACGAGCCACTCCGACCCGTTTTTTCTATCGGAATATGGCTAGGCGATTACTTTGACGGAGCCGGAATCGGATACCTGGCAAAGGCGGCAAGCACAGCCGTATTGATCGCTGCCGGTATGTTATTGAGATCCTTATCAGTAACACTACCTGTCACCACCGCTTCCCACACCAGTTGCTTGCGAGCAGCGTCAACTACGTCAATATTCACCGTACCTTCTTTATAGTGAGAAACGATTGTCTCATCTGCATACAATGGCCATGCCGAGTAGATACCGGTACGATAACCATAATAGCCACCGCCCATGCCCATACCCATCCCGAAAGTCGGCCCTGGCCTGGTGGTGACACGGATTTTCTCATTCAGTTCGGCATTAAAATTGACCAATAACTGTGGCGCTGCGGTGACCAAACGCATACCGCGCGCTTCCATCTCGCGTTGCGTACCCGCCTTTAACTCTTGCGATACGATACTTTGGTAATCGCCGCGATCAGTACCCAGTGGGCTGACAAATGCAAAGGTTTTATATTGCGTGAAGTCGATCGAACGATCAAATGCGGTACGCACCTCAGGCGCGCTAGCGCAACCGCCCAAGACTAGCAATCCGCTTGCCAAAGCTAATGGCATTAGCAATAGCAGTAATTTATTTATCAGTTGAGATTTCATATCTATTTCGCTTTCTTTATTGGTTTAAAAATGAAACAAGGTTTGATCGGCGCATTCAACATCTTAAAATTCATCCTGATTCGATACCAAATAGATGCTAAATAGACGCTAAATAGATACCTGATTCAAAATACCCAGTCATAACCGCCATCTGCAGGGAGTCTGGCACTCAGGACTCTTGCTCACCAGCCCCGAGCATCTGGCGACCACCACTAAAGAGCATCAGGTATTGTTAAATTCTATACATCTTCTGATAAATTTACCACATCGACATCAAGCTCGCGGCGCGTTGTGACAGCGCGTCGGCTGCGGCATTTTTATGACGCGGAATCCAGCGCAAGCTGACCTGGTGCAGTTGCGCCATCAAGTCTTGAACCCGGCTACGATGGGCATACAGACTGAGCGCGGCGGCGTCTTCAGATTGCATGGCATCGACGATCACGACCTGGCTGTCGCCATAGATGACCAACGGCGACGCTTGCAGCCGTAGCGCCATTTCTAGCACGGCAATCAAGGCGCAGTATTCGGCATCACTACTGCTGCCGTAGCCAGCATCCTGGCAAATTTCATGCTGCTCTCCATTCGGGTCTGTTAGCACCGCACCAATGCCGCAGCGGCCAGGATTGGGCCGCGCCGAACCGTCGAACCAGGCTACCCAGGCACCTTCTGGCACCTGGGTAGCAGTCAATTTTAAGGCGCGCGCATCTTGTCTGCTCTGGCGCAATCCCGCGCGCCGATTGGCGTCCGTCACACGTTGCGCCTGCCGGTCTTGCAGCAATTGGGCCAAGCCATCTGCGCCGGCGACTAATTCCAGCGTTTGCCGTAGCGCCTGCGCTTCGCTTAGCGATGCCTTGATCGCAAGACGCCGACTCGCGACCCGTTCGGCACGATAAGCAACAGCAATAAGTTGTTCAAATTCTGTCATGGGCTATGTTGACTAGCGTCGATTGGCTGGGTTTATTTATCTTCGTTTCAGTATAAGCGCCGTGTGCGGTCACAGGCGAATTGATCGTTTCACGAAAATGTTCATCGCCTCCCTGCCAGCGTATCCGGCATGCCGCCTTTCAGAATCTCAAGATGAATCTGAATATTGATTTTATGACTTATGTCAAAATATCAAGCGATATGCATCGATGCCAGCATGCACGCCATCTTCGTTACATTTAATTTTTCGCGCATAATATTTTCTTAAGCTTTGACTCGCAAAATGTCGATAAAGCAGCGCCTGATTTCATTTGGCCGCCTGCTTCGTTGCATCCGTCAAGGAGAAATCATGAAAAAATATTTGTTTCCGTTAGTGTTGCTCAGTGCTAATGCCGCCTGGGCTGTCAGTCCGTCCGAGATGCTGCAGTCGTATGAGGCGTCTTCCGGCAAAGCTTCGGCCCAGCGTGGTGAACAGTTCTTTACCGGCAAGCATGGCAAGGACTGGAGTTGCGCCAGTTGCCATACCGCCACCCCGAACAAAACGACTGAACATATCGTTACCGGCAAAAGCATAGAGCCACTAGCGCCTGCCGCCAATGCCAAACGCTTCACCGACCTGGCCAAGTCAGAAAAATGGTTCAAACGCAACTGCAAGGATGTGCTATCCAGAGAATGTAGTGCGCAAGAAAAAGCCGATGTCATTGCCTGGTTGCTCACCATTAAATAGGGGTCTATCATGAAAAAACCATACAGCCGATTCATCGCAGGCGCAGTCGTATGCGCAGGTATGACGCTGGCATCCGCTCTGGCAATGGCCGACCATATCGGCATGCCCGGCAATATGCCGAAATCCTATGCAGCCGAATGTGCCAGCTGCCATACGCAGTATGCCCCCGGCCTGCTTCCCGCCAAATCCTGGCACAGCATCATGAATTCGCTCGATAAACACTATGGCAGCGATGCCAGTATCGATGCCAAATCGGTCAGCGAAATTTCTGCCTGGCTGGCAACGAATGCCGCCAGCTCGCGCAAATTTGCCGAGGCCCCACCAGACAACCGTATCACTAGCAGCGCCTGGTTTACCCGCAAGCATAGCGAAATCAAAAAAGAAACCTGGTCGCGTGCCGCCATCAAAAGCCGCTCCAACTGTATGGCTTGCCATCAACAAGCCGCCAAGGGTGATTTCGATGAAGACAGTGTCAGGATTCCACGATGAACACGCCAAATACACCAAATACACCAAATACCCCAGCGGGACTGGTCTGGGATCTGCCCGTCAGGATTTTTCACTGGTCGCTCGCGCTCTGCTTTGCGGGTGCCTGGCTGACTGCCGAGAGCGAATACTGGAAACTATGGCATGTCAGCTTCGGCTATTCGATGGCGCTGCTGGTCGGCTTTCGGCTGGTCTGGGGCGTAGTTGGCACCCGCTATGCGCGGTTTAGTCAATTTGTAAAGGGCCCTGCTGCACTAAAAAAATATTTCCTGTCGTATTTGCATGGCGCGCCTGAGCATCATACCGGCCACAATCCAGCCGGTGCATGGGCTATTCTGGCGATCCTGCTGACGGTCATGATGACGGTGGCAACTGGCTACGCCAGCTACGAAGAAATCGGCGGGGATATCCTGTCCGAGATTCACGAGGCAATGGCAAGTATCTTGATGGGCATCGTCGTGATTCACATTGCCGCAGTCATACTGACCAGTGTGCTACATCACGAAAATCTGGTACGCGCCATGTTCACGGGAAAAAAAATCATCGCGCCCGGCGAGGCAATCAGGCGTTCCTGGAGCATCATTGCGCTGCTGCTGTTAGGTGCACTGGCTGGCGTCTGGTGGCTGATGTTCCGCTAAGGGCTGGCGCCAGCATTGTCTTGATTAGCGACTGATCTCAGGTGAGAAGACATCATGGACCTTCGCTATTTGCCAAGTTTGAATTATTTCTGGAAAATCGGGTCATATAAAAGCGGCCTGCTTTTTCTGCTCAATCCGATTCAAGTTAATCGTCAAGTTTTCCTTGCTGCCGACAAGAGTGAAAAATATTGTTGTACTATCCACACTCATTTTTAGATTAGGCGAACCAATGACGAACCCTTTGCTGCGAAAAAAAACGCTTGCCAGCACGCTCTTGCTGACGTTCGTGACGTGCTTCTGGTCTGCGCAAGCGGCGATCAATTTGGCCGATCCGATACCGGTCGGCCCACAAGTCAAAGTCGGCAAACTGGCCAATGGCCTGAGCTATTACATCCATCAAAACAGCAAACCAGAGAAAAGAGTCGAGTTGCGTCTGGTAGTGAAGGTCGGCTCTGTGATGGAAGATGACGATCAGCAAGGTCTGGCGCACTTTACCGAACACATGGCCTTCAATGGCTCACGTCATTTTAAAAAGCACGAACTAATTTCCTACCTGCAATCGATAGGCGTGAAATTTGGCGCCGACCTGAATGCTTACACCAGCTTTGACGAAACCGTCTACATCTTGCCGATACCGACCGACAAGCCAGAAAACCTTGAAACCGGTTTTCAGGTACTGGAAGATTGGGCGCAAGGAATAGAAATGAAAGACGCCGATATCGATAAGGAGCGTGACATTATTCTGGAAGAGGCACGCTTGGGTAAAGGCGCGAGCGACCGCATGAACAAAGTGCTGCTACCGGCGTTATTTAACGGCTCCCAATACGCCGAGCGCTTACCGATCGGCAAGGAAACCATCCTCAAGAACTTTCATTATGACGCCCTCAAACGCTTTTATACCGACTGGTACCGCCCCGACCTGATGGCCGTGGTGGTAGTCGGTGACGTAGCACCGGCGCAGGCTGAAAAAATGATCCAGGCACATTTCTCACAACTGAAAAACCCGGTTCAAGAACGAGCGCGTGACTACACCAAGATTGCCACACGCACCGCATCAAGCGGCTTAGTCATCACCGATAAAGAAGCCACCAAGAATACCCTGATCATTCACTATCCCATCCACGCAACGGAACCAAAGACAATATTGGCCGATTACCGTCAAGATATGATCAAAAACCTGAGCACGGCGATGCTGGGGCAGCGCATGCAAGAACTCACCCAACAAGCTAATCCACCGTTCCTGGGCGCTGCCAGTTCACAAGGAAAAATAGCCCCGGGTTACGAATTATTCAGCTCTTTCGCGATGCTGGGGCGCGGCGGCGTCGCTCCTGCCATGAACGCTGTAGTGCAAGAAAATGAACGGGCACGCCAACTCGGCTTCAGCGTCGATGAACTTGAGCGCAGCAAGAAAAACATGTTACGCAGCACTGAACGCGGCTATAGCGAACGCGACAAAACCAATTCGGACAGCTATGCAGCCGAGTACATTCGCAATTTCCTGGTACATGAAGAGATCCCGGGCATCGTGAACGAATATGCCTATGTCACTGAACTGCTGCCGGGCATCACGTTAGCCGAGGTGAACTCTTACGCGCAGCAGAATATTCCAAACAGTAGCCAAAAACTAGTGGTCTACATGGGATCAAGTAAGCACGATGAGCTTACCCCATCAAGTACGCAACTAGTGGCGCTTGTCAACACGGCCGAAAAAGCGCCAGTGCTGGCCAGAGAGGAAAAAACGCTCGCCACCAGCCTGATGACACAGCCTCCCAAAGCGGGCCGCATCGTATCTGAAACACAAAATAAGGAACTGGGTCTTTTTGAACTGACACTCTCGAACGGTATCAAGGTCATCCTTAAACCTACCGATTTCAAAAATGATGAGGTACTCATCAGCGCCACACGTTTTGGCGGTCAGTCTCGTTTTGATGATGCAGACATGTTTAATGCACGTTACGCTAACACGGTCGTTGGGGTGATGGGCTTGAAAACGTTCACCCCCATCGATGTGCAAAAAATTCTGGCGGGAAAAACACTAGGCTTGCAAATGAGCATGGGCAATTATACCGAGCAGGTTAACGGCAATGCAGGCAGCGCCGATATAGAAGCGATGTTCCAGGTACTCTACCTGCGTCTGGCGAGTCCGCGCAAAGATGAGGCCTTGTACCAAGCCTTCATCAGCAACGCACAAGAACAGACAAAAAATACCATGGCGAGCCCAGAATCGGTCTTTAACGACGTAGTGCAAACCACCCTATATAACCATCATCCACGTCTGGGGCGGGCCCCCAAGCCGGAAGATTTTAGCCAGATCAATCTGGCGCGCAGCATGGCGATTTACGATGAACGTTTCAATAGTGCCAAGGATCTGACTTTCATCATTGTGGGGAGCTTTGATCCAGACAAGATCAAACCGCTGATCGCGACCTATCTGGCCAGCCTGCCAACACCAGACATCATCAGCGAATACAAGGATCTGGGCATGCGTCCGGTGGCCGGTGTAGTGAAAAAAGAAGTCCGCAGTGGCTCCGAGCAAAAGAGCCTGGTCTCACTCAATTTCACTGGCGCGGCGACCTATTCGACAGAAGAGCATCTGCGTTTTGCTGCACTGATCGAAGTAATGAATCTTAAAATCACCGACGTTTTGCGCGAGAAGCTGACCTTGATCTATGGCGGCGGCATGAACGGATCGTTCGACCGGATTCCGTACGCCAATTACCATATCGGCGTCAGCCTGCCATGCGGCCCGGACAATGTAGACAAAGTGATCGCTGCCACCTTCGGCGAAATAGAAAAAATCAAGAATGAAGGACCGCAACAGGCGGATCTGGATAAGGTCAAACAAAACTGGATTAAGGCGCGCCAGATAGCGATGCGCACTAACGGCCATTGGCTAGGATCGCTGCAGGACGCGACTTTGTACGGCACCGATCCAGCCATCATCTTGAGCTACGAAAAGCGCATCAACGCCATTACCCTGGACGAGATTAAGGACGCGGCCAAGCGTTACTTCAATATGGAAAATTATGTACAGGTGGTGCTGTATCCAGAGAAGTAATCTGACAACGCACTGTACATTCTATCTGCGGTCGCCACGTTCGGATAACTGCATTGTTAGTCCGACCGGCGTCATGGTAAACGACAGATGTTCGCGTGCCGGCAGCCCATCGGGAGTGTCAACAAGTTGTATTTCGAAACCATTCAGTAAATTGGCCATGGCCATCTTCATCTCTAGCAGTGCAAGATAGCGCCCCGGGCAGATGCGCGGGCCAGCACCAAAGGGCATGGAGATGCGTTTAGCCGAGGATGCCGACTGGGCTGGATCACCCTCGCTCAACCAGCGTTCCGGAGCAAACGTAGCGGCGTTTGCGACGTGGCTGTCGCTTACCGAGTCGCGTCGCAACAGGCTGACGACAACGATGCCAGCGGGCAGCTTAACATCGCCAATCACGATATCACGCAGGGTTTCCAGCGGCAACTGCGGTGCCACCGGCTTTAAGCGCATGGTCTCATGTGCGCAGGCTTCTACATAATCAAGCTGGGCCATGTGCGCTAATGTCGGCACCGCACTATCCCCACAGACACGCCGCACTTCTTCGGTCGCACGTACCAGCGTCTGCGGATTGAGCCATAATAAGTGGATCATCCATGCGATGGTATTGGCCGTAGTATCTTCCCCTGCCAGCAGCATGGTCAGCACATTGCCGGCGACCTGTTCATCATCAATGCCGCTATCGGGCTGGTCGGCCGCTGCAATCATCGCCTCTAACAAATTACCAGGATGTTCGCGCAGCTCAGGCTTAGACGCCATGCGCACGCGCGCCTGCGCAATAAAACCATCCACTGAGCTCATCACCTCATGAATGCTATGCTCAAGACTGCGGTCAGCGGCGGAACGCCTGATACGCCATAGCGGAATCGGCGCAAAAATGCGTTTGAACAATGCGGGGAAAATTTTATCCAGATGCTGCTGGATAATGTCTTGATCTGACTCCAGTGTATTGACCTCCGCACCAAAGGCCAGCCCGGCAATGGTATCGACCGTGTAGCGCATCAGGTCGGCCTGCAAATCAATGGCAGTATGCTGCCGAGCGGCTTTCTGCCAGCGCCCGCGCAAACGTTGCGCCACCGTTTGCAGGGAAGGAAAGTAATTTTTGACGTGCGCCGGATCGAAGCCAGCCATGACCATGCGGCGCTGACGCCGCCATACCTCACCGTTGGCACCAAACACACCCGGAGGGAGACCCATTTCGGTCCAAATTTGTTCGAGACGCGTGGTGCGACTAAAGCCGTCTGGCCGATCACGCAAGATGCCTGCGACGATGTTGTGATCGCCGACCACGACGATCTTGCGCTTGCCGAGCTGCAGTTTATAGATAGCGCCGTATTCGCGGCACCACTGATCAAACTGAAGATGTACTCGCGCAGGGTCGATTTGCAGCGTGTTGCCAAACACAGGTATGCCGCGCGGCCCGGGCAAGTCATCAAAACTACGTGTTACTGACGGTACGGGCGGAGCCCACACATTGGTTTTCTGCTGACTGGTGCTTTCCATCGTCGTCTCCATGAAATCTGTCGATTTCCCCCCACGTATACAAAGTCACCTTGCGGCAACAAGCGGGTTATTGCGTCTTTGGCGCTGATTTAGTTTTTTTTGGGGGGGGGATTGGGCACTTACCGGCCCTTATTAAGAATATAACAGTAATCATAATGATATGGGTGTATCCCATACCAAAACTCAGCGCTATGGAATAATGAGTGTTGCTAACGTGGTTTAACGCCTCGCCTCAAAAAGGCAAGGAATTAAAAACCCGGCAATCCCTAACAGTCAGGATCGATACTTTGATGACATTGGTTAGCGGTTGACCGATGGCGCTCAATCTAGCGTTGAATGAACAGTTGCCGTAATCTCATACGAGCGCAGGCGCGCCGCGTGGTCAAAGATTTGTGAAGTAATCATCAGTTCATCCGCGCCGGTACGTTGAATAAACGCCTTCAGCTCACGCGCTACCGTTTCGGGAGAACCGATGGCTGAACATGGCAAAACCTGATCAAGCAATGCACGCTCTTGAGGGCCGATGCGGCTCAAATAATCCGCCATCGGCGGGGGCAGACGCGCGGGGTGACCGCTACGCAGATTGACAAATGCCTGCTGCATCGAGGTCGCGCGAAACTTTGCCTCGTCATCAGTGTCTGCGGCAAAAACATTAAAGCCGAGCATGACATATGGTTTTTCACATTGTGCAGAGGGCTGGAACTTGGCACGGTACAGCGCAATCGCCTGCATCATTTGTGCGGGGGCGAAATGCGAGGCAAAAGCATACGGCAGACCAAGCGCTGCTGCCAGTTGCGCCCCGAACAGACTTGAACCCAAAATCCAGATGGGAACGTGCAAGCCAGCGCCAGGAACGGCGCGCACTGCACGTTTTTGCTCAGAGGAAAAGTAATCCATCAATTCCATCACATCTTGCGGAAATTCATCCGCATCGGAAGACAGATTGCGGCGCAAGGCACGCGCAGTAACCTGATCGGAGCCTGGTGCACGCCCCAACCCAAGATCGATGCGACCGGGAAACAGTGATTCCAAGGTGCCAAATTGCTCGGCAATCACCAGAGGTGAATGATTAGGTAACATGATCCCGCCAGCACCAACCCGGATTTTGGTAGTGCCTGCCGCCACATGGCCGATCAATACGGCAGTCGCGGCGCTGGCGATGCCTGGCATGCCATGGTGCTCTGCGAGCCAAAAGCGCTGGTAGCCCCAACGCTCCCCATGTTGCGCAAGATCGAGCGTATGACGAAACGACTGAGCAGCATTACTGCCTTCAGTGATGGGAGATAGATCAAGGATAGAGAAAGGTATCATTTTCTGTACATAAGGCCAACATGATGAAAAACAAGCTTAATCCAAACTGCATCAGACTTGCGTCTTTGGGTTTGCCTTATTTAGGGGGCTGTTGTTTTCTGAAAAATTATTACCCTACACTTCATTGCTAATGCTGCAGTCGCCATAAATACATCTTATGTTGCTGTCTTTTTGTGGCACCATATTGAGACAATAATAAAACTCTTATCCATGTTACGGATATTATTTCAAAGGCATTACCAATGATTGATGACGACACCACAAAATTATTGCGTTCACTTGCCAAACTGATTGAAAAACCTGAAATCAAAGCGTTCGAATTTTCGTTAATAACGACTTTATCCGATTTGATTCAGCCTGAATCAATCAATATCTATGAGATCAGAACTCTCAGGCAATTGGTAGCCGATCACCCCGAGGTTTATCTGCTTCCGATAGGCTACGAAGATAATCCCGACGAGAGTGATTCTGTTCCGCTTTTACTCAATACAGAACCGCAATTTGAAGAGTGTTTGCGCAGCCAGGAGATGGTGGTCGGACCAAGCGGCGATGCTATACGGCCACTATTACGCTTCATTTATCCGATACGCGGCAAAAACGGCATCTCCGGTTTTCTGGTGATCGAAAATGCGCAAAAAATATCGCGAGATCATGAACTGGTCACGATATTACTGGCCTTTTACCACAATTATGTATCACTGCTCAACGATAACCAGCGCGACCACTTGACCGGATTACTTAACAGAAAATCATTTGACAACAAAGTCATGAAAATGATTTTGTCACTGAGTGCACAGAACAAGCGCGAAAACGACAAGGTCCATTATTTTCTGGCGGTATTTGATATTGACCACTTCAAGCGCGTCAACGATAAGCTTGGTCATTTAATGGGTGATGAAGTGCTATTGCATTTTTCACAATGCATGAATCAAACCTTCCGCGAATATGACTCATTGTTCCGCGTAGGCGGTGAAGAATTTGTTGTGATTTTACGCAATGTCGACGCAGAGCAGACCGCAGCGATTATGGAGCGTTTCCGGAAAGTGATCGAAACCCATTATTTCCCGCAAGTAGGACAGATCACCACCAGTATTGGCGTCACCACGATATTTGAACAAGATTTGCCTGTCACTATCATGGATCGTGCCGACCAGGCGCTGTATTACATTAAAGAGCATGGGCGCAATCAGGTCGCTTTTTATGAGCAATTAATCGCCGAGGGAAAATTACACAAAAAAGAATCGGAAAGCGATATTGAATTGTTTTAATGCGATGGCACATTTAAGTGTCTTTGCCGTTGCGCAGAATAATTTTACAAAAAAAGGGGGGCTAAAGTCTTGTAGCTTCCCCCTCAGGGCTGAATTTTAAAATCAAGACGCGCCAGAACGTCCCTTTTCATACGCCAGCAGTCTGAAAACCACGCGGCGATGGCGTCTTGGGCATGCGCTATTTTGGATTTTTTCAACGCTGAAAATCGATCCACCTGCCAATATTCGTGCTTCCTATCAGGATCATCTTTATGCAAAAACCCCTGCTTTTTCTCACCACCCTGCTGCCCGGCCTGTGCCTTGCGCAAATCGCCCCCTCGTCTAAGATTACACAAGTACTGGTGTATCCGGGCGGTGCCACAATAGAACGTGTGGCGAAGGTAGTCGCCGGTGCCAAAGAACTCAAACTAAGCTGTTTGCCTGCCCGCTTCGACCTTGACTCTTTGCAGGTACAAGCTGACGCAGGCATACAGGTAGGAGACGTCAGCGTACAGACGCTCGATCGTGCCCGCGCCCCTGAATGCGCTGGCAGTGCCCTCGATACGCGCATCCGCGAACTGGAAGATCAAAAGGCGATGATTGCCGCCGATAGTGGTGCGCAAGAACTGGTGCTGGGCTACCTAAAAAACTATGGCAGCGACAAACAAAATAGCACCGGCACCATCGCCATGACTACCGAGCAACTGCGCCGTAGCGGCCAAGACACGCTCCAGCGCCAGCATCAGGCGCAACGCCGTAGCGAAGAAATTGAAAAACAACTCAGCCCTTTGTTAGCTGAACGGAATCGACTGATTGAAGCCAACCCACAAGTACGCATAGTGCAGATCCGTTTGGCGGCACAGCACGATGGCGAATTACACCTCTCTTATCGACTGAGCCAAGCGGGATGGAATCCGGTCTACCGCGCCTATCTCGACACGGGCAAAGCGCAACTCCGCCTGGAACGCCATGCCCAAGTCGCACAGACCAGCGGCGAGGACTGGAGCGGCGTGAGCCTGCGCCTGTCGACGGTGCAGCCCAATCTTTCCAACCGACTCAACCCGCCACGCCCTTGGACGCTGGATATCCGGTCACCGTCGTTAGCCGTTGCCTACAATGCGCCGTCACCAGTAGCAATGGCAAGCAGATCTGTCGAAGTGACAGGATCAAGCCGAAAACTCACGATCAGTGAAGATAGCATTCCCAATTTCGACGTTAGCGTCCTCCAAGGTGAGTACGCCGCCGAATTCACGGTGCCTGGCAAAGTCAATCTCGCCAGTGACGGTCAGCGCGCCGGCTTTGCACTCAGTAGCCAGCCACTTGACGCCCAAGTGCTGGTGCGGGTACAGCCGCAACAAGAGGCGCAAGCGTATTTACTCGTCGACGCCGCACGACCTGCGGGTTCATGGCCATCGGGCAATCTGCAATTATTCCGCGATGGCGACTTTGTCGGGCAAAACCAGCTACGGCTAAGCAGCGAAGAGCGCATGGAGTTATTCTTTGGCCGCGACAATATGCTCCGTGTCGAGATCGAACCCGAAAAACGCGATAGTGCCAATAAAGGTTTCATCGGCAGCCGTGCTGAGCAAAAAATCGCACACGCCTATATATTCGAAAACCTGCACAAAACGCCAGTGACGCTGCAAGTCTTAGAATCATCCCCGGTGGCACAACACGAAGATATTCGCGTGCAAAGCCAGTTCACACCTAAGCCGACGCAAGAGGCGTGGCATAAACAACCGGGCGTGATGGCGTGGCAATTGCCGCTGGATGCAGGTAAGTCATTGCGCATCACTGCCGACTATGTGATCAGTTACCCCAAGGACGCCGTGGTGAATGGCTTGCGCTAAGCGACGTATCAACCTCATCCACACATTTTTGCAGGGTGTACCAATATCCGAGTGAATACGTAACGGCGATGCGCTTTCCAGCGTGGGCGCATCATCCCCCCCGTTTATCCTGACCGGTTCCGAAACAAGGCTAGCCAGTCGTTTACGTTCGCTATCGTACATACAGTATCGTTCAAGCCATCTATTCTTTTGCTTTTATGCTGTCGGTTGACTGCTTGATAAATCGCGACACCAGAAACTCCCGGGAGGTGGCAGTCATGCAAAAATTGTTTCGCCGTGTGCGTTTTTCGGTCTCGATTTCGGCTTTAATTACGCTGCTGGCCGGGCTGGGTTTAACCCTACTCTTGTTTGCATCTGTAAGGAAAATCGAATCGGAGCGCCAGAACGACCAATTTGAACAAAATGCAAAACTGCGCATCGCCGCAGTCGAGAGCGGCCTGCAAGATGCCGTCGAGCAACTGATGATACTTAATCAATTGTTTAACAGTATTGGCGTGATTAGCCGCGACCAATTTCGCACCTTCACTGCGCCCTTACTGCAACGTTATCCGCAAATTCAGGCACTGAGTTTTCAGCGTTTGATCATGCGCCAGGATCGTAGCACTTACGAAACAGCCATGCGAAGTCGGCATCCTGGCTTCATGATCACCGAATTCATCGATGGCCGGCAGCAACGCGCCGCCATACGCGATAGCTATAACGTGGTCGACTACATTGAACCTATGGCAGGCAATGAAGCGGCATTAGGGCTAGATACGGCGGTCACCCAAGACCAGATACAGGCCCGGCAAAACTCGCGTGCAAGCGGGCATGTTGCATCCACAAGTTTACTCTCGCTGGCGCAGTATAAAGGCTGGCATACGGGCTTCCTGGTAGTCGCCCCGGTGTATCTGCGAGGTGCACCGCTCGACACGGTCGCCGCACGGCAGCGTTCGGTCATCGGTGAGACCGCAGCCGTTTTTCGGGTTGACCACCTGATCGATACCATTCTCGGTGCCGGTCGATTTCTGGATATACCTGGCATGACTATCAGTGTCTATGCTGACGCCAGGGCCAATGCGCAAAATCTGGCGTTTCAGCATGGCGCTATGCCGCCAACCCACGATGGCACTGACACTAGCGAACAGATAAAATATATCGAACCGCTGGCACGCTGGCAATGGCTACTGTTTAACCAAGCCCCCCCGGTCAGCAAAACGTTCAACCTGGCAGGGCAAGCTTGGTACGTAGAGGTCATGCAAACGGCCGGCATATTTTCGGCAGCAAACGGTGGTTCGCTGTATGTCCTGCTCGGTGGCGTATTGTTTAGTGTGCTGGCGGCAGCCTATGTTTACACACTGGTATCGCAAACAGAGACCATAGAGCGAGTCACTGGCGAACGCACGGCGACCTTGCAATTTGCCAACTTGCGGCTGTCAGAAGACCTGGCGCTGCGCGCGCACACTGAAAAATCCTTGCGCCTGCGTGAACGCATTATCGAAGTCTCTTCCAATGCCATCATCCTATGCAGCGCCACTGCACCTGATTACGCCATTGAATACGTCAACCCGGCCTTTGAACATATTACCGGCTACAGCGCGGCCGACGTAATCGGACGTCGGCTGGAGTCCTTACAAGGGAATAGTCAGGATCAGCAAAATATCGAAGAAATTCGCGCCGCATTACGCGAAAAGCGTGAAGGTCACGCGCTGTTACGCAACTACCGCAAGGACGGCACCGGCTACTGGAACGATCTATTTATTGCGCCGGTACAGGATGAGACTGGCGTCATCAGTCATTTCGTCGTTGCACAATACGACATCACGGCGGTCATGCGTTACGAAGCGGAACTGGAATTTCAGGCCAAACACGATACCTTGACTGGGCTGGCAAACCGGTATTTTTTACGCGAACGGCTGACACATGCGATTGCTGGCGCCAAACGTCACGACACCTTGGTCTGGGTCCTGTTTGTCGATCTGGATCGGTTTAAATTCGTCAACGACACACTCGGGCACGAGGCTGGTGACGTGCTGTTAAAAACACTGGCCATGCGGCTACAAGCAGTCGCAGGCGATGCGGATACCGTTGCCCGACTGGGCGGCGATGAATTTGTCCTGGTGCTACCGGAAGACACAAAAGATGGTCACGGCCTGGCCGTCGTACAGCGCGTCATGGATGCCGTGGCACAGCCGATGTCCATCGATCAGCATGAGTTTTTCTTCACCTGCAGCATCGGCGTAGCCATCTATCCGACCGATGGCGATACGGCTGAAACGCTGATCAAACACGCCGATATCGCCATGTACCGAGCCAAAGAAATGGGACGTAATACCTTCCAGTTTTATACCCCGGCGATGAATGAACGCACCCTTAACCGACTCTCTATCGAAGCCGACTTGCGCTATGCGCTAGAACGGAATGAATTCGTTCTCCTTTACCAGCCACAAATTAATACAAGTAACGGGCGCATTGTCGGCATGGAAGCCTTAATCCGCTGGAACCATCCGATACATGGCCTCATCTCGCCAGCGCGCTTTATTGGATTAGCCGAAGAAATGGGCCTCATCATCCCGATCGGGGCCTGGGTCATACGTCAGGCTTGCCACCAAACCAAGCTATGGCAACAGGCTGGCCATGATGATCTGCGCGTTGCCGTTAACCTCTCGGCACGTCAGTTCACACAAAAGGCATTAGTAGAGTCTATCGCAGATGTGCTGCATGCGAGCGGACTGGAACCGCGTTTTCTTGAACTTGAACTCACCGAAAGCATGGTCATGAACGATGTTGATCAAGCGATCACCATTTTGCGCAACCTGAAGGGCTTGGGAGTGCATATTGCCATCGACGATTTCGGTACCGGCTATTCCAGCCTCTCATACCTGCGGCGCTTTCCAATCGACGTCTTGAAGATCGACCAATCTTTTGTCAACGATTTGACGGTCGATGTCGACGATGCGGCTATCGTGGTCTCCATCATTTCGTTGGCCCATAGCCTGCGCCTGCAGGTGATCGCCGAAGGCGTCGAGACGGCAGAACAACTCGCGTTCTTGCGCACACATGGCTGCGATCAAGTACAAGGTTATTATTTTAGCCGGCCAATCGCGGCAGATGCGTTTGAACTCTTACTGCAAACGGGAAGTGGCGTATCGCTCCCACTCATGCCTGGTAGCGATGACAACACAACGACCGCCATCGAAACGTCAACCTAAAAACAGGAAATAGGCACTGCTATGCCAAATTTTTGCAGGCATAGGCCCAAGACGCACTATCCATGCGGGTCTCCAGGCATATAGGCTGGAGACCCGCATGGGATATGCGCACTGGCCGATGCCATCATTTTGTTTTTTTCAGTGCATGGGCAACGAACTTCTGCTTCCTTTTTCTGTTTCCTTATTTTGATCTCGCTCAAAGCCTCATGGCGAACAATGAATAGAGCAAATGTAGTTGTCGAAAAATTTTACACTTTCTTTAAAAAAATTTCATCAAGGTAAGTATGTATATGATTCTATTAAGAATTATTTCCTGGCATAATAATTGCTTATTCGCAATTGTGTAACAAAATGTTTGTTTTTTGTTGTTTATAAATAATTTTTTAATGGAGCTATCCAATGAAGCGGACTTTTTTCCCGTCTTTTGCAAGTTTTATCTTTTGTTGCCTATTTAGTCTACATTCCGGCGCATCGGTAATGACCGTACAGGGCACGAACTCAGCTGTTACCGGGAACTGTATCCCTTTCGGTTGCCCAGGTGCCTACGGCCCACATGAAGGTTTTGTCTACAAAAACCTGACGGCATTTTCACTCAATGCAGGCGACATCATTGCCTTCGATACCAACGGCATTAACGATGCACCGATCAGTTTTAACATTTCACTGGCCGCCACAAGCGTCAACGGTGGAAGTACTGCTGCCTCCTCTTTCTTGACTGTCGTTTCCAATGGAACCTCGGCGGCACAGTTTGGCGATGCCATTACTGGCAATTACGATCTGGCCTTTACGGTAACCAGTGCGTTTAACTTCACCGGCGGCGGACTCATCATCGATTTCAATCCAACCGGCGCCTCTACTTCTGACACTAGCTGGGTTGGCAACTTAGTCGGTACCAGTTCAAGCGACCCGACTAACTTATTCGTCAATCGTTACTACGGCGCTCCTTCTGCCGGCTCCGGCGGCAGAACAGATACGTCTTCCATCGGTAATTTCCAGATCACGAATAATGCAGCGATTCCTGAACCGTCAACCCTCGCCCTGCTGGGTCTTGGTTTGCTTGGTTTCATGTTTGCACGCAAGCGCAAACAAGTATAAAAACTGCACGCAATAAAAAAACCCCTGATGCAAAGCTTGCATCAGGGGTTTTTTTATTCAAACCCAAAAACTTGAATTTTACTTTGCAGCTTACTTCCTTACTTCTTGCGCATTGGCGGCAAGTCGGTACACACACCCTTGTAGACTTCTGCCGCCATGCCGATTGATTCACCCAAAGTCGGATGCGGATGGATAGTCTTGCCAATATCGACACCATCGGCACCCATCTCGATTGCCAGGGCAATCTCACCGATCATGTCACCAGCATGGGTGCCGACAATGCCGCCACCGACGATGCGTTTGGTTTCTGCATCGAACAGCAGTTTGGTGAAGCCTTCATCACGGCCATTTGCCACTGCGCGGCCAGAGGCTGCCCACGGAAAATGGCCTTTCTCCAACTTGATGCCTTTGGCTTTGGCGTCGTCTTCGGTAATACCAACCCATGCCACTTCCGGGTCGGTGTAGGCCACCGATGGGATGACCTTGGCATCAAAGTAAGCCTTCTCACCGACAGCCGCTTCCGCCGCCACATGCGCTTCGTGTACCGCTTTATGCGCCAGCATCGGTTGGCCGACCAGGTCACCAATCGCAAAGATGTGCGGCACGTTGGTGCGCATCTGCTGATCGACCTCGATAAAACCACGTTCAGTCACTGCGACTCCCGCTTTATCGGCGGCGATCTTTTTACCGTTCGGGCTGCGGCCAACGGCAACTAAGACTAAATCGTAGAGTTGCGCTGCTGGTGCAATGGTGCCGGCTTCTGCCGCTTCAAAAGTGACTTTAATACCTTCTGGTAGCGCTTCTACGCCGACAGTTTTGGTCTTCAATATGATGTTATCGAAGCGCTTTTCGTTGAACTTTTGCCAGACTTTGACCATATCGCGATCCGCGCCTTGCATCAGGCCGTCCATCATCTCGACCACATCGATGCGTGCACCGAGAGTCGAATACACGGTCGCCATTTCCAGGCCAATGATACCGCCGCCGATGACCAGCATGCGCTTAGGAATCTGGCGCAATTCCAATGCACCAGTGCTGTCAACGATGCGCGGATCAACGGGAACAAAAGGCAAATTCACTACCGATGAACCGGCGGCGATGATCGCCTGTTTGAACTGAATAGTTTTTTTGCTTCCATCTGCTGCCGTGACTTCAACATGGTGCGGGCTAACGAACTGGCCGACGCCTTGCACCACATTGACCTTGCGTGCTTTGGCCATACCAGACAAACCGGTCGTCATTTTTTTGATGACGCCTTCTTTGTAGCCGCGCAACTGATCGATGTCGATCGTTGGCTTGGAAAAACTCACGCCGTGCGCTGCCATAGAGGCTGTTTCATCAATCACGGCTGCCACGTGCAGCAATGCTTTAGATGGAATGCAACCGACGTTCAGGCAAACACCGCCGAGCGTCGCGTAACGCTCGACCAATACGGTATTCACGCCCAGATCGGCGGAACGGAAAGCCGCAGAATAACCGCCAGGGCCAGCGCCTAATACCAGCATATCGCATTCAACATCCACTGGGCCTGCATAACTAGAGACAGCGGGTGCAGGTACTGAAGCAACGGGTACCGTAACAGAAGCAACCGCAGCAACCGCAGCAACCGCGGGCGCAGATACTGGCGCTGCGGAAGCTGCGGCGATTGGTGCAGCAACGTCACCAGAAACCGTGACCACCGCCAGCAGCGAACCTTCGGCAATCTTGTCGCCGATCTTGACTTTGAGTTCGGTAATAACGCCGGCGTGGCTGGATGGAATCTCCATACTAGCTTTATCAGATTCAACCGTGATCAGTGACTGATCAACCTTAACGGTATCACCCACTTTGACCAGCATTTCGATCACTTCGACTTCTTTAAAATCACCGATATCCGGCACTTTAATTTCAATTGTGCTCATCGTATTCGCTCCGCTCACAGTAAGGTTTTGCGCAAATCGGACAAGACATCGCCCAGATAAGCAGAGAACCTAGCCGCCATCGCACCATCAATCACGCGATGATCGTAAGACAGCGACATAGGCAAAATCAGCCGTGGTACAAAAGCTTTACCATCCCAGACTGGCTTCATGGCCGATTTGGACAAACCCAAAATCGCCACTTCAGGTGCATTGATAATTGGCGTAAATGCCGTACCGCCAATACCACCCAGCGAAGAAATAGTGAACGTCGCGCCTTGCATGTCGGCTGGTTTCAGCTTACCGTCACGCGCCTGGGCAGACAACTCACCCATTTCTACTGCGATTTGCGACAAGGTTTTTTGATCGGCGTTTTTAATCACCGGCACCATCAGGCCATTGGGCGTATCGGCGGCAAAGCCGATGTTGTAATACTGCTTCAAGATCAGGTTTTCGCCATTGGCATCGAGCGAAGCGTTGAAGGCTTTGAACTTCTTCAACGCAGCCACGCTCGCTTTGATAACGAAGGCCAGCATGGTCAGCTTAATGCCAGATTTAACCATCGCCTCATTCGACGACTTACGGAAATCTTCCAGTCCTGTAATGTCAGCTTCATCAAAATGCGTGACGTGCGGGATCATCACCCAGTTGCGGTGCAGATTTGGGCCGCTGAGTTTTTTGATGCGCGACAACGGCAGCAACTCAGTAGTGCCAAACTTGCTGAAATCGAGCGAAGGCCATGGCAATAAATTCAGGCCGGTACCGCTGCCGTTACCAGTGCTGCTGGCGGCCAGTGCTGGCACAGCAGTCGAACTAGACATGATGCCTTTGACGAAGTTCTGTACATCTTCTTGCGAGATGCGGCCTTTGGTTGCCGTGCCTTGAACCCTCCCCAAATCAACACCGAGTTCGCGCGCGAACTTACGGATGGAGGGCGAAGCGTGAGCATTGCCCGTTGTCGCTACCGAGCTTGCGGACACTGCCGCGGAAGCAGCGACAGGAGCAGGGGCGGCGACCACTTCAGCAACCGGAACAGCAACTACGACTGCTGGTGCCGCTGTAGTTGCTGTTGCTGCCGCTGCTGCCGAAGCAGGTGCTGGAGCTGGCACAGCGCCCTCGCCCGCTGCCTCAACAACAACCAACAAAGACCCTTCGGCTACTTTATCGCCAACTTTGACTTTAATTTCGGTGACGACACCGGCATGACTGGATGGTATTTCCATGCTGGCTTTGTCGGACTCAACCGTGATCAAGGATTGATCAACTTTAATGGTATCGCCTACCTTAACCATCAATTCAATGACTTCAACTTCCTTGAAATCACCGATGTCCGGCACTTTGACTTCAATTGCACTCATAGCTTTAGCTCCATTTTTCTTTACGTAGGGTGCGCCACGCGCAGATGGGCACCCTACTCATGTTTTTACACTGTCACCGGATTTGGTTTTTCTGCATTGATACCATATTTGGCAATCGCTTGCGCCACCACGGATGCCGACAAGGCACCTTCATCGGCCAGCGATTTCAATGCAGCAATCACGACAAAGTAACGGTTCACCTCAAAGAATTCGCGCAATTTGGCGCGAGAATCGGAGCGACCAAACCCGTCGGTACCCAAGACTTTATAGCTACGTCCTTTAGGAACAAAAGCACGCACCTGTTCGGCAAAAGTACGCATGTAATCGGTGGAGACCACAATAGGGCCCTGCGTATCTTTCAGACATTGCGTGATGTAAGGCAGACGCGCTTCATCGGTAGGATGCAGCATATTCCAGCGCTCTGCATCCTGGCCATCACGTGCCAGCAAGGTAAACGATGGTGCAGACCAGACGTCAGCGGCTATACCCCAGTCAGCAAACAGCAAATCGGCAGCGGCAATCACTTCACGCAAGATCGTGCCAGAACCCATCAATTGCACGCGGTGCTTGGTGGTTTCTGCGGACTTTTGCAATTGGTACAGACCCTTGATGATGCCTTCCTCTTGCCCTTCCTTTAAACCTGGATGACTGTAGTTCTCGTTCATGATCGTAATGTAATAGAACACGTCTTCCTGATTAGTGACCATGCGGCGCAGGCCGTCGTGGATGATGACCGCCACTTCATGCGCAAAAGTGGGATCGTAAGGAACACAGTTAGGAATCGTCGACGCCAGCACATGGCTATGGCCATCTTCATGCTGCAAGCCTTCACCGTTCAGGGTAGTACGACCGGCAGTACCGGCCATCAGGAAGCCGCGTGAACGCATATCACCTGCCGCCCAAGCCAGATCGCCGACACGCTGCAAGCCGAACATCGAGTAGTAGGTGTAAAACGGAATCATGACGCGGTTATTGGTCGAGTAGGATGTCGCCGCGGCGATCCATGAACTCATCCCGCCTGCCTCATTAATCCCCTCTTGCAGAATCTGGCCGGCCTTGTCTTCGCGGTAGTACATGACCTGGTCTTTATCAACCGGTTCGTACAACTGCCCTACCTGGCTAAAAATACCGATCTGACGGAACAGACCTTCCATACCAAAGGTGCGTGATTCGTCGACCATGATAGGAACAATGCGCTGACCCAAGCTTGCATCGCGCAGCAAGGTAGTCAGCACGCGTACATAAGCAGCAGTGGTTGAAATTTCACGGCCTTCGGCGGTCGGCTCCAGCATTGCATGGAAGGCCGTCAACTCTGGCACCACCAGTTGTTCATCGGCTTTTTGACGGCGCTGTGGCAGGTAACCGCCCAAGGCGGCACGACGCTCTTGCAGATACTTCATCTCTGGCGTGTCATCCGCCGGTTTGAAGAAAGGGATCTCTGGCAATTGCTCATCCGAGATTGGCAATTGAAAACGATCGCGCAAGGCTTTAATGGCGTCGTCATCGAGTTTCTTGGTGTTGTGTGCAGTATTTCGCGCTTCACCGGATTTACCGAAGCCAAAGCCTTTAATGCTTTTGACCAACAATACAGTTGGCTGGCCTTTGTGTTCTTGCGCCACTTTAAAGGCAGCGTAAATCTTATGCGGATCATGGCCACCACGGGTCAGGTGCCAGATATCGTCGTCTGACATCTGAGCGACCATCTCGAGCAACTTGGGGTGTTTGCCAAAGAAATTGGCACGGACAAAAGCGCCGTCTTTGGCTTTGTAATTCTGATACTCACCATCGACGGTTTCCATCATTACTTTTTGCAGAAGACCATCTTTATCCTTGGCCAACAACGCATCCCACCCGGCGCCCCAGATTACTTTAACCACGTTCCAGCCAGCACCACGAAAATCAGATTCCAATTCCTGGATGATTTTGCCGTTGCCGCGTACAGGGCCATCGAGCCGTTGCAGATTACAGTTGACCACGATGACCAGATTATCGAGTTGCTCGCGCCCTGCCATACCAATCGCGCCCATCGATTCCGGCTCATCCATCTCGCCATCACCGCAGAATGCCCAGACCTTACGCTTTTCGGTATCGGCGATGCCGCGTGCATGCAGATACTTCAAGAAGCGCGCCTGATAGATCGACATCAGAGGCCCCAAGCCCATGGATACGGTAGGGAACTGCCAAAAATCAGGCATCAGTTTTGGATGCGGATAAGAAGATAGCCCCTTGCCATCGACTTCGCGGCGGAAGTGCAGCAATTGATCTTCCGTCAAACGGCCTTCAAGGAAAGCGCGCGCATACACACCCGGTGAGGAGTGCCCCTGGATGTAAAGTAAATCGCCACCATGATCTTCGGTAGGCGCATGCCAGAAGTGATTGAAACCGATGCCAAGCATATTCGCCAACGAAGCAAAGCTGGACAGGTGACCGCCCAGATCGCCATCCAGACGGTTCGCCTTGACCACCATCGCCATGGCGTTCCAGCGCATCATCGAGCGCAGTTTTTCTTCGATTTCCAAATTGCCAGGGCAATGTGCGCCGACATCTGCCGGTATCGTATTGACATACGCAGTGTTACTGGAAAAAGGAATATGTGAGCCACGACGGCGCGCCAGATCGACCATACGCTCCATCAGGTAATGGGCGCGCTCAGGCCCTTCGTTTGCAATGACAGACTCTAGCGCAGCTAACCATTCGTTGGTTTCGACTACATCGGGATCATTGATGGCTTGCGCCAAAACTTGGTCTATCTGGGGTGACATATTTGAGTCTCCTATTTCCTGTTAGATGCGCTTTTTCAATATCGCGCAACGGGGCGTAATGATAAATTAAAGCCTGGCTTTTGTTAGTGCAAGCATTTTAACAGGAGTTTTTTAATTTTTCAAATAGCGATATTCAATACCATAATGTGATATTTTCATTGCAGTGCAAAATATTTTTAATGATTCCTGAGAAAATACCATTCCTATCTTGAGCATCTTATTTTTTGCATCGCAGCATTCATGCGCACTCTGGAGCATAAATGGCTTGAAACCCGCATGAATAGTGCGCTCATCGGTTTAAATCTCGATAGATGAAAGCCTGTAAAAAAAATGCCCCGCAAGGTTATCAATACGATTGTCATTCCCATCCGTCACCTTTAGCAACGCATCCCTTATAATCTCGCATTAAACGTCATTCTTCTCCCCCTATCCAAATAAGCCCACCATGACAGCCCAAATCATTAGCGGAACCCAGCTCTCCCAACAAATTCGTGCCGATGTAAAACTGCGCGCCGCTGCCCTGACCGCCAAAGGCAAGCAACCCGGCCTGGCAGTGATCTTAGTTGGTGAGAATCCGGCATCACAGGTCTATGTCCGCAATAAAGTTAAAGCATGTGAAGATTGCGGGTTCTATTCCGTACTCGAAAAATACGACGCAGATCTGAGCGAAACAGCATTGCTTGAACACATCGCTCGCCTGAACCTCGACCCAAAAATCAACGGCATCCTGGTGCAACTGCCCTTGCCTGCGCATATTGATGCCAATAAGGTGATAGAAGCGATTGCGGCGGAAAAAGATGTCGATGGTTTTCATATCAGTAACGCTGGTTTGTTAATGACAGGCCAGCCATTATTCCGCCCCTGCACCCCGTATGGCGTAATGAAGATGTTGGAATCTATTAACTACCCGGTACGCGGCGCGAACGCGGTGGTGGTCGGTGCTTCCAATATCGTCGGCAAACCGCAAGCCATGTTGCTCTTGCAGGCCGGTGCCACCGTCACCATCTGTAATTCCAAGACCCGCGATCTGGGCTACCACACGCGCAACGCCGATATTTTGGTGGTTGCCACAGGCAAGCGGAACATTGTGACTGCCGATATGGTCAAACCAGGCGCCGTCGTACTTGACGTTGGCATGAACCGCGACGACGAAGGGAAATTGTGCGGCGATGTCGATTTCACCCCAGTCAAAGAAGTGGCGGGTTACATTACACCAGTGCCAGGTGGCGTGGGTCCGATGACCATTACCATGCTGTTAGTTAACACGATTGAAGCTGCCGAAAGAAACTAAAATGACCTCACAAAATTCTTCCAATCCCCTGCTCGACTTTAGCGACCTGCCACGTTTTTCTGCCATACAACCAGAGCACGTCACACCGGCCATGGATGTATTACTAGAAGCAAACCGTGCCGTAGTCGCCCAACTAGAGCAAAATGCACCGCCGGTGACCTGGGAGAATTTTGTCGAGCCGCTGGAGAACGCGACCGAGCAACTAGGCCGCGCCTGGAGCATCATCGGTCACCTCAATGCCGTGGTTGACACGCCAGAGCTGCGCGCTACTTATAACGAGAACCAGCCAAAAATCACCGAATTCTGGACCGAGCTAGGCCAGAATCTGGTCCTGTTTGACAAATATAAAGCCTTGCAGGCGGATCCTCATTTCGCCAGTTTGCCACCCGCCAGAAAAACCATCATCATCAACGCGATCCGCGACTTTCGTCTCAGCGGTGCCGAGTTGGCTGATGATAAAAAGCTGCGCTATGCCGAGATACAAGAAAAACAAGCGGCACTGTCCACCAAATTTTCTGAAAATGTACTGGATGCAACTAATGCCTACGGCCTGTTTATAGAGAACACGGATGAATTGGCTGGCTTGCCGGAAGACGTAGTACAGGCGGCAAAAAATGCAGCGCAAGCAGACGACAAACCAGGTTACAAATTTACCCTGCATTTTCCGTCTTACTTCCCGGTCTTGCAATACGCCGACAACCGCGCCTTGCGCGAAACTATCTATAGAGCCAATGCCACCAAAGCGTCTGAGTTGGGCGCAAAACCGGAGTGGGACAACACCGCCATCATTAATGAATTGCTAGAACTGCGCAAAGAAGAGGCGCTTTTACTCGGTTATCAAAATTTTGCCGAAGTCTCTTTAGTCGCGAAAATGGCAGAAACGCCGACTCAAGTCAGCCAGTTTTTGCTTGATCTGGCCGAACGCGCCAAACCGTTTGCTGAAAACGACCTGGCAGAATTGCGCGCTTTCGCCAAAGAGCATCTGGGTATAGATGATTTACAAGCCTGGGATAGCACCTACGCATCCGAAAAACTGCGCGAGCAACGCTATGCGTTTTCTGAACAAGAAGTGAAACAATACTTCCCTGAGCATAAGGTAGTCGCTGGCTTATTCCGCGTGATCCAGACGCTGTTTGCCGTCGATATTAAGCTCGATAGCGCCACGACCTGGCACCCGAATGTGAAATTTTATCGTCTTGAAAAAGACGGTGAGCTCATCGGTCAATTCTATCTGGATCTGTATGCGCGCAATGGCAAGCGTGGCGGCGCCTGGATGGATGATGCACGCGGCCGTCGTCTGACTGCGAGCGGCATACAAACACCGGTCGCGTATCTGACATGCAATTTTAGTGAGCCAGTCACGACGGATGGCATCAGCAAACCTGCGACCTTCACTCACGATGAAGTCATCACGCTATTCCATGAATTTGGCCACGGCTTGCATCATTTGCTGACCAAGGTAGAAGACTTATCGGTCTCCGGTATCTCGGGTGTGGAATGGGATGCGGTGGAACTGCCTTCGCAATTCATGGAAAACTTTTGCTGGGAATGGGATGTCTTACAACACATGACAGCGCATGCCGATACCGGCGAAACCTTGCCGCGTGCGCTGTACGATAAGATGATCGCGGCAAAGAATTTTCAATCCGGCATGCAAACTTTGCGTCAGGTCGAATTCTCCTTGTTTGATCTGCGCCTGCATGATGACGCCCATCCTGGCGGCAAACATCTGGTCCAAGATATACTTAATACCGTTAGAGAACAGGTGTCGGTATTTACGCCGCCAGAATTTAATCGATTCCAACATTCTTTCGGTCACATTTTTGCCGGCGGCTATGCGGCCGGCTACTTCAGCTATAAGTGGGCTGAAGTGTTATCTGCGGACGCCTATGGTGCTTTTGAAGAAGCCGCGAAAATCGAAGGAAGTACGCTCTCTCGTTCGGCCGGAAAAAAATTCCAGACCGAAGTACTCGAAGTAGGTGGATCGAGGCCTGCGATAGCATCCTTCCGTGCGTTCCGCGGACGCGATCCGTCCATTGATGCCTTGTTGCGCCATAGCGGCATGACCAACTAAATTTTAAGGAGGCGAAGCAATGAAGTTACGCATACTATTCAATGGCAGCTGTCTATTAGTCAGCTGTTTACTAGCCAACAGCGCCTTTGCCGAGTTATATAAATGGGTAGGAGCCGATGGTAAGGTGACTTATAGTGATATACCGCCTCCTGCGAACGCCAAACGGATTGAAACCAAATCCATCAGCAGCGATGCACCAGGCATTAACCTACCTCCCGAACTAGCAACTGCCGTCGCGCAAAATCCCGTCACGCTATATGTCGCCCCATCATGCATTCCATGCAATGACGGACGCGTCCTGCTGAAACAGTTAGGCATCCCATTTTCTGAAAAAACCGTCATCACCAATGAAGATATCAACAAGTTGAAACAAATCAGTGGCGATACGCAATTGCCTTTACTGCTGATCAGCAACAGTAAGTTCCGTGGTTTTGATAGCGCCGAATGGCGAACTACACTCAGCAGTGCTGGCTATCCTGAAACCAATAAACTGCCGAAAGACTATCGCTATCCGGCAGCAGAGCCTGCCGCGCCAGTGCCGCCTCCAGCAGTCAAAAAAGAGGTGAAAAAAACTGATCCGGAACCGAAACCCAAGCAAGCCACAGAATCAGGCATCCGTTTTTAAAGATGGGGCGCCAACCATGACCAGAATAGATTTTCACAGTAAGGTAACAGACAAAATTATTTATACCTGTCGCCTCATCCGCAAAGCCAGAGCGGCCAACTGTCGCGTCATCGTGTTTGATAGCGACAGCAGCCAACTGGAATTACTCAATCAGGCACTGTGGTCGTTTTCGGAAACCGATTTTTTGCCGCATGTCTTAATCAACGACCCGCTGGCGGCGCAAACGCCTATCATTTTGACGGATGATGACAAAGCAGACTTCCCACATCACGAGCTGCTGATTAACCTGACCCAGAGTACGCCCAAGGATTTCAGCCGCTTTCAACGCATGATCGAGATCATCTCCAGCGATCCGCAAGATACACAAGCCGGACGCGAGCGCTTTCGCAGTTATCTGCAACAAGGTCTAGCACCATCCCATATAGACGCAAAACCATCATGAACAATCAAATCGATTCCAGCATCCCAGTCCTGACCGAAATCATTCATTTTGACACTGAACCAATTACAACGAATTCTGCAGACCACGCTATTTTATCGGCCTTAGCCGAAGATATTAATGAAGATAAATGGCAGCATCTAGAACAAACGCTACGTGAAAATGTTTTGCGTCAGGTTTTGTCACGCGTCGATTTTGTACTAGAGCACCGGGTGCGAGATAGTTTGGCTGATGTATTACAAACAGCAGTAGAAAGTCTCGCCATTGAAATACGCACAGGCTTGCACAAGACCATGGAAGAAGTAATCACTCGTGCAGTAACGCAAGAAATTACCAAAGCAAAAATAACAAAATAAAACATTGCCGCATTATATTTTTTATTAATAAACATAATTAGTGAAAATTATTTCAAAAATAAAAAATAACCCGAGCTTATTGACTACATTAAAAAGCAATTACTTTCTACAATCTTGCTATTGAACACGCGGAGATTTCCACTCATGAAAGTCATTGTTTTAGGCTCTGGCATTATCGGTACATCGTCTGCCTGGTTTTTAAAAAAAGCGGGACATGATGTCACAGTCATAGAGCGCCAACCAGGTGCGGCACAAGAAACCAGTTTTGCCAACGGAGGGCAGATCTCCGTCTCTCATGCAGAACCTTGGGCGAATCCGTCTGCACCATGGAAGGTATTAAAATGGCTGGGAAAAGACGATGCGCCGTTGCTATTCCGCCCTCGCCCCGAGTTGTTGCAATGGCTATGGGGGTTAAGTTTTTTGCGCGAATGTACGCAAAAACGAACCGATGAAAATATCCGTCAGATCGTCGCTATATCGGAATACAGCCGTCAGACACTGCAAGCCGTGCGTGCCGAAACCGGCATAGACTATGATTGCCTGACCAAAGGCATACTACATTTCTACACCGACCAAAAAGAATTTGACACGTCTCTTCACTCAGCCAAACTGATGCGTGATCTGGGTTGCCCGCGTAACTCTATACAGGCTGACGAAGTCGTAAAAATTGAACCTGCACTGGCAAGTATTCGCGACAAAATCGTCGGCGGTGATTATACCGAAACCGATGAGTCTGGCGACGTTTACAAATTCACCCATGGTCTGGCCAAGAAAGCCGCCGAAGCGGGAGTCGATTTTCAATTCAATACCACGGTCACTCGGTTGCTGACCGAAGGCAGTGGTGTCTCTGCCAAAATTATGGGCGTTGAAGTCATTGATGGGGAGGGACGTCACAAGGTCTTGCGCGCCGATGCATTCGTGATAGCAATGGGGTGTTTTTCTCAGCCGCTATTAAAGCCATTGGGCGTAAATCTAATGATTTATC
The DNA here is from genome assembly GCF_030651495.1 of Undibacterium sp. Classification (GTDB taxonomy): domain Bacteria; phylum Pseudomonadota; class Gammaproteobacteria; order Burkholderiales; family Burkholderiaceae_D; genus Undibacterium. The sequence goes on from NZ_JAUSFI010000072.1 coordinate 85,920, forward strand.
CAGGCAAGGGTTACTCCGCCACCTACCAGATCATCAACCCGGACCAAGCGCCTAGCGTCTCGCTAACGGATGATGGCTATAAACTGGTGGTCTCCCGTTTAGGTGATCGCCTGCGCGTGGCAGGCACCTGCGAAATCAATGGTTATTCGCGCGAACTGAATACCGCACGCTGTGAAGCCATTACCCGGCGTACACGCGAATTATTTCCCACTGCCTGCAATTACGATGACCCGACTTACTGGACTGGACTGCGCCCGTTAACACCATCGAATGTGCCATATATCGGAAAAACAAAATACAGCAATCTGTATCTCAATACTGGCCACGGCACCTTAGGCTGGACTATGGGTGCCGGTTCCGGCCGGGCAATTGCGGACATCGTTTCTGGTCGCGCGCCCGAAGTCGATTTTAAATTCACAGGCATCGTGCAAGGAAATCCGGGGGCCACATTAGTGCCAGTGTAATACCTGTATGGGAATAATATGAGCCACACTAACGCAATATTCATGTGGTTCTCAACGGCTTTTGCCGCCAGGCGCATGAATACTACGTTTTTTGCCAAAACTTTACTTCATCTATCTGTTTAGCTACATTTCAGATTACATTTTGCAAACGCATTGCCACACTCATATCGCCAGATACTTTAAGTTTACCCGACATAAAGCCGTTTACAGGACTCAACTCACCCGACAGCATTGCGCTCAGATTTTCTAGTGTAATAATCACGGTACAGCCGGCATCCAGATTCTCGTTACCCACAGCATTGGGAATCGCCAGCGCATCCACGTATACCACGCCATCAATGCCACAATCAAATTTAAGCGTAGCATTGAGACGACTCTCGTCACCAACCTTGGCCCGAATTGCTTCTGTACATGCTTGCAGATCCATCTTATTTCCCTTAAAAATGAAGTCATGTTAAATTACTGAAATGCATCATGCCTCTATTAAGAGGAACAATCCTTGGTAACTTTACTTCAGGATACAAGTTAGCATCCAGAAATACTCGGTTCTCACAATACGAATATCCCTCGCTGCCGCACCGATTTTTTTACGCAAGAAACTATCCGCCGGAAAATTCTTGACGATCTCTACCCGGCTACCGTCTTCCTGCATTCTTAACTGGTGGGTGTTACCTTCTAAATCGGTACGTGCAACTGGCCCACTACTTCCCTCGACGTAATTGTTGTCGATCAGCACCAGCATACTACCCTTACCTGCCGCCTTGCTAAATTGCGCTAACACATCAGCCTGTTCTTCGCGCTTAATATGTGACCACAAAAATCCTGCGAAACAAGCCGAATATTGGCTTGCTGTGGCGACAGGTAAAGCGAAGGTATCTGCCAGAGCAAACTGCACGCGCTCTGGTGGGTAGGCCTTGGCCTGTGCGATGTCTAGCATAGCTTGATTAATATCGGTGGCGAGCACTGATGTGGCTACAGGAGCATAACGTTCAGTCCAATAGCCAGTGCCGCAGGCGATTTCCAGTACACGTTGATTTTTCAATACTTCTGCAACCCGTTGCTGCAGTAGTTGCAAATCAGCCTGACGTTCCGGTTTCTGGTAAATGCTCTCGTAAGTGCTGGCACGCTGTGCGTAATATTTATTCATAGCTTCACGCATAATTTTTCTCTCTACTTGTTATTTCTTGTTATTTCTTGTTATTCACGGATCAGCGTCTGCATCTTCATAAATCGTAAGTATCCTTACCACCCTGTATTACCTGATCAATTAATTTTCGATTGAGCGTTGGCGTCAGTAATTCAATGAAGGTGTAAATATAGCTGCGCAAATAAGCCCCCCGCCGCACAGCTACACGTGAGACATTCATGCCAAACAAATGTCCTACCGAGATGGCGCGCAAATGATGATCACGTTCCGCATCAAATGCCATACCGGCAATAATACCCACTCCCATACCGAGCTCAACATAGGTCTTGATGACGTCAGCATCAATCGCTTCGAGCAGCACATCTGGTTTTAAATTACGAATCTCAAATCCATGATCAATTTTACTTCGACCAGCAAACGCGGCATCATAAGTTATCAGGGGGTAATGTGCAATTTCTTCCAGCGTGATCAGTTTTAATTTTAACAAGGGATGTTCAGGAGGCACCACCACGACATGCTCCCATTGATAACACGGCAGGGAAACTAGCCCATCAATACCGGCAATCGCTTCTGTTGCTATCGCCAGATCGGCCTGATCGCGCATCACCATTTCGGCGATTTGCTTAGGGTTACCCTGCAACAGCGAGAGCCTGACTTTCGGATATTTTTGCATGAACGCCTGCACTACTTTAGGCAGAATATAGCGTGCTTGCGTATGCGTAGTAGCGATCGTAAAACTGCCACTATCCTGCGCTGCGTACTCTTTGCCGATCCGTTTTAACCCGTCGATTTCCTGCATGATCAACTCGACCGATTTGAGTACGGCGCGTCCTGGCTCTGTCAGCCCTCGTATGCGCTTGCCGTGGCGCGCAAAAATATCCACGCCCAACTCTTCTTCAAGCTCAATAATTGCCTTTGAGACGCCAGGCTGAGAAGTAAACAGCGCCTTGGCAGCCTCGGTCAGGTTAAAATTTTGCCGGACTGCTTCGCGCACAAAGCGCAATTGGTGTAGGTTCATGAATTAACTCTAGTGGTCCTGAAATATGACCTCGAAAAACGCGATCTTCTTATGCTTTTGAGTAGAGACAATACCCAATCGATATACATTCAGTAGTATATAGAGGCTGTGAGAAGAATTCCACGCTTACAATAGCGTTTACTTTGAACTTCTCTCTTATTTACTTACTTCATTATGCAAACATGGCGCATTTCAATCTTTTTCCTGATTTCATCTCTAACAGGAACCTGCGCAGCAGAAAGCATCACAAGCAACTCGCAAATCGGTAAAACACCCAAAATTTGCTTAGCATTATCAGGCGGAGGTGCTCGTGGCTTTGCCCATGTTGGCGTCCTGAAAGTTCTCGAATCCTTACACATACCGGTTGATTGCATTGCAGGTACCAGTATGGGAGCTGTCGTCGGCGGTCTATACGCAGCAGGATTATCCGCTGCTGAGATTGAGCAACGTCTGGATAAATTAAAATTGAACGATATTGCACTAGATCGAGTAGAGCGACGGTTACTGCCTCAAGCCGTAAGAGAAGAAGACACCCAATATCCGCTTGGCGCAACACTAGGGTTAAGTGCAAGCGGTGTGCGCCTGCCGACAGGCGTGGTACAAGCGACGCAATTTTTAGAATTATTGCATAACTGGACAGCGCATTTGCAACCGGATATCAATTTTGATCAATTACCGATCCCTTTCCGCGCTGTCGCTACCGATCTGGAAAACGGAAAAATGGTGGTATTTAGCAAGGGGCCATTACACAAGGCTATCCGTGCCAGCATGGCAGCTCCAGGTGTTTTTGCCCCGGTAGAAATAGAGGGCCATCTGTTAACTGACGGCGGTCTGGTACGCAACCTGCCGGTTGATATTGCTCGTAGCATGGGGGCAGACATTATCATTGCCGTCAATATTGGAACGCCTTTATTGCCACGCGATCAACTACGATCCTTACTCAATGTGAGTCAGCAGATGGTCAATATTTTGACGGAACAAAACGTCGAGCTGCAAAAAGCAGCGTTACGTGCTAATGATATTTTGATCGAACCCGACTTGGGCACTATCAGTTTTATGGATTTTGACCGCTCTGCAGAAGCATCTGTCATTGGAGAAAACGCCGCTCTCTCCATGCAAAACAAGTTGATGGCACTAAGCCTGTCTGCAGATAAGTATGCGGCGCACAAAACATCACAGCTTCATCTAGACTTACCCGATGTCAAAATCAGTTTTTTAGAAATCATTTCTGATGGGCTCATTCCAGAGACAGATATAAGGCGGCAGATTAATCTTCCTAACGGCAGTAAATATGACGCTGAAGAAATCAATAAAAAACTCGCCATACTCAATATTTCACGTGAATATGATGGCATCAATCATGAGTTGGTCCAGCGCGATGGAGTATACGGTGTTCGTATCTATGCCCATGAACGCAATTGGGGCCCGCATTTCCTAAAATTTGGTCTGGCGCTATCCAGCGGATTTGAAGGCACTGGTGGGTTTCGTCTGCAAGTAGGTCATCGCCGCCCTTGGCTGACCGATAGCGGACTCGAATGGCGCAACGATGTCGAATTTGGTAATTCAGCCAAGCTGCACACCGAACTACGCCAACCCTTGATGGAGCGTGAAGGGATGTATGCAGCGCCCTATGCAGAATGGATAAATAGCACCCGAAATCTTTACACTCAAAACACTCGCCTGGCAGAATACGATTTTCGGCGCGAACAAATTGGGCTCGATATCGGATTTCCTTTAGGCGAACAAAGTATGCTTGGAGAGGCGCGAGTAGGCATAGTTGCCAATCGCTATAGGGTTCAACCAAAACTGGGAGGCATCCTGACAAGCACCATCGATGGCAAGCTGATTTCAACTAGTTTGCCAAGTGCAGAGCTTCAGCAAGTTGGGTTGAAAACGGCCATAGTCATCGACCAGCTCAGTGACCCCACCTTTCCTAGATATGGCTACAAATTTGATAGTGATCTGTTTTTTGGCGTGAATAAATCACACGACAATTATCAAGAATTTGCGATTAATGGCGCATGGGCAGAAAGTATCGCCAGCCATAGTATCAATCTGAAATTGAAAGGCGCGGGTCTATTTCAATCAGGTACAGAAATCCGCGGGATTGGACCTACGCTAGGGGGATTTCAACAATTATCAGCATATCAACCAGATCAATTTAGCGGCAACTACATGCTCTATGGAAGTCTGACGTATTTGCTGCGTGCAGTGAAATTTGATCTAGCAGGACAAAGCTTGTTCTTGGGCACAACATTAGAAGCTGGCAATGTGTGGGATAAGGGAAATGATATTTCTTTGGGATCGGTACGCAAGAGTGCCAGTTTATTTGCTGGTTTCAATAGTTTTATTGGACCTATCTACCTAGGTTTTGCGCTGGGGTCATCTGGTGCACGCAACGTATTTTTTCAGCTAGGCCGTCAGTAAAAATGTTACGACATCCCGTTTGATTCAGACGGGATGCGCAGGCATTGATCTTCCCCCAATACCTAAGGCGAAAAATTCACTATTTAGTATGGTATTCCACCACGCTTTGATCAATCGCACCAAAAATCGACTTACCCGTTTTATCCAGCATTTCGATGCGTATCGTGTCACCGAATTGCATAAAAGTCGTGCTTGGTGCCCCATTCGCGATCATTTCCAGTGCCCTTTTTTCTGCAATGCAGCTAAATCCCTTGCCGCTATCTTTATTCGACACGGTTCCGGAACCAATGATAGTGCCGGCGCGGGCATGGCGAGTTTTACACAAATGCGTGATCAGTTGAGGGAAAGAAAATACCATATCCACCCCCGCATTGGGCTGACCGACCAAGACGCCATTCCAAGTCGAACGTAATGGCAAATGCAATTTCCCGTCTCTCCATGCATCGCCCAGTTCATCGGGCGTCACTGCGACAGGAGAAAAGCTGGAAGCTGGCTTTGACTGAAAGAAACCAAAACCCTTGGCCAATTCTGCCGGTATCAAGTTACGCAGGGAAACGTCATTCACCAGCATCAACAAACGGATATATTGTGTTGCATGCTGCACCTTGACACCCATCGGCACATCGCCGGCAATGACCGCAACTTCACTCTCAAAATCAATGCCCCATTCTTCGGACAGGCATTCAATATCTTCGGTGGGGCCGATAAAATCATCGCTGCCGCCCTGATACATCAAAGGATCATGCCAAAAACTCTCAGGCATCTCAGCCATGCGTGCCTTGCGGACCAACTCGACATGATTCACATAAGCAGAACCGTCCGCCCATTGAAAAGCACGCGGCAGCGGTGCCATGCATCGCTGCGGATTAAAGTCGAACGCATTATTCGCCTTACCCGCATTTAATCGTTCATACAACTCACCCAGTTGCGGCGCGATGAAATCCCAGTCGTCTAACGCACGTTGCAATGTCGGTGCAATGCCGTCCGCAATCTGCGCCGTTTTCAAGTCGCGGGAAACCACCGCCAACTGACCATCACGAGATCCATCTTTAAGGGTGGCAAGTTTCATAAAGTGTCAATTTTCACAGGTGTTTCCTTTTTTTGGAGGAAACGTTAAAGAGAGATTTGGTATGCAAGGCGGTGATCTTAGGCAAAAAAATACACTACGGTTCAATCAAGAAGAAGCCAACATAGGGCAGGCCGCTCACGCAATATCCATGCGGCTTGCAGCCCAGGCAGGCTGGAAAAGCGCATGGATATTGCGTGAGCGGCCAGTGCTTTTTCTAATCTTGAAAAGAAAATGATGAGGCAAAACTGTATCAATGTGATTTATAAGTTTGGAAAAACTAAGTGCCTTATTTTATAAAACACCAAGTTCTTCCAATATCAAAAAATTCAAACCTGATGAAATCCAGTTACAAAAAACGATCCAGTATCTTACGACTATGCTTGTCAATCGCGTACATATCGCGAATTAAAAACTGGATGCCATGATTGTCAGAAATAAGGATGGATGACGGCCCGATACGGCGCATATCCTCTTCACCTTTAAGTACAAAAGCCGTCTCACCCCGGTCGGTTTTCACCTGCCAGGTACAAGGAGTCGCGTAACTGCTGACACTCTCTATTTGCTCAATTTCTGGCATAAATTCACGTCCGGCCAGTTCTGCGGCAATCAAAGCACGGGATGATTCCGGTAAATCTGCCAAGCGATCTATCCAGACGACTTCCTGCCCGTCTTGCAGCACCAATGAAATTCCTTCATCTGGTGACTGGATAGGAAAAGCCCTTACTGGACTGACGTTCTCATGCACCTGACCATCGAGCGTTGTCAGTACCAGATGATCAAATGCATTGCGTGCAAGCGTAAAACTGGTCGTCATCTTATTCTCCTCCAATATTGGCGTTGCGTGCCTGCGCCTCATATAGGCGGAAGTAGGCGCCTTCGCGTGCCATTAGTTCATCATGACTACCTACCTCAACCACTTGCCCTCTATCCAGCACGACCAATCGGTCGGCCTTATGCAACGTAGACAGTCTATGAGCAATCGCAATCGTGGTGCGGCCTTTCACCAGATTATCCAACGCCTTTTGAATTTCTTTTTCAGTCTCAGAATCAACCGAAGAAGTTGCCTCGTCCATGATCAAGATGCGCGGGTCAATCAGCAAAGCACGCGCAATTGAGATCCGCTGCCGTTCACCGCCTGACAATCCCTGTCCGCGCTCACCAACCATCGAGTCATAGCCTTGTGGCAAACGTAAGATGAACTCGTGCGCATGCGCAGCGCGCGCCGAAGCGATGATCTGCTCACGACTGGCGTCTGGTTTTCCGTAAGCGATATTCTCGGCGATCGTACCGAAAAACAGGAACGGCTCTTGCAATACCAGACCGATATTGCGGCGATAATCGGCAACAGGGAAAGACCGAATATCTACCCCGTCCAGCAAAATCGCGCCTTCCGAAACATCGTAAAAGCGGCAAATCAGATTCACCAGGGTGCTTTTTCCTGAGCCGCTATGTCCAACCAAACCGATCATTTCACCAGGCTTAATACTCAAATTAATGCCGCGATTAACTGTACGATTACCATAACGAAAACCGACTTCACGCAAATCAATCTGGCCTTTAACTTCTTTTAAATGAACAGGCTGAGAAGGTTCAGGCACGCTGGAAACATGGTCGAGAATATCAAAAATACGCTTCGCCGCAGAAGCCGATTTTTGCGTCACCGATACAATACGGCTCATGGAATCAATACGACCATAAAAATTGCCAATAAACGCGACGGCAGCCACCAGAGAGCCCACCGTAATTTCATTATGCGACACTTGCCAGATACCGAATGCCCACACCACCAGAATTCCAAGATCAGTCAAAAACGATACCGTTGGAGAAAATAGTGACCATACTTTATTGAGCTTATCGTTGACGGCCAGATTGTGTTTATTCGCTTCACGGAAACGGGTCGCCTCACGGTTTTCCTGTGCGAACGCCTTGACTACGCGGATCCCCGGTATCGTATCAGCCAAGACATTCGTGACCTCACCCCAGACCCGGTCAATTTTCTCAAAACCGGTACGTAACTTGTCACGGACAAGATGAATCATCCAGGCAATAATCGGCAAGGGTAGCAATGTCACCAAGGCGAGCTTGGTATTAATTTGCAATAAGGCGACAACGGTCATCAGGAACATCAAGACATCTGTCGCAAAATCAAGCAAATGCAAGGACAAGTACACGCAAATCCGGTCGCTCTCGCTTCCGACGCGCGACATCAGGTCACCGGTACGTTTGCCACCAAAATATTCCAGCGAAAGTTTCAATAAATGTTGATAGGTCGTGGTGCGCAAATCGGCGCCAATCCGCTCAGAAACCAGCGCGAGAATGTAGGTTTTCCCCCAACTCAGCAACCAGGCGACGACAGCCGATCCCAACAAGCCGCCAATGTATAAGGTCACTAATTGAGGATCGACAACTTGACCGTTTTGATAAGGAATCAGCACCTCATCGGTCAGCGGCTTGGTCAGGTAGCGCGGAATCATGTGCGCTGCTGTACCAAGCAACATTAAACTAAAACCAGCCAACAACTGCCAACGGTAAGGTCGGGCAAAGCGCCACAGCCTAAATAAAGTCCAGGTTGATGGCGGCGTATGAATCACCTTGGTACAGACCGGACATTCATCCTGATCCGGTTCCAGTATTGCCTTGCAACTTGGGCAAATATTTTGTTCCGCATGCACTACTGGCAAGCCGGTGACGTGGCTTGCCAGTTGCTCTTTAAATTGGTCTAATAAACGGATAGCCAAAAGATTTTGGCCTAAAGTAAAACGCCAACTGGCCAGACGCCCACTCTCATCCAATAATTCCAAATGACCGACCCCGGCATGATCATGATGCTTCAGCTGCAAACCTTTGGCATAGGACCATGCACACCATACTGTGTCGCCCGCTGCCTTGGAAAGCAGACGGTGATCAGTCACAACAATCAAGCCTTTCACAAAGTGAAGGCGCGCGTCCAAGTCAACCTCTACCGCAGTTAAAACGTTTTCGCCTTGAGAGAGCTGTTTTTCTATTTCAGAATGCCACTTCTCGGGAATAGAAAGAAATGCATTATTAATACTTAATTGTTTGGTTGTCATTGCAAAACTAACTCCATTTCAAAAACTCGCCCACAGTAGGGCATTTTTTGAATTAAGGTAAATGATAGGCTTACTGCTGTATTCAATCCGCACGACATAAAAACAGCGGCAAAAACGACAAGGCATGTGTTACGGCATGTCACGGGAGCAGTAATTTACGGTATTCTATCGAAAGAAAAAATTAGACAAAAATCTTGCTTTGAGAAGCACTGCTTTTTTCACATGAATACAAGTATACCAGCAAGAGTTATAGGCACTTTCTTAAATTAACCGGAAGATTTTTTGAAAACTGTTTTGCGTTGTTTTTTGAATAAGCAGCAAAAAATGCATCGGCATTGCATCAACAGACTCTCTGAATCGCAACTATAAAAAATCATTTAAACCTTTTATAAAATTTAAGGGCTAGCGCCGCTAACACCTTGCCCTGAAAAAATTAAATACATGACAACGAAGAAGAAAAACATAGAATTTCTCCGGGTAACTCATTTACGCGGACCAAATATCTGGACCTATCGCCCGGTGATTGAAGTCTGGCTAGATATCGGCGAGTTAGAAAATTTTCCATCGAATACCATACCGGGATTTTATGAACGCTTGATCGCCGTACTGCCAGGCATGATGGAACATCGTTGCGGTGTAGGTGAGCATGGCGGTTTTTTTGAGCGTGTGCGTGAAGGCACTTGGGCCGGGCATATCTTGGAACATGTCGTCCTTGAATTGCAAAATTTAGCCGGCATGCGTACCGGTTTTGGTCAGACTCGCTCAACTAACGTGGCGGGCGTGTATAAAATGGCATTTCGCACGCGTCAGGAACAAGTTGGTCGTGCGGCCTTGCACGCCGGACGCGATTTATTAATGGCCTTGATTGAAGATCAACCTTTTGATCTGGCCAGTAAAGTCGCGGAACTCCATGAGTTGGTTGACGATCTTTGCCTCGGACCCAGCACGGCGCATATCGTCGATGCCGCAACTGAACGTCAGATTCCATTCATACGCTTAAACGAAGGCAATCTGGTTCAACTTGGACACAGTGCGGCACAGCGTCGTATCTGGACCGCAGAAACTGATCGCACTAGCGCGATTGCAGAAAGTATTGCCAGCGATAAGGATCTCACCAAATCGCTATTGCAATCTTGTGGCGTTCCTGTACCAGAAGGTACGCTGGTCAAAAGTGCCGAAGAAGCCTGGGAAGAAGCGCAAGATATTGGCCTGCCGGTCGTCGTCAAACCTTACGATGGCAATCATGGTCGCGGCGTATCACTAAATCTGGTGACAGAGGCGGACGTAGTCGCAGCTTACCATCTGGCCGCCCGTAAAGGCGAGAGTAAGAGCGTGATTGTTGAGCGCTACATCACTGGTAACGAACATCGATTGTTAGTAGTAGGAAAACATGTCATCGCGGCGGCTAAAGGTGAAGCGTTGTGGGTAGTCGGCAATGGAAAATCTAACATCATAGAGTTGGTCGATGATCAAATTAACATCGACCCCCGTCGTGGCACTGGTGAAGATTCACCCTTGAACGCAATCGCTCCGCAGCATGGCGCTGAAGTGATTCTTGAACTGGAGCGTCAGGGACTAACTGCCTACTCAATCCCGCCGGATGGTCAAAAAATACTCATACAACCGAATGGCAATGTCGCCTTTGATGTAACTGACGAAGTACACCCAGAAGTGGCCCGTGCTGCGGCACTGGCAGCGCGCATTGTCGGTCTGGATATCGCCGGTATTGATCTGGTCGCGGAAGATATTTCTCGCCCACTGGAAGAGCAGCGTGGCGCCATTATCGAAGTCAACGCCAGCCCTGGATTATTAGCCCATTTAAAACCGGCAGAAGGCAAACCCCGCCCGGTTGGCACTGCGATTATTGCGCATCTGTTTGCCCCTGAAGAAAGTGGCCGCATCCCGCTTATAGGTGTCGCGGGCACCCACGGCACCAGTCTGATTGCACGCCTGATCGCCTGCATCATCGGCATTACCGGCAAACATACCGGCGTGGCGTGTAGTCAAGGTTTGTATCTGGATCAGCGTCAGGTGGTTAACGCCAATAGCGCCAATTGGGATATAGGACAACGTCTGTTACTGAATCGTTCGGTGCAAGCCGCGGTATTTGAAACCAATGCGCGCATGATACTCACGGATGGTCTAGCCTATGACAAATGTGCGATCGGTGTCGTCACTGACATGGATGGTCATGCGGACCTGGGGGAGTTTTATGTCAACGATGCCGATCAGATGTTCAAGATTATGCGCACGCAAGTCGATGTCGTGCTGCCGCATGGCACCGCCGTACTCAATGCCGGAGATCCACAGGTAGTTGAACTGGCTGAATTATGCGACGGCAAAGTGATGTTTTACGGCCTCGATGCCAATCTGCCAGCGATAGTGCAACATCGTAGCAAAGGTGAACGCGTGGTGTTTTTGCGTGACAATAGTATCGTTCTTGCGAGCGGTGCCGAAGAAATGGCCTTACTACCCCTGTCGTCACTCAAACCCACTAAAGCAGAACAACCGGAAAGCATCATGGCTGCGGTGGCCGCTGCCTGGGCGCTGGACATGTCGGCAGAATTAATCGGTGCCGGACTGAGAACATTTGACTCGAATCCAAAGAAAACGAGTTATTAATACTTGAAGATGGACGCAAAAACGCTGCGGCGGCATGATAGCAATCATTATCATCATGCCGCCTGATCAACTATAGCGAACAGCGTCTTTCCTTGTACACATTTTTGGCGCCAGCGCCAGCAGATAGGATAAAGGTTTATGGAAGTATCACGTATACGGGCACTGCGCGGCCCCAATCTATGGAGTCACCATACCGCCGTCGAAGCGATTGTCAACTGTACCCAAACAGAATGTTCGATTGCTGATTTACCTGATTTTGAAGTCCGATTGCGCGCCCGCTTTCCTGAAATTGGCCCCTTGCAATCCACTGGCAATGATGACGCCATCTCGATGGCGCATGTATTTGAACTGGCCACACTTGGTCTGCAGGCGCAGGCCGGCTGCCCGGTCACATTTAGCCGCACCACGCAAACCTTAGAAGCGGGTATTTTTCAGGTAGTCGCAGAATATTCAGAAGAAGCGGTGGGTCGCCTTGCTTTAGAACTGGCCGAAGCCTTATGCCTGGCCGCCTTGCAAGACACGCCTTTTGATCTGACCGACGCGCTCGCCCAACTGCGCAATCTGGATGAAGATGTCCGGCTAGGTCCATCAACAGGCGCCATCGTGCAAGCCGCCGTTGCGCGCAATATTCCCTATCGTCGCCTGACCAATGGCAGTCTGGTGCTGTTTGGCTGGGGCAGCCGTCAGCGCAAAATACAGGCTGCCGAAATGGATGGCACTAGCGCCATTGCCGAAGCCATCGCGCAAGATAAAGAACTCACCAAAAAATTACTCGATGCGGCAGGCGTCCCTGTGCCACTGGGCCGCACCGTACTCGATATGGATGATGCATGGGCCGTTGCCTGCGAAATCGGTTTGCCGGTAGTAGTCAAACCGAAAGATGGCAATCAGGGTAAAGGCGTCACCGTCAATGTCACCACCCGTGAACAACTCAATGCCGGCTATCTGGCGGCATTGGAATTTCGCGATGATATTCTGGTAGAACGCTATCTGCCGGGCAATGACTTCCGCTTACTGGTGGTCGGTAATAAGCTGATTGCGGCGGCACGGCGCGATCCACCGCAAGTGGTCGGCGATGGCACCCATTCTGTGCGTGAATTGGTAGAACAAGTCAATAAAGACCCGCGGCGCGGCACTGGCCATGCCACCTCCCTGACCAAAATTCGCTTTGACGATATCGCTCTGGCAAGCCTGGCGAAACAGGGTTACGTGGCTGACTCGGTGCCGCCTAAAGGCAAGCGCGTCATTTTGCGCAACAATGCCAATCTCTCTACTGGCGGCGCGGCCACCGATGTCACTGAAGATGTTCATCCAGAAGTCGCCGCCAGCGCCGTCGCGGCAGCACAAATGATAGGACTGGATATTTGCGGCGTCGATCTGGTCTGCGACAGCGTACTAAAACCGATCGAAGAGCAAAACGGCGGTATCGTCGAAGTCAATGCAGCACCTGGCTTACGCATGCACTTGTCGCCCTCCTTTGGTAAAGGCAGGCCGGTCGGTGAAGCCATCATCTCAGCCATGTTCGCCGATGGCGATGATGGCCGCATTCCCATCGTTGCCGTCACTGGCACTAATGGCAAAACCACCACGGTGCGACTGATTGCGCATCTGCTGACCGCTTCTGGCCTGCGTACCGGCATGACCAACACCGATGGCGTATATATCGAAGGCCGACGCATAGACAGCGGCGACTGCAGCGGCCCGCGCAGCGCGCGCAATGTCTTGCTGCATCCCGACGTCGATGCTGCCGTATTTGAAACCGCACGCGGCGGTGTCTTGCGTGAAGGGTTGGCGTTTGACCGTTGCCAGGTCGCAGTGATCACCAATATCGGTTCCGGCGATCATCTCGGGCTGAACTACATCACCACGGTGGAAGACCTCGCCGTGTTGAAACGCGTCATCATACAAAACGTGGCCGATGATGGCGTCGCCGTATTAAACGCCGCCGACCCCATCATCGCCGGCATGGCAAATAACTGTACTGGCACCGTGACTTTTTTTGCTGCCGATGTTCAGCATCCGGTCATGGCTAAACATCTGGCGCAAGGACGCCGCGTCGTGTATGTCGATGGTGACACGCTGGTTGCCGCAGAGGGCAAGACCATCCACAAGATCGCGCTGTCGGAGATACCGATTACGCGCAACGGCACGATAGGCTTCCAGCTTGAAAACGTGATGGCGTCGGTTGCCGCGGCCTGGGGTGTAGGCATCGACTGGGATGCGATACGCCAGGGGCTGAAATCCTTTGCCAGCGAGAGCGATAATGCGCCGGGACGCTTCAACCTGTTCAATTATCGCGGCGCCACCCTGATCGCAGATTACGGTCATAACCCGGACGCCATTCTGGCACTGGTACAAGCAGTGGAAAGCATGCCTGCCAAGCGTCGCTCAGTCGTTATCAGTGGTGCGGGTGACCGGCGCGATCAAGATATCCGCCAACAAACCGAAATCCTCGGCAATGCCTTTGATGAAGTCGTGCTGTACCAGGATCAATGCCAGCGTGGCCGTGCCGATGGCGAAGTCGTTGCTTTACTCAGAACGGGTTTAGCCAATGCCACCCGCACCAAGGTAGTCAAGGAAATCAACGGAGAATTTCTCGCCATCGATACCGCCTTGGCAAACTTGTCTGAAGGCGATTTATGCCTGATTCTAATCGATCAGGTGGAAGAAGCGCTGGCACATATCGCCAAACGCATCGCTGAAGGATAATTTCATCGATTGATTGTAAATAAAAAAACGCCGGGTATCGCCCTAATGCCGTTCAGTTAAGCCTGAACGGCATTTTTATTTAGTGCTTGTAAACGTTACCGAGTGCTGTTAACCTTCGTCGCAATGTTCGACGATACTCTTCATTTCCTGGCAAACCACCTTGAGTCACCCGACTGGCGCCGACTCGGAGAGCATTTGCCTA
>NZ_JAUSFI010000078.1 GCF_030651495.1 Undibacterium sp.
GCAAACACGTCAAGCTTCTTTTGCCGATGTTCTTGCGCAAATAAATCACCCATTTTGAATGTCATTTCTATTTCCTACCCGCTTGTTTGCAGAAAAATCGCTCTGATTGCTTAGACAGGTGGGTTTTTAGAAGTTCCCAAAGTCGTTCACGCACTATCCATGCGGCTTACCAGCCAATATGCTCTTGAAACCCGCATGGATAGTGCACGAACGATTTTTATATTTTTTAATCGGCAGGCTTATTTGCTGTCTTAACCAGATCCTCTACGCTCTTGCCCTGTTGCTGCAATACCAATTCCAATGCGGGCAGCAATGGCCCCAAGGTTTCTTGTAGCATGCTGCGCACCGTATCGACCACCACCTGTGTGGCGCGTTCGATTTCTATATTCAGGTAGTTACCCACTTTTTTCTCAGCGAACACGGTCATGCGCAGGGTTTCTGGAATCAGCCAGACTTCAAACCAACCCTCTTGCCGGTTGACTTCTGCCACCGTTAAACTGGCACCGTTGATGGCGATATAGCCTTTGGCGAAAATATAGCGTAGCCCCTCCGCCGGCACCGCGAAACGGATTACATAATTGTTTTCCAGTTCACGAATTTGCCCGATCTGTGCGGTGAAGTCGATATGGCCAGACAGCGGGTGTCCGCCGATTTCGGCACCATCACGGGCGGCGCGCTCAACATTGATATGACCGTCCTGGCGGTATTCCCCCAAGGTGGTGATATTCAGGCTTTGCTGCATGACGTCAAATTCGGCCATGTCGTCGCCATGTAATGTGGTGACGGTGAGACAAACGCCGTCGACCGCGACGCTGGCGCCAATTTCTAAATCTTTGCAAAAACCGGCCGGGAAAGCGAGCTTAAAAGTGCGCAAGCCTGGCTTATCAGTGATGGCGGCGATACTGGCGACGCCTTGGACTATGCCTGTAAACATGAGTGTTTCCGCTAAAAATAAAGGTTCGCGAGATTGTAATTGTGTTTTTCAATCAAGTGTAAAGTTGCTTATCATGTCCAATTTGATCCAGCAGGGTACGGTTGGTCATCTCGATCAAGTTTTCTCTGAGCCATTGGTGCGCCGGATTACGCGCATCTCTTTCGTGCCATAACATGTCGATATGCACTTCCGGCATATCAAAGGGTAATTTTTTCCAGACCAATGCATCGGTAATGCCTGTCGATTCGATTAAATGATGTGGTAACACCGTCAGCAGATCGGAATTGGCGACCACCTTGCCACCGGTAAAAAATTGATTCACCGTGAGGAGAATACGACGCTCGCGCCCCATCATCAGCAACGCCTCATCCACCAGACCATGTGCCCGGCCAGAAAAACTGACCAGCAAATGATTCGCGTTGCAATAATCATCCAGCGTCAACTCCTTATTTGCGAGAGGATGATCCTTACTCATCACGCAGACATAATGGCCAGAGTACAGACGCTCATGACGGATAGGGCTACGTGCTGCGCCTTGGCCACCGGTGAGTTGAGCCACCACACCGGGAAAAAACCCCACCGCAATATCAATATCGCCGCGAATTAACATAGGCCGCGGTTCACGCGTAGTCAGCGGCACCATGCGGGCGTTAATGCCCGGCGCATCGCGTTCGATGGCGCGCACCAGAGCCGGCATCCATAACGCCGCCGTCGCATCTGCCATCGCCATGCGAAAAGTGGATTGTGCTTTGGCGACATCAAAACTGGTCGGGGCTATCGCTGTCTCCAGACTGGATAAAGCTTGGCGTATCGCCGGCCACAGGGTTTCAGCACGTGGCGTCGGTTTAACGCCATGCGCGGTGCGGATTAATAATTCATCACCGAATGAAAAACGTAAACGTTTCAATGCATTCGACACCGCTGGTTGGGTCATCGCCAGTTTATCGGCGGCGCGGGTCAGATTTTGCTCCACCATTACGGCATCAAACACCCTGAGCAGATTTAAATCGAGGGTAAGAAAGTTCACGGCGAGGCTCCTGTTAATTTTTGGCGGCTTCTTTTAGCTGCTTCTATGTCAGCTTCAGTTATTCACAAATACTATATTAGATATGATAAATCATAATTAGATTTATATATTGCACTGCACTATAGTTCAAGTACACCAAATTTAAACATAGAAAGATAGAGCAAATCATGAGCTTTCTCAATATTGCCTTCCCAGTTACCAGTGCATTGCCAGCAGCGCAAGTTGCCATTAGCAGTATTTTCGCTGCTGCCCGTCCTTTAATTGGATTGGGAATTCTTGCCGCTTTGCTTGTTGTGTTTAAGCCTTTACTGACCGGAATGCTGCATGCCGCATTATTGATAATGCATCCAAGATTGACTCGTGAGCAAAAGACATCCGGTCGTAATTTGCGCAATGCGCTGGCAATTGGCCGTATCGCCAATGATTTTGATAGCACTTCGCCTAGTATGGCTGCTGAATTGCGCGCACTGGCTTCTCGCGGGTAATTGCTTTAATTAAGCGTCCAAGTAAATTTACATCATTTTAAAACGTTATCTGTTAAGGGGTTAATTATGCAACCGTCAACCACTCTCACGCACGCTAGCCAAAGCAGCTTTCGTCGTCCTCAGCGTGAAGTCGCTGGTTCTAAGAGTCTGGCGTCGATGCTGCCTACCATCCTGACGACAGGTGTCATTACTTTGGTAATTACAGCCATCATGCGTTTAGTGTGGGTTGGTTTTAATAATGATTTTTTTGGTGCTTGGATGGAAGCATGGTTAACTACCTGGCCTATCGCTTTTCCTTTAGCTTACATGAGTAAGCCGCTGATCAAGCAAGTGACGAATCGTCTGACTCATCCTGTAGTTGACGAAAATACCAGTTTAAGCGTGTCGCATATTGATGCAGCTTCTGCGAATGCAACAGCAAAAAACCGCTTGCAAATACAACGCACCGGCTATATCAGTAGATATGACTGAGTGTTGATGGCTTAATAAAAAAAACCGCTGATATATTTTCAGCGGTTTTTTTTATTTCAATTTTTATGCCATTGATCGACTCTGTATATATTTAAAATAGATGTCTGAAATATTGAAATCTTCATTTTATATATTCTATGATCACCAGTAAAAAAAGCGCGGCAAATGCCGCGCTTTTTTACTGACACTTGGCAACTTACGACGCCAGGCGTTTTTCCAATGCAACTCTAGTAGCTTCCAACTCAACTGGCAGATGGTATTCCAGCTTTTCAAACAATTCGGCATGCAGCTTTAATTCTGCTTCCCATGCTGCCTTGTCGATAGAGGTAATGGTATCGAATTGCTGTTGGGAGAAATCCAGGCCATCCCAAGTCAGATCGCTAAACTCCGGTGTGACGCCGAAAATATTCTCTACGCCCTTACCGCTGCCTTCAATACGCTCCAGCATCCATTTAAGTACGCGCATATTGTCGCCAAAACCAGGCCAGACAAACTTGCCGTTGTCATCGGTACGGAACCAGTTAACGCAATAGATGCTTGGCTGTACGGCACCAGAAGCTTCAATTTTCTTGCCCATATCCAGCCAATGCTGGAAATAATCACTCACGTTGTAACCGGTGAAAGGCAGCATGGCGAAAGGATCGCGACGCACTACACCCATTTGACCAACCGCCGCGGCAGTCGTTTCTGAACCCATGGTCGCTGCCATGTACACGCCTTCTACCCAATTGCGCGCTTCAGTGACTAAAGGCACCGTGGTCGAACGACGTCCGCCAAAAATAAAGGCAGAAATCGGCACACCGGCAGGATCATCCCAAGCCGCATCGAGTACGGGATTTTGCGTCGCCGCAACGGTGAAGCGAGAATTAGGATGCGCCGCCTTGCGACCAGTTTCTTTCGCGATTTCTGGTGACCAGTCCTTGCCTTGCCAATCGATCAGGTGTGCCGGCGCTTCTTTAGTCATGCCTTCCCACCAGACATCGCCATCATCGGTCAGGCCGACATTGGTAAAGATGGTATTGCCGCGCACCGATGCCATGCAATTGAAATTGGTTTTTTCGTTGGTGCCAGGAGCGACGCCAAAATAACCGGCTTCCGGGTTGATCGCATACAAACGGCCGTCCGAATGCGGTTTGATCCAGGCGATATCGTCACCGATGGTAGTCACTTTCCAGCCGCCAAAAGTGGCCGGAGGGATCAACATGGAGAAATTCGTCTTGCCGCAAGCCGATGGGAAAGCGGCTGCGATGTAATGTTTTTTGCCTTCTGGAGATTCAACGCCCAAAATCAGCATGTGTTCAGCCAGCCAGCCTTGGTCACGACCCATGGTGGAAGCGATACGCAATGCAAAGCATTTTTTACCCAGCAGCGCATTGCCGCCATAGCCAGAGCCATAAGACCAGATTTCGCGGGTTTCAGGGTAATGCACGATGTATTTGGTGGCATTGCATGGCCATGCTACGTCTTTTTGTCCGGCAGCCAGCGGTGCGCCTACGGTATGTACGCAAGGCACGAAAGCGCCATCGGTACCAAGCACGTCATACACTGCTTTGCCCATGCGCGTCATGATCCGCATGTTCACGGCAACATAAGGAGAATCAGACAATTCCACGCCGATATGGGCGATGTGTGAACCCAGCGGCCCCATGGAAAACGGCACCACATACATGGTACGGCCTTGCATGCAGCCATCAAACAACGGGTTCAGGGTGGCGCGCATTTCTGATGGCTCCATCCAGTTATTGGTCGGGCCTGCATCCTCCTTCTTTGCCGAACAAATATACGTGCGGTCTTCTACCCGCGCTACGTCAGACGGATCAGAACAAGCCAGATAGCTGTTCGGGCGCTTGGCTTCGTTCAGCTTTTTCATGGTGCCGCTCGCTACCATCTCGGCGCAGAGGCGATCATATTCTTCTTCACTGCCATCGCACCAGTAGATGCTTTCTGGTTTGGTCAGCGCCGCCATATCGGCGACCCAGTTGATCAGTTTTTGTTGCTTAACGTAAGCGGGCGGATTGATTGCTGCTACGCCCTTCATGATGGGTTGATTCACGATACTATCTCCAATGCCATTTCAATAAAAAATTCGGTGTAGCGGCACGGCAGGATCATTGTCAGGCTTGTCCGGCGATGCGAGTAGTAACAACTCAAGCATCAGAGCAGGGTAAGCACACTAGCGACGGTCCTGTCGGATAATAGGAAGACAAGCATATGTGCCTGTTCCCTGGCTTACGACCGGCATGATAATGCGGGGCGCAAGAATCAAAAAGCTACGTAACCGAACATTCTACACCTGCAAATCCAATCAGGCTAATTTCACTTCAAAATTATTATCACAGTAATACAATTTATGAAAGTGAAAATGACACAATTAAGTAAGGGAAAAATTTCATGAAAATTGCAATACTTGACGATTACCAAGATGTGGTGCGTCAACTTAACTGTTTTGAGTTACTCCATGAACATGAGGTAAAAATTTTTACCAGCCGTGCGGTCGGCACCGGGCAACTGGCAATACGCCTGGCACCGTTTGATGCGCTGGTACTCATACGCGAACGCACGGTATTATCTAAAGCCTTGCTAAACAAATTACCCAATCTTAAATTAATTGCGCAAACCGGTAAGGTGGCCGGTCATATTGACCTTGCTGCAGCCAATGAACGCGGCATTACGATAGTCGAAGGGGTGGGAGATCCGACCGCTCCGGCTGAGTTGACATGGGCATTAATCATGGCATCTTCACGTAAAATCACCCAATATGCTGCTAATTTAAAAGATAGCTTATGGCAGCTTGCCTCTACCCAGCCTGAACACAACAGACTGGGACGCGTGTTAAAACGTCGCACGCTAGGAATCTGGGGTTACGGCAAGATAGGCAAACTCATCGCCGCTTATGGCAAGGCCTTTGGCATGCATGTACTGGTTTGGGGGCGCGATGCCAGCCGTAATCAGGCGATACAAGATGGTTATCAGGCCGCCGTATCAGCAGAAGCTTTCTTTGCAGAAAGTGACATTATTTCTCTGCATTTACGTTTAAACGAGGCAACCCGCGGCATTGTTACTTCAGATTATCTGGCCTTGATGAAATCCGACGCCTTGTTTGTCAATACCAGCCGGGCTGAATTGGTACAGACAGATGCTTTAGTGGCAGCATTAAATCGGGGGCGTCCTGGTTTTGCCGCACTAGATGTGTTTGAAACTGAACCGCTTCCGGCTCAACATCCCCTATTACGCATGGAAAATGTGTTGGCTACGCCGCATCTTGGCTATGTCGAGCAAGACAGCTACGAATTATATTTTCGGGCGGCTTTTCAGAATGTGTTGGACTTTAATAAAGGTGCGCCTAAAAATGTACTTCATCCTGTATAAATTTATTGGTGAGTAACATCTTTCTGCTACTTTTCAATTAACTCCGGCACTGCAATCCCCACTTTTAGCTGGCCATAGTTAAGAGTGGGGGAGTTTCCCCTCGTTTTATCCCCCGCCAGCACTTCTGTAAGTCTCTTAAAGGCATAACGCCCGGTTTTTAACCCCGTACTAGCGTCAGCTAAAGAAACGTCTTCACGCATGCCTGACGCATTTAGCAGGCAATGTATTTCTATTGATTACCTTTTTGAGTGGTAATCACTATTTTTTCTGTTTTTTATTAAAAATAAGGCAATAAAAACCTCTTTTATCCGGCCTTTTCTTTGTTGTAGATTTTAATAATAAGTTTATATATATAAATAGTAGTAATAGTTAACGTCAGTGCTTTTCTGTGGATAACTGGGTTTACCTGTATTGAATCAATACTTTAGAAAAAAGATAAGCGAGCGAAATAGCCTTGTATGAAGACAGGATAGTTTCTGGATAAATTTTTTCATTCTGAATAATGATCAAGCTCTGCACATCCTGCCCTGTGGATATCCCAAGGCTTATCCACAGATAAAATAAAAAAATTTCTTTTTTTTGCTGATGTCCTGACTTTTCCCGCAAAAAATCTTATCGGCTGGCAAGTCGATTTTGCTAAAAACTTCTCCATTCTTGGCGTAAGCAGTATTTTTTTTATTTGCTTATAGAGCAAAAAATTCAATTTCATCCCTGCTAGAGACCGATACCTCTTCCTTCATCTTCATGCCAGCTGCCTGGCCAATTGGCAATCTGATTCAGCGCTAAAGCCTTGCTATCGTGCCGTAGTCATTTTTTTGTGAAAAATGCGCTCCGGCCTACAAACCGGCAGGCGTAATGCCTTAAACCGGGCTTAAAACCGTGTGGCGGACTTAAAAATGACTGGTTGGTCTGGCGAAAATGGGGAAAGAAATTTTTTTAGCCGTTTTGGCATACAAAAAAGCGCTGGCAATCTGACAGAGGCCTCTCAGTATAAAAATTCCAGTCCTGGTTTTTTAGCTGAGGCCGATGTTTTTCAGGCACTAAAAATGACAAAAATAAATGAATCTTTAGTTTTGCAGCTAAGCAGGACTTTATTTGTCTTTTTAATTTGCCATGCTTTCATGCGCAGGCGCTATTTTTTAAACTTGGTACAGGCCGTGAGCGTTTTTATTTCTAAGCTTGGTTTGAATTTTTTTTAGGGATTTTTGAAGAAAGTGCAAAAGAAAAAAAGAGGGTTTGTTGTATACAATAACTTTATATATAAATAGTAGTAATAGTTAACGCCGTGATTTTTTGTGGATAAGTGCTTTATCTATTTATAAATCAAGATCTTACAGCCAGAATAAATAGCCTGATAATCCCTGTACAGAAAAAGTACAGATTCTGGATAAAAATAGCGCCTGCGTTAGAAAACTTGTTTTTGCACAGACTGTCCTGTGGATATCCAGAAACTTATCCACAAGGGTTTTCGTGGTTAAGCCACTACTTAATTGCTACTTAATTACTACTTCATTATTATTTAATCAGCCCGCCGCAGGATAAATTGCTTAAATAGCGGAGCAATTTTTTGTCTCAGTGCCGGACTGGGATAATCGCCGGTGCTGGCGCCATTAACGTTGCCAATAACGTTGCCAATAACGTTGCCATTTATGCTGCCAATAAGTGAGCTGTTATTGCAGCCTTGTGCGCGAAAGCTTTGCAATACGTAATTTTTTACCCCGATCTGCGCTAAATCCTGCGCCAGGCCAAGGATTTCTTCCTCGTTTAACAGTGCCGGATGGATGGTGGTACGGCACTCATGCTCGACACCGCTGGCTAAAATTAGTTTTACACATTCCCGCGCCGGATTTCCGCTGTCAGCGATGGCGGTGATGCGTTCATAGCGGTCAAACGGCGCTTTTACGTCGAAACCTATCCAGTCTATCAAGGGCAGGATGTGTACCAGGTGTTTCGGGTAAATGCAGGCGCTGTGCAGCCCGATTAAAAACCCCAGCTGGCGCACTTCGGCGATGGCGTCGGCCAAGGCCGGATCGATGGTCGGTTCGCCACCGCTAAATACCACGGCATCGATCAAGCCGACACGGCGCTTCAGAAAAGCGATGATCTGTGCCCAATCGAGCGGACTATGTGGCGGCCGTTCTTGCAGATGCGGGTTGTGACAATAGCCGCAACGCCAGGGACAACCCTGGACAAAAATAACCGCAGCAATTTTTCCAGGGTAATCGGTGGCGCTGAACTGCGTGATGCCGCCCACTTTCAGAGTGCGTGAACTCATGCCGCCAGATTGGCGCGCTGTTCACTGTAATAAGTGCGTTCGTAAAACTCGCCTTTTTTTCCGGTATTGAACGAGGTGACAGGGCGGTGATAGCCCATCACCCTGGTCCAGATTTCGCAAGGCTGGCGCTCGGCATCGTCGAGTTTTATTGTCAGCGCTGCTGTTTTTGGGCTAAGTGCTTGATTTAATTGCTTCATATGGGCTCCAATAGTTGTTGATAAGTTGTTGATAAGTTGTGGGTAAGCGGTGATTATGTGGTGAATAAGTGCTACTTAAGCGGTGGATAAACTGTTGATGACTTTAATTAACTAAGGCGGTCGCTGCGTCGCGCCGCTTGCGTGCGATCAGTTCTTCATCGCATTTAGGGCAAAACGGGTGGCTGCCGCCGAGGTAGCCATGTTTTGGACAAATCGAAAAGGTCGGCGTGACCGTGATGTAAGGCAGCGAAAATTTATTCAGTGCGCGCCGTATCAGGGTGCGGCAGGCGTCCGGGCTCGATAAGGGTTCGGTCATATACAGATGCAGGACCGTGCCGCCGGTGTATTTGCGTTGCAGCTCGTCTTGCCGTTCCAGCGCTTCAAACGGATCGTCGGTAAATCCTACCGGCAGTTGCGATGAATTGGTGTAGTAGGGCATGTCGTCGGTGCCGGCTTGCAAGATCGCCGGATAGCGCTTGCGGTCTTCTTTGGCAAAACGGTAAGTCGTGCCTTCAGCCGGTGTCGCTTCCAGGTTATACATGTGGCCGGTCTCGTCCTGGAACGCCAGCATCCTGGCCCTGACATGATCGAGTAAGCGTAGCGCAAAAGCATGGCCCCAGGCGCTGGTGATGTCATGCGCGTTGTTGCTGAAATTACGGATCATTTCATTGATGCCGTTGACGCCCAGCGTAGAAAAATGATTGCGCAGCGTGCCGAGATAACGTTTGGTGTAGGGAAACAGGCCGTTGTCCATATGGCGCTGGATGATCTTGCGCTTGATTTCCAGGCTGACTTTGCCGAGTTCGAGCAACTTATCCAGCGCCAGCAATAGTGCGGCCTCGTCGCCCTGGTGCAAAAAGCCCAGGCGCGCGCAGTTGATTGTCACGACGCCGAGCGAGCCGGTCTGTTCGGCCGAGCCAAATAAGCCGTTACCGCGCTTGAGCAGCTCGCGCAGATCGAGCTGCAGGCGGCAGCACATGGACCGGATCATGTTCGGCTTGAGTTCCGAATTGATAAAATTTTGAAAATACGGCAAGCCATAGCGCGCCGTCATCTCAAACAACAGCTCGGCGTTCGGGCTATGCCATTCAAAATCTTCGGTGATGTTATAGGTAGGAATCGGAAAAGTGAAAACCCGGCCCTTGGCATCGCCCGCCATCATGACTTCGATATAGGCGCGGTTGATCATGTCCATTTCCGCTTGCAGATCGCCATAGCTGAACGGCATTTCCACTCCGGCGATCAAGGGAATCTGCTCACGCAAGTCTTCCGGGCAAACCCAGTCGAAAGTCAGGTTGGTGAACGGGGTCTGGGTGCCCCAGCGCGAAGGCACGTTCAGGTTATAAATCAGTTCTTGTATGTATTGTTTGACGCTGGCGTAATCGAGCTGATCCAGACGTACATACGGCGCCATATAGGTATCGAAAGAACTGAAGGCTTGCGCGCCGGCCCATTCGTTTTGCAGCGTGCCGAGAAAATTCACGATCTGCCCGATCGCGCTCGACATATGTTTCGGCGGGCCCGACTCCACCTTGCCCGGCACCCCGTTCAAGCCTTCGTTCAGCAGGGTGCGCAGCGACCAGCCGGCGCAATAGCCGGCCAGCATGTCCAGATCATGAATATGCAGGTCGGCCTGGCGGTGCGCCGCGCCGACTTCGCCAGGGTAGATATGGTTCAGCCAATAATTCGCGATCACCTTGCCCGAGACATTCAGGATCAGGCCTCCCAGCGAATAGCCCTGGTTGGCATTCGCGTTGACGCGCCAGTCTTGCTGATTCAGGTACTCGTTCATCGATGCTTCGACATCGACCAGGGTCTGGCGATCGCTGCGCATTTTTTGGTGCTGCTCGCGGTAGACTATGTAGGCGCGCAAAGTTTGGCGGTAGCCGGCGTCATACAGCAGCGCTTCCACCGCATCCTGGATTTGCTCCACCTGCGGCGTGGCCTTGTCCGCCAGCTTGATTTTATTGAGCAGCAGCTGCGCGCTCAGGGCGTTCGCTTGCGTCTCGTCAAATTCGGCGCTGGCGCGACCGGCGCGCGCCAAGGCTGAGGCGATCTTGCGGATATCGAAGGCGACGGTAGCGCCGTCACGCTTAATAATCTGTGTTGGGAAAGAAACTACGCTCAGTGTCATTACATCTCCAATAAAACACAATATCTAGTGTGTTTTAAAGATTAATGACTAAATGTTGTATGGTCAATCAGGAATTTTATCGTGTTCGAATTCTTTGATGCGGATCAATGATGTGGTTTTTCTTGCGCTGACAGCGATGGAAAAGAGCTAATGGCGCAGGCAAAGTGCGCCACTTAGTGAGGACTTACGCAAAACCGCCCCAGCGTCGTTGCACTCGCCTCGCCGTACTAAAGTACTGTCTTCGGCGGTGCGCCTAGCTGGAACAATTTTGCGTAAGCCCTATTAGTGAAATTAATTCAATAAACCACTCAGGCAACAGCATTTTTCTGGTACAGGTGCATGCCACCGTAAATGGCGGAACGGTCGCTGGCATGCAGCCGGCGATTTTGCTCGGGGTCGGTGTGCCATGCCGCTAGCAGGTGGGCCGGCAGCATCTGCTCCAGCGGCGAGGCGCTGCCACCGGTGCGAAACACCACTTTGGCGCCGGCCGCTGCGGTCCGGCTCACTTGCTGCCATAGCTCAGTCAGTTGCGCTTGGTCCATCCAGTCTTGTGCATCCAAAAACAGATACGCATCCATCGACGCGCGCGGCTGCTGGCGCAAAAATTCGGTCAGGCTGGTATGGTGCGGATAGATGCGGTCGATGTTATTGCGCAGTGCAGGAAAATGATTTTTTTGCAGATACATCGGCAAGGCCGCCTGGCTAGACGTGTCATAACGCCGGGCAAACGCCTGATGCGCAAAACAGTTCTGTTCCAGCGGGAAATCGCAGGCCAGATGGCGCAGGCGCTCCTTGAAGAGCAGGTGCAAGCCCTGTTTTGCTTCATTTTTCAGTACCGCAAATTGCGCTGGCCGGATGCCCAGGCTGTACAGCGCAATCGGCTGTTTGGCGATAAATTGAAACAGGCGGGTATCAAACACCGGTGCGACGTGTTTTTCAAACAAAGTCGTCTGCTCTGCCATCGTGCGGGCGCTGGCAAGCTGTTGCATATCACCGCCCATCAGGCGCACGAACCAGTGCGCAAAGCCGATGAAATCCCCCAGCAATCCATGCTGATAGGCGTTGTTGCTGAAGAAATGGAAACGCGGCTTGCCCAGCAGGGAGCGGCTTTCCCAAAAGCTGCTGGCGTCTTCCGACAAATGGCGGCGTATATGGCGCTGGTAGCGCTTGAGGTTATCGGCCTGGCTGGCATTACCAAGAAAATGCAGCACCGCGTCATAGTCGGGCAAATGCTTGATGGCTTGCTTTTTTATTTCCAGCATGGCCAGATGCGCGCCGTTCAGATCGACCGCATGCACGGCGGCAGGGTCGGCCGACAGGTAAGCCAGCGCATTGCAGCCGCCGGAAGAAATCGTCAGGATATTCGCGCCCGGCTTGAGTTGCAGCGCAGCGATATCGGCCTGCGGATCTTCCCAGGTTTGCGCATACACCAGGCGGCTGGACCAATGGGCAAACAGGCGCTCGGCAAACCCCTTGCGTTCAGAGTTGCTCGAGTTGATTACAGCAGCATCGATTAAGGTTTTGGTATGCATCGTTGTCTCCCCCGTTGGTCACTATGTATGTCGCATCTCTGGTGTTCAACAGGCAGAGTAGGCGTGCAAAGTGACAGGCTTGTGACAGTTAAGTGAAGAATTGATGAATTGGCGACAGATACAACAGGGTAGGGGCACTGCGATAAAAATGGCCGTTTGCGCTCAGGTTGGCACAACGATGACTACGTATAGCCAACACCCCCCGCTCACGCATAGCCCATGCGGGTTTGCCGGCAGGTAGGCCAGAGACGCATAGCCCATGCGCCCTACAGGGTAGGCAGGCTGCAAACCCGCATGGGCTATGCGCGCCGGCAGGGGGCCGATTTTTTAATTTTAATCCCCTTGCGCGGTGTCATTCAGCGGATACGCCCGACCGCGATTTCCCATTCCTGCATCAAATGATTCGCCTGGTCGCGGCTCATGGTGGGCAGGAAGCGGCGTTCTTCTTGCCATTGCTGTGCGCATTCATCCTGATTTTGATACACGCCGACCGCGATGCCGGCCAGATAGGCCGCGCCCAATGCGGTGGTTTCGGTAATTTTAGGCCGTATCACGGGAATGCCCAGCAGATTTGCCTGAAATTGCAGCAGCAGGTTATTCGCGGCGGCACCGCCGTCGACGCGCAGCTCGGTGATCGGCGCTACCGCATCGGCGGTCATGGCCTTGAGCAGGGCGGCGCTTTGAAACGCGATCGATTCCAGTGCGGCGCGGGCGATGTGGGCGACCGTGCTGCCACGGCTGAGGCCGAGTATCGCGCCCTTGGCCGACGGTACCCAGTACGGTGCGCCCAGGCCGGTAAACGAGGGCACAAACACCACGCCGCCAGAATCGGGCACGCTGGCGGCTAACTGTTCCACATCGGTGGATTGCTGGATCGCTTTTAAGCCATCGCGCAGCCATTGCACCACCGCGCCGCCGATGAAGACGCTGCCTTCCAGCGCATATTGCTTTTGCGTACCGATCTGGCAGGCGGCGGTGCTGATTAAGCCGTTGCTGGAAGTGATGCATTCGCCGCCAGTGTGCAGCAGCATGAAGCAGCCGGTGCCATAGGTATTCTTTGCCATGCCGGAGCGGAAGCAGGCTTGGCCAAACAGGGCCGATTGCTGGTCGCCGGCGATGCCGCCGATGGTGATCGGGGCGCCAAACAGGCGGGTTGTGCCAAAGCGGTGGCTGGAGGCGTGGACTTGCGGTAGCAGCGCGCGCGGAATCTGAAACAGGGCGAGCAAATCCGGATCCCAGTCGCCGCTGTGGATATTCCACAGCATGGTGCGCGAGGCATTGCTGACATCGGTCACGTGCAGGGCGCCATCGCTGAGCTGCCATGCCAGCCAGCTGTCGACGGTGCCAAAAGCGAGTTCGCCGCGTTCGGCTTGCTGGCGCGCATCGGGCACGTGATCGAGCAGCCATTTGAGCTTGCTGGCGGAAAAGTAGGGGTCAAGTATCAGGCCGGTTTTTTGCTGGATGACGCTGGCGTAGCCTTGCTCGCGCAACGCTTCGCAATAGTCGGCGGTGCGGCGGTCTTGCCAGACGATGGCATTGAAGATAGGCAGGCCGCTGCGGCGGTTCCAGACAATGGTGGTTTCGCGCTGGTTGGTGATGCCGAGGGCGGCGATGCTGGCGGCGGCAATCGCGCTGCGCTGTAAGACTTGTTGGACGGTGGCTAGCTGGCTATGCCAGATTTCCATCGCGTCGTGCTCGACCCAGCCCGGCTGCGGAAAAATCTGGCGAAATTCTTGCTGTGCCGAGGCGACGATATTGCCGGCCTGGTCAAAAATAATGCTGCGGGAGCTGGAGGTGCCCTGGTCGAGGGCGAGCAGATAAGACATAGTGGCTGGCCGTCTGGCGGCACTGAGATAAATAAAACATCAGTGTAATCGAGGCGGAATTGCCTTATGCCGCGCGGCAAAAATAATTGTCGATATTGCTCAAGATTCCCACACCGCGCCGCCGAAAATGTCGACCTGGGTCAGGTACAAACGTAAATCGAGTTCGTATTGGTGATAGTTCGGCTCCATGTAGCTGCAGAGCTTGTAGAAGGCCTTGTCGTGCTCTTTTTCTTTCAGGTGGGCCAGCTCATGCACCACGATCATTTTGAGGAATTCTTCCGGCACCTGCTTAAATAAAGTGGCGATCCTGATCTCGTGTTTGGCCTTGAGCTTGTTGCCCTGTATCCGCGAGACATAGGTGTGGGTGCCGAGGGCATTGCGGATCACATGCAATTTGCTGTCGTAGACGATCTTGCTGATTTGCTCGCCGTTGCGCAGGTAATTATTCTTGATGTCCTGGACATACTGGTACAGTGCCTTGTCGGTGCGCACCTCATGCACGGCGGCGTACTTTTTCAGCAGCAGATCGCCGAGTTTCTTGCTGGCGATCAATTGCTTGACCTGAGCCTGCAGCGGCTCAGGATAGGCTTTCAGGTAAGTCAGTTCTGGTGTGAGGAGTGACGCCAATTACTTTACATCCAGTAATTCAACATCAAAAATCAAGGTGGCATTCGGTGGAATCACGCCGCCGGCACCGCGTGTGCCATAGCCAAGCTCAGAGGGAATAATCAGTGTGCGTTTGCCGCCGACCTTCATGCCTGCGACGCCCTGATCCCAGCCTTTAATCACGCGGCCAGCACCGAGCGGGAAGCTGAACGGAGAGCGCCCGACCGAGCTGTCAAAAGCGCTGCCATGTTGCTTGTCTGCCTTGGGTTCAAACAGCCAGCCGCTGTAATGCACGACCACGGTCTTGCCGGCGACAGCTTCCTTGCCGCTGCCCACTTTACTGTCGATTTTTTGCACATTGGCGGCGGCAGGTGCCACCACGGCTTCTTGGGCCAAGGCGGGCGTGAGGGCGAAGGCGCTGGAAAGGCCAAGAGCGAGGGCAAATAAGGATGATTTCATTCAGAGTCTTTCTCAGGTAAACGGTAGGGTGAATGTTCGGTTAACAACTAGGGCGCTCAGGACGTCATCATAGCGGAAAGCGATTTATTCCGGTTTTTTGCCCGAACGCTGGAGTTTTTCTTCAAAGGCGATGTCGAGCTTGCTGGCTTTTCTCGGCGCCTGTTTCGCCACGCTGTTGACGAAGCTGACAAAGGCATCGATCTCCAGCGGTTCATTGAGCTGTTCCGGTGCCTCGGTGTTGCTCGCCAGTACCAGATAAAAGCGCCCGTCAGACGTGCTGACCATGGAATACGGTGCCTGGTTGCTGCGGTCTTTTAGCCGCAGTACCGCGTTGCTGGCTTTGGTTGAGCGCGCCATCAGTAGGCTCCGGGCGCGACGGCAGGGTTGGCTGGACGGGATAAAAGCATGGTGGGCCTCAATGAAAATGCGGGATTTAAGCGGGGAATATACGTTATTAGGCTAAAAATGGCAGCAATATTTACAGTAGCGCTTACGCAAGTTTTTTAAAGCGCCAAGCCCCAGCCTTGTTTTAAGATGGTAAATGCGGCGGCGATCATGGCTTCATTTTTGCGCTTTTCCAGTGTGATGAAGCTCAGTTCGGTAGAAAGGCTCACCGCGTCGGCGATGACCAGGCCGTGCGCATGCGCCTCGCGAATCGCAATCGCATCGCGCAGCAGCGTCAGGCCGACACCGGACTTGACCAGATCGAGCATCGAGGGTTCCTGATCGACCAGTGCCACTTTATTTGGCATCGTGGGCAGGATATGGTGCTCGGCAAAGACTTTGCTGAGCAGGCGGTTGTGCGCCGATTCTGGCGGCGTCCAGATCCAGGGTAATTGTGCCAGCGCGGCCCAGTCTTTGCCGATAACACGGTTTTTCCAGCCACTGGGGGCGACGACACGATACGTAAAATGGGTCAGCGTCAGGGTGTAAATCGGGTTTTTCACGTCATCGGGGGGCAGACCCAGATAAAAACCGACATCGAGTGTGCCATTGCGGATTTGTTGCAAGACCGATCCCGACATGCCTTGCTGTAAGCGCGTCGATAGCTGTGGATAAGTTTCCATCAGGCGTTTCAAAAAACCGCCGAGCCGGGTAAACTCAGGATCAAGAATCGTGCCGATAGAGAGTTCGCCGGATAAGGTCTGATGCAGCGAATCCGCCGCTTGTTTGAATTCAGCCATACTGGCGAGTACCCGTTCAGCATGGTGTAAGAGTTTCGCGCCATCATTGGTCAGTGACATGCCGCTGGCACTGCGGCTGAACAAAGTTAAATTCAGCGAGGTTTGTAAAGATTTGATTTGCAGGCTCACCGCCGGTTGGGTGACATGCAGGCGCTCGGCGGCGCGGGTCAGGTTGCCTTCTCTGGCGACAGTAACAAAGGCTTTCAGCTGGATGATGTCCATTATTAGCAATCCTTATGACAGACTTGATAATAACTCATTGGATACTCTGCGTGGTCTGGATTAATCTCTATTTACTTTTACTCATTGCCCAAAGGTTTTCTTATGTCACTGATTCAACATTACATCAACGGTGCGCCATTTTCTGCTAACGATGGTCGCCAGCAAGAGGTGTTTAATCCTGCTACCGGTGCCGTCAGTGGCAAGGTGGTGCTGGCCGATCTGGCTGAAGTCAACGCGGTCGTCGCCGCCGCCAAAGCTGCCGCACCGGCCTGGGCCGATACGGCACCGTTGCGCCGCGCGCGCGTGATGTTTAAGTTCAAGGAATTACTCGACCGGCATCATAAAGAGCTGGCTACGCTGATTACGCGCGAACATGGCAAGGTTTTGTCCGATGCGATGGGGGAGGTCACGCGCGGGATAGAGATCGTCGAGTTTGCCTGCGGCATACCGCAGCTGGCCAAAACGCAGTTTTCCGACAATATCGGCGGCGGCATCGATAACTGGAACCTGCGCCAGCCGCTCGGCGTCACTGCCGGCATTACGCCGTTTAATTTTCCTTTCATGGTGCCGATGTGGATGGCACCGATCGCGATCGCCACCGGCAATACGTTTATCTTAAAACCGTCTGAACGCGATCCTTCGGTGTCGCTGCTGGTCGCCGAGCTGTTCAAGCAGGCCGGCCTGCCGGACGGCGTGTTTAATGTGTTGCAAGGCGATAAAGTCGCGGTGGATGGCTTGCTGCAACATCCCGATGTGGCAGCGATATCCTTTGTCGGTTCGACGCCGATTGCCGAATACATTTATAGTGAAGGCACGCGCCTGGGCAAGCGGGTACAGGCGCTGGGCGGTGCCAAGAACCATCTGGTGGTGATGCCGGACGCGAATCTGGAGCAAGCCGTGGATGCGCTGATGGGGGCAGCTTACGGCTCGGCCGGTGAGCGTTGCATGGCGATCTCGGTGGCGGTGGCGGTCGGCGATGTGGCTGACAAATTAGTTGCCGCGCTGATCCCGCGCGTACAGACATTGAAGATTAAAAACGGCATGGAAGCCGATGCCGAAATGGGCCCGCTGGTCACCGCGATCCATCAAGCCAAGGTAGAAGGCTATATTGCGGATGGCGTTAAAGAAGGGGCGAGTTTGCTGGTCGATGGCCGCGGTGTGACGGTACCCGGGCATGAAGGCGGCTTCTTCCTCGGCGGCACTTTGTTTGATCATGTCAAGGAAGGCATGAAAATTCATAGGGAAGAAATTTTTGGACCGGTATTATGCGTCGTGCGCGTGCCTGATTTTGCGGCGGCGCTGGAATTGATTAACCGCCATGAGTTCGGCAACGGCGTTTCTTTATTCACCTCGGATGGCAACACCGCACGCGAGTTTTCGCGCCGGGTGCAGGTCGGGATGGTGGGGATTAATGTGCCGATTCCGGTGCCGATGGCGTGGCATAGTTTTGGCGGCTGGAAGCGCTCTTTGTTTGGCGATGTGCATGCCTACGGCGAAGAGGGCTTGCGCTTTTACACGCGCTATAAGTCGATCATGCAGCGCTGGCCAGATAGTATTGCCAAGGGCGCCGAATTTACGATGCCGGTAGCTAAGTGATTTAACCCCCCTCTCCTGTACGCGGGAGAGGGGGTGAGGCGACCAATGGGTTGCCGTCACTTTTGCCAATAAGTTTTGCCAATAAGTTTTGTGAATAAGTTTTGTGAATAAGTTTGTGAATAAGTTTGTGAATAAGTTTTGTCAATAAATCCGCAATTGAATGCGTTTTATAGGGAGTATCCGAATACATAGCCTGATTGCGCATATAGTTAGTGCGCAATCCATTCTTTAAACATCATACTCACCCCCAGTATATTTATCATGCCCATGAAAATCACAGCGCTTTTAACTTATC
Organism: Undibacterium sp.; assembly: GCF_030651495.1. Lineage (GTDB taxonomy): Bacteria > Pseudomonadota > Gammaproteobacteria > Burkholderiales > Burkholderiaceae_D > Undibacterium. The sequence goes on from NZ_JAUSFI010000078.1 coordinate 18,613, forward strand.
CCATTATCCAGGCACCGATGGCCGGCGGCGCGACAACGCCGGAACTGGTGGCGGCGGTCTCGAATGCCGGTGGCCTGGGCTCGCTGGCCGCTCCTCTGCTGTCACCGGTGGCGATTATTGAGCAGGCCGAGCATATCCGCCGCCTGACCGATAAGCCGTTTGCGATCAACCTGTTTGTCCAGCCGCGGCCGCAGATCGATTATGCGGCGCTGGAATCGGCCAAGCACCTGTTGCAGCCGATCTGGTTTGAGTTGATGTGGGATAGCTTGCCGACGCCGACGCGCTGGTGTGAAGATTTTGAGGCGCAACTCGATGCCTTGATCATTGCGCGCCCGGCGGTGGCCAGCTTCACTTTTGATATCTTGCACGGTTGCCAGATCCAGCGCCTGCACGACGCCGGCATCCTGGTGGTGGGCACCGCGACCAATTTAGCCGAAGCGCTGGCATGGCAGACGATGGGGGCGGATGCCGTCTGTTTGCAAGGGATAGAAGCGGGCGGGCACCGCGGCACTTTCCTCGGGGCGCAACAGGATTCGACCCTGGGCGCGTTGGATTTGTTGCGCATCTGCGTCCCTTCGATCCGGATTCCCTTAATTCTTGCCGGCGGCATCATGGACGGCAAGGATATCGCGGCGGCCTTGGCGGCCGGGGCGCACATGGTACAGATGGGCACGGCGTTCCTGACGACTAAAGAATCTGCCATTCATGCGGCGTACAAGCAGCGTCTGCTGGAAGCAACAATCGACAGCACACGCCAGACCCGCGCTTTCTCCGGGCGGCTGGCACGCGGGCTGGATAATCATTTCATGCAGGTCATGGAGGCGGTGGCTGAGCAGGTGCCGGCCTATCCGATCCAAAACGCGCTGACCGGCAGTATTCGGGCGCATGCTGCCAAGCAGAACAACACCGAGTTGATGTCAATGTGGGCCGGCCAGGGCGTACATAAGGCGCGCGATTTGAGCGTGACTGAACTGATGGCGACACTGGTCGCCGAATGGCAAGCAATCACCCCTTCCTGAGAAAAGACATACATGGAATCTGCAGGTAAATTCGACTACATCATCATCGGCGCAGGCACCGCAGGTTGCCTGCTGGCGAACCGTCTGACGCAAGACAAAAACAATAACGTGCTCTTGCTGGAAGCCGGCGGCAAGGACGATTACATCTGGATACATATCCCGGTCGGCTATCTGTACTGCATCAATAATCCGCGTACCGACTGGATGTTCCGCACCGAGGCTGAAGCGGGCCTGAACGGGCGCAGCCTGATCTATCCGCGCGGCAAGGTCCTCGGTGGCTGCTCGTCGATCAATGGCATGATTTACATGCGCGGCCAGGAGCGCGATTACAACGAGTGGGCCGGGCTGGCCGGCGATGCCAGCTGGCGCTGGGACCAAGTCTTGCCGCTGTTTAAAAAGAGCGAAGACCATCACGGCGGCAGTAGCGAATTCCATGGTACCGGCGGGGAATGGCGCGTCGAAAAACAGCGCCTGTCGTGGGAGATACTCGATGCTTTCCGTGCCGCGGCAGCGCAAGTGGGCATCCCCAACACCGATGATTTTAATCGCGGCAACAATGAAGGCTGCGGCTATTTTGACGTGAACCAAAAACGCGGTATACGCTGGAACGCTTCCAAGGCCTTTCTGAAACCTGCGGCCGGGCGCGGCAACCTCACCATCATGACCGGTTGCCAGGTAAAACGCTTGAAAATCGATCAGCAAGACGGTGCCAAACGCTGTACCGGCGTCGAGTTTATCGGTGGCGGCAAAGAGTGGATGGCCGAGGCTGTGCATGACACCATCCTGGCGGCCGGCGCGATCGGCTCCCCGGCCATCTTGCAGCAATCGGGCATCGGCAATGGCGCGCATTTAGCTTCTGCCGGCGTCGCTTTGGTGCATCAGCTGGCGGGCGTGGGCGAGAATCTGCAAGACCATTTGCAAATCCGTTCGTCGTTCAAGATCCGCGGTGCCAAAACCCTCAATACCATGGCCGGCAGCTGGTCAGGCAAGGCAAAAATCGGCCTGGAATACCTGCTCAAACGCAGCGGCCCGATGGCGATGGCACCGTCGCAACTCGGTGCCTTTACCAAGTCTGACGCGGGCCAGGCAACACCGAATCTGGAATACCACGTACAGCCCTTGTCGCTGGAAAAATTCGGCGATCCCCTGCATGAGTTTCCGGCGTTTACCGCCAGTGTCTGCAATCTGCGCCCCAGCTCGCGCGGTCATGTGCGGATCGCCGGCAATGACCCGCTGGCGCCACCGAAGATCACGCCAAATTACCTGAGTAGCGCCGAAGACCGCAAGATTGCGGCCGCTTCGCTGACGCTGACACGCCAGATCGTGGCGGCACCGGCATTGAAAAAATATGCGCCGGAAGAGATGAAACCCGGTGCCCAGTTCCGTACCGAGGAAGAATTGGCGCATGCCGCCGGCGACATCGGCACCACGATTTTTCACCCGGTCGGCACTTGCAAGATGGGCCGCAGCGACGATGCCAGCGCCGTCGTCGACAGCCAGTTAAGGGTTCTCGGTATCAGCGGCTTGCGGGTGGCAGACGCCTCTATCATGCCGACCATTACTTCGGGCAATACCAATTCGCCGACCGTGATGATTGCGGAGAAAGCCGCCGCTTTCATCTTGGCAGCGCGCAGCAAAATTGTGGTGTAATGGCGTGCACGGGAGTGCAGTAAAAAAGAAAAATACGCGGCAAACGTAGCGGAGTCAACATGCGGTGGAAACACCTTACAGTAGTTATACCGTATTGTTGAATATCTCCTATGCTGGTTACTATGAAAAAATAATAAGTTAGGAATTACGCAAAACTGCCCCAGCGTCGTTGCACTCGCCTCGCCGTACTAAAGTACTGTCTTCGGCGATACGCCTCGCTGGAACAATTTTGCGTAATTCCTATAAGTAGTCTTCGGCAATTTGCCGACAGATTTGCCATGTTGCAAAAACAGGCAAAAATACACATAAATAGACGCTTCAACAAGGAGATCAGATGGCCGAAGTCATTCTGGAGACAAAGCGCTTAACCAAAGAGTTCAAGGGCTTCACTGCCGTGAGCGATGTTAACCTGCAAGTGCAGCGTGGCCATATCCATGCGCTGATCGGCCCGAACGGGGCCGGTAAAACCACCTGTTTTAATCTGCTGACCAAATTTCTGGTGCCGACTTCGGGCCAGATCCTGTTTAACGGGCACGATATTACGGCGGCCAAGCCGGCGCAGATTGCGCGCCAGGGGATCATCCGCTCGTTTCAGATTTCTGCCGTGTTTCCGCACCTGACGGTGCTGGAAAACGTGCGCATCGGCTTGCAGCATCGCCTCGGCACTTCGTATCATTTCTGGAAAAGCGAAAACACGCTGAAGCGTCTCAATGACAAGGCGATGGATTTGCTGGCGCAAGTCGACCTGAGCGAGTTTGCCGATAGCGTGACGGTGGATTTGCCGTATGGCCGCAAGCGCGCACTGGAGATCGCCACCACGCTGGCGATGGAGCCGGAGCTGATGCTGCTCGACGAGCCGACCCAGGGCATGGGGCACGAAGACGTACACCGCGTGACCGAGCTGATCAAGAAAGTCTCTGCCGGCCGCACCATCCTGATGGTGGAACACAATATGAGCGTGGTCTCCGGCATCTGCGACAAGATTTCTGTCTTGCAGCGCGGTGCCATGCTGGCCGAAGGCAGCTATCAGGAAGTGGCAAATAATCCGAAAGTGATGGAAGCGTATATGGGCACCACTGCCGGTGAGCTGGAAGGAGCGCACGCATGAATGTCCGTGACAAAAACAGCGACAAAAACAACAACCTGCAGCCGCCTATTCCGGCGCTGGAAATCAGTCACCTGCAAGCCTGGTATGGCGAATCGCATATCTTGCATGACGTGAATCTGGTGGTGAATCAGGGCGAAGTCGTGACCTTGCTGGGGCGTAACGGTGCCGGACGGACCACCACCATGCGCGCCATTATGGGCTTGACCGGTGCCCGCAAGGGTTCCATCAAGATCAACGGCGTGGAGGCGATTCATCTGCCCACTTATAAGGTGGCGCATCTGGGTGTCGGCTATTGCCCAGAAGAGCGCGGCATATTCTCCTCGCTGTCGACCGAAGAAAATCTGCTGTTGCCGCCATCGGTCTCTAGCAGCCACAAGGGCATGTCGGTAGACGAAATTTATGCCATGTTTCCGAATCTGGCCGAGCGCAAGAACAGCCAGGGCACGCGCCTGTCGGGCGGCGAGCAGCAAATGCTGGCGGTCGCGCGCATCTTGCGTACCGGTGCCCGCCTGCTGCTGCTCGATGAGATTTCTGAAGGCCTGGCGCCGGTGATCGTGCAAGCGCTGGCGCGCATGATCACGACGCTGAAAGCCAAGGGCTACACCATCATCATGGTGGAGCAGAATTTCCGCTTTGCGGCACCCTTGGCCGACCGGTTTTATGTCATGGAACACGGGCAAATTGTCGAAACCTTTGCTGCCGCAGAACTAAATGAAAAAATGTCAGTATTGAATGAATTGCTCGGTGTGTGAAATAGCGTGAGTGATCTGTAGAACGGCGAGTGGTTTTGATCGCCCTTTGTTAGGCAGTGTTAGGCAGTAGGTGTACCGCAGGTTCTTATCAATAATAACGATTGGAGAAGACACATGAAAACAACATTAAAAGTAGCAGCGATCGCCGTTTCCGCCGCTCTGGCTGGTTTTGCCACGGCCGCATCGGCCCAGGTTTCTGGCGAGGTAGTCAAGATCGGTTTTATCACGGACGTATCCGGCCTGTATTCGGATATCGACGGCCAGGGCGGGGTCGAAGCCATCAAGATGGCAATCGCTGATTTTGGCGGTACGGTCTTGGGTAAAAAGATTGAGCTGGTCACCGCCGATCACCAGAATAAACCGGACATCGCCGCCAGCAAGGCGCGTGAGTGGTTTGACCGCGATGGCGTCGACATGCTGCTGGGCGGCACCAATTCCGGCACCAGTCTGGCGATGTCGAAAGTCGCGCTGGAAAAGAAAAAACCCTTTATCGCCATCGGTGCCGGCACTGCCCGCCTGACCAATGAAGAATGTACGCCGTTCACCATTCACTACGCCTACGATACCGTAGCGCTGGCCAAAGGTACCGGTGCCGCCGTGGTCAAGCAGGGCGGCAAGAGCTGGTATTTCCTGACGGCCGATTATGCTTTTGGCGCCTCGCTGGAAAGTGATACCAGCAATGTCGTGAAAGCGTCCGGCGGTAGCGTGGTCGGGGCGGTCAAGCATCCTTTGTCGGCGTCTGATTTTTCTTCTTTCCTGTTGCAGGCACAAGCGTCCAAGGCACAGATCCTGGGCCTGGCCAATGCCGGCGGCGACACCATCAACGCGATTAAAGCTGCGAATGAATTTGGCATTACCAAAACCATGAAGCTGGCCGGCTTGCTGATGTTTATCAATGACGTCCATTCGCTGACCTTGAAGCTGACTCATGGCATGTACCTGACCGATAACTGGTACTGGGATCAGAATGAAGAGACACGTGCCTGGGCGCGGCGTTATTTCGGCAAGATGAAAAAAATGCCATCGAGCCTGCAGGCGGCAGATTACTCGGCCACCACGCAGTATCTGAACGCGGTGAAAGCGGCCGGCAGCGACGATACCGAGAAAGTGCTGGCCAAATTACGCAGCACAAAAATCAACGACATGTACGCCAAAAACGGCATGATACGCGGCGATGGCAGCATGATCCATGACATGTACCTGATGCAGGTAAAAGAGCCGGCCGAAGCCAAATACCCTTGGGATTACTACAAAGTCGTCCAGACTATTCCTGGCGATCAGGCGTTTACCACCAAGGCTGAGAGCAAGTGTTCTCTCTGGAAATAAGTTTTCCTGAGTTGCCATAAACACGGAACACGGCTCACGGAATACTGAGCACTGACTGACATGCTTCATCAAAAGATGCGGCATGTCATTTCTTCTATCCCTCACCCTTTATCGGGTACTTATTGACGAGCGCCATGGAAATATTTGGTATTCCACTGCAAGCGATGCTGAGCCAGTTGCTGTTGGGTTTGGTGAATGGCTCTTTTTACGCGATGCTTTCACTCGGGCTGGCGGTAATTTTTGGCCTGTTGAACGTGATCAATTTTGCCCACGGTGCCCTGTATATGATGGGCGCTTTCCTGGCCTGGATGGGAATGAATTATTTTGAGGTGAATTACTGGACCATGCTGTTGGTCGCGCCTTTACTGGTTGGCCTGTTCGGTATCCTGATCGAAAAAACCATGCTGCGCTGGCTGTACAAGCTCGATCATCTGTATGGCTTGCTGCTGACCTTTGGCATCACGCTGATGCTGGAAGGGGTGTTCCGCTCGTTCTATGGTGTCTCCGGCCAGCCGTATTCGGTGCCGGATGCCTTGGCGGGTGCCACCGATCTGGGTTTCATGATCTTGCCGAATTACCGCGCCTGGATAGTGGTCGCCTCCCTGACCGTATGTTTTTCCACCTGGTTTGTGATCGAAAAAACCAAGCTCGGCGCCTACCTGCGGGCCGGCACCGAGAACCCGAAACTGGTCGAGGCCTTCGGTATCAACGTACCCCTGATGGTCACCCTGACGTATGGCTTTGGCGTGGCTCTGGCGGCGTTTGCCGGCGTGCTGGCGGCACCGGTGATACAGGTCTCGCCGCTGATGGGCTCGAACCTGATCATCACGGTATTTGCGGTCGTGGTCATCGGCGGCATGGGCTCGATACTCGGCTCTATCCTGACTGGACTCGGCCTGGGCATCATCGAGGGCCTGACCCGCGTGTTTTATCCCGAGCTGTCGGCCACGGTAGTGTTTATCGTGATGGCGATCGTGTTAATGATCCGGCCTGCCGGTTTGTTCGGCAAAGAGAAGTGATCAGGAGATCTTGATGAATAAAAAAATTGCTTATGCGCTGGCGTTCACGGCGCTGCTGATTGCACCGTTTATCGTGTATCCGGTATTTTTGATGAACCTGCTGTGCTTCGCGCTATTTGCCTGCGCGTTTAACTTGCTGATCGGATTTACCGGGCTGCTGTCGTTCGGCCATGCCGCTTTTTTTGGCGGTGCCGGTTATGTGACTGGCTGGGCCTTGAAGTCGGCCGGCCTGCCGACCGAGCTAGGCTTATTGCTCGGGATGCTGGCTGGCGCGACGATCGGTTTGCTGATGGGTAGCCTGGCGATACGCCGCCAGGGCATTTACTTCACCATGATTACGCTGGCGCTGGCACAGATGCTGTATTTCGTTTTCCTACAAGCCAAGTTCACCGGCGGCGAAGATGGCCTGCAAGGCGTGCCACGCGGCAAGTTGCTTGGCGTGCTGGACTTGAGTTCTGACCTGACGCTGTACTACCTGGTGCTGGCCATCGCGATTGGTGGTTTCGCCCTGATCATCCGCACCATCCACTCGCCATTTGGCCAAGTCTTGAAGGCGATCAAAGAGAACGAGCCGCGCGCCATTTCGCTCGGCTATGACGTCGACCGCTATAAATTGCTGGCGTTTGTCTTGTCGGCCGCACTGGCCGGCTTGGCAGGCTCTACCAAGACGCTGGTGCTGGGCTTTGAGACCCTGACCGATGCCCACTGGGCAATGTCTGGTCTGGTGGTGCTGATGACGCTGGTAGGCGGTCTGGGCACCATCGTCGGGCCGGTGGTCGGCGCGGTGATCATCATCGCGCTGGAAAACAAGCTGGGCGACCTGGGTAACTGGCTGGCCAATATCACCAGTATCGAATGGTTCCGCTCGCTGGGCGAATCGGTCACGATCGTTACCGGCCTGATCTTTATCGTCTGCGTACTGGCGTTCCGGCGTGGCATCGTCGGCGAGCTGGGGGCGCGCTGGGCCTTGCTCAGAAAGTAGCCTGCGGTGTAGTGTGTCTTGCGTAGCAAAATACCCCTGATTTTACTCAGGGGTATTTTTTTTGTGGTACATCATATTTTTAATGACCCTGCCAGAGACGCATATCCGATGCGCCCTACAGGCCAGGCAGGCTGAAGAGGTGCATGGAATATGCCCTACAGGCCGGCATGCTGGAAGAAGCGCATGGAATATGCGCGTCAGGGCAGGGGGCTTTCATCACCTACCATACTAAACACCATTTACAGCGCAGCGCGATAGATAGCCCTGGCATCTGCCAGGGTCAGCTCGCGCGGATTATTCCCTAGCAGGCGGGTCTGTAGCATGGCGTCGCTGGCCAGCTGATCCAGATCCTGTTCCTGTATCCCTACCTCGCTCAAGCGGGTCGCTATGCCGACGCGTGTTGCCAAGGCTTCCATTGCCTGGATCAGGGCGTCACTGCGCGCCTCGGCGCTGCCCTGGGCATCTGGCGCGATGATGCTGGCCAGTTCTGCGTACAAGGTAGCGGCTGCAGGCGCGTTAAAGCGCAGGACGTGTGGCAGAACCAGGGAATTCGACAGGCCGTGCGGCACATGAAAGATTCCGCCTATCGGGTAGGCCAGCGCATGCACGGCGGCACAGGGCGCGTTGGCGAAAGATTGTCCGGCCAGCATGGCACCCAGCAACATCGCCTGGCGCGCATCAATATCATTGCCATTGCTGCAGGCTTTATCAATATTACCCCATAGTAACGACAGTGCCTGGCGCGCCAGCATATCGGACAAGGGGTTTTTCTTGTGTTTGGTGGTGTAGGCTTCTATCGCATGCACCATGGCATCAATGCCGGTGGCGGCGGTGACTTTCGGCGGTAAGCCAAGCGTCAGCTCGGCATCGAGGATGGCGATGTCGGCATACAGTTGCGGCGCGACGACGCCCATCTTGGTGGTGGCGCCGGTGGTGACGATGGCGATCGGCGTGACTTCGGAACCGGTGCCGGCAGTAGTGGGGATTTGCAGCAGGGGCAGCCGCTGGCCGCTGATGTTGCCGATGCCGTACATGGCATTTAATGGCTGTTCGCTGTTGGCCAGGATGGCAATCAGTTTGGCCACATCCATAGAGCTGCCGCCGCCCAGGCCGATGACGAGGCCAATGTCTTGCTGGCGGGCGCTGGCTGCGGCCTGCAACACCACGGCTTCCGGTGGATCGGCCACCACGTCGGAGAACAGGCTGACGTGCAGGCCATGTTTTTCTAGGCTGGCAATCGAGGGTGTCACCAGTCCGGTGGCGAGAAAGCCCTGGTCGGTGACGATGAGTACGCGTTTTACCTGCGGGTAATGTTGCGTGACGATCTGGCCTAGCTGCGCGGCGGAACCTGACTGACTGATCAGATACGGGACGGTACGAAAATCGAAATTATTCATCTTATCTTTTCTCCTGGTTGCATTCATTGTAGCAAGAGTTGTTATCCTGTTCGCTTGAATAGATTTCAACGAAATACATGATGGATTTTCTGATTTTAGCGGCGGCGGCATTTCTGGCCGGTTTTGTCGATGCGGTAGTCGGGGGCGGCGGCTTGATCCAGGTGCCGGCCCTGTTTTCGGTGATGCCCGGGATCGCACCCGCGACCTTACTGGGGACGAATAAACTGGCCGGCATTTGGGGTACGGCTGTTGCAGCCGGGAATTATCTGAGGGCAGTGCGGCTGCGCTGGAGCATGGTGCTGCCGGCAGCGATGATGGCTTTCTTGCTGTCGTTTGCCGGCGCGTTCACGGTAACGCATATCCCGCCAACTTACCTGCGTAAGGCCTTGCCGCTGATCTTGTTTGGCATTGCCGTGTACACGTTCAAGAAAAAAGATTTCGGCACGCACCACACGCCTTTGTATAGCGGTAATAAAGAGCTGCTCATGGCGATGGCGGTCGGCGCCGGGATCGGGTTTTATGATGGATTCTTTGGTCCCGGCACCGGTAGTTTCCTGATCTTTATTTTTGTGCGCCTATTTGGTTATGATTTCCTGAGCGCTTCTGCGGTATCCAAGGTGCTGAATGTGGCATGTAACGGCGCTGCCTTATTATGGTTTGGCTATAGCGGTCATGTCATGTGGCCGCTAGGGTTGGCGATGGCAGTGTGCGGGGTACTAGGATCGCTGACCGGAAGCCGGCTGGCGATTAAAAATGGCAGCGGGTTTGTGCGGAAAATGTTTCTTTTTGTTGTTATTTGTTTAATATTAAAAACCAGCTGCGACGCCTTTTTTAGAAGCTGATTGTTTCACGTGAAACAGAGTGGTTTTTGTCTGATAAGTATATTTTTGTTTCTGGTGTGATGCTGTTTCACGTGAAACATTTACAGACTAATCTGGATCAGTAAGAAGTTTAGCTTCAAAAAAGCCTTATAATCGGGCCTTCCCGAGCAATCCTTAAGTAGAAGTATTCCATGTTTTATCCAAATGAATTTGACGTAATTGTTGTTGGCGGTGGTCATGCCGGAACTGAAGCTGCATTGGCTTCGGCGCGCATGGGCCAAAAAACCCTGCTGCTGACCCATAATATCGAGACCCTGGGTCAGATGTCCTGCAATCCTTCCATTGGCGGGATAGGCAAGGGACACTTGGTCAAAGAGGTCGATGCCATGGGGGGGGCGATGGCGATCGCGACCGATGAAGCTGGTATCCAGTTTCGCATCCTGAACTCATCCAAGGGGCCGGCAGTGCGGGCCACGCGCGCGCAAGCAGACCGCATCTTGTATAAGCAGGCGATCCGTAGCCGGCTGGAAAACCAGGAGAATTTGTGGCTGTTCCAGCAGGCAGTCGATGACCTGATCGTCGAGGGCGATAGAGTGGTCGGCGCAGTTACCCAAGTCGGCGTGCGCTTTCGGGCCCGTGCCGTGGTGCTGACGGCAGGTACTTTCCTGGACGGGAAAATCCATGTCGGCTTAAATAGCTATGCGGCTGGGCGTGCCGGTGACCCGCCAGCGGTGTCGCTGTCGATGCGCCTGAAAGAGTTGGCTTTGCCGCAGGGACGCTTGAAAACCGGTACGCCGCCAAGAATAGATGGTCGCAGCATTGATTTTTCTGTCATGCAAGAGCAGGGCGGTGATCTGGATCCGATCCCGGTATTTTCTGTCATGGGGAATGTGGCGATGCATCCGCGCCAATTGCCATGCTGGATTACGCATACCAATGAGCGCACTCACGATATCATACGTGCCGGACTCGATCGCAGTCCAATGTACACCGGCGTGATTGAGGGTGTCGGTCCGCGCTATTGCCCGTCGATTGAAGATAAAATCCACCGTTTTGCCGGCAAGGATTCGCACCAGATATTTCTGGAGCCTGAAGGCTTAACAACGAATGAATATTATCCGAATGGGATCTCTACCAGTTTGCCGTTCGATGTGCAGTTAGATTTAGTGCGCTCGATGCGCGGCATGGAAAACGCCTACATTTTGCGCCCCGGCTATGCGATTGAATATGATTACTTCGATCCGCGTGGGCTAAAGACTTCGCTGGAAACCCGTCAAATAAAAGGCCTGTTTTTTGCCGGACAGATTAACGGCACCACCGGTTACGAGGAGGCGGCGGCGCAAGGTATGTTGGCGGGCCTGAACGCAGCATTGCAGACGCAGGGACGTGATGCCTGGGTGCCGCGCCGGGACGAGGCTTATTTGGGTGTGTTGGTGGATGACCTGGTAACCAAGGGTGTGCAAGAGCCGTATCGGATGTTTACCAGTCGGGCCGAATTTAGGCTCAGCTTGCGTGAAGATAATGCCGACATGCGCCTGACTGAAATCGGCCGCCGCCTGGGTTGTGTCGGCGATGCCCAGTGGGCGCTGTTTGAAAAGAAACGTGAAGATGTTTCACGTGAAATGGAAAGACTCAAATCAACCTGGGTCAGTCCGCGACTGGTGGCAGATGCCGAGGCCGAGCGCGTGGTGGGCAAGGCGCTGGAGCGGGAATATTCGCTGGCCGATTTATTGCGCCGTCCGCAAGTCACTTACGAAACCCTGATGAGCCTGGCGGGCAAAGAAGGCCAGCTATTGGGGGGTCCGGGTGCGACTGACGCGGCGGTAAAAGAGCAGGTCGAAATTCAAGTCAAATATTCCGGCTATATCGAACGGCAAGCCAAAGAAGTGGAGCGCCAGCTTTATTTTGAAAACCTGAAGATGCCGCATGACTTTGATTACCTGGAAGTGAGCAGCTTATCGGTAGAAGTGAAGCAAAAGCTAAATACATTCCGGCCTGAGACTTTAGGGCAGTGCGGACGGGTTTCTGGCGTAACACCGGCTGCCATTTCTTTATTATTGGTGCATTTAAAAAAACGCGGTTTTCAGACCTTTTTGAATGCCGAGATAATTCAACCCGCCGTTGCAGAAGGCATTGAAGAAATAGTTGAGACGCCAGTTCAAGAAAAAGGTGAGGCATCATGAGCGGATTTGATCGCGAGTTATTAACAGGCATGTTGCATGAGGGCCTCAAGTTTTTGCCGCTTTCATTGTCGAATGAGCAGGTTGATAAGATGATTGCTTATTTGGCATTATTGTCTAAATGGAACTCCGTCTATAATTTGACGTCGGTGCGTGACCCGAAAGAAATGGTCAAGCAGCATCTGCTGGACTCCTTATCGGCAGCGCATGCTTTCAAGGAGGCAAAAAATGTCTTGGATGTCGGCTCTGGCGGTGGCTTGCCGGGAATGATCTTGGCGATTACTTATCCACAGCTGCGTATTTCCATGATTGACACGGTCAGTAAAAAAACGGCGTTCCTGACCCAGGCAAAAACCGAGTTAGGACTGTCCAACGTCACGGTATATACGGGGCGCGTGGAGGCTCTGGTGGTGGAGCAAAAGTTCGATGTCATCACTTCGCGTGCTTTTTCCGAATTATGTAATTTTGTCAATTGGTCCGGACATTTGCTGGCGGACGGAGGGCAGTTTCTGGCGATGAAGGGCATTGCCCCCAATCAGGAAATTGAACGCCTGCCGGCGGGTTGGGAAATGACCCGGATTGAGCCCTTATCTGTGCCTGGCCTGGATGTCGAACGTCATCTGATCTATATCAAAAAAATCCCGGCTTAATTTAACTTCGCTGTTAATGTTGAAATAAAACCTACTTAGAGCAAAATGGCAAAAATTTTCTGTGTCGCAAACCAAAAAGGCGGCGTCGGTAAAACCACGACTACCGTCAATCTCGCCGCCGGATTGGCCAAGCTCGATCAGCGGGTATTGCTGGTTGATCTGGATCCGCAAGGCAATGCCACGATGGGCGCTGGTATTAACAAGGCGAAACTGACGGCCTCCATTTACGAAGTCTTGCTCGGGTTGTCTGATGTCAAGACCGCCAGGCAACGCTCGGAAGCGGGTAAGTTCGATGTGCTGCCAGCAAACCGCGAGTTGGCCGGGGCCGAAGTCGAAATGGTCTCGCTGGAGAACCGCGATAAGCGCCTGCGCGATGCCTTGGTAGAAGTGAGTGCCGACTACGATTTTATTTTAATCGATTGCCCTCCGGCCTTATCCATGCTGACCTTGAATGGCCTGTGCGCCGCGCATGGTGTCATCATTCCTATGCAATGTGAATACTATGCGCTCGAGGGCTTGTCGGATCTGGCCAATACCATTAAAAAGGTCTCGGTCAATCTGAACCCTGACCTGAAAATTGTCGGCTTGCTGCGTGTCATGTTTGACCCGCGCATGACGCTCTCGCAACAGGTGTCGGAACAGCTTGAACAGCATTTTGGCGATAAAGTTTTTAAAACGGTGATTCCGCGCAATGTGCGCTTGGCGGAAGCCCCATCCTACGGCATGCCAGGCGTGGTGTTTGATCCTTCGTCGAAAGGGGCGCAAGCCTATATCGCCTTTGGTACCGAGATGTTGGACAGAATTAAATTATTGGAAGCGAAATAATGGCGACAAAAAAACAAAAAGGCTTGGGACGCGGCCTGGAAGCATTATTTGATGGCGCGGGTGATTTTGCCGAAGCCGCATTGACAGTGGCGGGCGCGCCGACCAGCTTGCCAGTGAGCCAGCTGCAAGCCGGTAAATATCAGCCGCGCACCCGCATGGATGAGGGCGCCCTGACGGAGCTTGCCGCTTCCATCAAGGCGCAGGGCTTGATGCAACCTATCCTGGTGCGGCCGATAGGGCAAAACAATGGCGTGACACGCTATGAGATCATCGCCGGCGAACGGCGTTTCCGTGCCTCGCAGATGGCTGGCATGGACGAGATTCCGGTGCTGGTCAAGGATGTCGACGATCAGGCCGCCGCCGCGATGGCGCTGATTGAAAACATCCAGCGCGAAGACCTGAATCCGCTCGAAGAAGCGCAAGGTATCCATCGCCTGATTTCCGATTTCGCCTTCACCCACGAGCAAGCGGCGAATGCCGTCGGCCGTTCGCGCAGCGCGGTTTCTAATCTATTGCGTTTGCTTAATCTGGCCAAGCCGGTCCAAACTATGCTGATGGCAGGTGACATCGACATGGGGCATGCCCGCGCGCTGCTGGCGACCGATGCTGCGACACAGATACAGCTGGCGAATCAAGTCGTGGCTAAGCGGATGTCAGTCAGAGAAGCAGAAAAATTGGTCTCCCGGACTACGGCAGAATTGAATGCCCCGACAAAAACACGCGATAAGACAGAGAAATCACGCGATATCACGCGTCTCGAAGAAGAACTTGCCGATTTATTAGCCACGCAGGTGATTCTCAAAATGGGTACCAAAGGCAGGGGGCAACTGATTATTGACTTTGCTGATTTGGATTCACTGGACGGCGTCATTTTGAAAATCCGCGGCCAATAGTGCAATAGGCCGATAGACGATCTCCTCATGAAAATTTTGTTGCTACCCGGCTTATACAATTCCGACCCGGACCATTGGCAAAGTCGTTGGGAGCGAGATTTGCCCAACGCTATCCGGGTACAGCAACAAAGTTGGACCAAGCCGGAGCGCCATGCTTGGGTAGCGAGTCTGACTGAGGCAATCAATGCCGCTGAAGACGAGGTGGTACTGGTGGCGCATAGTCTAGGTTGTGCCTTAGTTGCCTGGTGGGTACAAATGGAACTGCACAGTCTTGGGGATATAACCAAAACGAAAGTCAAAGCTGCCCTGTTAGTGGCGCCGCCAGATGTGGCGCGTGCAGGATTTCCGGCCCCTAGCTTTTCTCCTATGCCAACAAATTTCTTGCCTTTTCCAGCCAAAATGATCGTTTCTGATGATGATCCATGGTGCGAGTTATCTGTGGCAAAGTGTTGGGCGGATGCTTGGGGTGCTGATTTTCACTGTATTGGTGCGCGAGGTCACATCAACAGTGAGTCTGGCTTGGGAGGGTGGGAGCAAGGCCAGCATTGGCTCGCAGAGCTGTTGGGTAAATTGTAATGCTGGTGTGAGCACAGCATGAGGAGATGTAATGTCTCATTTTGATGCGTTGCATCAAACGTTTGACGATGGTACGCACTACCACGTATAATTCTGTGGTTTTGGATGGCATGCGTTTAATCTTCTGTAAGAAATATGGTGACAAATGCAAGCGGTTCAATGGGTATCAGTAAATTAAGTGAGGAAATGGCATGACGCGGATAGTTCTGTTGCAATTGACAGCAGCTTTGGTAGTCGCCTTGATCGCTAGTTTGGTGTCTGGTATTCCCGCAGGGATCTCCGCTTTGTTGGGCGGGCTTTGTTGTGCTATCCCTAATTCGTTATTTGCATTGCGCTTGAGTACCAGCGCGCAAAAACCAGGGGGTGCCAACCCGATGAATTTTTTTATCGGTGAGTTTATAAAGATTGGGTCAACAATTGCGCTCATGATGGCAGTTGTTTGGTTGTATCGCGATTTGCATTGGGTGGCGTTTATCGCTGGGATCGTCGTGATACTAAAAAGTTATTTCATTTTACTATTTAGACACTAATTATGAGCGCAACTGAGCACGCAGCACCCACCGCGTCAGAATATATATCCCATCATCTGGGACATCTTTCTAATACACATACCCAGCAAGAATCATTGTGGGATATGTCCGTACTGAACATAGATACCTTATTTTGGTCTATAGCCTGCGGTGTCATCGTCAGTCTTTTGATGTACATGGCAGCGCGAAAAGCCACCACCGGCGTGCCGGGTCGCTTTCAATCTGCAGTTGAAATGCTGGTTGAAATGGTGGATAACCAGGCAAAAAGTATTGTTCACGGCAATACGAGTTTCATTGCCCCTATGGCGCTGTCAATATTCGTCTGGGTGGCAATGATGAATTCGCTGGATTTCTTGCCAGTGGATTTATTCTCTCAATGGATTTTTCCAATTTTTGGTCTCGATCCAGAAATGCATCACCGGGTGGTTCCTACTGCTGATTTAAACGGTACGCTGGGTATTTCGATCGGTGTTTTTGCTTTAATGATTTTTTATAGTTTGAAAATCAAAGGCATTGGTGGTTTTGTTAAAGAGCTATTTACTGCGCCGTTTGGCCCATGGTTATTTCCTGCCAATCTGGCTTTGAATGCGGTTGAATATGCGGCTAAAACTTTCTCATTAGGTATGCGATTGTTTGGCAATATGTTTGCTGGTGAATTGCTGTTCTTGTTGATCGCTTTGCTGGGTGCGAGTGAAACTTTATCTGGCGGTATCGGCCATCTGTTCGCCGGTTCTGTTTGGGCAATCTTCCATATTTTGATCGTTTTCTTGCAAGCATTTATTTTCATGATGTTGACCTTGGTGTACATGGGTCAGGCTCACGAAGCGCATTAATTGCAATATCAGGTTTTGTTGAAATTTGTTTTTGTTTTTTGTTTTTTTGATTTTTTATATTTTTAAACTTTGAAGGAATTGTTATGACTAACGTCGCTATGGTTGCATTGGCTTGTGGTTTGATCATCGGTTTGGGCGCTTTGGGTGCATGTATCGGTATCGCTCTGATGGGTGGTAAATATTTGGAAGCCTCAGCTCGTCAACCTGAATTGATGGACAAGCTGCAAGGTAAAATGTTGTTGTTGGCTGGTCTGATCGATGCTGCATTCATTATCGGTGTTGGTATTGCTATGTTCTTTGCAACAGCAAATCCGTTCAAAGGCTAATTAGCTTTCCTTTTTCTACCGTAAGCAGATCTGCTTACGGAACGATAATTTCTATAGGAAAACTACCGTGAACCTTAATCAAACAATGTGGTACCAGGCTGGGGTGTTTTTCATCCTGGCACTCTTCACGATGAAATTCGTGTGGCCACCGTTGATTGGTGCAATCGATGCTCGTAGGCAAAAAATTGCCGACGGCTTGGCTGCTGCTGATCAAGGCCAGGCAAAGATGCAAGACGCTGAAAAACGTGTACAAGCCCAATTGGCTGGTGCGCGTGAAGAAGGTCTGACGCATGTTGCCAATGCAGAAAAACGCGCACAGCTGATCGTGGAAGAAGCTAAGAATACTGCCAATGCCGAAGCAGCACGCATCATCGCTGCCGCTAAAGCTGAAGCAGACAATCAAGTCACTAAAGCACGCGAAGAATTGCGCGACCAGGTTGCCGTATTGGCAGTCAAAGGCGCAGAGCAAATTCTGAAACGTGAAGTTAACGCATCGGCTCACGCTGATATGTTAAACCAATTGAAGACTGAGCTGTAATCATGGCTGAACTCGCAACGATCGCTCGTCCTTACGCCGAAGCCTTGTTCCGTGTTGCCAAATCCGGTAACCTATCCGCCTGGTCGGATTTGGTTGCCGAGATGGCGCAAGTCGCGGCACATCCCGATGTACTAGCTCTTGCACACAATCCCAAAGTCACCGCAGCGCAAACTGCAGAGACTTTCTTGTCCGTGTTGAAGTCGCCTGTAACTGATGAGGCTAAAAATTTCATCAATACGCTTACAGAATATGATCGCTTAACCCTGTTGCCCGAAATCGCTAGTCAATTTCATGCTCTGAAAAACGCCGAAGTTGGCGCTGCAGACGCAGAAATTACCAGCGCATTTGAAATGACGGCTGCACAGATAAGTGATTTAACGACCACGCTGGAAAAGAAATTTGGACGCAAGTTGCATTCAACCGTGAAAGTGGATGCGTCCCTGATCGGTGGCGTGCATATTGTGGTTGGTGATCAAGTGCTCGATACTTCCGTACGTGCCAAGCTACAACAGATGCAAGTTGCCTTAACTGCGTAATAGATGCACGCAATGTGCCGCGTAAATCGCGGACGTAAGTACTGAATTAATTTTAGGAGTTAGTATGCAACTCAACCCATCAGAAATCAGCGAGTTGATCAAGAGCCGGATTCAAGGCCTTGGCGACACAGCTGAGATTCGTAATCAAGGTACGGTTATTTCCGTTACC
>NZ_JAUSFI010000092.1 GCF_030651495.1 Undibacterium sp.
TGAAAAATAATGTAAGTGAAGATAAACAAACAAGGCATAAAATAATGCGACACCCGTTTGCCTAGTAATGTAATTAAAGGGAAATCGAATCTGTAAACGTGGCATATTGCCTGTCCCCGGTATTTTCGCTGCAAAATATGAAACGATCCATATTAAAGATAGCACATTGCAAATTTAGAGTCATTATTTTTCCTTGGGACATTTTTAGAAACCATAACAACAAATATCTTGAAATTTCTGCATAATAAGCAAAACATGATGTTCACCTAAAAAAACTGTTAAGGCACACTATGATCGATGCATACTCCTGGCCTACTCCAAACGGGCACAAAATTCATATCATGCTGGAAGAATGCGGCCTTGCTTATCGCGCCATTCCTGTCGACATAGGTGCGGGCGACCAGTTTAAAGCGGACTTTCTGGCGATTTCGCCGAATAATAAGATCCCTGCTATCGTCGATTCTGACGGCCCTGATGGCAAGCCAATTGCTCTGTTTGAATCTGGCGCGATACTCATTTATCTGGCAGGCAAAAGCGGAAAATTTCTTGGCGAGACTGACCGTGAAAAATACCAAACGCTGCAATGGCTGATGTTTCAGATCGGCGGCTTTGGCCCTATGCTGGGTCAGGCACACCATTTCCGTATTTATGCTCCTGAAAAAATTGAATACGCGTTTGATCGCTATACCAATGAAGCCAGGCGTCTGTACGGAGTGATTGATAAGCAACTATCACAAACCACTTATCTTGCAGGTGACAATTACACGATTGCTGACATTGCCACTTTCCCATGGGCGCGCTCCGCCGACAACCAAGGTATCGACTGGGCCGATTTTCCCCATGCCAAGCGCTGGTTTGACGCCATCAGTAAGCGCCCTGCAGTACAACGTGGCGTTAAGGTGTTGAGCGATTTGCGCAAACCACTAGTGAGTGATAAAGCCAAAGATGTTTTGTTTGGTAAAACCCAATACACAAAAAAATAGAAACACATGCGACGATCACCAGAAAAAAAACAACACAAACTTGTCGCAGATGGACTGCGACTGGCAAACCTTTCTTTGGCGGTAGCCCAGTCGGCCAGCCGCATTGAAGATATCGCGTGGCAGGCGCAATTAGATGGTCTGGTTGCAAAAAATCTCCAGCAGAAACATCAAAATGTACTTGATGCAGCAGCAGAGCATTTATTTAAAACGCATCCGAATGCCTATGAAGTTCTGGTAGAAACTATGGAGTCTATCTGTACCTCCAGCCGGATTGAATACAAGCATGCGCACTACGATGTACTTTTAATGGTCGCGCCAATATTGGCCTGGAGTCGTTTTGAGATTGCTTCAGGCACAATCCCTCCCCACACCACAGAGATGCTATCGAGTTGCTGGAAACAACATCTGCTATCAGATCAGGCACATTTACGCGTATTACCGAACTTGTATGCGATCGATCAGCTACCCACCACCCACAGTGAAGCCTATGCATTGATGGAGCGTACGGCGCTGGGTTTGCTCAAGGGCGATCAGGTCGAGCCAACGCAAGATCTACCTCAAACCGTGCCCTTTCTGGCGGATAGCCGTTACCTGATAGCGGTGGTCGTGGTGCCAAAAGATCAGCCACTATTTCGCTGGCAGACCATCGCATCGCCGTTTGATTGCGCTCAGGCCAAGAGCGATATTCTCGCATTATGGCAAGAGTATGCAACGCCCGCGATCATGCGGTTATTGCCGGGTTGTGGCGTCGAGTTATTATTGCCGGAGGCTTATTACACCGGATGCCGCGAAGCTGATGTGCGTATACGTCCTATTTCGATTCGTTCAGCCGTGTTTTACCTGACGCAGACCTTGGGTGTAGAGGCGAGTGAACTGTCAACCATCATTGCGGGTTTTGGACTTCAGGAAAATCCGGGCCAAATTGATGAGTACAGAATTGGTTTCACCTTAAAGAAAGCGCCTGAAGTCATTTATGGCGTGGTCTGGCCCTTATATCAGCAGGATGATGAGTTAAACGCCATGGGCAATCCTGATGACGACAATCTGCCTGGAGAAATACCGGCAATTTTGACTGAGTGTGGCATTACCAGTATTCAAAGAATTGAAAATATTTTCAGCATGGAATTTTGCGACGATTGCAATGCGCCACTGTATGCTGATAGTGAAGGAGAACTGGTACATGCGGAGATGCCAGAAAGTGTTCCTCCTCAAGGGTCAGAGCACTTTCACTGACTCGTTCCAGTAGCAATCCGGATAAAACAATGGCGATACTGTGGTATCGCCATTGTTTTATCCGCCTCGATTTTCAACAAATTCCATTTGCTGATCGCGCCAGACAAAATTCGTTGTACAATTGAATTTGAACGGTCGTGCTTTTTTATTCAGTCATTTCAAGCGGCCGCAACAAAGTGGAGACAACATGGATTTAAACTACACAGCAGAAGACCTCTCCTTCCGTGATGAGGTACGTGCTTATCTGGATGAGCATTTACCAGCAGACCTGAAGCATAAGGTGCTCAATCATAAGCGCATGTCTAAAGATGACTTTGTACGCTGGCACAAGACGCTGGCCAAACAAGGCTGGGTAGCAACTGGCTGGCCGACCCAATATGGCGGCACCGGCTGGAGTGCAACCCAGCGCCATATTTTTGAAGAAGAATGCGCGCGCGCGGGTACGCCCGCAATCATGCCATTTGGCGTGGCGATGGTGGCACCAGTGATTATGGCGTTTGGCAATCAGGCACAAAAAGACTACTACCTGCCACGCATCTTGAATTGTGATGACTGGTGGTGTCAGGGTTATTCTGAGCCAGGTTCTGGTTCCGATTTAGCCTCAGTCAAAACGCGTGCAGAACGGGTCGGTGATCATTACATTGTAAACGGGCAAAAAACCTGGACCACGCTGGCACAACACGCCGACATGATTTTTTGCCTGGTACGCACCGACACCACCGTCCGCAAGCAAGAAGGTATTTCGTTTTTACTCATCGATATGAAAACCCCGGGTATCACGGTGCGTCCTATTATCATGCTCGATGAAGACCATGAAGTGAATGAAGTATTCTTTGATAACGTCAAGGTTCCGGTACAAAACCTGATCGGCGAAGAAAACAAAGGCTGGACTTACGCCAAATACCTACTCGGCCATGAGCGCACGAATATTGCAGCTGTAGGTCGCGCCAAACGCGAATTAGAATTTTTAAAGCGCATTGCAACTGAACATCAGAAAAATGGCAAGCCCCTGCTGGATGATCCTATTTACGCATCCAAAGTGGCCAGCCTGGAAATTGAATTAATGGCCTTGGAAATTACGGTTTTACGTGTCATTTCTCAAGACAGCGGTCGCCCGGGTCCGGAAGCATCATTACTCAAAATCAAGGGTACGGAGATCCAGCAAAGACTGACCGAGCTGATGATGGAAGCATTAGGCCCCTACAGTCTGCCATTTGACCCTGCCTTTATGGAAGGTGAAACCGAGCATAGCGTAGTCGGCGATGATGATGCCGCACCGCTGGCCTCTTACTATTTCAATTACCGCAAAACGTCGATCTATGGCGGCTCGAATGAGATACAAAAAAATATCATCACCCAAATGATTTTGGGCTTGTGAACATCGTGAGCTTAGCCAGGAGATAAAAATGGATTTTAATTTAACAGCAGAACAAACACAATTTGCCGATGCACTACGCCGCTGGGTCGAAAAGGATTACAGTTTCGAACAACGTAAAAACATCATTAATTCAGATACCGGCGTATCCGATAAGGCGTGGGCTGCACTGACCGAGCTAGGCGCTACTGCCTTGCCAATTCCTGAAGAGCAAGGCGGTTTTAGCGGCTCCGCGATTGACATGCTGGTCATCATGCAAGAACTAGGACGCGGCTTGGTAATTGAACCCTACTTTGCCACTGTCATGGGTGCCGAGTTCTTAAAACAAGCCGGAAGTCACGCGCACTTACTGGAACAAGTCGCCAGTGGCGAACTGAAACTCGCCTCTGCACTAGCAGAAAAACAATCCCGTCACGATTTGTTTGACATTACCACCAGCGCCAGCAAAAACGCTGATGGCTATGTATTGAATGGCGTCAAAACCGTAGTACTGCATGGCGCGCAAGCGGGACAAGTGATCGTCTCGGCACGCACTAGCGGCCCCCAAAGAAGCACGGATGGCATCAGCTTGTTTATCGTCGATGCCAATGCCGCTGGGGTTACTCGTCGCAACTATCGCACCATAGATGGTTTCCGTGCCGCGGACATCACATTGAGCCAGGTCCAAGTCCCCGCGTTCGCTTTGCTGGGTACGGCAGATGCAGGCTGGGAGATACTTGATGCGGTATCAGACTACGGAATTACTTTGCTCTGTGCTGAAGCGATAGGCGTGATGGAAGCGATTTTTGCTGCCACACTCGATTACTTAAAAACACGCCAGCAATTTGGTGTACCTATCGGAAAATTCCAGGTTTTACAACATCGTATGGCCGAGATGTTTATGGAAATGGAACAAGCACGTTCGATGGCGACACTGGCTGCCGTCAAAATGTCGTCATCCAATGCAGAAGAACGCCGCCGCACAGTTTCTGCCGCCAAGGCGCGCATCGGCCAGGCAGCACGCTTTATCGGGCAGCAAGCCGTGCAATTACATGGTGGCATGGGTGTCACCAATGAGCTGCCAGCAGCGCATATGTTTAAACGGCTCACCATGATCGAATTATCACTCGGCGACACCGACCATCATCTGGCGCGCTTTGTGGCACAGCCCGGTTTTAAGCAAGCGGCGTAATTCAGCATCATTTATCAATGCAATTTAGCAAGACAATTTATCTCTTTCACCTGCAGCGCTGTCGCAGGTGAAAGAGATTTCCTCTGAAATTCACGCTATTACGGAGCAATTAATGTCAATAAAAAGCTATAAATGGTATTTCGAAGACTTCATCCCCGGCAGCGTTATTGAGCTAGGCCAACGCCAGGTTAGCGAAGAAGAAATCATTCAGTTTGCCTCTCAGTTTGACCCCCAACCCTTCCATATCGACAAAACTGCCGCCAGCGATTCTATCTTCGGCGATGTCATCGCCAGCGGATGGCATACCTGCAGCATGATCATGCGGATGGTAGTGGATGGTTTTCTCAATGAATCAACCAGTATGGGCTCTCCCGGCGTAGACGAAGTGCGCTGGATATTACCGGTGCGCCCTGGCGACACGCTGACTGTCACAGCAGAAACCTTAGAAAGCCGCCCCTCCACCTCAAAATTAGATCGCGGCGTCGTGTTCACCATGTGGCGCGCAGTCAACCAAGAAGGAAAACTGGTCTGCACCATTAAGGGCATGGGCATGTTCGGCCGCCGCCCTCAATCAGGAAATCAGCATGCGTGAAATACATAGCCTGGCAGAACTAAAGTCCCTGATCGGACAAGAAGTCGCGTTATCCGATTGGGTCACGGTCGAGCAAGAACGCATCAACACCTTTGCACTAGCCACCGGCGACGAGCAATGGATACACATAGACGTGGAACGCGCCAAACGCGAATCGCCCTTCGGCGGACCCATCGCACATGGCTTCCTGACCTTATCTTTACTGCCGATGCTGATGCAAAATGCCATCACCATGACCGATGTCAAAATGGGCGTGAATTATGGTCTTAACAAAGTACGCTTCCCGGCACCGGTTCCTGCTGGCAGCAAGCTACGCGCACGTTTGAAATTACTTGAGGTAGAAGACATTACAGGCGGCGCACAAATGATCTGGGAAGTGACGATAGAGCGAGAAGGCGGTGATAAGCCAGTCTGTGTCGCTGAATCTATTTCACGACGGTATTAACCAAGTCTTATTCCGTCCTTTTTCAAAAAAAAGACGGAATAAAAAATACGGCAGGCCCACCGAGCATACTCCATGCAGGTCTCCAGCCTATCATCTCGGAAAAGCGCATGGGATATGCGCGCTGGGCCTGCACACTTTTAGATTGTTCTTATTCTGTATCACCAGCCACTAGCGCTCATATAGCTATCATTAAATCCAGGCATTTCTATAAAAATGTCATTTCCGTGAAGGCGAAAATAAAAACTTCTAATACTTCAAATCAATAGAGGCACCCATCAACTTAATCAATCCTGCTTAGTCCAGCGTTGAAAAGGATGCTTGAATAAATTCGCATTTGCATAGCGCCTATCTTCACTCACCTCTTGCCCAATCCAATCGGGCTTAACAAATTCCTGCGTTTCTGATTCCAACTCGATCTCAGCCACGACCAAACCAGCATTTTCACCAAAAAACTCATCGACTTCCCAAATAAAACCACCGAAGGGAACGCGGTAACGGATTTTGTCGATCAAAGGCTTTTCACACAAGCCATCCAACAATTCTTGCGCGTCCTCAACGGGTATAGGGTATTCCCACTCCCCGCGAGAAATCCCCACGGTTTTACCCTTGAGTGTCAGCATAGCGCGCTCGCCTTCAATACGCACACGAACAATGCGACCAGGATCGGAGCAAATATAGCCCTGACGCAGTCGCGCGCCCTGCCCTCGCTCTTTCCAGTCCTCGCCCGTGACCAAAAACTTACGCTCTATCTCTGTGCCCATGCTGAATCAAATCCGTGATTAATTATTTAAAGACGTTAAAATTGGCTGCAATATCGCCTCGCCCAATTTCATACTACGTGCGCCATCCCAGCCCACTTCAAGATCTGGCATATTGGCATTATCTTTAAATGGTAACTCCAAAGTCAGCGAGACGCATTTAAAATGATGGCCAATGTATTTAGAAGCCAGTTTTAGCACATCTTCATGGTACTTGCTTGCCTCGTAACCATACTGAGTTTGAAAATCAGGGCTAGCCGCGGAAAAGCTATCCACAAAAGCTTGCTGCTCTTTGATCTGCTGCTCACTAAAACCTTCCAGCATTTCACTACCGGCCACAAACACATACGGCAAGCCTTCATCGCCATGAATATCTAAAAACAGATCACAACCGGTTTCTTCAATTTTTTTCTTAACGTAAAACACTTCAGGGCTAGTCTCCAGGGAGGGCGTCATCCACTCGCGATTCAGATTAGCCCCGGCTGCATTAGTACGCAAATTGCCGCGTACAGCACCATCTGGATTCATGTTCGGCACGATATACAACACCGCCTTATCCAGAATACTTCGGGCAATCGGATTAGACGGGTCAAGCAAGGCATTCAATGTGCCTTCCACCAACCACTCCGCCATCGTTTCACCCGGATGCTGACGTGCGATGATCCAGACTTTCTTCTCAGCCGTCGGATCTCCCACTACCACCATATTCAGATCGCGCCCATCGACGGTATTACCCAGATCCACAACCCGAGCCAAAGCTGATTGTTCAACGCTGGCCAGCAGTGCCAAATGACGTTCCCAACTATACGGCTCAAAGTAAGCGTAATACACGCTATCAAATTCTGGCTCATGACGTATCGTCATCACCTTGCCATCAAATTCGGTATCGACTCGAAACCAACTCTCACGGTCATAACTCGCTACCGCATGATAATTTTCCCATCCTTTAGCATAAGTCGCCACACCTGCATTTAGAATACGGATCACTGTTTTCTGATCACGTGCGCCCTGTAAACGAAAATAAAACCACTGCATAAAATCAGCATGCGAATCCGGTCGCAAATTTAATGCAATCTCCCCCGCATGCTCAGCATGCACGACCTCAATCGCACCAGCGTCGAAGTTCTGACTAATTTTTATGGTCATACCTGCTCTTAAATAATAGAATGTTAAGAAATGTGCGCAATAAATACCCAAGCACAGAATAGGTATTGTCGCCGCTTTTGAATCATTATGAAAATAATTTATTCAAATTTACATTTAAAAGTGTGTAATTATTTTCATTTTTACGCAAGAAAAATGATTCACCATCTTTTAATGGAAAAATTGTCACTTATAGTCTATAATTTTTCGCTCAGCGTCGGGGCGTAGCGCAGCCTGGTAGCGTACGTGCATGGGGTGCACGGGGTCGAAGGTTCGAATCCTTCCGTCCCGACCAATGAAATCAAGGACTTACAGTTTTTACGCTGTCAGTCCTTTTTTATTTTCGATCTTCGTGTCCGGCGCATATCCGGATTTTTCCGAACTCGTATTAATCTATCCTAACGAAGATTAAGCGTCACTTCACACATGCTTGTAGCATTTCAATGCCGCCGAATGCATTCAGTGCAACTGAGCCTTCTTGCTTAATTTTTGCATTCTATGCGTCAGCATCTGCTACCGGAGCGGTGACTTTGTTTGTAAAGACTGCAATCAAGGTCATGTCTTCGATTCTTGACTTGGCCCGCTTAACGCTAGAAGTTCTTTAGATCGGCTTGCTACAGAGGTCTTGATCCAGCTTCATCTACTATTACCTGTATTTTTTTATGGATATTATTAGTCGAAAAGTGGTTGGGGTGGCCGATCTACGAGAGCAAAAGCAATGAACAGGCCAGCGAAGTGATACAAGACATTTGCACACGAGAGCATATTGCACCAAATAAAGTGGTGCGACATTCCGACAATGGCAGCACGATGAAAGGTGCCGGCATGCTCGATACCCCGAAAACACTGGGCGTCATGCATACGCTCAGCCGGCCGACAGTCATTAACGACAATCCGTTCTCGGAGGCGCTATTTAAAACAATCAAATACCATCTAAGCTATCCGCGGCAGTCGTTTTAAAATCTGTTTACTACCGGCAATGAGTGGTGGCTTTTGTGTACGGGTACAACCACGAGCATCGTTCCATTCGTTTCGTCACGCCAACGCCATCGCGGCCGCGATATCGCCCTGCTATCCAGGCGTACTGAAGCCTATGAAACCGCCAAAGCATGAGATCCTGGACGCTGGAATAGCGATACGCAAAACTGGCAATATATCGACACCGCGCACCTAAATCCAGAGCAAAATAAAGCAGAAAAGGAGCAACATCCAGAACTCAAAAAAATCTCATAAAA
The DNA here is from genome assembly GCF_030651495.1 of Undibacterium sp. Taxonomy (GTDB): domain Bacteria; phylum Pseudomonadota; class Gammaproteobacteria; order Burkholderiales; family Burkholderiaceae_D; genus Undibacterium. The sequence continues at coordinate 8,936 of NZ_JAUSFI010000092.1, forward strand.
GTAACTATCTTAGGCGACAACTAGCTTGACAGGTTCCGATATTAAATAAATCTTCAACGTATACTGAAGTAAATCCGAGAATTGGATTGATGAACACAATCTTAAATTACTTTTGCTAATTCTAGCGCACTAAGAAAAGCATTCTCGACTCGCCCCGCGCCCTCTAGTCCAACAGAAAACCAATCGCCGCAGACGCCGATACGCTTCTTCGCATCCCATAAATAAACGTCAGGCAAAGGGGTACTTGCTTGCGCAAAACGCCAGCGATGCGCAACGGCATGAATCGGCTGTATTGGTGAGCCAGTCGCCTCATGAAAAGCTTTGGATAATTTTTCTTTGACTCGTTCAGGGTCATCTTCCAGATGTTCTACACTCCAAGCTTGAGTGGCATGACAGACCCACCGCTCACCGGCTCGATGATCGGGTTTGGAGGTATCTCTGGCAATCCAGCCTAAGCGTGAGTGGGCGACCCATGCACCGTCATAGGGTAGATTTAGCGGCGTCTGAAACGCTAACATTAAAGTCCAGCAAGGCTCTAGGTGTACGTTGCCGATTTGTTTGCTAAATGCCGCATGGCCTTGCAACAACGGAGTAGCTTGTTCTGGCGGAATGGCAAGAATAATTGCATCAAATGGTCCTGCGGATACGGCAATCGGCACCATATCGGATTTAACCGATAGCAACCATTGATTTTCAAACGGTTCTAGCGCGATGATCTGTTGCTCAGTCCGAATATCAAGGCCATGCGCCAACTGTTTGCCCAATGAACTCATACCTGGCACAGGCACATAGCGCTTGCCGCTCCGACCTGCTGGTGAGCTTGCCCCGTACTCAAGAGTAACCAGTCTACTTTCCCATGGCACCACCCAGCCCACTTTGCGCCAGTCGCCAATTTCTTTTTTAAAACGGTCGGAGATGGCGGTGAAATATTGCGCGCCGTGATCAAAGCCGCCCACTTCAGTCTGTCGGGTACTCATTCGACCACTGACTCCGCTACTTTTTTCATAGATGGTGACATGATGTCCTTGCGACTGTAACTGACGTGCGGCAGTCAATCCGGCGATTCCAGCTCCTACTATCGCTATTTGCATGGTAAATATCCCTTCCAAAGATTATCCGGCAAAAACAAAAACGCCCGCAAGGTCAGCATTGCGGGCGTCATGGGCATATCAGCTATTGATTAACATTATTCTTCGCTCTCTTCAACAGGCCAGTCGCGAATATAGGCCTTCAACATTTTGTTTTCGAAGCTTTGCGCTTCAAGAACAGCCCTTGCTACATCATAAAAAGAAATTACCCCAAGCAAAATTTTCGCATCCATTACAGGGAGATACCGGGAATGTTTTTCTAACATCATACGGCGGACTTCATTCACCTCTGTTTCGGGAGTGACCGTCAGTGGATGATCATCCATATACTTACGTACCGTGCCCGCAGCCAACGATCCATTATTTTTATGCAGAGCACGAATCACTTCGCGAAAGGTCAATATACCTACCAGATCGCCAAATTCCATGACGACTAGCGACCCGATGTCTTTTTCTTCCATCACGGCGACAGCCTCAACAATGGAGATGTCTGGTGTCACGGTAAACAGGATATTGCCTTTTACCTGAAGAATTTCTGAGACTTTCATGTTTGCTCCTTAGTATCCTTGTTACTTCTTGTATTTATTTTTCATGCTTTTGTTGCCAATGTAGCGCAAGCCCTGAAAAAAATCCAGCGTTAGCAAATATTACCTATTAAGCATATCCAACAGAAGACAATATTTTCAGGAAAAATTCAAATAATAAGCAACTTTTTATTAGCTTATTAGATGGTAGCATTAGCACATTGCAATTAGGAGAAAACAACATATGAGTGGGCCCAAATATCACGGTTTTGATACGCTCTCCCTACATGCCGGTTCCGCCCCGGACCCAGATACTGGCGCGCGTGCGACGCCGATTCATTTCACGTCCTCGTTTGTCTTCAAAGATTCCGATCATGCCGCCTCGCTATTCAATATGGAACGCGCCGGTCATGTCTATTCTCGCATATCAAATCCGACCAATGCAGTGCTGGAAGAACGTATCGCCGCACTTGAAGGAGGCGTAGCGGGCCTTGCGATTGCCAGCGGTCAGGCCGCGATGCATCTTGGGCTGGCAACTATTGCAGGAGCAGGTTCGCATGTAGTGGCATCTCGTGCTTTGTATGGCGGATCGCAAAACCTGCTGGCCTATACAATGAAGCGTTTTGGTATAGAAACCACCTTCGTTGATCCACGTGATCTGGGTTCGTGGCGCCAGGCAATCAGACCAAATACTAAAGTGCTGTTTGGCGAAACACTGGGCAACCCCGGTTTGGATGTGCTCAACATCCCTGAAGTAGCCGCAATTGCGCACGAAAATTACCTACCACTGATGCTCGATTCGACCTTCACGACGCCATATTTATTGCGCCCATTTGATCATGGCGCCGATTTAATCTGTCATTCTGCAACAAAATTTTTATGCGGACATGGTACCGCGATAGGCGGACTGTTAGTCGATGGCGGCACATTTGACTGGCAAGAAGCCTATGAAAAAACCGGCCGTTTTGCTGAACTGTGTGAACCGTATGATGGTTTTCATGGCATGGTATTCACCGAAGAATCGACCGTCGCCGCCTTCTCTTTACGCGCCCGCCGCGAAGGTTTGCGTGATTTTGGTGCGGCCATGAGTCCGCACAATGCATTTGCTATTTTACAAGGCATAGAAACACTCGGCCTGCGTATGGACCGGCATGTTGCCAACACCCGTAAAGTTGTAGAGTTTTTAATATCGCATCCGGCCGTGGCGTCGGTGTCTTACCCCGAGCTTGAAACGCATCCAGATTATGTCCTGGCCAAAACATTACTGCCAAAAGGATGCGGTGCAGTGTTCACATTTAACCTGAAAGGAGATAGAGCCGCCGGTCAACGCTTTGTCGAGTCACTCAAACTTTTCTCTCATCTTGCCAATGTAGGCGATGCCAAATCTTTGGTAATACACCCCGCCTCTACGACCCACTTCCGTGTACCAAGCGAGCAATTGATCGCTTCAGGCATTACCGAAGGCACTATGCGCCTGTCGATAGGACTGGAAGATGTAGATGACTTGCTTGAAGATTTGACACGTGGCTTAAAGGCCGCTCAGAAAGGGGCATGAGATGCTATTAAACGTGCATGGTCACGATGCCTATTGCTATACCGGCGGCAAAATATTTAATTCCGGATTGCCCACCATCGTATTTATTCATGGCGCCCAAAACGATCATTCTGTATGGGCACTGCAAACACGTTACTTTGCCCACCACGGCTTTAGCGTACTCGCCGTTGATTTGCCTGGCCATGGCCGCAGTAAAGGCGAGGCGCTCACTTGCGTAGAAGAAATGGCCGACTGGTTGCTGGCGGTTCTGGATGCGGCGGGTGTGCAACAAGCCAGCCTGGTTGGTCATAGCATGGGTTCATTAATCGCACTGGAAACCTGTGCGAAAGCGCCGGAACGTGTCAGCAGACTTGGCTTGATTGGTACCGCTTACCCGATGAAAGTGTCTGATACCTTGTTAAATGCGGCACGTGATGACGAGCAGAGCGCCATCGACATGGTAAATATCTGGTCACATACCTCGATCGCGCACAAGCCATCTTGCCCCGGCCCTGGATTTTACGTCATGAATGCTAGCAGGCGTTTGATGCAACGTATTTCCAAGATCAATCCGGCCAAGGTGTTTTATACGGATTTTTCTGCCTGCAATGCGTACGATAATGGCGAACAAGCTGCCCAGAAAGTGAGCTGCCCTACCCTATTTTTGCTGGGAAAAAACGATATGATGACGCCGCCTAAAGCTAGCTCAGTATTAAGCAAAGCCATTTCGCAGAGTAAGACGACAGTGATCGACAATTGCGGTCACTCGATGATGGCAGAGCAAGCCGATACCGTGCTAAATGCGCTCTATTCTTTTGCAAGGTCGTAATCTGGCATGGCGATGACGATGGAAAGCTGGTTGCTATTTACCGCCACAGAGGCTGCGCTTTCACTGACCCCAGGGCCGGCAGTCATGATGGTTGTGGCGTATGGGATTGCACGCGGATGGCGCACTTCTCTATTGGTCACACTGGGAATATTAACGGGCAACGCCATTTATTTTGCAATTTCAGCCACGGGTATAGGATCATTGATTCTTGCCTCGCCAAAATTATTTATCGCGATCAAGTATCTGGGGGCAGCCTATTTAATTTATTTGGGTTTGTCTGCCATCCTTGGCAAGCCGTCACCCATCACGATTTCTAAACTTGATAAGTTGCCACAAAGTCGATATCGCATCTTTGTCAGCGCCCTGATGCTACAACTGACCAACCCTAAATCTTTACTCATGTTCGTGGCGATTTTGCCGCAATTCATTGACCCGCATGTACCGATTGGGCTTCAGATGATCATTCTGGCCGCCTGTTCGATTATTCCGGAGTTTTTTATTTTACTAGGCTATGGCATGCTCGCCAGCAAAGCCAGCCACTGGGCAACGCAACCCCGCTATAGCGTCATTACCGAACGCATTGCCGGTAGCTTAGTGCTGGCCGCTGGGGTGTTGGTGGCGGCAGTTTAAGTTAGGTCAAGGCAGGCACCCAGTGCGCTGCTTTATTTGGCCGTCCGTCATCCCCCCTGAATTCGTAACGGAGGCAATAGCGACCACCTTGGCCGCGACCTCAACAGCAACAGCAACAGTTAAAATTCCTCCCAATCCTGATCGGCACCAGGCTTCTGATTTGGCTTAGTGCTCACTTGAGCAACACGCTTGATTTGTTTCACCGTAGCGCGTTGTTTTATTGCCGGGGTGACTCTCTTTACAGCAGGAACAAGGTTTTGTTCGATTGGGTCAATAGGTTTTTCACTCAAACTCCCTGCTTCGCCAGCATTAAGTTTGAAGGTACTGACAACGCTCGCCAAATTGTCTGCCTGCTGTTGTAGTGACCCTGCCGCTGCAGCAGCCTCTTCCACTAATGCCGAATTTTGTTGCGTCACATCGTCCATCTGCATGATAGCTTCATTGATTTGCTCAATCCCTGAAGTTTGTTCCTGGCTGGCGGACATAATCTCACCCATAATATCGGTGACTCGTTTGATGCTGGCAACGATCTCGTCCATGGTGACGCCAGCATGATCCACCAATTTAGCGCCGGTATCGACCTGTTCAACCGAATCATCAATTAATTTTTTGATTTCTTTTGCTGCGGCAGCGGAACGTTGGGCAAGATTTCGCACTTCAGTAGCAACCACGGCAAAGCCCCTGCCCTGTTCACCAGCACGGGCAGCCTCCACTGCCGCATTCAATGCAAGAATGTTGGTCTGAAAAGCAATACCATCAATGACGGCAATAATATCGACGATTTTTCGCGATGAAGTATTGATTGATCCCATGGTCAGCACCACTTGCGACACCACTGCGCCGCCTTTCACTGCGACATCAGAAGCGGATACGGCCAATTGATTTGCCTGCCTGGCATTTTCTGCATTTTGCTTCACCGTCGAGGTTAGTTCCTCCATGGAGGAAGCGGTCTCCTCCAATGACCCCGCCTGCTGCTCTGTCCGCGAGGAGAGGTCCATGTTTCCAGATGCAATTTGTCTGGATGCGGCGGCAATGGTGTCGGTGCCGGTACGCACCTGACCAACAATATTGGCCAGACTGTCCCGCATTTCCTTCATTTCATGCAACAGACTAGTTGTATCGTTGGCATCCAGACTGATGGGCACAGCAAGGTCACCTGCGGCAATATTGCCGGCGATACGCGCGGCGTATTGTGGCTCACCGCCCAGTTGTTTCAGCAAACTGCGGACAATGAAGCTGGAAGAAGACAGGCCGATTAGTAATGCCGCGGCGCCAAATGAAAACATCAGGAGACGTGCATTTGAATAAGCTTTTTCTGCATCTAAAATTGCCTGGCTTGTTTGCTTTTCTTTTTCGCTAATAAATTCATTCAACATATCCCACCATTTTTTCTGCACCGGGCGAAACTCAAAACGCAATAATTTATAAGCATCATCTCCCCGTTTTTGCAGTCCGAGTTCCGCTCCCTTATCAATAAAAGGCTGTGCCAATTTGGCTTGTTCTTTAATATGAGAAATAAGCGCTGTTTGAGCGCTTGAATTATTCGGATCACTTGCGATCATTTTTTCGAGTTTATCCTCGGCTTCAGCGTATTTTTTTTCTTGCGCCTTGATCCGATTGATTTCAATCTGTACCTCAGCCTCGTCTGTCAACAATATCAAGTTACGTAAGGCAAGCGCCCGCTCTGTAATTGTCAGGTACATGGTCGACGCCAGTTTGGATTCCACATTATTGACATTGGCGATTTCTTCCATCCGATTTTGCATTTGTGCCATGCGATTAACGCCTAACAGCAAAACAATCAGCATTAGCGATAACACCAAACCAAAACCTACGGTCAAACGTGTTGAGACCTTCATGTTTCCGATGTTCATGCTTTTTCCTTATTGGGCAAAGTGCCTAAGTACGGTGCGCAACCATATCGCCACATGGCAACAGGTTAAAGACAAACAAGCTTCATGGATGAATAACGTCAATACATAATACGTGAAGACATTACAATAGTATTTTTAATTTCAATTAAATCAATATAATTTTCAATCGAAAAGACTTGCGCCATTTGCTGAGTTATTGTTTCCTTTGGGAAAATAAGATGATCCATAAGCATCGGGATTAAGACGGTGTGTAGACATCGACGATGGGTATCTACAGCGAAAATATTAAAATGCTACAGCATGGCTCTACAAATACACCTGTTAAGCATGGCATTGCGGAGGGATGAGAAATGAGGATACAGACGGATAGGTACAGCCGCGACTTTCTTCGTTCGCGACTGTATAAGACTGTATAAGATTATATTTAAATTAAGATACTCAAGACTTGATCAAGTCAACTTAGAAATGACGTGTCATATGGACATGAGGAATGCCGGCTTCATCAAACAAGGCACCCTCACGTGCAAAGCCTTCGCGCTGGTAAAACGGTTCTGCGGTCAGTTGTGCATTGAGTTGCACGCCCAATTCGCCACGTAACTTTGCTTGCTCCATTAACAGGCGCAATATCGCAGCACCTACCCCCGTGCCGCGCGCTGATTCGATGACAGCCATGCGTCCGATATGCCCATCCGGCAGTAGTCTGCCGGTACCTATCGGCTGATTGTTTTCATCATAAGCAACCGCGTGCAGGCATTGTGCATCCATCGCATCCCATTCCAGATCGGCAGGAATTTTTTGTTCAACAACGAACACTGTATAGCGGATCGCTTGTGCTTCTTTCTGCAAGGTAGTCCAGTCACCGAGTTTAATATTGAAGTTATTCATTGAGGTTGATTTTGGCCAAATCTGTTGGCTTGGTAGTTTCCAATTGCTGAATTATCGCACGCCATGCATCGGGTAAGGCAACCCCCTTGCGCAGGCTGGTGTCGGCGTAAACATACAATAATTCTCCTGTAATCAGATGTTGTTCGCCCTGATAAATTTCCAGCACAAACTGCATGGAGGAATTGCCTAGCCTGAGACAGCGCACGCCAATATCTAACACGTCATCAAAACGCGCTGGCGCCATATACTCCACGCTCGCTTTGCGCGCAAATAACTCTTTACCGTCCTTGGCCTGAGCAACCGCGTTGGGCAAACTGGTGGCACGCCAATACTCGGTAAAGGCGACATCAAAATAAGTCAGGTAGTGTCCATTAAACACAATCGCCTGCATATCGACCTCGGCCCAGCGCACCCGTAGCGTGTGGAAAAATGCAAAATCTGAACGGGCCACATTAATCCTTTAAAAATTGATGGATCAGGCGATTGATTCTCTCTGGCTGTTCATGGATGACCCAATGAGAACCTTCAGGAATACGCTCAATTTTTAAATCCGGAATGAATTGCTCCAGCCCGTCGAGCAAACTCTTAGGCAGGGCATGGTCATTTTCGCCCCAGATAACACGGGTAGGCACCGTCACTCTGTAGTCATCTGGATTCAAATTTAATTGTAACGGCCCCTTGTTGCTGGCGGTGGGCGGATGCAGCGGTGAAGCGCGATAGTAATTAACGCCTCCGCTCAAGCCGCGTGACCAGCACGCATGATATTTGCTACGGGTAGCCGCATCAAACCAAGCCGCCGGCGGCTGCCCCATGCCATTAAAAAAACCTTCTACCAGGGCAAAATCATTTTTGGCCAGAGCGAGCTCTGAACCCTCGCTGCGCAACCAGTTCATGTATTCACTGGCGGATTTCTGTGATGCATCCTGTGCTAATGCCTGCATGAACAGGTAAGGATGAGGTGAGTTAATGATGATCAGTTTTTCTACCACAGCAGGCAAGGCGATCGCCAGATTCCAGCAAATCGCACCACCCCAGTCGTGCGCGACAATCACGGCCTTTTCATACCCCAGGTGAGCGATCAGCAAACGCAAATCGTCGACGATGTGTCTGGCTTTGTAAGCGGATAAATCCTTGGGCATATCCGACAAATTGAAGCCGCGCAAATCGGGCGCAACAGCGAAGTAATCATTGCCAAATTCAGCCAGCTGAGCTGACCATTCGTACCAAAATTCGGGAAAGCCATGGACAAACAAGATCAAGGGTTTGCCTCGCTCACCGGCACTGGCGTAATGCAGACGTGTACCGTTAAGGAGTAAGGCAAATTGTTCAGATTGTATCGCTGCGTTCATCTCAAGTATCCCGAGTAAATAATATACTCCCCTTAATTACATAATAAAAACAGCTCATGGCGCAATATCCATGGGCTGTTTAAATAAGTACTAGGAGGGAGTATATGAAATTAAAGCAATCAAAACTTAAACGGCCTTCATCTTAGCGCGCAGCATATCGCGGATATGCGGTGCCGCCTTGTACGGATCGCCCGGATTACGTTGCGTAATGATGTCTTCCATACGCTCTTGCACATTACCCAGCGCGGCAGGATGCGAGAAGATATAAAATTGCGCATCGCGAATCGCATCAAAAGTCTTTTCTGCGACTTCTTGCGCCGTCACTTTGCCGGAAGATACCGCCTTGTCTGACATCGCTTGCGACGCCTTTTGACTCGCCGTTGCCACACCCGAGGCGACATCATCTGGACGATTGCGCTGCGACTGACTAATCCCGGTCGGCACAAAATAAGGGCATAACACCGACGCACCTATCGGCGCTTCAGCCAAAGCCAAGTCTTGATACAAGGTTTCCGTCAGTGAAACAACAGCATGTTTGGAGACGTTATACACGCCCATGGTCGGCGCATTGAGCAAACCGGCCATGGAGGCGGTGTTGACGATATGCCCTTCGTAAGCAGGGTCCTTTTTTGCGCATTCCAGCATCAGATTCGTAAAAATACGCACGCCGTGGATGACGCCCCACAGGTTGACACCCAAGACCCACTCCCAGTCAGCCTGGGTGTTTTCCCAAATCAAGCCGCCAGAGCCGACACCGGCATTATTGAACACCAGATGCACCGCACCAAAGCGCTGCATGGTGGCATCGGCCAACGCCTGCACTTCTTCGGCATGACGCACATCACAGCGCATGGCCAGCACTTGTGCGCCTTGCGCTTCGAGTTCTGACTTGACCTTATCGAGTGCATCTTGCTGCACATCGGCCAGGACCAGCTTCATGCCTAGTCTGGCACCGATCAGCGCGAACTCACGGCCAAAACCACTACCACCACCGGTAATGACGGCGACTCTGTCTTTAAAAATTTTCATGGGTGTCTCCTGATAAATGATTATTAATCTGCGCGTTTCATTTGATATCCGACCCGCGGAAAATGTACCACCACCGTACCGGCACGTTCATCGGTGCGACGTAGTGCCAATTGGTTATGGGATGAAATGACCAATTCGCCGATCACAGAATCAAAAGCGTAATCAGTCGGCATGATTGCCACGCGCTCACCCAGTGCAATACCATGCGTATCGATGAAATCTACCCCGTCGGCGCTGGCCGGTGCGGCATCTTGCGCGATCTGAATCGCCTGCTCACTGCGCATTTTTTCAAACGATCCATGACCAATGGCAGCCACGCTATCCATCCATGCAAGTAGCGTCGGATACGCATCCAATATCCCCGCTACCGCAGGAACGCGACGAATAAACCACAGCGCGTGATACACAGAAAAATCAGCGATACAGGCTTCTTTGCCCAACAACCAGGGCTGCCCGCCTGCCAGCATATCCTCAAGGCGATGCAAATACTCTTTCAGCTGGCCGGTCGCTTCGGCGAGAGATATGCGCGGTGCATTGGCACGCATGGCGGCGCGGTCTGCACCGAAAGCCTTCATTTGCTCCGGCGTGATGTCACCTAAAATACCGGGCATCGCCGCAGGCTGAAAAGTGTAGGCAATCGCAGTCCAGAACAAAGTGGTATCGGCCCATTGCGCCAGTATTTTCGCCAAACCGGCGATGGCTGGCGGATATAGCGATGGAACCGGTGCGAGCCGCTCCAATACATCGGCAATCAAGGCGGTATCACAGTAGATATCGGCGCCGATTTGCATCACCGGCGTGCGACGATAGCCGCCTGTCAGCGCCGCCAGATCTGGCTTAGGCATGATGGAGGGAATCATCACCGATTTCCAGCTTAACTTTTTATAGCCAAGAATCAGGCGTATTTTTTCTGAAAAAGGAGAGATCGGATAATGATGGAAAATGATTTCAGGCATGGTCATCCTCTAGTTCAGTTCAACTTAACCAATTGTTTGCCAAAGTTCTGCCCTTTGAGCAAACCGATAAATGCCGCGGGCGCTGCAGCCAGATTCGGCGCAATCGATTCGCGGAACTTGAGTTTGCCGGTCGCTACCAGCGTACCTAACTCCTTCAACCCTTGCGGCCAGAGATCCATGTGCTCAGAGACGATAAAACCGCGCATGGTAAGACGCATGGTGAGTAACACACGGGTATTTTTAATCGGCAACGGCTCGCCATCGTAACCGGCAATCATGCCGCATAAAGCGATCCGGCCAAACGGATTCATGCGCGCCAGGCTGGCATCAAAAATCTCACCGCCGACGTTTTCAAACACCGCATCGACCCCATTCGGTGTCGCCGCAGCCAGATCGGCTTGCAGATTGCCGGCCTTGTAATCGATGCAGGCATCAAAGCCGAGTTCATTCACCACATACGCGCACTTCTCTGCACCGCCGGCAATACCAACAGCACGGCAGCCGCGCAATTTGGCCAATTGACCGACGACGCTACCGACTGCGCCGCTGGCAGCCGACACAACGATGGTTTCGCCTTCTTTGGCTTGCATGATTTGCGTCAAACCGTACCACGCAGTCATGCCAGGCATGCCAACCGAGCCTAAATAGGCAGACAAAGGGATATGGGTGGTATCGACTTTACGCAGCAATACGCCGTCAGAGACACCCATTTCTGCCCAGCCCAACATGCCGACGACCTTATCCCCGATGGAAAATTTAGGGTTTTTACTGGCGACGATCTCACCGACAGTGCCACCGATCATGGTTTCGCCGATCGCTTGCGGTGCGGCATAACTTTTGGTGTCTTCCATGCGCATGCGCATGTAAGGATCGAGCGACAGGAAGTGATTGCGTATCAATACCTCGCCCTCTTTCAATTCAGGCACATCGACCGTTTCAAGACGGAAATTCTCTGCGCTGACTTCCGCTTTTGGGCGTGATGCCAGAACGATACGTTGGTAAGTAGTAGTCATACTCAGTCTCCATTATTTTTATAGGCTACGGTTCAATCGCTACCGTACAGTTTTTTCATGTTCTCGCCAGATTTCAATCGGCGTAAGTATTTGAACGTCCCCATCGCCTTAGCGATCAGTTTGTCACCGTTCCAGATTTCGCCTTCGCAGAAACACATGGTAGTCGAGCGATGATAGGCGTGGCCACGTGCTTCGATCCGCCCGCCCGGGATACCACCGGGTTGCAGAAACGTGGTCTTCATCTCCACCGTGACGACGCCCTTCAAATCTTCACAAAGCGAGCGCCCCGCCATCGCCATGACGACATCAAGCATCGTCATCATGACGCCGCCGTGTGCGATCTGCCAGCTATTCATATGGCGCTCGGACAGATCCAAAGCCAGCTTGGCCCGTCCGTTTTCCATTTCCAAAAATTCAACACCAAGATCATGCAAGAAAGGATTCAGTGCGGAGGTAGGCTGACTAATGGCCTGATCTAGTGTCTGACCTACCGGCTGACTGTTCGTGTTGGTTTGCTGAATAGGAAGAGTCATGCTGCCTCCTGCATCAAACTGCCGAGACGCCACCATCCACCGCCAGAGTTTGCCCGGTAATGTGTTTACCGGCATCGGAAGCAAACAAGGTGACAAGACCCTTGAGATCTTCATCATCACCGATACGCTGCAACGGCGCTTCTTTTGCCAGTTTTTCTTCGCCCAGATGTTCCAAAATACCTTTCGTCATTTTGGACAGGAAAAAACCTGGCGCAATCGCGTTCACATTGATGCCATACGCGCCCCATTCACCGGCCAGCGTGCGCGTGAAATTAATCACCGCAGCCTTCGACGTGTTGTAGGCGATCGTCTTCATCGAGCCTGGCGGATTACCCGACAAACCGGCAATCGAAGCAATATTAATGATGCGCCCCGATTTGCGCGGAATCATCGAGCGCTTGCCGACTTCTTGCGACATCAGGAAAATGCTGCGGATATTCAGATTCATGACCTTATCCCATGCCTCGACCGGATGATCTTCAGCCGGAGCGCCCCATGAAGCACCCGCGTTATTAATCAGGATATCGATATGGCCGAGCTGCGCTAAAGCGGCATCAACCAAGGGGGTAATCGCGCTGTCTTTGCCCAGATCGGCGGCGAATGCGCTGGCATCGATACCGCGGCTTTTCAGATACGCCACGGCTTCATCGAGGTCAGATTGCTTGCGCGACGACAGCATAATTTTCGCGCCCTGCTCGCCTAAGGCTTCGGCCATTTGCAAACCCAGACCGCGTGAACCACCGGTAATGAGCGCAGTTTTTCCTGTGAGGTCGAATAATTGTTTTACGGTACGTGTGCTAGTAGTCATTATGTCTCCGTTATGCGGTTATGTAAGTTTTAGGGGAGTATCTATAAAAAAAGCTTCACTGCGCAATAAACACGTGCGTGTTATTGAATTAAAACATCATACTAGGAGGGAGTATCAGAACCACGCATCTTGCATATCCAAGCTCGTGGTATCCAGACTCGCCAACAAATCGAGTTGCGGATGCACCTTAATCAATTCATGCTGATAAAAATATTTGCAGGCTTGTAGTTTGCCGGCATAGAAATTGGCGTCATGACTAGCGCCCTTATTGAGTGACAATAAAGCTTGCTCCAGCCAGACCCAGGCCATCACCATGTGACCGAAGGCTTCCAGATAAATCGAGGCATTGGCCAAAGTAACATTCAGGTCGCCCGACGAGTACAGGCGTTGCGTGACAAAGCCCAGTCGCTGCAAGACCGCATTGAGTGACTGCGCGTAATCGGCCAGATCCGGCTGTGCAGCGGCGCTATTGATGGTTTGTTGAATCTCGAGTGCCAGTGCGCGCATTGCGGCACCGTCTTGCATGACCACCTTACGGCCGAGCAAATCGAGCCCTTGTATGCCGTGCGTACCCTCATGAATCGGGTTGAGGCGATTGTCACGATAAAACTGCTCGACATTGTATTCACGGGTATAGCCATAACCGCCATGGACTTGGATCGCCAGGTTATTCGCTTCCAGACACCACTGCGAGGGCCAGGATTTAGCGATGGGCGTCAAAATATCCAGCAGCAATAATGCCTGCGCGCGTGCTTGCGCTGTGCTGCCGCTACGTTCTTCATCCACCAGACGGGCGCAATACAGGGTCAATGCCAAGCCCCCCTCTACATACGATTTTTGCGCCAGCAACATGCGCTTGACATCGGTATGCTGGATGATCGGCAATTGCGGCGTGGCCGGATCTTTGGCTTGCGGATTGCGTCCCTGCGGACGGTTACGGGCATAGTCCAGCGAATGCAGATAACCGGTATAGCCCAGCATCACGGCGCCAAGCCCGACCCCGATACGCGCCTCATTCATCATATGGAACATATTCGCCAGTCCCTTGTGCAAGGTACCGACCAGATAGCCAATCGCACCGGCCTTGCCTCCCGGCGTGAACTTTCCTTCGCCAAAATTGAGCAGACAGTTGGTGGTGCCGCGATAACCCATTTTATGATTCAAACCAGCCAAAACGACGTCATTGCGCTCGCCAAGTGAGCCATCGGGATGCACCAGTTTTTTTGGCACGATGAACAGAGAGATCCCTTTCACGCCGGGTATCAGCTTACCGCTTTCATCCGGCACTTTGGCCAGCACCAGATGCACGATATTTTCTGATAATTCGTGCTCGCCGGCAGAAATCCACATTTTATTGCCCGTCAGGCGATAGCTGCCGTCAGGCTGCGCTTCGGCGCGCGTCACGATATCGGACAAGCTTGATCCGGCTTGCGGTTCTGACAGGCACATCGTGCCGAAGTAGCGCCCTTCCAGCATCGGTTTCGCGAATAAGGCGATTTGCTCTGGAGTGCCGCATTTCATCAAGGTATTGGCATTGCCAATCGTCAGAAACGGGTAAGACGAGGTACCTACGTTGGCACCTTTAAAGTAAGCAAAACCGGCTTTCTCCACCACGCAGGGCAACTGCATCCCACCGAGCTCAAAATCCTGCCCTGCCGCCATCAGGCCAGCATCGCAAAAAGCCTTGAGTGCCGTTTTTACCTCGGGAATAATATGCACGGTCTCGCCATCAAAATGCGGTTCATTCTGATCGCTTTTCTTATTATGGGGAGCAAATAAATCGGTAGCGATTTGTTCGCAAGTATCTAGCGCGGCATTAAAGGTTTCACGAGTGTGATCGGCAAAACGTTCGCGCTGGGTAAGGGATTCGACATTCAGCCATTCATACAGCAAAAAATCGAGGTCACGTCTAGGGATGATTTTTGATTGCATAGCGAACCGCTCAGAAATTCGTTAATGGGTAAGCATGACTCATGTCCCAATCAAGAGACATGAGCCAAACACTGCCTGATTCAGCGTACTTCAGAGTACTAGACTACCTCGAACAGACCAGCCGCGCCCTGCCCGCCACCGATACACATCGTGACAACCACATATTTAACACCGCGACGTTTACCTTCGATCAGCGCATGACCGGTCAGACGCGCACCAGAGACACCATAAGGATGACCGACAGCAATCGCACCGCCGTTCACGTTCAACTTATCCATAGGGATACCGAGTTTTTCCGCGCAGTACAATACCTGTACGGCAAAGGCTTCGTTCAATTCCCACAGGCCGATATCGGCTACTTTCAAGCCGGCTTTTTTCAATAATTTGGGGATTGCATAGACCGGTCCGATACCCATTTCATCAGGCTCGCAGCCGGCAACTGCAAAGCCGCGGAAGATACCCAGCGGTTGCAAACCTTTTGCTTCTGCAACTTTGCTGTTCATCACGATAGCGATGGAGGCACCATCGGAGAATTGGCTGGCATTTCCGGCAGAAATCACGCCGCCAGGTACCGCAGAGCGAATTTTAGAGACGGCTTCCAATGTCGTATCGGCGCGGATACCTTCATCGGAAGAAATCGTTACTTCTCTCGTTACCAGCATCCCGGTCGCTTTATCGGCAACGCCCATGATGGTCGTCATCGGCACGATTTCAGCATTAAACAAACCGGCAGCCTGGGCCGCGGCGGCACGTAACTGGCTTTGTACGCCATATTCATCCTGGCGTTCGCGCGCGATGTTGTAACGCTTGGCGACGGTCTCTGCGGTTTGCAACATTGGCCAGTAAACTTCTGGCTTGTGTTGTTTTAGCCACGGATCCATGATCATGTGGGTATTCGCTTCGTTTTGAACACAAGAGATCGATTCCACACCACCGGCGGCATAGATATCGCCTTCACCGGCAATAATCCGTTGCGCTGCCAGCGCGATGGTTTGCAGGCCTGAAGAGCAAAAACGATTCACGGTCATGCCGCCTGTCGTTACCGGGCAACCACCGCGCAAGGCGATCTGGCGGGCGATATTGCTACCGGTCGCGCCTTCTGGTGTAGCGCAACCCATGATGACATCTTCAACTTCGCCCGCTTCAATTTTGGCGCGCTCGATTGCCGCGGCTAACACATGCCCACCAAGTGTGGCGCCATGGGTCATGTTAAACGAACCCTTCCAGGATTTGGCAAGACCGGTACGGGCGGTGGATACGATGACTGCATCAGACATGTGTGTCTCCTAATAGTTGTAAATTTAAAAGTTCGGATTTTTAAATCCGAACTTAATAGCTAAAATGAAGCGGAAGTTGATCTACTACTGGCAAAAAAAAAAATGACTAACAAAAATAAAAACCAGAGGAATTTTTTTTCATTGATCAATTCAATAAAATTAAAGAATATCACATATTAGCACGACCGTTCGCAAAAAAATCTTAAGTTAATGATCGTATAGAATTTTTCACTTTTTTTATAAATTTTATATATTTGGATAAAAAAATGCACCAATGTAAGTTTCTGTAAGTTTCAAGAAAGCATGATGTAAGGTTCACGATGCACACTCGACTTGAGCAATAGGTAATACACAAAAATTGTTTCAGCTTCAAAGATTTTTTTGAATGCACATTTAAAACATAACAGGAGACAAGCATGGCGACAGTACAAGCAACGTCACGCGGTATGACAGCTGAAGAACGCAAAGTGATTTTTGCATCTTCACTAGGCACCGTATTTGAATGGTATGACTTTTATTTATACGGCTCACTTGCAGCCATTATTGCAAAGCAATTCTTCGCAGGTACCGATCCAAATACGGCATTTATTTTTGCCTTACTAGCCTTTGCTGCCGGCTTCATTGTTCGTCCTTTCGGCGCACTCGTATTTGGTCGTCTCGGCGATATGATCGGTCGTAAATACACGTTCCTGGTGACGATTCTGATTATGGGCGGATCGACCTTTTGCGTAGGCTTATTACCAACCTATAACTCAATCGGTATTGCCGCCCCTATTATCTTAGTCTCTTTGCGTATTTTGCAAGGTCTGGCACTCGGCGGTGAATACGGCGGTGCGGCAACTTATGTGGCAGAACATGCACCACATGATAAGCGCGGCGCTTACACAGCATGGATACAAACAACAGCAACACTTGGTCTGTTCTTATCTTTGATGGTTATTTTGGGCACACGTACTGCCATCGGCGAAGAAGCATTTGCTGACTGGGGCTGGCGTATTCCGTTCTTGGTCTCCGTTTTCTTGCTGGCGGTCTCAGTATGGATACGCTTATCCATGAACGAATCTCCTGCTTTTGCCAAGATGAAAGCAGAAGGAAAAACCTCTAAAGCACCACTGACAGAATCTTTCGGTCAATGGAAAAATCTTAAAGTGGTTATTCTGGCGCTGGTGGGTCTGACTGCCGGTCAAGCTGTAGTCTGGTACACAGGTCAGTTTTATGCCTTGTTCTTCTTGCAGCAAACGCTGAAAGTAGATGGCGCAACTGCTAATATTCTGATTGCAGGTTCGCTATTGCTTGGCACACCATTCTTTATCGTATTTGGTTCTTTGTCCGATAAAATCGGCCGCAAACCAATTATCATGGCTGGTTGCTTGATTGCTGCTCTGACCTACTTTCCGATTTTCAGCGCACTGACTCACTATGCCAATCCTGCATTAGAAGCTGCATTGAAAAATGCACCAGTGGTAGTAACGGCTGATCCTGCTGACTGCCAATTTCAGTTCAACCCGACCGGTACTAAGAAGTTCACCTCTTCTTGCGACATTGTGAAAGCAAAATTGGCTGCTGCATCGGTCAACTACTCGAATGAAATTGCACCTGCTGGCACTGCAGCATCGGTTAAAGTCGGTGATAAAGTCATTGCTTCCTACAGCTCTACTGGGCTACCGAAAGAAGAAGCGGCAGCAAAGGACAAAGCTTTCTCGAAAGAATTTGCCGATGCGATCAAGGCAGCTGGTTATCCGCCAAAAGCAGATCCTGCACAAGTTAATAAACCAATGGTATTGGTATTGTTAACTATACTGGTTCTGTATGTCACCATGGTGTATGGCCCGATCGCAGCGATGCTGGTAGAAATGTTCCCAACCCGCATTCGCTACACTTCGATGTCCCTCCCTTACCATATCGGTAACGGTTGGTTCGGCGGTCTGTTGCCTACCACTGCTTTTGCTCTGGTAGCCTTTAAGGGCGACATTTACTACGGTTTATGGTACCCAATCATCATTGCACTGGCTACATTTGTCATCGGCATGTTGTTTATCAAAGAAACTAAAGATAATGACATTTACGCCGCTGACTAAGTTGATTTAAGTCGCAAGCATCAAAAAAATGCCCGATCGAAAGATTGGGCATTTTTTATTTGCAGGTAAAAATCTTTAATAATGCATATTGATAGTGACGGTATTTTCATTCGACACTAGATGCGCATCACTACCGATCACTAAAGTCACTTTGTCCTTGATATGACCAAACGGTAAGCCAGTAATGACAGGTACAGAAAGCGTATCGCGCAGATAACGGATCATCTCGACAAAGTTGTAGCCATTGTCTTGTACGGCAAGTCTATAGGCTGAAAAATCACCAAAAACAATCGCCTTTTGCTTATTTAATACCCCTGCATAATGCAATTGGAGCATCATGCGTTCGACACGATATGGGTGCTCCGCGATGTCCTCGACAAATAAAATTCCATCACTAATAGATGGAAAATATTCAGTACCAATTAGGTGCGTCAACATCGCAAGATTTCCTCCCCACAACCTGCCGGACACATCCACGTCAGGATTTTTCAATCCATCAAATTGGATAGTGTGACTATGATGAGAAAGGCAATCGAAGAAATTATCTAGCGTAAAAGAACTCAGTTCTGCACGACTGAAGTCATCACATAACATAGGTCCACAGATGCTGCCAGTATCGGTTTTAGCCAGCATTGCCATTTGCAAGGCATTGAAGTCGCTGTGTCCAACCAAATATTTTCCACTTTCAGCCAAGCGTTTGTAGTCTATGAGTGGCAACAATCGAGACAATCCATAACCACCACGCAACGCCATAATGATCTGAACATGAGGATTATCTATTGCTGCATGCAGTTGATGAAGACGTCCCTCGTCCGAAGCACCAAAACGTTGAAATTTTTGATCATGCTGGTAATAGTTATGAACCACAAGCCCACGTGCCCTTAATACATCTGCGCCACGCTCAACCGCAACTTGGTCCAATACGCAGCCGCTGACAGCAACAATCGCGATTCCAGAATTTTCAGGCAAGCGAACGGAAGAGATTCTCATTTTTTGTCATTTTGTTGATGAAGACTATTTATAGCTGAAAATCTACAATTAACAACGTATTAGTTTCTTTTTTTCAGCCGCCGCGACTCTTCTACTGGAAAAAAAATCTTTAAGCAAATGACCGCATTCTTCCGCCATCACTCCCGCAGTAACCGCAGTATGATGATTAAGCTTGTCTTGCTCAAATAAATTAATAACCGAACCACAAGCGCCGGTTTTGGGATCGCTTGCTCCATAGACCACCCGCGCTAAACGCGCGTGCATCATTGCCCCCGCGCACATGACACAAGGTTCCAGCGTGACAAATAATTCACATCCGGGCAGACGATAATTCCCCAATACCTCAGAAGCGGCCCGTAAAGCGATGATTTCAGCATGGGCGGTCGGATCATGCTTGCCGATAGGATTATTGTAGCCTTGGGCTATTATCAGGCCATCTTTAACAATGACGGCACCTACCGGCACCTCGCCATGATCCCAGGCTTGCTTCGCCTGAGAATAGGCGACTGCCATGAAGTCCTGATCAGTCATCAGATCGTCTCCAGCCCTAAGCGTCTATCTCGGCCCAGCAATTTGGCGTTTCGTAGAGTGTGACCTTGGTCAGTGACAGATGTCTGCCATAACGGTCATGGTATACATCCTTCAGAATATCGAAAGCGATCTTAGCCAGATTCTCGACCGTAGGCACCCGATCGATCACCACCGTCTTGTGATTCGGCATGCTCTCTAAAAAATCTCTCACCACGCTATCTTTTTCGTACACGATAAATGCGTGGTCCCAAATATCAACCAGATATTGATTGGCCAGCGCTTTAATGTCACCAAAATCCATGATCATGCCATTATCGGACTCGCCATCTTTTTGAACGACATCGCCGGTCAAGGTAACAAGCAGGGTATAGCGATGTCCGTGCAAATTGCGACATTGGCTATTGTGATCAGGAATTCGATGTCCGGCATCGAACTCCACTTTTCTGGTAATGGTGAGCATGTAAGGCCTGAAGAACAGAATTAGGGTATTTGAAGAAGCTTATGCGTTTGCACACTCAGCTTCCACTTCGGATGCGCTTTGCAGTAGGCAATGGCGAGACGCAGATTTTCAGTTTGATTCAAACCATCCATGGCCTGCACAAAATAGTGCTCAAAATCGAGTGATTCATATTCACTCATGGACTGCCCTAGTTGAGGAATCACTACTTTGATCTCGTTACCTTGACGAACAAGCAACGTGGAACCCATTTTGGGGCTGACACAAATCCAATCTATGCCTTCGGGGACGGGAAGAGTGCCGTTGGTTTCTATGGCGATCTCAAAACCAACCGAATGCATAGCAGCAATCAAGGCCGCATCCAATTGCAGCAAAGGTTCTCCGCCAGTGAATACCACGTATTTGCTGTCAGGGTACGACTCAGGCCACAAACTATTGATGGTTATGGCCAAGTCATTAGCATTTTTGAATTTACCACCACCTTCGCCATTCGTACCAACAAAATCGGTATCGCAAAACTGACAAACAGCGCTTGCGCGGTCCTCTTCCCTGCCGGTCCATAAATTGCAACCGGCAAAGCGACAGAACACCGCTGGGCGTCCAGCATGATTACCTTCGCCCTGCAGGGTATAAAAAATTTCTTTGATGCTGTAAGTCACGGGCTACTTATTCCCACTCTATCGTTGCAGGAGGTTTACCAGAAATGTCGTAGACGACGCGATTGATACCACGTACCTCATTAATGATACGGTTAGAGACTTTTCCTAACAAATCATGCGGTAAATGTGCCCAATGTGCAGTCATAAAATCCTGCGTTTGTACGGCGCGCAATGCCACTACGTATTCATAAGTACGGCCATCACCCATCACACCGACTGATTTAACAGGCAAAAATACCGCAAACGCCTGGCTAGTGGCATCGTACCAAGTCAGCTTTCCATCACCGGTTGGCAGGTCCACCAAAGTATTACGTAACTCTTCAATAAAAATCGCATCGGCACGGCGCAGTAAATCGGCGAATTCTTTTTTGACTTCGCCCAAGATACGTACACCCAAACCAGGGCCTGGGAAAGGATGGCGATAGACCATGTCATGTGGTAAACCTAACGCGACACCGAGCTTACGCACTTCATCCTTAAACAATTCGCGCAAAGGTTCCAGTAATTTTAGGTTTAAGGTATCGGGTAAACCACCGACGTTATGGTGACTCTTGATGGTATGACCTTTTTTACCTTTACCTGCGCTTTCAATTACGTCAGGATAAATCGTACCTTGTGCTAACCATTTTGCATTACTGAGCTTGGCAGATTCGACCTGAAATACTTCGACAAATTCACGACCAATAATCTTGCGCTTAACTTCTGGATCAGTCACACCGACCAAATGCCCCATGAACTGCTCAGTCGCGTTAACATGAATGACTTTAACGCCCAAATTCTTGGCAAACATATCCATCACCAGTTTGCCCTCGTCCAAACGTAACAAGCCGTGGTCGACGAAAACACAGGTCAATTGATCACCAATCGCGCGATGAATTAGAGCAGCAGCCACACTACTGTCAACGCCCCCAGATAAGCCGAGTATTACCTCATCCGAGCCAACTTTTTCACGGATAGCGGCGACAGCCTCAGCGATATAGTCAGGCATATTCCAATCCGATTTACACCCGCATATTTCATGAACGAAACGTCCAATAATCGCTTCACCCTGTAAGGTGTGTGTGACTTCGGGATGAAACTGGACGGCGTAAAAGTGACGATCTTCATCCGCCATTGCGGCAATTGGGCAATTATCCGTCGATGCCATCAACTTAAAACCAGGCGGCATCTCATTCACCTTATCGCCATGGCTCATCCATACTTTCAGCATGCCATGACCTTCTGGCGTAACGAAATCATTGATACCGTTGAACAAGGCAGTATGTCCTCGCGCACGCACTTCAGCATAGCCGAATTCGCGTACATGGCCATTTTCAACTTTGCCTCCGAGCTGCTCAGCCATGGCCTGCATCCCGTAACAGATACCCAGCACCGGCACTCCTGCCTCAAACACTGCCTGTGGAGCACGTGGTGTATCGCCTTCTGTCACACTATTTGGCCCACCTGACAAGATAATGCCAGCAGCACCATAATTGCGAATGAATTCATCACTGACGTCATAAGGAAAAACTTCTGAAAAAACACCCGCATCACGCACACGACGAGCGATTAATTGAGTGACTTGCGAACCGAAGTCAAGAATGAGAATTTTTGAGTGCATAAATCAAATAGTAATGTCAGGTTGTACGGGCATCGCCTGAACAACACGGTTGTTTCCTGCGCTCCTTGCGGACAGCAGGGCTTTTTCAGCGTAACTGATGAGTACTTCGGGTTCAATGTCGGGGTAGGTATCCGTTGATACCACTCCAGCACTGATAGTTAATTCTACAAATTTTTCTTCTATTACTTCTGGATGCGACATAATTGTCAGCCGGATTCTCTCTGCTACCGCAGTAGCAACCAAATGCGAAGCTCCCGGCAAAACCATGAGAAAAATATCGTTACCAAATCGTCCTAACGCATCAAAAGGTCTGATGCATGATCGAATACGACTAACCATCTTGATAAGCAACATATCGCTGACCGCGATACCATGTGCATCATGTATTAATTCAATCTGATCCAAAGTGACGAATAATAACGACAATGGTTTTTCAGATTTACTACAACGTTCCATTTCTATGCGCAAGGAACGAATAATAGCGCCTTTGTTCCATGTGCCTAAAATAGGATCAATCAGAGAGTCCCGCTTAAGGTTACGATTCTGCTTAAGAAGTTCCAATTGCGTCTGGTGCATAGCGTTCAAGATCATCTCGCGCTCCACCATAACCACCAGGTCAGCCAGTATTTGCCGACATTCATCATCAAAATCACGTGGTTGATAATCAATCAAGGACACACTACCAACGATATTTTTTGCAGGATCAAATACCGGATAAGCAGCATAAAATCGAATGAACGGCGCCCCCATAACTAGGGGATGTACGGCCAGTTCAGTGTCGAGCTTTGTATCTGGAACGACCACGATATCATCTGGAAAAGGCAGGCTATCGCAAAATCTAGATTCAAAAGCGATAATGGAATGCTCACCTCGGTCAAACCTCGATGACAAATTACCAAAACTGACTAAACAATTCGCGACACCAAATAATCGCACGCCCAACCGTTCCAAACGTCTGGCCCTGACTTCATATTTCTCCATCATGGACGCTTCAAAACCTGTATTCGTCTGAAAGACTATAGTTGGATTTGAGCGATCTAACTGTGTCGTCATGTCACCCTCCACTTTCTGAACACAGTAAGATTAACGATAGAACCAATTAATCTGCATGATAATTTGGTGCTTCCTTGGTAATCTGTACATCATGAACATGGGATTCGCGCATACCAGCCGAGGTAATTTCAACAAACTCTGCCTTAGTGCGTAATTCTTCGATTGAAGCACAACCACAATAGCCCATTGCTGAACGAACACCACCGACCAATTGATAAAGAATGGCCAACACACTACCCTTATAGGCAACACGTCCTTCAATTCCTTCAGGTACCAACTTATCAGCATTATTAGTGGCGTCCTGAAAATAACGATCAGCTGAACCATCTGCCATCGCGCCCAAACTCCCCATTCCACGATAGGACTTATAGCTACGTCCCTGGAACAAAATAACCTCTCCCGGCGCTTCTTCAGTACCGGCAAATATACTACCCATCATCACCGTCGACGCACCTGCGGCTAAAGCCTTGGCAACATCGCCAGAAAAGCGCACACCGCCGTCAGCAATACAAGGTACACCAGTGCCTTTAAGAGCATTGGCAACATTAGCAATTGCGGTAATTTGCGGAACGCCGACCCCAGCAACAATACGTGTGGTGCAGATTGAACCCGGTCCAATCCCAACCTTAACTGCATCAGCACCATGCTCAACCAATGCTAATGCTGCGGCTGCTGTTGCAATATTACCCCCAATAACTTCAATATGAGGATAGTTTGTCTTGACCCATCTAACTCGATCTAATACACCTTTTGAGTGACCATGCGCAGTATCGACTACGATGACATCAACACCCGCCTTAGCCAGCAAATCAATGCGTTCATCATTGTCTGCACCAACGCCAACGGCAGCGCCTACTCGCAACTTACCTTGCTCATCTTTTGAAGCAAATGGGTGCTCAGTAGATTTTTGAATATCTTTTACCGTAATCAATCCGCGCAACTCAAAGGAGTCATCCACCACTAACACGCGTTCTAGTCTGTGTTTATTCATCAGACGCTTGGCCTCAGCCAGATCTGCACCTTCCTTGACAAACACGAGTTTATCGCGAGGCGTCATTTTGGCACGTGCCTCAGCTTCGAGATCTTCTTCGAAACGTAAATCACGATTAGTAATAATACCAACGACCGTTTTACCCTCCACTACCGGAAAACCACTAATTCCATATTGCTGAGACAAGGCGATGACATCACGGATTTTGGTGGTGGGCGGAATAGTGATTGGATCACGTAAAACACCGGATTCAAAACGTTTAACCTTAGCAACTTCACGGGCTTGCTCTTTTGGAGTCAGGTTTTTATGAATAATTCCGATGCCACCTTCTTGTGCCATTGCTATGGCCAGACGAGCTTCAGTGACCGTATCCATTGCAGCGGACACTAACGGTATGTTTAACTTGATATTGCGAGTCAAATTTGTCGCAAGAGAAGTATCTTTGGGAAGAATGTTCGAGTATGCTGGAACAAGGAGCACGTCATCAAATGTGAGTGCTTTTTGAAGTAAACGCATAGTATTTCCTATAGGCGCAAAACCGAATTATACAGAAAACTTGCTTACGCGTCTTCATCCGTGTAAAACTCTTAAAAAACTGGCTTCAGTACACTCAATTTCCGAAAGAATTTCATGTTGAAACTTCCATCAAAAATGATCATTTTAGCCCTCTCAGCGCTACTGGCTACAGCATCAAGCCATGCTCAGTATATTTGGCTAGACGAGAAAGGTGGAAAACAATTCTCTGATTCCCCCCCGCCACTCAGCGTTCCTAAAAATCGGATATTAAAAACACCTTCAAAAACCAACATACAAACAAATATCTCAGTTAAAGAACCGAGTACTTCATCTAACATTGCAACTGAAAGCGGAGTTAATGAAAAACTACAAAAACCAGTCACAACAACTAGTAAAAATGAAGATTTCAACAAGCGAAAAATCGAACAGGAAGAGAAAGACAAAAAGGCAGATAAAGAAAAATTAGCTCAGGCAGAAAAAACTAAAAATTGTGAGCGGGCACGTTCGTATCAACAATCTCTTCAGTCAGGTGTTAGGATTGCAAGCACAGACAAAAACGGAGAAAGAAATTTCATGACCGACGCACAAAGAGAGCAGGAACTTGTGGATGTTAAGCGGACTATAAGTGATTGCAAATAACGATTAAATAAGCCGAATGTTAGACAATTTACTTTTTGCGCGCCGTCGACGAGCCTCCATAGGATCGGCAACCAAGCAGCGGTAAATTTCAACTCTGTCTCCCGGCACCAAAACCACATCATGTGATTTAATTTTACCAAAAACACCTACCTGACATCGATCAATATCAATTTCTGGATATTTTTTCAGTATCTGACTTTGCACTATTGCTTGAGCTAAGGTCGCATTATTTTCCATTAGCAAATCAAGCAATATTACGTCTTGAGGAATAGCATAGCAAACTTGAATTTTCATTTTTGTGGCGATTTCCCAATCTTTGGTTTAACGCTGACTTCGTGATTTTCAACCATATATAGCTTCTGCGCGAGAGCAAAAAGAATCGACAAAATTATTAGCAATTTTACCGAATACCGGCCCAATCAGATGTTCCAGCAATTTACTGGAAAATTCATAGGTCAAATCGAACTCAATTTTACAGGCATCAGATCGAAGTTCAGTAAATTTCCAACACCCCAACAATTGTTTGAATGGTCCTTCTACAAGGCTCATTTCCATCAGGTTTGGTGGAGTATTGGTATTTTTTGTAGTAAATTTCTGTTTAATCCCGTGATAATTGATGGATAATGTTGCTGTCAAGTGGTGCTCACCTCGTTGTGCGACGTCAACACCGCCGCACCACGGTAAAAAATGAGGGTAATTCTCAACTTTTTCTACCAGAGCAAACATTTGTTCAGCGCTGTAAGCTATAAAGACTGTTTTATGTACGACTGCCATCAATAAGAACCGTTTGGTAAAATCACTTCCCAAATTCTAACCGACCCACCTTGTTTCTCATGCAAAAAAATGCACAATTTTTTGAATTAAGAGAAACTGAACAATTTCAAACCGCATGAGTATTGCTGATAATAAAAAAGCTTTTCACGACTATTTCATCGAAGAACAATTCGAAGCAGGGATTGTGTTGCAAGGATGGGAAGTTAAATCCATACGAGATGGGCGCGTACAACTTAAAGAAGCTTATGTCATTGTTCGTAATGGTGAAATTGTTCTGTTTGGGGCGCACATAGGTGCATTGCCGACTGCTTCCACGCATATTCATCCCGACTCAGTGCGGACACGCAAACTATTATTGCACGCGACAGAAATCAGTAAATTAATCAGTAAAGTAGAGAGATCAGGCTATACCATGGTGCCGTTGAATATGCACTATAGCAACGGTAGAATAAAATGCCAAATTGGGCTAGCTAAGGGTAAGAAACAGCATGACAAGCGCGAGACAGAGAAAGAGCGTGACTGGACTAGGGAGCAGCAAAATATAATGAAGCAAAACCGACGCTAATTGAGAATTGCTGGCTTTGACCTAACTGACATTTCATCTACTTGGAATATAAAGATCATTATTTGCATCATGGATCTGCCTGCGTAGTGCACGGCGCTCTTCTAGAGTTAATCTATTCTGCTTTAGTGCCCCCTTGGTATTACCCTCAATAGCCTTATTCGGTTGGGCACCGTCAGAATGCTGCTCAGAATCAGTGCGCTTACCTGTAATTCGCCCTTCCTTCTTATTAACAGATTGCTGTAATTTGCGCTCATTGTGGGCAACTTCAAATACTTCCGAGTCATTTATTCCAAAACCCAAAACTCCGCGACCCAATCTGCTGTTTTCAGCATAGCCCTGTATATTTAAAAACAATAGTAAAAAAAAAGTTACCTTTAATTTATTCATTTAATAATTCACGAGTTAGAAAATTTCCCAATTTTGACTAGTATATGTAGCATGTTTTAAATTCTATTTAAATTAAATTAAAGGAATAAAGTTTAAAATACCAATTCCTTATACTTAGAATTGTTCTACTTATTTAAGTATTTCCATCTTGATTTGACTGAGTCCCTATCAAATCAAACAATTATTTAGATACCCGTCTTCACGAATAATGCATTTATAAAGTTATCTTTAATTTTGCTTAAAAACATCCTAGTCAATAGTTTAGGCTGACGAAACAGTATGCGACAATTAAACTTCGTAAAGTATGTAACAGTTTGTAATGACTGTTCCAAAAAGAGCATCTTTTTTATTTCTGCCAGTAATATATCTGAATGAATAATTTTAACCAATCCAATGATAGTTATAGCAACAACGGACCTAAAGCAAAAATTTTGGTGGTTGACGATGATGTTCGCTTACGAGACTTATTGAGGCGCTATCTAAGTGAACAGGGATTCAACGTGGTCAGCGCTGAAAATGCTGAGACCATGAATAAACTGTGGCTACGTGAACGCTACGACATGCTAATACTAGATTTGATGTTGCCGGGCGAGGATGGATTAGCTATTTGTCGGCGACTACGTGGATCTGGAGACCGCACCCCCATAATAATGTTAACCGCCAAAGGTGAGGAAATTGACCGTATTATTGGACTGGAGATGGGTGCAGATGACTACCTCCCCAAACCTTTTAGTCCTCGCGAATTAGTGGCGCGTATCAATGCTGTATTACGTCGTAAAGGAGCAGATGAATTGCCTGGCGCACCTTCGGACGGACCTCAGATTTTTGAATTCGGTGATTTCATCCTTAACTTAGCAACGCGTACCTTGAAAAAATTAGATGAAAATATCAATTTAACAACAGGAGAATTCTCCGTACTCAAAGTTTTTGCCTATCATGCAAGGCAACCACTATCGCGTGAAAAATTGATGGAAATGGCTCGCGGGCGTGAGTACGAGGTATTTGATCGAAGTTTAGACGTGCAAATTTCCCGCTTACGCAAGTTGATAGAACCCGACCCTTCCAATCCTATCTATATTCAGACAGTATGGGGCTTAGGATACGTCTTCATTCCCGATGGCAAATCAAGGTAAGCAAACTCATTACTACAATGCGAGTTTACATCCATAACCCGGATTGGCTCAAAAGCGGACTATTTTGGCGCACATTTCTTTTTTTAGTGCTGCTAGTGATGGTAAGTATGGCGACATGGTTTGGCAGTTTTAAAATAGTCGAGCGTACCCCAAGGGCACAACAACTTGCTGCACAAATCATCTCCATCGTAAGCATTACTGGGGTGGCGTTGACTCATTCTGCGCCAGAAAAGCGGCGTGAACTCTTATTTGATTTGGCGAGCAATGAAGGCATTCGTGTCTACCTTCTGGAAGAAACCGATAAGATTGAAGAGCCAGATCCATCACCAATATTCAAAGAATTACAAACAGTCATTCAAAGTAAATTGGGAAAAGAAACCCGATTTGCAAAAAAAATGAATGGCGTTGCTGGTTTCTGGATTAGTTTTAACATTGAAGATGATCAATATTGGTTACGGTTAGAGCAGGATCGTATTGACCCCGCAAATGGATTGCAGTTTCTGGGATGGGCAGCAATTACACTATTCCTCACTTTGATCGGCGCGGTATTCATATCTAAACGGATCAATGATCCACTAGCAAGGCTGAGTGCAGCCGCTCGCTTACTTGCTAAAGGTAAGCAACCTGAACCGCTTCCGGAAAAAGGCCCCAGTGAAATACGAGAAACTAATGCGAGTTTCAATCAAATGGTGGAGGATTTGGCCCGTATCGATTCTGACCGTGGTGTTATTCTTGCAGGCATTTCCCATGATTTACGAACACCTTTAGCGCGTATGCAGTTAGAGGTCGAAATGGCTAATTTAACAGTAGATGCAAGACTAGGGATGCAATCCGATCTTGCTCAAATGGACGATATTATTGGTCAATTCCTTGATTATGCAAAACCAATAGATTCCGTTAATTTTAACGTTGTCAATATTAGTGACTTACTGGAGAGAACAATAGAAGAAGCATCTAGACTTCCAGAAATGTTGATTCGCTCCGTCATTAATCCCGGTATCCAGATGCCTGGAAATAAAATTGAGTTGCATCGTTTATTCAATAATTTAATTGAAAATTCTCGACGTTACGGACGCTCGCCAGGTACGCAACAAGTGAAAATGGATATCCAGTGCGGCCCCAAGAAGAAAGGGAGGAAGCCAGGAATATTAATTAGTTTCAGAGACTATGGTGTTGGCGTGCCTGACACTGATATAAGCAGATTACTCAAGCCTTTTACCCGGGTCGATATATCGCGCAGCCAAGCCAATGGTTCAGGTCTTGGTCTGGCGATTGTCGAAAAAATAGTAAAGCGACATGACGGCAGAATACGAATCTCCAATCACGCCGCCGGCGGATTTCTTGTTGTAATTGCATTCTAAGATAATTAGAATAAAAAATTGCTTATCTAATCACTTTTGTGTCGGTCAACGCAATTTGTGTGCCTAATTTTGGATCTACTAGCGTTTCGTTAACCCGCTTCAATTCATACGACATATGTAACTTCACCTCCTGCGCTGCAGCCAGAGCCACGGGTGGAGCAACACTTCGTGTGACTGTAACGAATGGGGCATCCTGTTGTGCGTGGAGCATAGACCAACTTGCTGCACCAACAAAACCTGCACAAGTAAGTAATCCAAGCAAAATCGAAGCATGTAGACGGAATCCCGGTAAAGATTGATTCATCATAGGTGTTTCAACAATGACCGGCGACTCCTCAAGTATTTTTTGTGCTTGACTGCACCAGACCTGATTATGTTTATTCTGTTGCATCAATTTTTCTACTAATTCTGCCGCCAATGTTTCAGCTTGAGCATGCTCTTGCTCCAATTGTAGATACGTCACTTCAGAAGTTTCTTGAATTAGTAATGTTCGTTGTTGATGTTGCTGCTTCAAATTTTGTATCGACTTGATTGCACTTTCCTCCAGGGCGCAAGTTCTTTCCGTATCAGAAAGAATTTGCGCTTCTTCATCAAAACGTTGCTGTAACAGCATTTTGGCTTTTTGCTGCTGTTCCAGACATTCCAAGGTTTGAATGTGCAACGTCTCCTCCTGAACTTTCTTTTCTTCCAATGCCAGATTCAGGGCGCGCTGTCCTTCGATACGTTTGTTTTCAAATTCGCTTAATTGTTCCTGCGCCTTGATTTTATTTTCTAACTCAGTTGCATATGATTGCTGTTTCTGCAAAAAATCATTTGCTACAGCGGTCAGTTTCAGTTCTTGTTCTAATTTTTTTTGCTCTGCCACTCTCACCACTTGCTCCAGCAAGGCACGTTCTATGCTTTGTTGTGCTATTTTCTGCTTAAGCAAAGCTTGTTTTTCCACTTCTGCCAAAATAAGTTTCTCTGCCTCGATTTTTTTCTCTATTTCTTGCAAGGCAAGTTGTTGTACTTCTACTGATTTATTTTCAAGTTCAATCTGGCATTGCACTTGAAGTAGTTTTACATTTTCAGCTTCAGCGCGCTGCAATACCGAATGCTGCAATTTAAGTAATTCATCGGCATGCGTTTGTGCTATCTCAGCAAATTCTTTGTCTAACGTGGCTTGTTGCTGTGCGATGACGCGAGCCTGACTTTCTGCACAAAACTTTTCTTGGACTGCAATTCTCGACTCTTGCTCAGCTTGAGATTTCAATTCGCATTGCATCAGATATCCCTGCTCAGCATTTAGGCGTAACGCAGTATCGTCAACTATTTTTGTTTCAGCAGCTATTTTTTGCTGTATGACACTTAACGCCTCCAATTCAATTGCTGCACGCTGATCCTCTAAACGAATCAATTCCTTGGCATCACGTAACTTAGCGTCTACAGTGGCAAGAGCAATTCCTTGTACTTCTGCATGCTCAACCGATTTCACAAGCAACTCCTGCTCTGCAGCATGTTTTTGCAATATGAAAAGCCGACTTAACTCCTCTTGTTCTGCACGCTGACGTGTAATTTCGGCAACCTGAGCCTCAACTTCCAGCCGTTGTTGTACGGATTGTTGCGCTTGCTGTTCACGATCCAATGTTTTCTGCTGCTCAAGGCTAAGTTGCTGCTCAACATCTCTACGGATCCGTTCAGCGTTGACTGACTGTAGAAGAAGTCGCGTTTTTTCCTCTAGCGCTTGTGCCGCCTGACGTTTAGCCAATGATTCTTGCTCCAATGCTTGCAAGCATTGCTTCTCTGCCAAAATAAACTCATTTAACGCTTGCTTACTCACTTCATCTTGTTGTTGACGCAACGTCGCTAAATTTAATTTTTCCTGTTCGGCAAGATGGACTGCTACTGATTCTGCCATCGCCACTTGTTCCGCTGCCTTGGCCTGCTCTAGAGCAGACAAAGCGACTTGTTCTTGCTGTAGGCGTTGATTTATCCAACACTGTAAATCTTGCTCTTGCTGCAGGCGTTGCCCCGTCAAATCAGCCATTATTTTCTGTGTATCGGCATTAGCCGCCAACTCCTGATACAAAGCCCGCTCAGCCTCCAACATTATCTGACTATTAATATTTGCTTGGCGCTCCGCTTGCTCATTTGCTTGAGCGTACATCAATCCGGCATACTCTGCCTTCAATTTTTCGGCTATTTCGGCGCTGGCAGATTGCTCGATCAACAGTTTCTCTTGAAAAGTATTTAACAACTCTGTATCACCAGCTATACGATTGCGTGATGCATTTTCCAAGTCACTGACTTTTTGTATTTTTTGTATAGTGAGCTCATGCGCCGTGCGTTGAAGTTCAGTATAAAGATGCACTTTGTCGTGCAAATTTTTTTCAGCAAGTAATTTTTCTTCGGCATGCACTCTCCCTTGCTGTGCCAACAAAGCTCGTTCGGTCGCCAGTCTGCTCAACTCCTGCTCTGCTTGAATACGTGCCTGCGCGTTTTCAGTTGCAATTTTTTCTTTTTGTAATTTTTCCTGATTGAGTTTTATTTCCAATTGCACTGCGACATTCCGATCTTGCTCCAGAGATGCTGCCTCCTCTAAAGCGGCTAATGCACATTCTTGCGCTTGGGCTTTCATTTTTTCCAAGTTAGTCAAAGTTTCCGCAATTTTTACACGTGCCAGGGCCGCATTTGAAGCTTGTAACTCAGCAGCCGCTTTTTCCTTGCACTGATTCAACAGTTTTTGCTCCGAATCGGACTTTTCATCCATGGCCTTACGAATTTCTTGCTCTATTCTTAAACGATCACAATGGATATTCTTTTGTTCTTGTTCCGATTGAATCTTTGCTTCCAACTCCTGCATTAGTTGCTTTTCAACTGATAATTTTTGCTGGACTAGAGCTAGTGCCCTTTGCTCCTCTGCAGCGCGTATCTTTAACACCTCAATAAGCTCAGATGCCTCTTCTGCCTTGGCCTGCGCAACGATGGTAGTTTCGCGCTGTAATTGCGCGTGTTCGGTCATTTTCGCCAATCGCAACTGTTCTGCTGCAAGTAAAACTTGACGTATTTGTTTTGTTTCCGTTTCTTTTTGCCGACGCGCGCGTAATACTACTGTCAATTCACGATCTGTCTGAGCAATTTCCAGTGCTTGCTCAGCGACATTTTTTTCAACCTCTAGTTTTTGCTGATTTGCGATGGCAGCATCCCGCTCTAACTCCAAGCGTATCTGTTCTGCCTTGGTCATTTCAACCGTTTGACGGGTTTTTAACAAAGCTAGCGTGGCTGTTTTTCGCTGCAATTCCGATTGCAATTGCAACTGTTGTAAGGAGTGTGTCTCAGCGGTTACCGTGGCCTCTAGTGCCTGCCGATGCTCGCGCTCGGACTTCCCTTTTGCATCAGCCAGCGCTTTAGCATCCTGTTCAAATTTTAATCTAGACTCTGCTTCTGCCTGTGCAAGTTGTTCGCTTTCTAGCTTTTCTTGGGTAGCTTTCAGTACCTGCTGGATAGCATCGGCACGACGGCGTTCAGCGGCAAGTTTCTCTTGAATGAGAGCAAGCGCCTTAGCTTCATCATCCGTACGTTGTTGCTGCACTCTCAATAAATTGCCAGCATCCTGGCTTTTCAGAACGGCAATCTGCGCGAGTTGTTGTTGCAATGCGACTTGTTCTACCGTTTTTTCTAATGCCAGTTTTTCGGCAACACATTCAGTTTCATTGGCGATACGTACCACTTGGTCCGCTTGCTGTTGCATTCGAAGTAATTCAGCATAGGTATGTTCACTCTTTATACGTGCGTCTGCTTCTTCTTTTTTTTGCTGTTCGGCAATTAATTTTATATTGATAGCATCTGCCGCTTTTTGTTCTGCTTCTGCGCGTAGTTTTTCTGCCCTTGCCAATTCAAGAATTATCTTGTTTTTGTTTGCTGTCGCGGTATTAGCTTTCTTTAAAAATTCCGTTTTAAATGCAATAGAACTCAATGCATGCTGCGCTATATCTGTTTGTTCGCGTACTAATTTAACCGTTTCCCGTTCAATTTCAGAACGTTCTTTAGCTATTCTAGTAGCGCGTAACTCTTGGGCAGCATGCTGCCGTGCAATTTCTGTCGCTTCTTGATCAGCGAGCCGACGTTGCTGTGCTTCTGTCGCGGCAATAGATTCTGCTTGAAGACGTGTACGCGCATCCGTATCGGCATGCTGCTCAGACTCTATTCTCAACAAAGCTGTCGACTGCAATTCTCTTTCTATCAGGATTCGAGATTCTGTCACTGCACGAATTTTTTCCTCTGCATCACGTCTGGCTAGTGTTACCGAGGTTGCAACGACTTCTGCTTGTTCACGTTTGCAAGCAGCAATATGTAGTTCTTCGTCAGCCCGAATCCGCAACTGTATAGCTTCTGCAACACGTCGTTCTGAATCTGCTCGCGCTTGGGCGATCGCTTCATGCTCTCTTTCGATCGCAACACGTGCCAATGCATCCTCACGCGCCCTGACTTCCACGGGAGCACGATTAATCGCACATTCCAAAGCCATAATTTCGGCCTGCTCACGCTCGCGGTTGATTTGCTGTGATTCATTGCGAGCCTGGACCAACATCTCAGAAGTTTCACGAGCATCTTTATCTCTACGCTCTCTTTCTCGTGCCAATTCTGTGATCCGCACATCAATACGAGCTCGTTCTCCTGCTTCTTGTCTAGCTGAATACGAAGCTGCTGCACGTTCTGCAGCCCAATGACGCGCATTCTGAGTTTCTTTTTCCAGACTCTCAGCTGCAATTTTTGCCTTCCCCGCAATTTCACTATCAGACCTTAGTTTCTTTTCAGCAAGTTGCTTGGCCTTTTGTTCAAACAACATCCTTTGCTCGGCCTGCTCTTTCGCTTGCGTTTCCAAGATGGCTCGTTCATGTAACTCTTCAGTTTCTTGGCTGTTTACTGCGATTCTTGCTGCACTTGCGGCGCTGGATTGACGTTCAGCCTCAAGACGAACGCGACTACTGACAATCGCAGCTTCTTCTAACGCAACTTTTTTTTGTGCCAGGTTAGCTGCTTCGTTTTCTGTCTGAATGCGCTCTTCCGCCAAAGCTCTCGCGCGCGTTTCTGCTTGAATACGATTTTCGGTAGCGACAGTGGCGCGAGCCTCTGCTTCAACACGGGCAATGGCTTCTTGTATGCCTTTCACATCAATGCGGGAATGTGTATCAAAAGCAGGTTCAGAGATCAAAGATTCGTCGTTTTTATCATGGCGACCATCTAAAGAAAATGCGCCCATGGATAATCTGTTTAACAATGTTTGATTTGCGTCCATTCCCTACCCCCGATTGATGGCTACGCCCTTGACAGAATACAAATGTCATACGGGAGTCTCATACGCTAAATTATCACTGAATATAAAACAATCCATTGCTGAATTAGAATGAGAAAAACACGCCATTTCCAAGTTATGAGCTGTTCTGGCAAATATAAAACAAACAGAACATTTGCAAAAGTAGCGATTGAACTTAGCGTTAGCAGATAAATATGTCCTGGTTACATTGCTTTTTCCCCATTCACTTGCTGATGAGTCGTAAAATAATGACGGTACAAACTTAGTAGAATCAATTAGGGAGAATTGTCTTGTCTGAACTAGTGACCGAAATCAAACACCCTCTGATGCAACACAAATTGACCTTAATGCGCAGCAAGGACACTACGACAGATAATTTTCGTCGCCTTTTGCGGGAAATCAGTCAAATGCTCGCCTATGAAGTGACACGAGACTTACCACTGGAAAATGTAGAAATAAAAACACCGATTGCAACTATCGCTGCACCAACAATAAGCGGTAAAAAACTATGTGTAATTTCAATCTTACGTGCCGGCAATGGCATTCTTGATGGCATGTTAGATCTGTTGCCAAATGCACGTGTAGGGCATATTGGTTTATATCGCGATCCAGAAACTCTGAAGCCCGTCGAATACTATTTTAAGGTGCCAGAGGATATTGCCGATCGTCTTGTCATTGTGGTCGACCCGATGCTAGCAACTGGAAATTCTGCGGCTACAGCCATCTCTCGCTTAAAAATGCGTGGTGCGGTAAGTATTAAATTTGTTTGCTTGTTAGCTGCGCCAGAAGGTATCAAGGTTATGCAGGCGGCACACCCTGAAGTATCGATTCTTACAGCCTCGATTGATCAATGTTTGAATGAACATGGATATATCGTTCCTGGCCTGGGTGACGCTGGCGACAGACTATTTGGTACAAAATAGTCGATATATATGATATTTTTCACTAAATTTGATAAAAAATGACTGTACCGAAATTTATTTTTACCGACTTCTGAATGGTTAGGTACTAAACACTATTTGCCTGGGATGTGGAGACTGACTAACAAAAAAATCTATTGAATTAGAGTATAAATTTTCTCATTTTTAATCAATTTATCTATGGATAAAGGTATTAACCGAAGCATCCCGGAGAGAAATAACCAATACCGATTCCTCATTTGGATTTGCTGTATTTAGATTTACAGTCGCTGACAAAATTAGAAATTTATCAGAAAAATAAATCCAACATCATTAAATTTTGTGTAACTAAACAGAATATAAGTTTGCAGACAATACCCAAACGCTAGCAAACTTTTTCATGAGAGGCTTAATATACTGGTAGGTAGTATATTTATTCGCGCATAGTATGAAAGGGGAATAAAGCATTTTTTGCATATACCCCCATATACTCGATTTACGGAAGTTTTTTTATCTCTTGACTTGCATCCAATTGCTCTATGTGCTCTCTTCGCTGAAAGGCTTTTGCCTCTACTTCAATCCGTTGCAATACAGACGCATAATTACGACGAATTAATTTATTTTTATTAAGACATGATGTAACAAAGAACTTCTCGTAGCACTCTTTTTCCATTTGCGAATACCACATTTGCAGATCGGCTTGAGCACTGCTGATTTTTAATAATGCAGCTTCAGCGGCTGTAGATGATTGAATACTGTAAACTTTGTAATCTTCGTCAAGATTAGCTATGGTTTTATTGAGTTGACTCAACTCAATCTTGGATTGTTGCGCCATTAAGTCGGAACTTAAAGTCGCACAGCAAAGTAATATTACCGCAAAAGCCATAGATATAAAATGATGGCTACAGGTGATCCTCATTGCAAATTTCCTCTTTTTACTTACTCAGACAAGGGCATGAGTAACAGAGCGTTGGTCCGCTTCCATGTATTCACGCGACTGCATTTCGATAATACGCGATACCGTACGATGAAACTCATTCGACAAAGTACCCTGAGGATATAACTGTTCAGGCAATACTTCAGCTGACATAATTAGTTTTACTTTATTATCATAAAATACATCGATCAACCAGGTAAAACGCCGTGCCTCGGATGACATGGCAGCAGACATGGCAGGAATAGAAGAAAGTATCACTGTGTGAAAACGACTGGCGATTTCCAAATAATCGTTTTGCGATCGTGGCCCGCCGCACAATGTCGCAAAATCAAACCAGATCACACTCCCCGCTCGTCGAAGAGATCTCAGATCACGACCTTCAATATTTACACGCGGATCTTCATCACTGGTTTCTGCTATACGAGCAAATGTTTCACGTAAACTTTGATCGGTAGCAGCGCAGAGTGGCGTCAGATAAGCCTGCACTTGCTCTAACGCGCGCTTGCGATAATCGTTACCAGAGTCAACATTTAGCACATCCAATTTTTGTTTAAGCAAGGCAATCGTCGGCAACATGCGATCGCGGTGCAATCCATCAGGATACAAGGCATCAGGTTGATAATTAGATGTCATGACGAACGACACCCCGTTTTCAAACAAAGCGTTCAATAAATTGTATAACAACATGGCATCCGCCACATCTGAGACATGGAATTCGTCAAAACAAATTAACCGATACTTTTTCGCGATGCGACGAGCAACTTCATTTAAAGGATCCGCAACTCCTGAAAGTTCATCCAATTGACGGTGTACTGCACGCATAAACTCATGAAAATGCAGTCTGGCTTTGCGAACCACTGGAACTACAGAATAAAAACTATCCATAAGGAAAGACTTGCCACGCCCAACACCACCCCACATATAAACACCGCGAGGGACATCTGGACGCGTAATCAATCGCGTTAGTTTATTGGATCGTTTTGATTTGTATAGTACCCATTCATCATAGGCTTGCTGAAGACGATCAACGGCGAGTTGCTGCGCAGCATCAGACTGAAAGCCACGCTTGGTCAATGCATTTTGGTAAAACTCTGAGACGTTCATGCGCAGATTCAGGTAGAAAGGAAAAATAAACGAAAAAACCGCTGATGAAAAATCATCAGCGGCAAGTAGAGAAAATCTCGGCAGATCAGAAGTTCAAAGACCGTTTATCTACAGCTAGAGCAGCTTCTTTCGTCGCTTCCGACAAAGAAGGATGGGCATGACAGATACGTGCAATATCTTCCGCAGAAGCACGGAATTCCATCGCTACCACAGCTTCAGCAATCAATTCGGATGCCATTGGGCCAACGATATGTACACCAAGAATTTCATCGGTAGTGGCATCGGCCAAAAATTTAACCATACCAGATGTGTCACCTAACGCACGAGCGCGGCCATTTGCCATAAATGGAAAAGTACCTGCTTTATATGCTACGCCATCAGCCTTCAATTGCTGCTCGGTGCGACCGACCCAAGCAATTTCTGGAGATGTATAGATAACCCAAGGAATAGTATTGAAGTTCACATGACCATGCTGTCCAGCGATACGTTCAGCCACGGCAACACCCTCTTCTTCGGCCTTATGTGCAAGCATAGGACCTCGTACCACGTCACCCACCGCCCAAACATTTGCCAAATTAGTTTTGCAATCGCTATCCACCGCGATAAAACCACGCTCATCCAATTGCAAACCTACACCTTCGGCATTCAAACCGTTGGTATTTGGGGTACGCCCAATAGAAATAATCAACTTATCAAAGACTACTTTGTGTTCAATACTTTTATCATCGACATAGTTAACTGTGACGTCTTTTTTGCCTTTCACGATCTCGCCAATCTTGACACCAAGATTAATACTCAGTCCTTGCTTAACGAATAGCTTATGGGCTTCTTTGGCAATTTGCTCATCAACGGCACCTAGAAAAGCTGGCAAAGCTTCCAGCACAGTCACTTCTGCACCACAACGACGCCAGACGCTTCCCATTTCCAGACCAATCACACCGGCACCAATCACACCCAATTTTTTTGGCACGGCAGCTATCGTCAAAGCGCCATCATTCGACAATATCATATCCTCATCAAATGCTGCACCTGGCAAGGCACGCGCATTTGAACCGGTAGCGATAACGATATGTTTACCAGTGATACTTTCTTCAGTTTTTCCAGCGACTTTAACTTCGTAACCACCGTCCGCAGCCTGAACGAAAGAACCGTGACCATGGAAGAACGTCACTTTATTCTTTTTAAACAAATACGCAATACCGTCATTATTTTGTTTAACGATGGTGTTTTTACGTGCCAGCATCTGACCCACATTCAGGCTAAGTCCCTTGACGTCAATACCATGATCGGCAAAAGAATGGCCAGCATGTTCAAAATGCTCAGAAGATTGCAATAAAGCTTTGGATGGAATACAACCGACATTGGTACACGTACCACCTAGCGCCGGATCACCCTTATCGGTGCTCCACGCATCAATACATGCGACCGAAAAGCCGAGTTGTGCAGCACGAATTGCTGCAATATAGCCACCAGGGCCCGCGCCAATAACGACGACATCAAATTGTTTACTCATGGATTTACCCTGATTGTACGAATTATGCTGATTTTGCTAATTTTTATATTTCTGTATTTCTTGACCATTAGCGTTCACATTTAAGTTTCTTCTGGAACAAATATCCAAGCGAGGATATAGGCAAACAACCCGAATCCGAAATATAACGTGAACAAGACGAACAACAAACGCCAGATCCAAGAATCTAGTCCAGTGAACTTACCCAGACCGCCACAGACTCCTCCTAACCATTGGTCACTTTTTGATCGACGAAAGCGATTCAACTCACTCAACGAGTTGTCTAGACCAGAAGAAGGCCGTGAATCGAATCGATTAAAAGAAGCATCATCGCTTCCAATAGATGCTAGAAACTTGGCCTTGGCTTGCGCGAATTCTGCATCGGTCAGTGCTCCTGACTGATGCAGTTCGTGCAGACGTTTGATTTCGTCAGCGATAGTCATAAATATTTGCTTAAAGATCCAGCAGCAAACGGGCTGGATCTTCCAGTGCCTCTTTCATTGCGACCAAGCCTAAAACAGCTTCTCGACCATCGATAATACGGTGATCGTAAGACATGGCCAGATAGTTCATGGGACGAATAACTATTTGACCATTTTCAACAACAGCCCGATCTTTGGTGGCATGCACACCCAAAATTGCGGATTGTGGCGGGTTGATGATTGGGGTCGACAACATGGAGCCGAAAGTACCGCCATTTGAAATAGAAAAAGTACCTCCTGTCAAATCATCTAATGTCAATTTGCCGTCTTTTGCCTTAGCACCAAATTCGCCAATTTTCTTTTCAATGTCAGCGATAGACATTTGATCTGCATTGCGTAAGATAGGTACGACCAGACCACGTGGTGAACCAACAGCGATACCAATATCAAAATAACCATGATAAACAATATCATTTCCATCAACCGAGGCGTTAATAACTGGGTACTTTTTCAGTGCAGCTACAGCAGCTTTAACAAAGAAGGACATGAAACCTAACTTGACACCGTGTTCTTTTTCAAACTTGTCTTTATATTTATTACGAAGCTCCATGACTGGCGCCATATTCACTTCATTAAATGTTGTTAAAATTGCATTTGTTGATTGTGACTGTACCAAACGCTCTGCGATACGAGCACGCAGACGGCTCATAGGTACTCGTTCTTCTGGGCGATCACCCAGTTTAGGTGCAGCGGGCGCAACCACTTGCTGCAATAAAGGCTTGGAAGTCGAAGCAGTGGCGGCAGCCACTACAGGTACCACTGTTTTGGCAGAAACGGCGACCAAAGCATCGCCCTTCGTAACGCGACCGTCTTTACCTGAACCATCAACTGCGCTAGCTGACAGGTTATTTTCAGCCAAAATTTTGGCGGCAGCTGGCATCGCAACTCCGGCTGAGGATTTTTCTGTCAGATTATTAACTACTGCAGCTACTGCGGTTACCTGAATCGGGCTCACTTTTGCAGAGCCTTCAGTATCTAGAATCGCAATTACTTCACCAGCCACTACGGTGCTGCCATCACCCTTAATGATCTGGGTAATCACGCCATCGGTAGGCGCAGGCAATTCCATGACAACCTTGTCGGTCTCTACATCGACCAGATTTTCGTCGCGAGTGACAGATTCACCCACTTTTTTATGCCATACCAGCAAAGTCGCTTCTGCGACGGATTCAGATAACTGGGGTACTTTTACTTCGATAATTGCCATGTTTTTCTCCGTTTCGGATATGTATTGGGCGCAGCAGCTTCTGCCGCGCCGCTTATCTTTATTTGGTCAGGATATAACCCTTGAGCTTGGAAAA
Source organism: Undibacterium sp. (assembly GCF_030651495.1). Classification (GTDB taxonomy): domain Bacteria; phylum Pseudomonadota; class Gammaproteobacteria; order Burkholderiales; family Burkholderiaceae_D; genus Undibacterium. Next base: position 50,460 of record NZ_JAUSFI010000092.1, read on the forward strand.
TGCCGTATCCAATAAGGTTTTTTGTTGCGCATAGTGCTTGTCGTAATAACCGACAGCAGGAGATGCGCTAGCTGGACGACCGGCATAAGCGAGCTTCTGCCCCTCTTCCAGGCTTTCAAAAATATTGTGCTGAATCTGGAACCAAGGCCCCTGATTTTGCGGCTCGTCCTGCGTCCAAACCAATTCGGTCAGTTCTGGGAATTTTTTCAACTCAGCAGAAAAACTCTTATGTGGAAACGGATAGAGTTGTTCTACACGGATAATCGCGGTATCGGTCTGACCACGCTCTTTACGTGCGTTAACCAAATCAAAGTAAACCTTACCTGAGCAAGCGATTACACGCTTAACTTTCTTAACATCAATCTTTTCATCCACTTCACCGATAACAGTATGAAAACTACTCTTTGCCAACTCAGACAATGGTGAACCAGCATCCTTGTTACGCAGCAAAGACTTCGGCGTCAGAATCACCAAAGGTTTGCGGAACATACGTATCATCTGACGACGTAGTAAATGGAAAATCTGTGCTGCAGTAGTTGGTTGTACCACTTGCATGTTGTTATCCGCACACAATTGCAAGAAACGCTCAGGACGCGCGGAAGAGTGCTCAGGTCCTTGACCTTCATATCCATGTGGAAGCATCATAACTAGACCAGAAGCACGACCCCATTTCACCTCGCCTGAACTAATGAACTGATCAATTACTACTTGCGCACCGTTCGCGAAATCACCAAATTGTGCTTCCCAAATTGTTAGCGTATTCGGTTCTGCCGTGGAATAACCATATTCAAAAGCCAGAACTGCTTCTTCGGACAAGACCGAGTCAATCACCGTAAATGGTGCCTGTTTTTCCGAAATATTTTGCAAAGGAACATAAGTACCGGCATCCCAACGTTCACGATTTTGGTCATGCAGAACAGCATGACGGTGGACGAACGTACCACGTCCCGCGTCCTGACCAGTAAGGCGAATCGCATATCCAGAAGCAACCAAAGAAGCATAAGCCAGATGCTCGCCCATTCCCCAATCGAGATTCATTTCACCTCGACCCATGGTGGCACGGTCACCCAATACTTTTTCTACCAAACTATGCGGTTTGAAGCCTTCAGGCACTGTAGTGATTCGTTGTGCCAATCGTTTCAGCTCGGTCATTGGTACGCCAGTATCGGCGGCATCAGTCCATTTGCGATTCAGGAAAGGAATCCAGTCGACCGCATACTTATTTTTGAAATTAGAAATAACAGGATCATGCGTATGTTTACCGGCATCCATTGCATCACGGAAAGCCTTAACCATTACATCGCCACCATCCGCCGAAATCATTCCCTGCGCAGCCAATTTATCTGCGTACATTTTTCGCGTGCCAGGATGCTGCGCAATTTTTTTATACATCAAAGGTTGAGTTAATGCTGGAGTATCTTGCTCATTATGCCCCAATTTACGATAGCAAATGATGTCAACTACAACGTCCTTCTTAAACTCCAGACGATAATCAATAGCTATTTGTGTTGCCAACACTACTGCTTCTGGATCATCGCCATTCACATGTAGCACTGGAGCTTCAATCATCTTGACAACATCAGAACAATACAAAGTAGAGCGCGAGTCACGTGGGTCAGAAGTAGTAAAACCAATTTGATTATTAATCACAATGTGCATAGTGCCACCTGTACCATAGCCACGTGTCTGGGCCAGATTCAAGGTTTCCATCACAACGCCCTGGCCTGCAAATGCAGCATCACCATGAACCAAAATAGGCAACACTTGCGAGCCATCTTTATCACCACGACGTTCCATGCGCGCTTTTACTGACCCCTCAACCACAGGATTAACAATTTCCAGATGAGATGGGTTAAATGCTAGCGACAAGTGAACAGGTCCGCCAGGAGTCGATACATCAGAGGAAAATCCTTGATGGTATTTGACGTCGCCCGAAGGAAGATCGTCACCATGCTTGCCTTCAAATTCAGCAAACAGGTCTTGCGGCATTTTGCCAAGGGTATTCACAAGCACGTTCAGCCGCCCGCGATGTGCCATACCAATGATAATTTCTTCTACGCCACGTTCACCAGCACGCTGTATCGTTTCATCCATAGACGCAATAAAACTTTCACTACCTTCAAGCGAAAACCGTTTTTGGCCGACGTACTTTGTGTGTAAATAACGCTCCAAACCCTCAGCTGCGGTCAGGCGATCAAGAATATGTTTTTTCTTTTCTGAAGAAAAACTTGGAGTGGCGCGTATCGACTCTAACTTTTGTTGCAACCAGCGCTTCTCAGTCGGATCGCTAATGTACATGAATTCAGCACCGATAGAACGACAGTAGGTATCGCGCAGTAAATTGAGCAAATCACGTAAGGAGGAGGTTTCCGTGCCAAAATAGGTATTACTGATATTGAACTGAATATCCATATCCGCATCTGTAAAACCATAGAAACTTGGCTCTAATTCAGGAATACTTGGGCGTTCCTGGCGCTGCAGTGGGTCCAAGTTGGCCCAGTGACTACCCAAAAAACGGTATGCAGCAATTAATTGCTGGGCTGCGACACGTTTACGTCCCATTTCAGCATCGGCTGCCGCATCAATAGTCCGAACAGGACCTTGCTTAGCACGTTCAGCAAACGAGGCAATTACAGGTGCATGCGCTACGTCGGGCTTGGATGACCCATCAACAGCGGGTACATTCTGCATAGCGTCAAAATACACGCGCCAATTATCAGGTACGGAACCGGGATTATTCAGATACGCCTCGTAAAGTTCTTCTACATACGGCGCATTGCCGCCGAACAAATACGAGTTTGCGTTAAGTTGTTGCATCATCTTGCTCACCTTTCTTCGCGTTTTGCGAGATTAGCGGGTTAATCTAACCTTCCGCGACACGGCCTGACCGGTTAGCGGATTGCACATCAAGTTGTGGGGAAGGGCTGGTCTGAAAATCGTTTCATTTGTATTGTTAAGCACAAATGAAATTACATCCAAAATTTCACTTTCGCTGCGAAGCATAGCATCTTTATGCAATAAAAAAAAGCGAGTCATTCAGACTCGCTTTTTTAATCGTTTTAAATCTCTCAAAAATCAGAAATAATCAACGCTTATCGATAGGTTGCACATCGCGTGTTGGCGAACCAACAAACAATTGGCGTGGACGTCCAATTTTTTGTTCAGGGTCAGAAATCATCTCTTTCCATTGAGCAATCCAACCAACTGTACGTGCCAACGCAAAAATGCCTGTAAATAAAGAGGTAGGTATACCCAAAGCACGCTGAACTATACCTGAGTAGAAATCGACGTTCGGATACAGTTTGCGGGAGACGAAATATTCGTCTTCCAGTGCAATTTTCTCCAACGCCATTGCCAATTTAAACAAAGGATCGTCTTGCAATCCTAGTTCTTGCAGGACTTCATAGCAAGTTTCACGCATCAATTTAGCGCGCGGATCGTAGTTTTTGTAAACCCTGTGACCAAAACCCATTAGCTTGACACCGGAATTTTTATCTTTTACCTGCTTGATAAACTCGCCAATATTATCAACACTGCCGATTTCTTCCAGCATGCTCAATGCTGCTTCATTCGCACCACCGTGGGCTGGCCCCCACAGGCATGCAATACCTGCAGCGATACAAGCAAATGGATTCGCACCTGAAGAGCCCGCCAGACGCACGGTAGATGTAGATGCATTCTGTTCATGATCCGCATGCAAAATCAAGATACGATCCAGTGCACGTACTAAAACTTCATTCGTTTTGTACGGAGCACATGGTGTTGAAAACATCATGTGCATAAAATTGGCACTGTATGACAGGTCGTTGCGCGGATAAACGAAAGGTTGGCCGATCGAATATTTGTATGCCATCGCCACCAGCGTAGGCATTTTTGCGATTAAACGAATCGCTGATACCTCACGGTGATGCGGATCATTGATATCTAGCGAATCATGATAGAACGATGCCAACGCCCCAACCGTACCTACCAACACAGACATCGGATGAGCATCGCGACGGAATCCACGGAAAAAGAACTGCATTTGCTCGTGAACCATGGTGTGGTTAGTTACTGTAGCCACAAATTGTTCTTTTTCTGTGGCAGTTGGCAATTCGCCATTCAACAACAGGAAACAGGTTTCCAGGAAGTCACCACCATTAACCGCCAATTGTTCTATCGGATACCCGCGATACAGCAATTCGCCTTTGTCTCCATCAATATAAGTAATGGAAGAATTACATGCTGCAGTGGACATGAAACCGGGGTCATAAGTAAACATGCCGGTGGAAGCATACAACTTTCGAATATCAATCACATCGGGACCAACAGTCCCTTTGTAAATTGGCATTTCTAATGGTGCGGAACCATCAGAAAAAGTAAGTGTTGCTTTTATTTCAGAGTTAGTCATGGCTCTTCCTTCAATGTAGAGGTGAGTCGTTAATCAAAAAAACACGAGAGAAATTTGTCAACATCAGATATTTTGCAAGCGAACTAGTAGCGCACGCACATGTGGAAAATCCACTTCGGCATCAGGCTGTTTTTTCGCCATCAATAAGTCCATCAGTGTGTTATCTGACAATTCCATTAAACGGCTAAATGCATCGACATCTTCATCAGTCAAAGATTCTTCATAAGCGTCAAGGAAGCGCGTCAGTATTAAATCATTTTCCAATAAGCCTCGTCTGGCGCGCCATCGAAGCCGAGCACGTTTTGCGGGATCATTTTGATGGGATTGAACGATAGACTGAGGCATAAATACTTTCAATTATTACTTCTTATTTCATGCAAGTCTTGGCGCAGACCTAACTATTAATTTTGATACTGCCATAAAACTGCATGAAATAAGGGCGGCAAATAATTCTGCCGCCCTTATTTCAAGGCATCTACCTAGACGGCGCGACGGACCATCAATTCCTTGATTTTCCCAATAGCGCGAGTTGGGTTCAAACCTTTTGGACAGACATCCACACAGTTCATGATAGTGTGGCAGCGGAACAACCGATATGGATCTTCCAGATTATCGAGACGCTCACCTGTTGCCTGATCACGTGAATCAGCAATAAACCGATAAGCTTGCAATAACCCAGCTGGACCTACGAACTTATCCGGATTCCACCAAAAAGATGGGCAGGAAGTCGAACAGCAAGCACAAAGGATGCATTCATACAGACCATCCAATTCCTCACGCTCTACAGGAGACTGCAAGCGCTCTTTTTCCGGAGGAATAGTGTCATTCATCAAGTATGGCTTGATCGAATTATATTGCTTGAAAAACTGTGTCATATCCACAATCAGATCGCGGATCACTGGCAAACCAGGCAAAGGACGCAACACGATAGGTTCAGTCAATTCATTCAGATTGGTAGTGCAAGCTAATCCGTTTTTTCCATTGATATTCATCGCATCGGAACCACACACACCTTCACGACATGAACGACGCAACGCAAGAGAATCATCCACGTCTGCTTTGATGCGTTGCAGTGCATCAAGTAACATTTTATCGGTGTCTTGCAACTCCACCGTCAAATCCTGCATGTAAGGCTTTGCATCCTTATCCGGATCATAGCGATAGATTTTAAATTTAAGTGTACGTGCCATATTAGTATCTCTTTAGAATGTACGAGCTTTAGGCTTGAAGGTTTCGACTGTCAACGGCTTGGTTACTACTGGCTTGTAATCCAGACGATTGCCTTCGGAATACCACAGCGTGTGTTTCATCCAGTTTTCATCATCGCGTTTTTCATAATCACGATGTGCATGCGCACCACGAGATTCCTTACGTGCATTGGCGGAAGTAATTGTTGCTTTGGCTGTTTCAATCAGATTATCCAACTCCAAAGCCTCAACACGTGCAGTGTTGAAAACTTTTGATTTATCTTTAAAAGAAACATGTTTACGACGCTCATCGAGAACCATTATTTCTTTGTAGCCAGCCTGCAACAGTTCATCAGTGCGAAATACACCACAATATTTTTGCATGGTCCCGCGAATATCATTCGCAACACTTTGCACACGCTCAGTACCAGTACTGGTTTCAAGCTTAGCCAAGCGTGACAAAGCCAAATCTGCAGCATCAGCAGGTAGATCCTTGTTGCTACGTTCCTTGAGTTTGCTCGCTACCACGTGATTCCCAGCAGCGCGACCGAACACCAATAAATCGAGCAATGAATTCGTGCCCAGACGGTTCGCACCATGTACAGAAACGCAGGCGCACTCCCCTATCGCATACAACCCGTTGACTACTTCACTGCTACCATTTTTTGGAGCAACCACCTGGCCATGAATATTAGTTGGAATACCCCCCATCTGATAGTGAATGGTAGGAACAACCGGGATAGGCTCTTTGGTAGCATCAACGTTGGCGAATTTATGACCAATTTCCAAAATCGAAGGCAATCGTTTTTGTATTGTCTCAGCACCGATGTGACGTAAATCAAGCATAACGTGATCCTTATTCGGACCACAGCCACGACCTTCTTTGATCTCTTGATCCATAGAACGAGAAACAAAATCTCGCGGCGCAAGATCTTTTAAGGTTGGAGCATAACGTTCCATGAAACGCTCGCCCTGACTATTAACCAGAATACCGCCTTCACCGCGCACACCTTCGGTAATCAAGACACCAGCACCGGCAACACCGGTTGGATGGAATTGCCAAAACTCCATATCTTGCAATGGCAAGCCAGCACGTGCAGCCATCCCCATACCGTCACCAGTATTGATAAAGGCATTCGTTGAAGCAGCAAAAATACGGCCAGCGCCACCGGTTGCGAGAATGGTCGTTTTGGCTTCTAACATCATGACTTCGCCAGTTTCCATCTCTAGAGCAACAACACCCAATATATCGCCAGCAGCATCGCGAATCAGATCAATCGCCATCCACTCAACATAAAAATGCGTACGAGCGCGCACATTGCGTTGATACAGTGTATGCAGCAAGGCATGACCGGTACGGTCAGCGGCAGCACAAGCGCGTTGCACAGGCTTTTCACCAAAATTGGCAGTATGCCCACCAAAAGGACGCTGATAAATGGTGCCGTCTGCATTTCTATCGAAGGGCATACCAAAGTGTTCAAGTTCATAAACAACTTTTGGCGCTTCACGACACATGAATTCGATGGCATCCTGGTCACCCAGATAATCGCCACCTTTAACAGTGTCAAACATATGCCAGAACCAATTATCTTCAGACATATTGCCTAGAGATGCGCCGATACCACCTTGTGCGGCTACTGTGTGGGAACGAGTTGGAAATACTTTTGAAAGTACAGCAACATTCAGGCCAGCCTCGGCCAGCTGCAACGAAGCACGCATGCCAGAGCCACCGGCTCCGATAATAACCGCATCAAAACGGCGGGAAGGAATGGCGGATTTAATAGCAGCCACGGTTAAACTCTCCACAAAATCTGTGCCGCATATCCGACACTAGCGACTAACCACAAAATAGTGGCAACCTGAAAGACCAAACGCAAAACAACAGAATGCGTCACATAATCCATCCAAATATCACGCATACCTACCCACGCATGATAAAACAACGCTACAAAGACCGTAAACGTCGCCAATTTAAACCATTGCTGGGCAAAAATACCCGCCCAACCTTCATAACTAAAATTATTGCCAGTCAAAAACAAACCCAGCAATATAACGGTGTACAAGGCCATGACGATTGCCGTCACACGTTGCGCCAACCAGTCACGCAATCCGTAATGCGCGCCGACAACCAAGCGATTCGGACCAATATTATTATTTGCCATTAAAATACTCCAAACAGTTTCAGCGCCACTACCGCTGTCAATGTCAAGCTAATAAGCAATACACCGACTGCAGATTTGCGGGCCGAGTCTTTATCAAGACCCATATGCAAATCCATAAACAAATGACGAATCCCGGCAGTAAAGTGATGCAGGTAAGCCCATGCCAGCGCCAGAATAACCAACTTTACGAATACATTCGTCGTAAATTTCTGGAATACTGCAAATGAAATTTCCGAGGTCAGACTCTTATCAAGTAGATACAAGATAAATGGCAACAACAAGAACATCAACATTCCACTGACACGATGCAAGATAGAAACAAATCCTGCTAGTGGCAGCCGATATCCGGTTGCATCGATCAGGCGCATCACACCAAAGCGTGGCCTATTTTTTACTACTTCAGACATAAATAATCTCCCCATTAACTAGTCTGTACAAAAACTTTACAATTTTCGCTCATTTTGGTGCATTGCACCAACAAAAATGGCATCTATTTCAAAAATACCGTTATCTTACGCTCAAACCATCTCAAACTATCTCTGACCAAACCATTAACTTAGCTCATTTTGATAGTGATAAGCACTAGTTAGATACAATCCTCGACGCAACTCAACCGGCTTATCACCGTAAGTAAATGAAACCCGCTCTACATTCAACAATGGAGTCCCGACACTCACGTTAAGCAATTGCGAAACAAACTGATCTGCACACACGGCACGGATTTCCTCCGATGCTCGTATCATATGCGTGCCGAACTCAGTCTCAAACAATCCATACATCGGCCCCTTGTACTCATTCAGCCGTTCTGCCGTCAAACCTTTAAAAATAACCCCAGGTAACCACAATTCATCCAAAATGGTTGGCACCCCCGAAAAGGACAGCACGCGACGCAAAAACACAACTGAATCACCTGATTTGATATTCAATGATCGGGCGACTTCTGCCGGAGCACGCAGTCGTTTAACTTCAACAATTTTATTTTCTGGATAATGTGGAACTCCCTCATCAGGCAACAGACGCAAAAACCTAAACTGAGAGCGCGCCTCATGATGGGTAGCAACAAAAGTGCCCTTACCCTGACGCCGAACTACCAAATTTTCAGCAGAGAGTTCATCAATTGCCTTGCGCACAGTACCCTGACTCACCTTAAAACGAATTGCCAATTCGTTTTCACTGGGAATTAATTCACCAGGTTTCCACTCGCCGGACTGAAGGCCCTGCGTAATGAGCGCTTTGATCTGTTGATATAAAGGACTAAAAGTAGGCGACGTACCGGGCAAGGAATTACCAATTCCCACAACCTGCGGAGCCGCGCTACTGTTCTGATTATTTGCAGTTGAAGAGATAGAATTCATAGACCTCAATTTCACCACAAAACTCACCACTTAGTCCAGAACAACCTATCAACTTATGTATCTTATATAAGACATAAGATATTGATTGACACGATACGCAAGCCGACCTAAACTCCCGTAAACTGCACGCACTTCCTTACCGAACGCTTTATTGCAAACACATTTCAGTCACGCCAGACGCACGTAAAAAAGAATATACAACTCAAACATAAACTGCAAAAAACAACTTAATTTGGTGGTTGTTATTAGTAGAATTGAGTTTGCACTCTAAATTCGGCTGACTTGAGCTGTCTTCAACGGTATCATTACGCGTTTGCATGCTTTGCAATGTATAGAATAAGTGCCTATAGATTGCAAAGACGCTAATTTGAACATCATTTTTTTACACCACCTCGGAGATGCATCATGGCGAAGTCCCCTATGCGCGTAGCTGTTACCGGCGCTGCTGGCCAAATCGGCTATTCCCTTCTGTTTCGTATCGCTAATGGCGACATGCTGGGCAAAGACCAGCCAGTTATTTTGCAATTACTGGAAATTCCTGATGAAAAAGCACAAAAAGCGCTGAAAGGCGTCATGATGGAAATCGATGACTGCGCTTTCCCGTTGTTAGCTGGCATGAGCGCTCACAGCGATCCAATGACCGCATTTAAAGACATTGACGTTGCTCTGTTGGTTGGCGCTCGTCCACGCGGTCCTGGCATGGAACGTAAAGACCTGCTGGAAGCCAATGCACAGATTTTTACCGTACAAGGTAAAGCTTTGGATGCAGTCGCTTCACGCAATGTCAAAATATTGGTTGTCGGCAACCCAGCCAACACCAATGCTTACATTGCAATGAAATCAGCGCCAAGTCTGCCAGCGAAAAACTTTACTGCAATGTTGCGTCTGGATCATAACCGCGCATTATCACAAGTTGCCGCAAAAATCGGCAAGCCAGTTGCCGCAATCGAAAAACTTTGCGTTTGGGGCAATCACTCTCCGACGATGTATGCCGATTACCGTTTTGCTACCGCTGATGGTCAATCTGTTAAAGAATTGATCAACGATCAAGTCTGGAACAAAGACGTATTCCTGCCTACAGTAGGCAAGCGCGGTGCTGCAATTATTGAAGCACGTGGTCTGTCGTCTGCCGCATCTGCAGCAAATGCAGCAATTGACCATGTGCGTGACTGGGTACTGGGAACTAATGGCAAGTGGACAACAATGGGCATTCCATCGGATGGTTCCTATGGCATTCCAGAAGGCACTATGTTCGGTTTCCCTGTTACTACCGAAAATGGTGAATACACTATTGTTCAAGGCTTGGAAATTGATGAATTTTCTCGTGAACGCATCAACTTCACTCTGGCAGAGTTGCAAGAAGAACGCGATGGCGTCAAGCACTTAGTAGGTTAATAGCATTAAAAACAGGTTTGGTACGCGAATGTGCCAAACCTGTTTCTCCCTTTTTTAGCACATCGACACTGATGCATCCATCCCAAGTATTATTTCAGGATCAGTTATCACCGGTTTTTCTGCCGGTTTGTGATCACTATGCAGGTTCTGAAAAATTAATGCATAAATCAATGGCTCTTCAAAATGAGTTGGGTGCCATTTTTGATATTACGTTTGACTGCGAAGATGGCGCTGCCGCTGGCAATGAAACCGAACACGCTCAATTAGTCGCATCACTATTAGACTCAGAAAACAACAGACTACATCGTATCGGTGTACGGGTGCACGATATACATAGTCCCTTTTTTGAACAAGATATTGCTATTATTGTAGCTGCTGCCGCAAGCAAACTTGCCTACATGGTATTGCCCAAAGTCGAGAATGCGGCACAAGTGAGCGTAGCGATAGCACACATTAACGGCATCGCTAAAGCACATGGACGTGAACAACTGCCTATTCATGTCCTGATAGAAACCCACAGTGCACTAGCCGATGTGCATCAAATCGCTGCGCTGCCACAAGTGGAATGTCTATCCTTTGGAATCATGGATTTTGTCTCTTCTCATTTTGGTGCAATTCCCGCGAATGCGATGCGTTCACCCGGGCAATTTTCGCATCCACTGGTGATGCGTGCAAAACTAGAAATCGCCGCAGCATGCCATCGCTTTGGCAAAACACCCTCACACAATGTTACTACCGAAATCAAAGATACTGCGATCGTCGCAAGTGACGCAACTCGTGCCATACTAGAGTGCGGTTACACTAGAATGTGGAGTATTCATCCGAATCAGATCAAGCCCGTAGTCAAAGCGTTATCCCCAAGAAGTGCAGAGATCAACGAGGCCATTACCATATTAACTGCGGCACAACAAGAGCAATGGGGGCCGATTCAAATGAATGGCCGCTTGCATGACAGAGCCAGTTATCGACATTACTGGATGCTTTTAAAAAAAGCACAAATGACGCAAATAACACTACCTGAAAATGCACAAATTTTTTTGTAAAAACCATGGCAAAAATTTACTACCAGCAAAGAGGAGACCGTCGTGAAAAAAATATTTCAACTAATTAGCGTGGCAACACTAACTACTAGCATCCTAGCCCTGTCTGCACAAGTTCAAGCCAGCAATACCACAAGTAAAACAGTAAGTAAAACAAAGTCAATTGCTAAAGAAAATAGGATTGTAGCTGTGCCGCAGATCGCCGATGAGGATGATGCAGAGCCAAACATTCAACAAAGTAATGCCTTTGAGTACAAATGCGAACTCGGCAATTCATTGACCCTTTTCACCAATACAGAGGATGACAAGCATGTTGCCATGCGTTGGAAAAAACGCTTGTATCGCATGACGCGAATTGAAACTTCAACCGGCGCAAACCGTTTCGAGAATCGCAAAGCAGGCTTTGTTTTTATCGGCATTCCTGCCAAGGGTTTATTGCTCGACTCTCACAAAGCTCAGCAACTCGCCAATGAGTGCAAAACGACAGAAGCAGTCTTGGCAGCAGCTCCAGCCGTAAGCGAAACTCCAGCACAGCCAAAATAATTTGGCATTTAAAACCGCTAGGCAACACCGAAAATAACAGTCGTTTCATTTTCAGAATTGTGCGTGTTTTGTTTTTATGTTTTGACTTTTTAAGTCAAGAATCATTCGAAAATGAAAAAGCTAGCAGCTTTTTTGATCAATGATTTTTGAATAAAGGAGTAGCCATGAGCCAAACCACGTACAAAGACATATTCAAGACACTGAAAGATTTCAAAATTTCAGAAACCAAAAAAGGCAAATTTTTCTCCCTGCCTGCTTTGGAAAAATCGCTCGGCATCACTCTTTCACGCCTGCCAGTCTCGATCCGGATCGTTCTTGAATCGGTTTTGCGCAACTGCGACGGTAAGAAAATCACCGAGGAACACGTCAAGCAACTGGCCAATTGGGGCGCAACGGCAAACCGTATTGACGAGATTCCCTTCGTCGTCGCGCGCGTGGTATTGCAGGATTTCACTGGTGTTCCCTTGCTGGCAGACTTGGCCGTGATGCGCGACGTTGCAGCCAAATTTGGCAAAAACCCTAAAAACATCGAACCGTTAGTACCGGTTGACCTAGTGGTTGATCACTCGGTACAAATCGATCATTTCCGCGAAAAAAAGCACTTGACCTGAACATGAAACTGGAGTTCTCGCGCAATAACGAGCGTTACCACTTCATAAAATGGGGCATGCAGGCATTTGAAACTTTCGGCGTAGTTCCTCCCGGTTTTGGTATCGTGCATCAGGTTAATCTGGAATACCTGGCGCGCGGCGCACACAAACTCAGTTACCAAACTAAAGACGCCCAGAAAAATGAAATTTACTATCCGGACACGCTGGTTGGTACCGATTACCACACCACCATGATCAATGGTATCGGCGTGGTTGGCTGGGGCGTGGGCGGGATCGAAGCGGAGGCCGGCATGCTCGGCCAGCCGGTCTATTTTTTGACGCCAGACGTAGTCGGAGTGAATCTGACAAACGCCTTGCGCGAAGGCTGCACCGCCACCGATCTGGTATTAACCATTACCGAGATGCTGCGCCAGGCTAAGGTCGTCGGTAAATTTGTCGAATTTTTTGGTGAAGGCACACGTTCGCTGTCACTGACAGACCGTGCCACTATCGCCAATATGGCACCCGAATACGGCGCTACCATGGGGTTTTTTCCGGTCGATGAGGTCACTATCGATTACTTCAAAGGCACAGGTCGCAGCAAGGCAGAGATCGCCGCATTCAAAGCTTATTTTAAAGCCCAAAAAATGTTTGGCATTCCGAAACAAGGCGACATCGACTACAGCAATGAACTGTCATTGGATCTGGCCAGCGTTGCGCCTTCGCTAGCGGGTCCCAAACGGCCACAGGATCGTATCGAAATCGGCAATATCAAATCCACTTTCATCGACTTATTTAGCAAACCGATTTCTGACAATGGTTTCAATAAAAAAGCCGAAGACTTAAATGCGATCTACACCGATGAGGATGGCATTAAAGTAAAAAATGCGGACATTCTTATCGCCGCGATTACCTCCTGCACCAATACGTCGAACCCCAGTGTCATGCTGGCGGCTGGTTTGCTGGCTAAAAAAGCGGTCGAAGCAGGTCTGAAAGTCGCTCCGCATATCAAAACCTCGCTCGCCCCCGGCTCGCGCGTAGTAACCAAGTATTTAGAGGAGGCCGGCTTACTGCCCTATCTGGAAAAACTCGGTTTTGGCGTAACCGCCTACGGTTGTACTACCTGCATCGGTAACGCAGGCGACCTGACGCCGGCCATGAACGAGGCGATTACGGCCAACGACATCGTGGCATCTGCCATCTTGTCTGGCAACCGTAATTTCGAGGCGCGCATCCATCCGAACATTCGTTCCAATTTCCTGGCATCGCCACCTCTGGTCGTGGCTTACGCCATTGCAGGCAATATGATGAAGGATCTGATGACAGAACCGGTCGGTCGGGTAAAAGGCAAAGATATCTACCTAGGCGATATCTGGCCAAGCAGCGCAGAAATCAATCAGTTGATGAAGTTTGCAATGAACTCGAAAACCTTCAAAGAAAACTACGCCGATGTAAAGGGTGCACCTGGCAAGTTATGGGAAAACATCAAAGGCGTAGCAGAAGGACTAGTCTATAACAGGCCAAGCTCCACTTATATCGCCGAACCGCCCTTCTTTGCCGATTTCACGATGGAACCCAAAGCCGCCACCACCGGCATAGAAGGGGCGCGTGCACTGGGGGTGTTTGGCGACTCCATCACGACCGATCACATTTCGCCTGCAGGTTCGATCAAAGAATCCAGCCCTGCCGGAGTATGGCTGGAAGCGCATGGCATCTTGAAAGCCGATTTCAATTCCTACGGTTCACGCCGTGGCAATCACGAAATCATGATGCGCGGTACTTTTGCCAATGTCCGCATCAAAAATATGATGATTCCCGTGACGCCAGACGGCTCACGTATTGAAGGCGGCATCACCATTCATCAGCCTAGCGGAGACGAAATGGCGATCTATGATGCGGCGATGAGATACGTTGCTGACGGCATCCCTACCATGGTCTTTGGCGGTGAAGAATACGGCACCGGTTCATCGCGCGACTGGGCCGCAAAAGGCGCGCAATTATTAGGTGTCAAAGCTGTCTTCGCCCGTTCGTTTGAACGTATCCATCGCTCTAATCTAGTCGGCATGGGCGTCTTGCCAATGCAATTTATCGGCACGGACAGCGTTGACAGTTTACATATCACGGGCAACGAAACCTTTGATCTCCTGGGGATTGAAGGCGACATCAAGCCGCAGCAGCAAGTCACGCTGGTAATCAACTGTGCCAACGGAGATCGACAAGAAGTAAAGGTGTTACTGCGCATAGACACGCCTATCGAAGTTGACTATTACAAACATGGCGGTATCTTGCCATTCGTATTGCGTCAATTACTGGCGGCCTAAGCCCCGTCCCTGTCACCGACGGTTACTGAAAAAAGAATGATTTTCATAGAAATCCATCTTTTTTCTTTTTGGCAGCAACACTGCAAGCTGGCTGTAAGACTGTAGGTTTATTGTAATACCAAGCGCAATCCTTCGTTATTGCAACAAACAAAATTCATTTACTTTCTTCAAGGAACCATTATGTGGAAAATTGCCGTAGGCTTCATCCTGTTCGCCGCACTAGCATTATTTATCATTTCCAAGGGTGGTGACAAAATTGATATGCAAGGGGAAGCCGGCACCCCAAGCGAGGAACATGCGGAATCTGCTGCTGCAAGCGCATCAGTATCAATTCCAGCACCTGCCGCTACCCCAGAAGATAACAGCGCTAGTAAATAAACCTCACGGTTTTTGTCGGGAAGCCAGTTTTAAAAAGAGACGATCTTCTTTATCACTCAAAATAGAATGACATCTACAACTTATGCCCAGACATAAGTTGTAGATAGTCTCTCACGCACCAACCACGCCCTACGCAACGTGGCGTCTTTCAAAAAATTTTTACGGATCTTTCACAACGGTCACTCTCGCAATCCGTGCGCCGGCTGGCAGCATCACCCCAGAGACCTACATGGATATTTGTGCGCTGGCACCATACTCATTTAAATTATTTTTCAGCAACTTAATGGTGAATTAGCTTTTTCAACCGGTCCAACCCAACAGGCTCCTCTGCTTGTAAAGGAATAACCGCCCAACGGGTCGCGTACTTGGTGGATACATCCTGGATCTGCGCTAATTCATTGATAGCGCGTTGACGTAATAAGGGAGAAGTCGGATTCGCCATGACCAGGCTGTTATTGATAATCCATGCCCACGGTTCAATTCCCGCTCTTCTTAAGTCAGCTTGCAATCCTGCAGCCTCCAGTACCGGTGTTGTTTCTGCCAAGGTAACAATAACGATCTTGGTTTGCTTCGGATCTTGTAATTGCATCATCGGCGTAGTGAAATGTAAACCGGTATTGGCCATTTGGCGTGCGATTTCCCGGTGATACGCACCAGTAGCATCTAATAAGAGTAAGGTGTGACCAGTCGGTGCGGTATCCATTACAACAAATTTTTTTCCAGCCTCACGAATAACGCGTGAAAACGCTTGGAAGACGGCGATTTCTTCGGTACATGGTGAACGCAAATCCTCTTCTAACAATGCGCGTCCCTGGGCATCAAGACCCTTACCTTTGCTAGTCATGATTTGTTGGCGATAACGCTCTGTTTCGGCATGCGGATCGATTCTGCTCACGGTCAGATTCTCCAAGCTGCCGTCCAATGTTTCGATTAAATGCGCAGCCGGATCAGATGTCGTCAAGTGAACCGTATAACCGCGACTTGCTAACTCAACAGCGATCGCGGCGGCAGCTGTAGTCTTGCCTACCCCTCCTTTCCCCATAGTCATGATCAAACCGTGGCCTTCACCGACCAAACCATCGACCAAACTAGCCAAACTTGGCACGAGCGGAATATCAACAGGTAACGGTGTGGTATTGAAGCGTGTACTGTCGTTCGATAACAAGGCGCGTAGCGCATCCAAGCCAACTAAATTAAACGGTCGCAGAGGAACAAAATCCGTTGGCAATACGCGTAAAATTTCCGGCATCTCTGTTAGCGCGGCTTGCTCACGCTTCCATACCGCAGCAGCTAACGGATCACTCTTAATTTCACTCTGCGGTAAAGCACCGTTGATGACCAAATATTGTTTACTAAATCCTATGCTTGCCAATTCTTCATGGGTGCGTGCGGCCTCTCTTAATGTGGCAAGTTGAGCACGTGCTACCAGTATCATGCGCGTACGATTGGGGTCTGATAAGGCGACTACCGCCTGATGGTATTGTTCTCGCTGTTTCTCTAATCCTGCCAGGGGGCCAAGACAAGATGCGTCGCCTTTGCCCTCTTCAAGAAAGCCTGACCAGGCACCCGGCAATTGCAACATGCGAATGGTGTGACCGGTAGGGGCCGTATCAAAAATAATATGGTCGTATTTTTGCAGAATGACGGCATTAGTCAACAAACCAGTGAACTCATCAAATGCGGCGATCTCGGTGGTGCATGCGCCAGAGAGTTGTTCTTCAATGCTTTTTACGACAGCCTCAGGTAGTACGCCACGCACCGGTCCAACGATGCGGTCACGGTAAAGTTGCGCGGCAGCTTGAGGATCAATCTCCAAAGCAGATAGATTAGGAACGGCAAGGACAGGCGTGATCGTATTGCCGATCGCAATACCAAAGACTTGGCCCACGTTTGATGCAGGGTCAGTGCTGACTAGCAGAACACGCTTACTGAGGTCGGCTAATTGAATTGCTGTAGCGCAGGCGAGAGAAGTTTTACCAACACCACCTTTACCCGTAAAGAACAAAAATTTCGGCGTATTTTCTAAAAAAAGCACGGTAGTTCCCCTCAATGATTTGAATCAACGGATGTTTTGCTAAAATTTATAAAATAACAAAATGAAGCGGTCTATTTACAACTTTTATCACCACCACAGCATCCGGTTGCCGAAGCGACTGGCGAGATAGTGATGCCAGCCCAACGAGCCAGTTCGGCACGACGCGGATAACGTCCCGTAAGCGCAATTTCATCGTCCACTAAAATCAACGGAAGGCCTTCTTGACCAGAACGCTCCAAAAATCCTTTGACATTCGCATTGTCTGCAAACGCAAGCGGCTGCTGTGCCAGATTAAAACGCTCTATGCTTTTGCCTTGGGACTTTACCCAATCAACGTCGGCAGCAAAGCTTACGAGCTGCTGGTCGACATCGACGCCGCAGACACCAGAATTGCAACATAAGGCTGGGTCATATACTTTTATTGTGCTCATAGTTAAGTTCCTTTCAGGCATTGCGCCAGGCAATGATCAAGTGATGACTAGGTGACGATTAGATGACGGGTTGATTATTGGCAAAAGACCGAGTATGCATTCACGCTACTACAACACAAAATACCCGCATCATATTTAATCTATATCATTTCCAAGCCGAGTTTCTTTTATTTTTGCAGGTGCGCTAAATTTTTTTTAACCACATCCACTACTTGCTGTTTTCGTTCGCTATACCGATCAGTCATATATTCCACTCGCCCGCGCAATAACAGCGTAAATTTGAACAACTCTTCCATCACGTCGACTAGGCGATCGTAATATGGCGATGGCTTCATGCGGCCGGATTCGTCGAATTCTTCATAGGCTTTAGGCACGGAAGATTGATTTGGGATCGTAAACATTCGCATCCAACGGCCGAGCAATCGCAAAGTATTTACCGTATTAAAAGATTGTGATCCACCGCATACCTGCATTACAGCGAGTGTTCTGCCCTGGCTGGGACGAATCGCACCGTGCTCTAAAGGAATCCAGTCGATTTGATTTTTCAGCACAGCGGTGATGGCACCATGACGTTCCGGACTACACCAGACTTGCCCCTCTGACCACATCGACAAAGCGCGCAACTCGGCCACTTTAGGATGCGATTCGGGAACGCTGCCAGCGATGGGTAACTCTATGGGGTTAAAGATCCTCACCTCAGCACCCATATGAGTCAAAAGACGCGCTGCTTCTTCAATCAAAAGTCGGCTAAATGAGCGTTCCCGCAAAGAGCTATATAGCAGCAAAATACGTGGCGGATGATCTAACTCTTTTTCCGTAGCCAGCTTATCTAGTGTCGGAATATCCATCAGTTGCGGGGCAATATTCGGCATGCTTTCGATAAGATCAAACATGTGAACCTACCCGGCGTCCATTCACATCAACCACGAGCTCGCCGTCTTCCTTGGTAAAAACACCTTTTTGTGGTGATGGTAAAATTTCCAACACCAATTCAGAAGGGCGACACAAACGCACGCCAAGGGAAGTCACCACAAATGGTCGATTGATCAGAATAGGATGCGCCAGCATGGCATCGAGCAGCGCGTCATCTAACAGGTTTGGATCATCTAAACCCAACTCAGCATACGGCGTACCTTTTTCTCTGAGCGCAGTTCGCACGCTAAGACCTGCCTTAACAATCATATCCTGTAATATTTCACGCGCTGGAGGCATGATCAAATAATCAACAATATCAGGCTCTTCACCACTATTGCGAATTAAAGCCAGTGTATTGCGTGAAGTCCCGCAGTCAGAGTTATGGTAAATCGTGATTTTCATAATATTTTCAGTTATCGTGTTGTGTCGCATAGATCAACGCCAAGAATAATGCCCGGAACGGTGGCCATTTGCATAGTTATGGAACGATTACGGCATGCTTGAAAGCGCGGCATTATCCACCAACAAATCATTGACTAAAAGCTGAGGCGAATCGCCAAAGCGGCGAGCGTAACGAGCAGCACAGGCAGCGTCAAAACTATGCCGACCTTGAAGTAATAACTCCATGAAATCTGGATTTTTTTACTTGCCAGAACGTGCAGCCAAAGCAAGGTAGCCAAGCTTCCGACCGGGGTGATTTTTGGTCCAAGATCACTACCGATGACATTGGCATACACCATTGCCTCGCGCACCGCGCCCTGTGCCGAAGTGGGATCAATCGATAAGGCGCCAATCAATACTGTAGGCATATTATTCATGACTGAAGACAAAAAAGCCGTTAGCAACCCGGTGCCAATCGCTGCGCCCCACACACCGTAATGGGCAAACGTATTGAGCAAACTCGTCAGATAGCCAGTCAACCCTGCATTGCGCAATCCATACACAACCAAATACATCCCAAGGGAAAATATAACGATCTGCCAGGGCGCATTTTTGATGACCTCTCGTGTTGCAATCACGTGTCCTTTTGCGGCAACAGCCAATAGAATCAGTGCGCCTGCGGCAGCTACCGCGCTGATTGGTATGCCCAAGTGTTCAAGCCAAAAAAAACCAACCAGAAGCAAGCCCAAGACCCACCAGCCAGCGATGAAGGTTGCGTTGTCACGTATTGCCTCACCAGGACGTTTCAGTTGAGTCGTATCATAATCTTGCGGAATATCGCTCTTAAAAAACCACATTAATGCAAGCAGCGTAGCGCCAACTGAAACAAGATTGACTGGCAACATCACTGAGGCATATCTTGCAAAACCAATGTTGAAATAGTCAGCAGATACGATATTAACCAGGTTGGATACGACCAGCGGCAAACTGGCAGTATCGGCAATGAAACCGGCAGCCATAACGAACGCCAATGTTGCCTTTGTCGAGAACTTGAGTTCCAACAGCATCGCGATCACAATCGGGGTCAATATAAGTGCGGCACCATCGTTAGCAAATATCGCTGCAACAACCGCTCCCAGCAGGACGAGCAGAATAAACAGCTTGCGCCCGCTACCACCCCCCCAGCGAGCGACGTGCAGCGCAGCCCATTCAAAAAAACCGGCACGATCCAACAACAGGCTGATGATGATCACCGCAATAAAGGTCGCGGTAGCATTCCAGACGATGTGCCAGACAATGGGAATATCCGACCACTGAATGACGCCTGCCATCACCGCAACGATGGCACCCAAGGCCGCACTCCAGCCTATGCCTAAGCCACGCGGCTGCCAAATAACGAGAACGAGCGTAGCTAAAAAAATTACAAAAGCGATAAGCACTATATTAATCCTTTTTGTTTTAAGCGAATTCTTAAACCGCCGACTTTCCTATGGTTTTAATCTCTTGCTGAATCGCATTTTTCTCCAGCATATGTAGCGGCAAGCTAACAAAAGCATTCACCCTTGCCATGATCTGACGAAAAATTCTGTGGAATACCTCTCGTTTTTCCTCATCAGTACCTACGACTGCCGCCGGATCTTCAAATCCCCAGTGCGCAGAAAGAGGATGACCAGGCCAAATCGGACATGTTTCGCCAGCGGCATTGTCACAGACGGTAATGATGAAATCCATGTGTGGTGTATCTGGCCCGGTAAATTCATCCCAGTTTTTACTGCGCAAATTTTCTATTGGGTAGCCAGTTGCCATGACCTGCTCAATCGCAAAAGGATTGACGGTCCCACTAGGATGACTGCCCGCAGAAAATCCGCGAAAACGCCCCTTACCCATGGTGCTCACTAATGCTTCAGCCATGATACTGCGCGCGGAATTGCCGGTACAAAGAAAAAGTACGTTGTAAGTCTTATCAGTCATTTGAATTCCTCTTTAAGTTTTTTTATGAAAAAAATATAAATGTGCAGCGGTTTAAAATCATTGGATAGCGCGACCTGAATCAGATTCAGGATTCTTTTTTATGGGTAAGCAAGCAATCTACAAAATGGAGGCTTTGGCTTGATTGCAATGAATCGATAAGACCGGAGAACACGGGTTACCATTGCAGCAGCTATCTGTCAAAAAAACCATCACTTCGTTCATCGTGTCAAAATTTGCCGAATAAATAATGAAACGTCCTTCTTGGCGGGGAATGATCAACGCAGCGTGCGTAAGCTCTTTTAAATGAAATGACAGAGATGATGGTGGGATGCCCAGTTCTTCAGCGATTTTGCTCGCTGCCACTCCTTCGGGCCCTATTCGTACTAACAATCTAAAAACAGCCAAACGCGATTCTTGGGCCAGCGCAGCAAGCGCTGAAATGACATTTTTGGTTTCCACTTAGACATCCTAATGCTAATAATTCTATCATTCTACAATACTGGAACTATCAAATCAAACCAATTTAAAAATTTTAGTTTGCAGATAATCCTGCATATATCTATAAACAGGTACGTTCAAGATCTATTGCATAATTTTTATGCAAACAATTAAATTTGGCATTTTCTGATACTAGTCGGCATCAGAAAATCTTCGCTGAAGTACCACAAGAACATGAAATTGCCAAATGCATTTTAAAATCACACTGACCTGAATCTAGATTGATGCACGCACCAACTTGAATACCCGACAACCCGGGCAGAAACAAATCAATTCAAGACCCGACCATTGCTTCAGATTTTCCATTTATTGGGTATATGTTCTCAGGTATTGACGAATCGCTGGCTCAAAAAAAAGCCTGCACAAAGGCAGGCAAATATCCAAAAGATCCTGTCATCAGAATCAGATGGATAGGGGAATAGGTAAATATTGAGTGGCAATTCAAGCCGTTCCATCTAGAAAAGAACTAAAAGCTAGGATCAATCCGTTACAAAAGACATACATTTTAATTACTTACTTGCGTCTTCCAACGATTGCTTCATACGAGCCATGGTCTTATTCACGCCACTTTCGAACTCTTTCCAGCGTTTAGCACCCGCACGTTTCATCTCGGCCAGTTTGTCTTCGGCGGCTTTCAAATCTTTCTGCAGGACGATAATTTGTTGATCCATTTTTACTTTGGCTTCACCAGTGACTGTGGCCGATTTCTTCTGGATCTCTGCTAACTTTTCTTTGGCTTTGGCAAGATCTTGTTCTGCTTTGGCGACAAATTTTTCATGTTTTGTCGTATCGCTAGCGTATTCGAATTGGGGCATCGCCTTTACCGCATCCTTCGACGCTCCTGGCAGTACCAGTTTGCTATCCTGCTCAATGATCTGCGTGACGGGAATCGCAACGTCGTGCCGACCAATACCGATAAAGCCACCAGTGCCGACGATCAAAAATGAAACACTTTTATCAGGAGCAATAATCACGTCATCTACCTTTCCAATCTTATCCCCTGCATCGTTGTACACGGCCTTACCGAGTATACTTTTATTGACACTCCAACCCAATGCAAGCTGGCTCGACTCGATGACGGTAACGCCCACCTTAGTAGAAGAGCCTGCAACCTGAGCACCAGCAGTGCCAACAAAAACCAATGCTCCGGCAACACTCAGGGTTGCAATTAAGATCGTTTTTTTCATGATTTTTCCTTTTTTTCGTTAAATGGTTTGAGTTGTAACAGACATGCATAGGCGAATACAAAGTATTGCTGTGACTGTACGCAACAGATCGACTAATGACGCGTCACTTAATATCAGCATATCGAGGTTTAAGAACGTCGTCTGTTCGCCAGCCAACATAGGTTTTGGAACAAAGCGCCTGCTCGCTAGCAAACGTGCCAATCAACGTATCATTGATTCAATCTTGTTGCTCACTGTATTTTCACCGTTGATTTAACATCGCATGATCAAACTGCGCATGCGCCGCCTTCAATTGCTCTTGCAGCTCATCAATGCGCCGCATCAGGGTTAAGGCCAGTACCAGACCGTTTTGATCGAGTTCAAAATCGTCGCGCAGTCTGCGTGCGGTGGTCGCCGTCACCAAGTAATGCGACTGAAACAAGGGCCGATCGGCCTGTTCATCAATGGGCAAGATGACGCCATTGGCGATCAGTTCATCGAGCTCTTCACTGGATAAGCCGGAGACTTCAATCAAGTCCTGCGCCGAGCAGGCACCTTCATTATTGAGCCAGACATGTCCTTCAATAGTCAGTTTCATTTTGCCCCCTGATTAAAATGCACACGCGGCTTAAACTCAGATATGGCGGCGAGTTGTTCGTACAGTGCTTGCTCCGCCTGACTCATTGTTTTCGGCACAACGATTTGCAATACGGCATACAGATCTCCGGCTGCCGCATTCACTGCGGGTAATCCGCGCCCTGACAAGCGCAACCGCTGCCCGGAAGAAACGCCTGGTTTAATCTTCAGTTCCACATTTCCGCCCAAAGTAGGGATCTCGACTGTGGTACCAAGTGCCGCCTCCCATGACGTGATTGGCAGATCGAAGTACAAATCACGTCCACTGAGGCGATACCGTGCATGTGGCTCAATCGCCAGCACGACATAAAGATTGCCTGGTTTGCCACCATGCTGCCCCGGCCCGCCTTTACCGGCGAGACGCAGACGCTGGCCTTCTGTCGCGCCCTTCGGAATGCTGATGCGAAAAGTATGCGCGACACGATGCGGTAAGCCGTGCTCGTCATATTCAGGTAGCTCTACCCTAATCTCCGTTTCGCCACCGCTATAGATTTTCTCCAGTGAGACCGAGACGTTCACTGTGTAGTCTTCACCCGGCAATGCAAAGTTTGCCTGCTCGCGCCCTCGTCCGTGTTGACGACCACTACGTCCGCTATGCCCGCCCGAACGGAAAGAATTCAGAATATCGGCCAGATCTACATCGTCAAAGGCTGAAGCATTGGCGCCATATTGCTGCTGCCATTCTGGTGGTGGCGTAAAATTTTCACCGCTTGGACGCTGACCGAGATTATCGTATTCTTGGCGTTTTTCAGAATCTTTTAGCGTCGAGTAGGCTTCTGCGATTTCTTTAAACTTCTCTTCGCCTTTGGGATCCTTAGAAACATCGGGATGATACAGATGTGCCAGCTTGCGATAGGCCTTCTTGACGTCCGCTAGCGATGCTGTCCGCTCTATGCCTAAGGCTTGATAATAATCCTTGTATTTCATAGCCATCCTACGTTGATGTTAAGAGAAATATTAAAAGATTAATCCTGAATAAAGACGGCGTCTGTACTCCACCCCACATAGGCGCATTGATTCAAAAATCGCCAGAACTTGAATGCACAATAAAATCCATCCATTTTCGAGAGCGAAGAAAACCCATCAGGAGATTGATGATGGCACTTTATGCCACATGTCTATTGATAAGTATCAAATTGAAAGGCGAATCAACACACCGATCGGATAGGCTTGAGCCCAAGCCGGGCTATTAAAAATGACGCAATCCTGATTCGCTACGAAATTCAGAGAGACGCAATGACCGTAGTATTGGTTTTCATATATCGTTATATGCTTAATTTCTTTTGACTTTGGCGTTTGTTGGCTTATCCTCATAAACAACAATTGATTTCTGAAATACGCGTGTTTTTATTGCTGTAACTCATCGCTGTAACTCATTGCTTTGGTTCGTTACTTTAGCTCGCGGCTTGGTTTTATCCCGATTCAAACATAAAAGGAAAAAAATATGGCTCTCTACTTGAATAATGCAGATTCGATAGGACACACTCCTTTGATTCGACTCAACCGGATTACGGATGGCGCTGGCGCAACGGTGCTGGCAAAAATCGAAGGGCGTAATCCGGCTTATTCGGTTAAATGCCGGGTCGGCGCTGCCATGGTGGCCGACGCGGAAGCGCGTGGTTTATTGGGGGCAGGTAAGGAAATCATCGAACCTACCAGCGGCAATACTGGCATCGCGCTAGCGTTTGTTG
The DNA here is from genome assembly GCF_030651495.1 of Undibacterium sp. Lineage (GTDB taxonomy): Bacteria > Pseudomonadota > Gammaproteobacteria > Burkholderiales > Burkholderiaceae_D > Undibacterium. The sequence goes on from NZ_JAUSFI010000092.1 coordinate 75,545, forward strand.
CGGCAGCTAAAGGTATACCACTGACGCTGACGATGCCTGACACCATGAGCATAGAGAGACGCAAACTGTTGGTGGCCTACGGCGCCAAACTAATTTTAACTGAGGGTGCCAAAGGCATGAACGGTGCCATCGCTAAAGCAGAAGAAATTCTCGCCAGCGCACCGGAACGGTATGTCTTGTTACAGCAATTCAAGAACCCGGCCAATCCGGCGATTCATGAAAAAACCACAGGACCAGAAATTTGGGATGATACCGACGGTGCTGTCGATATTTTTGTTTCTGGGGTTGGCACCGGCGGCACAATTACTGGCGTTTCGCGCTACATCAAGCAGAGCAAAGATAAAAAAATACTGACGGTTGCAGTCGAACCAACGGCCAGCCCAGTGTTGACACAACAACGGGCTGGTCTTGCGCTGAAACCGGGGCCGCATAAAATTCAGGGCATAGGCGCAGGATTTGTACCGGATGTACTGGATATGTCGCTGGTCGATCAAATCGAGCAAGTCAGCAATGAAGACGCAATTTTATATGCGCAAAGACTGGCAAAAGAAGAAGGTATTCTGGCTGGCATCTCCTGCGGGGCCGCGGTAGCAGTTGCGTTACGACTGGCTAAATTACCAGAGCACAAAGGTAAAACTATCGTCGTGATCTTGCCAGACTCAGGTGAGCGATATTTGAGTTCTATTTTATTTGATGGTTTGTTCGACGCAGCTGGTGTCGCCGTTTAGGCGATCTCAGAATATGCTATTTCAATCCCTCGCCGATGCCGAGCGAGGGATTTTCAGTCCATGACTAGCCAAACTCTTTAAACGTCTCTAAATCGACTTGCACCGATTCATCTCCACCCGACAGCCAGATTTGTCCGTCTTGTATTGTGCATTGCAATTGCATATTACGTTGCGCCAATTTTGCCAGCGCCTGACTGGTAGCGGACGGCACATTCTTCACTTGCAGATTTTTAGCTCTATCCAGGCGGCTATTAATTTGCTTCCACCAAATGCTGCTCGCATGAGCGAAGCTATACACTACCACCTGCTCTGCCCTGCCGCAGGCTTTGAGCAAGCGACGGTCTTCCGGCTGCCCGACTTCACCCCATAACTGTATCGCGTCAGTATAGTCTTTCAGCCAAAAATCCGGCTCTTCGGTGTCCGAGATGCCCTTGCCAAAACTCAGCCGTTCGCTGGCGTGGATCGCAAATGCCAGCACGCGTATCATCATGCGTTCATCGGTTTCGGATGGATGGCGTGCAATAGTCAGACTATGGTCGGCGTAATAGCCTCTATCCATATCCGAGATATTCAACTCGGCTTTATAAATCGTCGATTTCAGTGCCATTATTTAAACACCACAGTCTTGTGTGCATTGAGCAGAATTCGGTGTTCGACAAAACATTTGACCGCACGTGCAAGCACGACACATTCCACATCGCGGCCGATGGCGGTCAGGGTTTCCGGTCCCATAGAGTGATCAACCCGCTCAACATCCTGCTCAATAATTGGCCCCTCATCGAGATCACCAGTAACGAAATGCGCGGTAGCGCCGATCAATTTAACGCCGCGTTCGTGCGCCTGGTAGTAAGGTTTGGCACCTTTAAAACTCGGTAAAAAAGAATGGTGAATATTGATCGCGCGGCCCGTGAGCGCCGTACACATTTCCGGCGACAAAATCTGCATATAGCGCGCCAACACCACCAACTCTACCTGATTGGTCTCGATGATATCCAGCACCTTTTGTTCTTGCGCACGCTTAGCCTCGCTTGAAGCGCCGATAGCCAGTGGCAAATGGTGAAAAGGAATGTTATAACTAGCAGCTAATTGATAAAAATCGGTGTGATTAGAAATAATCGCCTTGATTTCAACCGGCAGCAAACCGCTCTTGAAGCGAAACAGCAAGTCATTAAGGCAGTGACCGATTTTGGACACCATCAAGACGATACGTGGCTTATGGCGCGCATCATGCAGTTGCCAGTGCATTTTCCAGCTATGGCCCAAGGTGCTAAACTCTTCTCTTAAAAAAGCGTCGCTGATGGCAGTATCTTCCAGCGAAAAATGTACGCGCATAAAAAACAATTCGGATTGTGCATCACCAAACTGGGCCGAATCCAGAATATTGCAGCCATGGCTGGCTAAAAAACCGGATACGCTATGCACAATACCGCGTTGATCGGGGCAAGACAGGGTAAGAATATATTCTGGATGCATGATGTCATGAAGATGAAAAAAATTCAGCTTGCATTGTCTCATGTGTCACATGGTTAAGAGAAATAGAAATAAAAAGCACGATCGTTCTAATTAATGTATAGTGAAATACCTCAAATAACTTTGAGTCCCTCTTTTTGGCTTTACCTTTGACGCTAACATCTACGGAGACAAGAACAATGACCGCACTGAACAATCAACAATATCGCCTCGCCGCCCGCCCTGTAGGCACACCTAAACACAGCGACTGGTCGTTTACCAATGAGGCTGTGCGTGACATTGTCGATGGTGAAATCACCGTTCAGACAATTTACATTTCACTCGATCCCGCCATGCGTGGCTGGATGAATGACGCCAAATCGTATATCCGCCCGGTTGCCATCAATGAAGTCATGCGCGCTGGCGGTATCGGTAAAGTCATTGCCTCTAAATCGCCAAAGTTTGCCGTCGGCGACTATGTCTCTGGCGGCACCGGCGTGCAAAAATATTGGGTCGGTGCGGCCGATGACAAGACGGCAGGTTTTTACAAGGTAGATCCAAAATTGGCACCGCTGCCTAAATACTTGAATGCGCTGGGCATGCCTGGCATGACCGCCTATTTTGGTTTACTCGATGTAGGTCAACCTAAGGCTGGCGAGACCGTCGTCGTGTCTGGTGCCGCCGGTGCCGTAGGCCAAACAGTCGGCCAGGTCGCCAAACAAAAAGGTTGCCGCGTAGTCGGTATCGCTGGCGGTAAAGATAAATGCGATTTTGTGGTCAAGGAACTCGGTTTTGACGCCTGTATCGACTACAAAACCGGCTCAGTCAAAGATGGTCTGAAAGAACACTGTCCGAACGGCGTAGACATTTATTTCGATAACGTCGGCGGCGAGATTCTCGATACCGTACTTACCCGCATCAACATGAAAGCCCGCATCATTATTTGCGGCGCGATCTCGCAATACAACAACACGACGCCAGTCAAAGGCCCCGCCAACTATCTGTCACTGCTGGTCAACCGCGCCCGCATGGAAGGGATTGTGGTATTTGATTACATGGCGCGCTATGGTGATGCAGTCAAGGAGATGGGCACTTGGATGGCACAAGGAAAATTCCACACCCGTGAAGATATTGCGCAAGGCATAGAAAACTTCCCAGATACCTTGATGATGCTGTTTGAAGGCAAAAACTTCGGTAAATTGATTTTGCAGGTCAGTGAAGAGTAAATTCAGATAGTAGGGCTAAAAAGCGCATCAATCACTTTGATGCGCTTTTTTTATTGTGCTTTAATACTGTGTTTTTATTGCATTTTCATCAATGCATTTTATTTTCACGCGCCGCATAACGTTGCGCCATCACCGCGCAGACCATTAACTGCAACTGATGAAACAGCATCAGGGGCAACAGCACCATGCCAACTGCATGGCTGGCGAACAGGACTTTCGCCATCGGTACGCCGCTGGCTAGGCTTTTTTTAGAGCCGCAAAACACCACGGTAATTTCATCTTCTTTGCTAAAGCCAAAACGACGACTGGCAAACATCGTCAAGCTCATAATAATGGCAAGCATGACGGCACTGATTGCCAGCAAACTCAACAACATCGTCGCCGGCACCTGATGCCACAAGCCCTGCACTACCGCTTCGCTAAACGCGACATACACCACCAACAATATCGAGCTTTGATCAACCATTTTTAACACCTCTCGATGGCGCCCTATCCATGCAGCGATCCAGGGCCGCGCGATTTGTCCGGCCACAAACGGGAGTAATAACTGTGTCACAATTTTCAGAATTGCGTCGAATGAAGAGTGACTGGCAACCGACGACGCCAGCAACAAACTCACCAGCAAGGGAGTTAAAAAAATACCGATCAGATTGCTCGCAGAAGCGCTGCAGACCGCAGCAGGAACATTGCCGCGCGCGACCGATGTAAACGCAATCGAGGATTGCACGGTCGAAGGCAATACGCACAAAAACAATATCCCCAAATACAACTCGGGGCTCACCAGCCATAACAGAACCGGTTTCAACAGCAGCCCCAGCAAAGGAAATACCGCAAAGGTAAACAGCAATACCGTCAAATGCAAACGCCAGTGCGTCGCACCAGCCAGCACCGCCGCGCGCGACAGCTTGGCCCCGTGCATAAAAAACAGCAAGGCAATCATGGCGCTAGTGAGATGATTAAAACCAACGGCAGCTTGCCCTGAGCAAGGCAGGAAACTGGCGGTCAGCACCACTGCCAGCAGCAGCAAAGTCATATTATCGGGTAAAAAACGCGGTCGTTTCATGGCTAGATCAGGGGAGCGGCGTGAATAATCGCAGAATTGTACTTTGATTTTAACTAAACACGAGTGAACAAAATTTCACTTGCCGATTTCATTTACCTGTTTCACTTACCTGGTTTTGCCGGGTGTTTGAATACCAAACGTTGTAACTGTTCACCCCACTATGAGCAGTACAGGAAAAATATTTCGAAGATAACGGGACATTTTTGACGTTGACAACCAACATAGCGGTTGTAAACGCTGCCAGATGTGTGCAGTATGTAAGATATGGCAGAGAACTTATCCC
>NZ_JAUSFI010000096.1 GCF_030651495.1 Undibacterium sp.
ATTTTGTTTACCCGGGTTTACTTCTGGGTAGGCATGTACTGGTGATCAGAATTTCCAGATGAGCCTCGATCAATATCTCCCCGTCCTCCTGTTTATTCTGGTGGGCGTCGGCATCGGTGTCGTCCCTCAGGTGCTTGGCTATATTCTTGGGCCTAACCGGCCTGATGTGGCAAAAAATTCCCCTTACGAGTGTGGCTTTGAGGCGTTTGAAGATGCCCGCATGAAATTCGATGTTCGCTACTACCTTGTGGCGATCTTGTTTATTCTCTTTGATCTGGAAACTGCCTTTTTGTTTCCTTGGGCGGTGTCGCTCAAAGAGCTTGGACTTTTTGGGTTTTTGGTGGGGGTGGAGTTTGTGGCGGTTCTCACCATAGGCTTTGTTTACATGTGGAAAAAAGGCGCTCTGGACTGGGAGTGACAAAAAATGATTGAAGGCGTTTTCAAAGAAGGTTTTGTCACGACGAGTTACGACTCGGTGATGAATTGGGCCAAGACTGGCTCCATTTGGCCCATGACCTTCGGTTTGGCGTGTTGTGCTGTGGAGATGATGCATGCTGCTGCGGCGCGCTACGACATCAGTCGTTTCGGCTCGGAGGTGTTTCGCGCCAGTCCCCGCCAGTCTGACTTGATGATTGTTGCTGGTACTTTGTGCAACAAAATGGCCCCCGCTTTGCGCAAGGTGTACGACCAGATGTCGGAGCCTCGCTATGTGATTAGCATGGGGTCTTGTGCCAATGGTGGTGGCTATTACCACTACAGCTATTCCGTGGTGCGGGGGTGTGATCGGGTGGTGCCGGTGGATGTGTACGTCCCAGGTTGCCCTCCGACTGCCGAGGCACTCATTTATGGCATTTTGCAACTTCAGCAAAAAATCCGCCGTACCGAAACTATCGCTCGGGTCTAAAAGGAAAGTATGACTGCATTTTCCGTTCGTCCCGAAATCACTCAAGAGGCCGTGGTTGCCGCATTGGGTGAAAAAATCAAACAAATTTCCATCCAATTGGGCGAGTTAACGGTCGTGGTGGCTGCGGCTGATTACCATGCGGCCGCGACGGCTTTGCGCGATGCGCCGGGCTGCCAGTTTGAACAGTTGATTGATTTGTGTGGCGTGGATTACTCTGAGTACCCGGCGGGTGCTTGTGATGGTTTGCGTTACTGCGTTGTCAGTCATCTTTTGTCGGTGAGCTTGAATCAGCGTGTGCGTTTGAAGGTGTTTGTTCCTGATGACGCCATGCCCATGGTTGCTTCGGTCAACGATATCTGGAATTCTGCCAACTGGTTTGAGCGTGAAGCTTTTGACTTGTTTGGAATTGTTTTTGATGGGCACACGGACTTGCGCCGGATTTTGACGGACTACGGTTTCATCGGTCACCCATTCAGAAAAGATTTTCCAACTACCGGGCATGTGGAAATGCGCTACGACGCCGAGCAGGCGCGGGTCATTTACCAGCCTGTCACGATCGAAACCCGTGAGATCACCCCGCGCGTCATTCGTGAAGATAACTACGGGGGCCTGCATTAAGCAGTTCTACGCATGGCTGAAATAAAGAACTACACCCTCAATTTCGGGCCGCAGCATCCTGCGGCGCACGGCGTGTTGCGATTGGTGCTGGAGTTGGATGGCGAAGTGATCCAGCGTGCTGACCCGCAT
>NZ_JAUSFI010000097.1 GCF_030651495.1 Undibacterium sp.
CGTTCATGGTCCAAGTAGAGACCACGCCCGCCTTTGTTGCTAAGTCTACTTCTTCAATTTTTTAACCCAAGCCTAAAACCAATTCCGAGAGGGGACATTTCTAACTTGCAGAACAGGGGACATTTCTATTTAGCGTTGACATCGCTCACGCATATCCCATGCGGTTCTCCAAGGCATATGGCCTGCAAGGCGCATGGGATATGCGTGAGCGGGGTATGCCATTTCAACAATGTAAGGCAAAGTCTCACCGGTAAAGCAAAACGACGCCGGGCAGTTACAAATAGTGACAATAAAAGCAATGACAATTTGCTAAGAATGTGTAAAATTACAAAACATTATGCCGCTCAACACTTTTCCAGAATCGCCCTCCTATGTCCCTCCTTGCGCTCAGTCTCGGCCTATTCGATCAGTGGCAACAGCAAGACCGCCTGCTCCGCCTCACCACTCCCTACGGTCCGAATCAGCTGCTCGCAGAAAGCTTCAGCGGCACAGAAAGTCTCAGCGATGGCTTCAGGCTTGAGATCATCGCACTCTCCACCGATGCCCATATTGAATTAAAAACCCTGCTCGGACAGCCGGTCTTGCTAGAGTTACTCACCGCCCATAGCCGCAGCGCCCTGCGGCCGTTTCACGGTCACGTCACGCGCATAGAAAGCGTCGGTGCAAACGGCGGCTTGGCCCGTTATAAACTCATCATCGAACCCTGGACCACCTTTCTGGCACTGCGCCGCGACAGTACCACTTACCAGGATATGAGCGTCTTCGATATCCTCGAATCCCTCTTCAAGGATTACCAGGGCCAGGGCAAGCTGGCACCCGCCTGGCGCCTGGATATCGCCGATGCCAGCCTCTATCCCCAACGCTCGCTCACCACCCAATACCAGGAAAGCGATCTCGCCTTTGCCCAGCGCCTGATGAACGAAGAAGGCCTGTTTAGCTGGATAGAACATCACGGCGATGCCGCCAGCCCGACTCTGGGCAGCCACACCCTCGTCATCGCCGACCACAACGGCGCCTTCCAAACCAACGCCCAAGCCCAGATCGACTTCACCCAACCAGGCGCCGTCATGAAGAACGACAGCATGGACCGCTGGCGCAGCGAACGGCGCTGGCAAACCAACGCCATCGAAGTGCTCAGCTGGGACTATCGCCAGATCAACAGCCGTCCCGTCGTCGCCCACAGCAATGCCAGCAACAGCAGTGACAGCAGCAGCCTGGTTGCGCAAGACGCCCCCGGTGCCTACCACTACGAAACACGGGCCCAAGGCCAGCGTCTGGCCGACAACCAGTTGCAAGCGCTGGAAGCGCACAACAAAATCTTTACCGGTGCCGGCACGGTACGCACGCTGTCACCCGCTACCACGTTTAGCCTGAACGGCCAGGCCCAGCATGATCTTTCCACCAGTGACGACGAACGTCATTTCCTTATCCTCAGAGTGGTCCACCAGGCGCACAACAACCTCAGTGCCGAACTGCAAGCGCAGGTAGCTCAATGCCTGGGTATCGTCCAACCAGAACAAGATCGGCAACTAGACCAGCAGCACGCCACGGGCAAAAAAATCGCCGAACGCGCGCTCTACCGCAACCGCATCGACGCCATCCGCAGTAGCATCCCCTACAAGCCCCTGCACACCCACGGCCAAAGCGTCTACCCCAAGCCCACGGTACATGGTCAGCAAAGCGCCATCGTGGTCGGCCCTCCCGGCCATGTCATCTACACCGACCGCGACCACCGCATCAAAGTCCAGTTTCACTGGCAGCGCGGCGACAACGCGCACAGCCGCCTGAACCACCCGCAAGCCGAAGGCCACAGCGGCGCCCCGGCGAATCACCAGGCCGGCACCTGGGTCAGGGTCGCCGCCGGATTCGCCCCCATCGCCGGTGCCAACTGGGGTGGCCACGCCGTCCCGCGCATAGGACAAGAAGTCCTGATCGACTTCATCGAAGGCGATATCGACCGCCCCATCGTCATCGGCAGCCTGTACAACGGCAAAGGTAATCCAGACGCCCCCTATAACCAGGTCGCCAGCGGCAGCGGTGCCGCCACCGGCAACGCCCCCAGCTGGTTCCCCGGCACCAAGGACGGGCACGGCCATCCCGCCGCCCTGTCCGGCATCAAAACCCAAAGCATGCACAGCAGCGCCCAAGGCACCGGCGGCTACAACCAACTCGTGTTCGACGACAGCCCGGGCCAAAGCCGCACCAGCCTGCAACAGCACGCCACGCCCCACCAAGGCACGGCCGAACTCAACCTCGGCCACCTGCGCCACCAGACCGATAACCAAAGACTGGGCAAGCTCGGCTTCGGCGCCGAACTCAAGACCCAGCACAGCGCCGCCCTCCGGGCCGGACTAGGCATGCTGATCAGCACCGATGCCAGAGCCAACACCAGCGGCAGCCAGCTCGACTCACGGGAAGCACAGGCACAAGTCGAACAAAGCCAACAACTGCAAACCAGCCTCGCCACTACCGCGCAACAACATAAGGCCAAACTCAAGGACGACAAAAAGCAAGACGAGCCGCCGGCCAAAGACCTGCCCGCCATCCGGCAGCAAGAACACAGCGCAACAGTACTCAAAGCCAGCGGCGACGGCCAGCCAGGACAAGCAGGCGAACATGGAGCTCATGGTGGAGCGGGCAAAGTCAGCGCCTACAGCGAAGCGCAACTGCAACTCAGCAGCCCGGCAGGCATCGCCCTCACCAGCCCCAAAGACGCCATCTTCAGCGCCGGCAACAGCAGCGCCATCACTGCCAGCCAAGACCTCAACCTGGCCGCACAAGGCAACTGGTACCACGCCGCCAAGGCCGGCATCAGCCTGTTTACCTACGGCAAAGCCAGCAGCAAGGACAAGCCGAACCAGGAAACCGGCATCCGGCTACACGCCGCCAGCGGCAAGCTCAGCAGCCAAAGCCAGAGCGACAAAACCAGCGTCACGGCAGACAAAAGCGTCACGGTAGCGAGCACCACCAAAAGCATCATGATCGCCGCCCCCAAGCATGTACTGCTGACCGCCATGGGCGCCTTCCTGAAACTGGAAGGCGGCAACATCACCCTGGCAGCACCGGGCAAGGTTGAGTTCAAGGCCGGCATGAAGGAGCTGGCGGGGCCGGGGCGGGCTAGTCCGGTGTTGCCGGATTTGCCTAGAGAAAAACTCTTCGCAGCGAGATTCCAAGTTTTAGATAAAGCTAGTAAAGAACCAATGTCTGAGCGCTTGTATAGAAAATATCGTGCAAATGGAACTGTGTTTTTTGGCAAGACGAATCAGGAAGGGCATACGCAGAGGGCTGTCACAGCGGAACCCGAAGTTCTTAAAATTGTATTGGATAGACATGAAAAATTTCATCGTTCTAAGTTAGAGGAAGATGAAGTAAATGATTGGTTCAATGGAAATGATGGAGAAGAATGAAAATGAGTAAATTGAAGATTGTCAAAACGGTGCTTGCAATTGCACTTTGTTCGATTGCGGCAAGCGCGCTTGCATTAGACGATATGCGTTGGTTTAAGAATGAGTTGATATGCGCAGAAACGAAAGTCATTGTGCGTTCTTATTGTAAGAACGAAGTAGACGAACCAGTTAACAGCTTCTGTACGAAACAGGTGTTGACGTTGGAAACGGCAGATAAAAAAATAAAAATTGATAATTTGCTTGAAAAAGAACCATTTTTAGGTAATTTTCATGTGGCAGGATTAATTCGATGCGTAGCGGTTACTTCAAATAAACCCTACCTGTATATCACTCTTGATAACGGTGGAAATTGTAATGGTTGTGAAGTTAGTGCAATTATGAATTTGCATGGAAAGTGGAAACGCTATGGTAGGCGTTGGTATGTAGCTGGAATTGAGCGCAAAGAAATTTCTCGTCATGAAAATGCTTGGTTTAAGCAAGAATCATTTTTACTTAAAAATAAAATTGAAGATCAGGGGAATCCATGACTGATACGCATGCCGATGAAAAAATAGATCCTAAAAGAGAGCTAAGAGGAAATTCGCACAAGGGCGGAGATGCACCACCTGAGGTTCAACAAAAAATTATCGATATTATTATTGAGGAAGCTCGCAAACTGCAATTCGATAATCGTGACATTGCCTACTACATTGCTATCGCAAAACGAGAATCAGGATTCAATCCAGATGCAGCGAACAGTAATTCAACTGCGTCTGGTGTTTCTCAGCTCATCGATAAGACTGCAAAGACTTATGGCGTGAATGACGATAATCGTTTTGATGCTCGTGCCAACATTAAGGCAGGACTTCAATATTTTTTAAAACTCAAGAGGAAAGTTGACTCTAATTTTGGATCAGCGACAGGTAAGCATGAAATCTTAATCTATTATTGTTACCACTACGGCGAATTTTCTGTCAATCGTCGTGAAACGGTTAACGGGCAAGTAGTGGTAAAAGAAGCTTTGCCGTTTAGTCAGCTGGAAGGTAACGCTAAGTATGTAGATTCAAAGACTGTAGTCGATGAAGCAGAGCGTATAGAGAAAATCCTTAACGATACTCACGGCTTAAAAATTAAACTTATCGACGTTTTAGGTAAGAATATGGCTGGTCGAAAAGTGATTGTGGTGCAAAAAAAAGAAAAACAGCCACCTTTGGAAAGTAGTAATCTAGCCCCAGAAAAAATGTCAGCGTCAGCACCTGTTGTGACTCCGTCAAAAGTTTCTGGTGCTGCACCTGAAAGCGGGAATGGAACTTCTGTTGCTACGCCCGAGAGAGAGCCCACAATACAATCAGTTGAACCTTGCTCTATTAATCAAGTTCATGTGACTTGGGAATTGCTCGCCTATGAAGTTACGACTGATGAGGAGGGAAACATTCCAGAGATTAATTCAGAATCACAAGAGCCCTTCGTGATTCTGATACCTCGCTTTGAATATGAATCCTATAATGAAGCCGTTTCAAAGAATGAAATTCCTGAAGATGGTAATCAGCACGAGTTGTCATGCCGAAATGAGGCCGCGAGCATGTTGCCTGCTATTAAAAGCCCCGAGGAAAAGATAGAAAAAAAGAGCGATTCTAAACCAACGACATTATCAACAGTTGAGATTCCGCGGGCTAAAGCCGTGACAGTAAATATTTTTTCTGAGGCAGAGAAAGGTTCGAAGCAAGGTCCCGTACCAACGCCCAGCGCTGACCCAGCAATCAGTTTTAATGACATCGTCATTGCGGTGAAGAAAGACTTGGGTTGGACACACGTTTACTCCACTTCATTTGCATATGCGAAACAATTTTTTACTAGACCAAAACTGCCAGATAAACCTCTTGATGAAAATACCCCAACCAGAAAAAGTCTGGCACGTACACAATCAATTGGAAGTAGTTTAAAGAACCAAGATAGCAAATTACTGAAGGTCAAAGATAAGGTAACGACTGCGGAGCAACCTGTAATAACGCCTGTAGAAGTTGTTGGCGATGCGCCTTGGATGGCTTATGCCTTGATCGAACAAAGTAAATCAGGCCTTGACAAGGTAACGGAAACGGCTGGATCACATCGAAGCGACGCTAAGTGGAAAGACCAGCATGTAGTTCGAACTGATGCCGAAAAATCTATAAAAAGCAGTCAAACTAACTTAGCCAAAGAAAAACATAAATCAGATAAAAATCAGGATGCGCAGAAAATCACAGAACTTGAATTGAAAATAAAAGAACAACAAACTGTTCGTGATGACGCTGATGAAAAAATGCAAGAGATAGAGCATGTGTATAACAATTCAGATATCGTGAAATACCTTCAATCTACAACGCTGACAAGAGATTTATCTAGAGACGATGAAACAGCTTGGTGCTCCTCTTTTGCGAACTGGTGCGTAGAAAAATCTGGTTATCATGGTACTGGTAATGCTCTCGCTGAGTCTTGGATGAAATGGGGTGAGAAAATTGAAGAACCTCGTTATGGAGCCATTACTGTTACAACTCGAGCGAGTAATCCTGTTAAGTACCATGTAGGTTTTTATCTAGGTATCGGAAAAAAAACAGTTAATGATGGAGAGGAAGAGATTGAAGTAAAAGGGCGGGGCGGGGTGTTGATTAAACAAAAAAGGAAAAAAACTAGAAAAGTAGATACTGTTCGACTTTTAAGTGGTAACTATTCACGTCAAGTAAAAGAAGGTGATGAATGGACGATTCTAGCCGCAGACAATACCGTAAAACATTTAGTCTCTTACCATTGGCCAACCGTTAAGGAAAAAAAATAGTGAAAAATTTTTTAATATCATTTCTTTTAATATTTTCTAATGGTGTTTTTGCAGATACGTTATGCCAACATGGCGATCGATTTAGTTTAGCTGAAACATGGAAATCATTTCGCCATTCGTCACTACATGAAGTTCCTGAGAATATATCTAAATTTTATCTGTTTCCAATAAAACTATATTCGCCTACAGATGCACATGGTCGTGATGAAAAGCCAATAATTCTTACAAAAAGAGTTTTTTTAAAAAATTATGAGTCGATTTTTAAAAAAAATATATTTAATGAAGAGGTTGGTTTATTTAAAGAGTTAAAAAAATCAACGTCTGACGATTACAACACGCCGGCAGGATTTGATCTAATAGGTTGTAGTTACCAAGGGGTAGCCAACATAGAAGATTATCAATTTTTTTGGAGTAAAAAAAATGGATGGCTTATTGAGTCTGTCTCTTACATTGGATATGGGGACTTGGTTGATCGATTTAAAAGCAATGACATGATTAAGTAATATTTATCCTGATCCTGTTCTAATTCTAGGCATGCTGATCAGCACCGACGCCAGAGCCAAGGCCAGCGGCAGCCAGCTCGACTCCAAAGAAGCACAGGCACAAGTCGAGCAAAGCCAGCAACTGCAAACCAGCCTCGCCACTACCGCGCAACAACATAAGGCCAGACTCAAGGACGACAAAAAGCAAGACGAACCGCCGGCCAAAGACCTGCCCGCCATCCGGCAGCAAGAACACAGCGCAACAGTACTCAAAGCCAGCGGCGACGGCCAAGCAGGCGAACACGGCGGACAAGGCGTAGTCAATCTGGCACCTGCAAACATCAATAAATTGAGCGACGCCGATTTCCCGTATTGGCGCGGCTGGACTTTGGTGGACGATACTGCCGACCTGGATATACGGATGTTTTTTCTTTTGTAAAAGATATGTGTACAGGTGATCCAGCACACATAAAAGCATTTCTTAAATTCGCAAAAAGTAATGCGATTTTACTCGAGGGATTGCGCGACAATGAGTATGAGAAAATTGCAGAAGGCCACAACGGAGCGAGTTGGAAGTTGATTAATAAAGACTACGCTTCAAATATTGAAAAATTTAGCAAAGAGTACAAAAAATGAATGCTAGGTATATAAAAAAATTTGCAATATTCTTTGTGTTTGTGCTGGCCCTTGGTCTTGGTTCAAGTGTATATGCAGCGAGTTTTGACTGTTCTAAAGCAGTTGGTAAAATAGAAAAAATAATTTGCTCAGATACAAAGTTATCTCAATTAGATACTAATCTTGGTGAAGTATTTAATTCGATAAAAACGACCAATCCGAAAATAGTTAATGAACAAAAAAAATGGTTACATGAACAAAGAAATATTTGCCAAGAAGTTCAGTGCTTGGTAATCGTCTATAGCGACAGAATTAATGAATTAAAAACAATTGGGAATTGTCAGGTTGACGAAAATTTATTGATTGGCAGTTGGGCAAGAGTAAAAAATGGTTTTTTTGAGGAAATGAATTTTTCAGTTAATAGTGGTACAAAAGTGTTCGCATCTTGGATACACCACAGTCCAGAAATGACTGGTACTTGGGATTATAGTGAATGCATTATCCATATAAAACATAGCAGTGATGAAAAATTGCAATTTGACTTTAAAGTACAAAAAATGGATAGAGAGAAATTGTATGTATTTGATAGCGATACAAATCTAAATGCTATTTATAAAAAAATACAAGCGGCCCATTAACTGAGTGAATCGATATTGGATAGCTTGGCGACAATAGGCTGAGAAAGAATCTGTTTTGGTTAAATAGAAGGGAAGAAACTTACCGATTCTTCCCCTCTATAGCGGAATGAATTGTGTTGATGCCGATTAATTTAGACCGGCCAACACCGCATCACTTACGCATATTTCGATGTCAGTGAAAAAACTGAAACACAGCAGAAACAAGGCGGTCAGTTATTTTTTAATGCTGCTAATCACCTGATCCACCGTATCGCCATCGGCGTCGCTAAACTTTAGTCTTACCGGATACCACTCCAGCTTTGGTGCCAGCCAGATTTCCAGTTGCTGGCCTTTGGAGTCGGGCGGCGGTGCTTTGGTGATGTGGATGGTGGCGAGTTCGCCTAGCGGGGTGCTGAGGGTTTCTGTGCCGCTGACTTTAAATGACCATGGTTCAGCGTCGCGTCTGCCGGCGACAAACATTTTCCATTCGCTGCCGGCTTTAAATTTGTCATTGGCGGCTCTGGCCAGAGTCACCAGTTGCCAGGTGGCGCTGGTGCGGTCTTGCTCGCCGCCTTTGATGGGATAGGTTTCGCTAGAGTCGGTAAATTGTATGGTTTTGCTGCTGCGGTCAAAGCGGGTGACGCTTTCTGTTTTGCCGAAGCGTTTTTCGACAAATTTTTCCGGTGCCAGGCCGTGTTCGTCGATGCTGCCATAGCTGCTGGCGTCGAGAATTTTACCGAATAGCATGACGCGCGTTTCGGTGATGACGCTGTAATTTTGCTTGTCATTGAGCTGCCATTTCACAATGGCTTCACCGCTGACCGGTATGCCTTTTTGTTTTGCCTTGATGTTGAAATTCAATTCTGCCGACGGGGCCAGATTGATGCTGTTGTCGGCATGGGCGACGGCACCGAGGCTGATGCTGGCGACGAGGCAGAGCTGCTTGAAGCAAAAAATGGGGTGGCGCATGTTTATCTTTCCATGTTGATTTTTTGGATGATCTTGGTCACGGTTTGTGTGGTGACCGTACCATTGCTTTCGGTATTGCGAATTTGTACCGGATACCAGCCGAACGACGGTGCCAGCCAGATATCGAGCCGGGAGTTATACGAGCCTGGGCGTGGTGCCCGTACCAAATGCCAGGCCATGATCTGGCCTAATTTTGTCGTAATTTCTTCTTCATTGACGACTAAAAATTGAAACAGGCTGGCTTCTTTTTCTTCTGCGACCTGGAGGATAATCTCACGTTCTGGACTAAATTGGCTGGCGTCGGCGTTGCCTATGCCAGCCAGTTGCATCAGAAAACTGGCTTTATCTTGTGCGCCATTATTCATGGCAACGGTATTCGTCGAGGACGAAAAAGTGATGGTTTTTTCTTCTTTGTGAAAATGGGTCGCCGTTTTGGCGCGTGTCAGTCGTGTTTCTGTGCTGATGTCTGGTGCAATGCCATAGGTATCGATACTACCTTCACTGGTCAGCTTGTATAGATTGATCGAGGTGATCAGCATATCTATTCCCGCTTCTATGCTCATGCTGTATTTATTTCCCGTCACTTCCCAGTTTATTGTCCCTACTCCATAGGTGGGCTTGCGATTGGCTTCGATACGGATGATCTGCATGTTGAGTTGGGCCGATGCGGGAACATTAATGGGAAATGTCAGCGGGTCTTGAGTGCTAGTTGCCGCGGTAAGTTCATCATTGTTGGCGCTTGTTTGCGTTGGTGATGGATCTGCCATTGCGCCAGTCGGTTCGGCGTCGATCACTGGGGCATTCTGCTCAACGATAGGCGGCGCAGTATCGGCTGCGGCTATCTCAATGGGCTTTTTTGCCACGTTAGCGGGCACCTTGGCGGCTGCTTTTGGCATTTCTGCGTGTGCTGCCGGGGACTCTTCAGACGCCGGCAGCACGCTTATCTGGACAATTTTTTCGTCGCCGGTGTGCTTGATCGCTTGCCAGTCTTGCCACGTGCCTGATTGCAGCACAACGACATGCAGCAGCAGTGTCACCAGCGCCACGACGATGCTTTGGCGGCTGAGACGTGGTTTTTTGTCGGGTGGAAGTGGCGTGCTTGAAGTCATGGCGTTAGTGTAAACGTTCTGAGGCGCAGTGGCGATGACGTGCGCAGGGCAGCGGTTACAATGCGTTTCAATTTTTCTTAAAATGAAGGATGCCGTATGTGGAAACCAATTGTGGCGCTGATCGTGTTGGCCAGTGTTTTGGTGAGCGTAGAGACGCACGCGCAACTTGCGTCGGCTATGCCGAAACTTGCCGTGAAAGTGATTGCGGCACCGAATCCTAAACTCAATCCAATCCGGCTCGGCATGATAGACGGTTTGAGCGGTGCCTTTGCCAATGCCGGCGAGGCGGTGCTGCGTAATCTGCAGTGGGCGGTGGATAACATCAATGCGCGCGGCGGGGTGCATTTGCCGGATGGACAGCATGCTTTGCTCTTATCCACTTTTGATAACAAACAGGGCGTGGAAGATTCATTGACGGCATTCAAGCATCTGACTGATCAGCATATTCCCTTTGTGCTGCAAGGCAATAGTTCGGCGGTAGCGCTGGCGCTGGTGGATGCCATCAATAAGCACAATGAGCGCACACCGGATAACCGGGTGCTGTTGCTCAATTATTCTGCGGTAGATTCCAGTTTAACCAATGAGAAATGCAGTTATTGGCATTTTCGGTTTGACGCCAATGCGGCTATGCGCATGCATGTGTTGACCGATGTCATTCGTGACGATAAGGCCATCAAGAAGCTGTATCTGATCGGGCAGGATTATAGTTTTGGCCGTCAGGTGGGCAAGGCTGCGCGGGCTATGCTGAGCCAGAAACGGCCGGATATTCAGATCGCTGGCGAAGACCTGCACCCGATAGGAAAAATCAAGGATTTTGCGCCGTATGCCGCCAAGATCAAAGCGAGTGGTGCTGATGCCGTGGTTACCGGTAACTGGGGCAATGATTTGACGCTGCTGATCAAGGCCAGCAAAGACGCCGGAATGAACACGAAGTTTTATACTTTTTATGCCAATAGCCTGGGCGCACCGGCCGCAATGGGTGATGCCGGTGTCGGGCGGGTAAGGGCGGTGGCAGAGTGGCATGCCAATGCTGGCGGCAAAGACAGTGATGCGTTTTATCAACAATTTCGCCTGCGTTACCCCGATCCCAAGAACGATTTTATCTTGCTGCGCGTGCAGGTGATGATGGAGATGCTGGTGGCCGCGATCGAAAAGGCCGGCAGCACGGAAGCCGCCGCCGTAGCCAGGGCGCTGGAGGGTGCGCGCTATGCCAACAGCTTTTACGATGCCAGTATGCGTGCCGCGGATCATCAGCTGATACAGCCTTTATATGTTTTTGTGATGCAAAAATCGGTGGATGCCGGGCTGCGTTTTGATACCGAAGGCAGCGGTTACGGTTTTAAAACCGAGCGCCGTTTTTCTTCCGGATTGACGGCGTTGCCGAGCTCATGCAAGATGGCTAGGCCGAACTGATTTTTTTGCTCGCAGCCTGTCGCTAAAGGTGCGCTGAGATTTTTATCATTTTTAATATCCTAAGGAGTAACAGCATGAGTTCACAATTTTTAGGCAGTGATAATCCCGCGATGGGTGCCATCAGCGACCCGTTGAATTTCGTCAAAAATTTGTGGGGCGGAATGCAAGTACCAGGCATGGTGACGCCGACGGTGTCGGTGGATGAGCTCGATAAGAAAATTCAGGATTTAAAAACAGTCGAATCCTGGCTGAACGTCAACATGACGATGCTGCGTGGCACGATACAGGCACTGGAAGTGCAACGTTCTACTATCGCCACAATAAAAGCGATGGGCGAGACTTTTGCGCAACAGATGGGTAATTCCACTACAGCGGCGGCATCTGCCGGTGCCAGCAATATCGGCTGGCCTATGCCGTCGTCAGAAAGTGTAAAAAAACCTGAACCTGCGCCCGAACCTAAATCTGAACCGGCACAAGCATCGGAGCCTGCGAAAGAGAGCGCTGGCACCAGCAAACCTGAGCCGGCATCGATGTTCGCCAATCCCGCCAGCTTATGGACCCTATTGCAAGATCAGTTCAAGCAGGCGGTGAGTAGCGCGATGGCGGGCGAACAGATGAGCCAAGACGTCAAATCGGCGGTGGCAAAGAACGCCGCCCCGTCTGCTGCGGCTAAAGCGCCAGCCAAGTCAGCGGTAAAAACAGACAGCAAAACCAGTGCGGCGGCAAGTACGGCAGCAAGCAGCAAAGCCGCAGCCAAAAAACCGGCGGCGGCAGTCAAGGCCAGCCGCAAACGCGCTAGTCCTTAATTGACTGATGCAGTGAAATTAAATGATTATTCCTGGAGCAGGATGGCCAAAGCATCCTGCGACCAGGCGATACGGCCTTGCTCAAAGGCGATGCCCGCCTTCAATATCAGATAGCGGATTTGGGCCTCTCTGGACAGCGTAGTGCGGCTAAAGTCACGTTCTTCGATTTCTTGGTAGTCGCGTAATTTTTGTTGGTGTAATTGCAGCCGGCGTTCAATTTCTTGCGCCAGACCGAGCGGACCGATGGCGGCGTCGGCGCGCAATTTAACCATCATTTCATCGCGGAGTTCGCTCGGTTCGCTCGGTTCCCTGGCCCAGCGCTGCAATTCTTCCTGCCCGGCGCCCTGTGCTTCAAACAGGCGCTTGCCGGCGCGGCCACCCTCTACGGCACTCGATTTGACCCAGCCCTGCTGCTCCATGCGCGCCAGTTCGCGGTAGATTTGCTGATGCGTGGCATGCCAAAAAAAACCGATGGATTTGTCAAAGCGTCGTGCCAGCTCATAGCCGGAAGAGGGTTTTTCGACGAGCGAAGTCAATAAGGCGTGTTGCAGGGACATAGATTGTGTGGGGCAGGGTTGTTGTTTTCATGCATTTTATAGGCAACTGGTTGCATAAATAAAGCAGATTCGTTATAGTTTTATGCAACCAGTTGCATATTTGTGCAACTGCATCGACTTTTTCTTCACTTTTTTGCGGGAACGCGCCATGACTTTTTACCCTCACCTGACCAAGCCACTGGATCTGGGCTTCACCACCTTGCCGAATCGCCTGCTGATGGGATCGATGCATGTCGGCTTGGAAGAAGTCGAAAACGGTTTTGAACGCATGGCGGCGTTTTATGCCGAGCGCGCGCGCGGCGGCGTGGCCCTGATCGTGACGGGCGGTATTGCCCCTAATGCGCGCGCACGGCCGATGAAGGGTGGCGCCATGCTGACCACCGAGGCCGAGGCCGATCATCACAAGATCGTGACCGCCGCGGTGCATGCCGAAGGCGGCAAGATCGCCATGCAGATTTTGCATTTTGGCCGCTACTCCTACCAGCCGTCACTGGTCGCGCCGAGTGCGATTCAGGCACCGATCAATCCGTTTGTGCCGCATGCCTTAAGTACAGCGGAAGTCGAAGAAACCATCAATGATTTTGTCCGCTGTGCCGCCTTGGCACAGTATGCCGGCTACGACGGTGTCGAAATCATGGGTTCGGAAGGTTATCTGATCAATGAATTCATCGCCAAGCGTACCAATCAGCGTGACGATGAATGGGGCGGTGACTACGACAGCCGCATCCGTTTCCCGCTAGAGATTGTGCGCCGCACGCGGGAAAAAGTCGGATCGAATTTCATCATCATTTACCGCTTGTCGATGCTCGATCTGGTCGAGGGCGGCTCTACGCTGGACGAAGTGATACAACTGGCCAAGGCGATAGAAGCGGCGGGCGCGACCATCATTAACACCGGCATCGGCTGGCACGAAGCGCGGATTCCGACGATTGCCACCAAGGTGCCGCGCGCGGCGTACGCCTGGGTGACGCAAAAACTGAAAGGTCATGTCTCGATCCCGCTGGTCGCCACCAACCGTATCAACACGCCAGAAGTGGCCGAGCAATTGCTGGCTGACGACTATTGCGACATGGTATCGATGGCGCGCCCGCTGCTGGCCGACCCCCTGTTTTTGCGCAAGGCCGAACAGGGCCGCGCCGATGAAATCAATACCTGCATAGGCTGCAATCAAGCCTGTCTTGACCATACTTTTGCCGGTAAGGTCACTTCTTGCCTGGTCAATCCGCGTGCCTGTCATGAGACCGAATTGGTGTATGCCCCGTTGGGCAAAGCCAAGCGCATTGCGGTGGTGGGCGCTGGCCCGGCCGGGCTCAGCTTTGCCACGGTAGCGGCGACCCGCGGCCATCAGGTCACGCTGTTTGATGCGGCGGCAGAAATCGGCGGCCAGTTTAATATTGCCAAGCAAGTGCCGGGCAAGGAAGAGTTTTATGAAACCCTGCGTTATTTTGCCAAGCAACTCAGCCTGACCGGCGTGACGCTGAAACTGAATACTTTAGTGTCCGCCGCCGATCTGCACGATTTTGATGAAGTGATCCTCGCTACAGGTATCGCGCCACGCGTACCGGAAATAGACGGCATACGTCACCCTAAAGTATTGAGTTATCTGGACGTGCTGCGCGATAAAAAGCCGGTTGGCAAGTCGGTCGCGATTATCGGTGCCGGCGGTATCGGTTTTGATGTGGCGGAATATCTGAGCCATAGCGGCACCAGTCCTAGTCTGGACAGCAAGAAATTCTTTGCCGAATGGGGTGTCGATACCAGTTACAGCACGGTCGGTGGCCTATGTGCACCAGAGGTAGAAGCCCCGGCAAGACAGATTTTTTTGCTACAGCGCAAGAATTCCAAAGTGGGCGACAATCTGGGCAAAACCACCGGCTGGATTCATCGCACCGGGCTCAAAAACCGCCGTGTGCAAATGATTGCGGGCGTCAGCTATGACAAGATCGATGATGCCGGATTGCATATCACGGTTGGCGGCCAACAACAGTTGCTGCCGGTGGATAACGTGGTGCTGTGCGCCGGGCAAGACCCTCAGCGCAATTTGCTCGACGCCTTGAGCGGCGCAGGCAAAACGGTGCACCTGATCGGCGGCGCCGATGTCGCGACCGAACTCGATGCCAAGCGCGCTATCGATCAGGGCGCACGTCTGGCGGCGAACATTTAACTTATCAGGAGGCAACTATGTCCCAATTGAATCCTCATGTCGCCGATTCCATCGCGGCTTGGCATAAAATGATTGCAGCGAAAGATTTATCCGGCCTGCCTGCTTTGGTCCATGCCGATGCGATATTTCGTTCGCCGATGGCGTTTCAGCCCTATGTCAGCTCAAAGGCCGTGGTGCTTATATTAAATACGGTAGTCGGTGTGTTTGAAAATTTTACCTATCACCGGGAACTGGCATCGGCAGATGGTTTCAACGTGGTGTTGGAATTTAGCGCCAGTGTGGGCGATAAACAGCTCAAGGGCATCGACATGATCCGTTTTGACGAGGATGGCAAGATCGTCGAATTCGAAGTCATGATCCGGCCCTTGAGCGGTTTGCAGGCGCTGGGGCAAGAAATGGGTGCACGTCTGGCCCAGCATTTGCCGGCATACAAGCAAGGGTGACTTTAAATGAGCGCTGAATCAGAGACTCAATAAGTGACTCAATAATTGATTCAATAAGTGAAGGTAGTCAGTGGTACAGTAAGTGGGCGGGTGAATGTCCCACTTACCTCGCCAAATTACTGCGCCAGCGCCTTTTCAATATCCGCCACAAAGGTTTTATTGTCTGGTGTAGTGACGCTGGAATACGATTCCACCACCTTGCCTTGACGGTCGATCAGGTATTTGTAGAAGTTCCATTTCGGTGTGGTGCCGCTGGCCTTGATCAATTGCGCATGCAATGGGTTGGCATCCTTGCCCCGCACTGACGACTTGGCAAACATCGGGAATTTCACTCCATAAGTATTGAAGCAGAAATCGGCGATTTGCTGGTTATTCCCCGGCTCTTGCCTGCCAAAATCATTCGATGGAAAGCCCAGCACCACCAGACCTTGTTTTTGGTATTTGGCATACAGTGCCTCCAGTCCTTCGTACTGGCTGGTAAAGCCGCAGTAACTGGCGGTATTCACCACCAGCACGACTTTGCCGCTGTACTGACACAGATCTTGCGGCGCTTCATCCTGTAGCCGTTTAAAGCTGTGCTTCAAGACCTCGGGGCAGGCGGCAGTTTCAGCCAGGGCGCTGCCGGCGCTGGCTAACAAACTCAAGGCGACACCTAAAGCAAATTTCTGAACAATAGACATGATAGTTCCTGAGAAAGTGAAGGGAATCATCTTAGCGCATAAGCTCGATCAGTGTTATTTGATTCGATAGCCGTCAAAAAAATAAAATAGTGCCATGCCCGCTCACGCATATCCCATGCGGGTTACAGGCCAGAGTGGCTGGAAAGGCGCATGGGATATGCGCGCTGGCGGCATGGCAAGGCGGTCTAAAGTTCCAAGTGCAACACTAAATTTTTAGGAGAGGCTGATTGGTGGCCTCTTCAAATGTTAAACCATCGAGCATGTGTGTCCACACTTCATTTGGCGAGCGCCCTTTTAACGTGACACGAGGGCGTTCGTT
>NZ_JAUSFI010000122.1 GCF_030651495.1 Undibacterium sp.
AGGTGTGAGTCAGCAGATTCCATTAAGGCCCGCAGAGTTAAGCCCTGCAACAAGGCCGGATATAAAACTGCAAACTAGCCTGTTGAACAAAACATGAAAAAACCTTGGCAAAAGGGAGGCGTTCATATAAGTATCCATGCGGGTTTGCGGGCATATGCCGCCAGCAAGCGCAGCGCTATTGCGCGCCGGGCTTGCCTGTTTTTAAAATGACAGCGATGGCGTAAAAAAAGCCCCTGAGCAAAGCTGAGGGGCTTTTTTATTGCAGGGCAAGTGCAGCCTTACAGGATCTTGGTACCGATCCACCAAGCGATTGCCGCGACAAAAGCGGAAGCCGGAATCGTGAGTACCCATGCCCACATGATATTGCCCGCCACACCCCAGCGCACTGCCGACATCTTTTGCGCCGAGCCGACGCCGACAATCGCGCCGGTGACGGTGTGCGTGGTCGAGACCGGAATACCCAGGGCAGTCGCCATAAACAGCGTGATGGCGCCACCGGTTTCGGCACAGAAACCGCCAACAGGTTTCAACTTGGTGATTTTCTGGCCCATGGTTTTGACGATGCGCCAGCCACCGAACAAGGTGCCCAGACCTATCGCGGTATAGCAGCTAATAATGACCCACAACGGCGGCATCTTATCGGCCTGGCTGGAGTAACCGGCCGAGATCAGCAGCATCCAGATGATACCCATGGTTTTTTGCGCATCATTGCCGCCATGCCCTAGGCTGAACATCGAAGCGGACACTAATTGCAGGCGACGGAACCATTTGTCGACCTTGCGCGGAGTCGATTTGACGAACAGCCAGGACACGATCAGCATCATCAGCGACCCGAGGAAAAATCCCAGCAGCGGTGATACCACGATAAAAATAATCGTCTTGTACAAGCCGGCAGAAATCAAGGCGCCGGTGCCGGATTTGGCGACCGCTGCGCCGACCATACCGCCGATCAGGGCATGCGAGGACGAGGATGGGATACCGAAATACCAGGTGACGAAATTCCAAAAAGTCGCGCCCACCAGGGCACCGAAAATCACGTAATGATCAACGATGGCCGGATCGATGGTGCCCTTGCCGATAGTCGTAGCGACCGTCAAAGGAAAAACGACGATAGCAAGCACGTTAAAAAACGCTGCCATGGCGACGGCCTGTTGTGGCTTGAGTACGCCGGTGGAAACCACGGTGGCAATCGCATTTGCCGCATCGTGGAAGCCATTCATAAAATCAAATAATAAAGCCAATATCACCAGAAATACGATGACATACATGCTCATGTGGAAGGTTTGCATAGGGATCACTTCTCTTTTAAGCCCTCTCTGCAACGAGAGAACCTGCACTTATCAAAACACTCGTCTAAACACTCGCCTAAACAGATCAGCCGCCAGCCCATCGTGCATATTGCACAACCAGGCATACGCCACAAAAATTATGCGTTCTCGACGATGATGCCTTCGATGATGTTGGCGACATCTTCACAACGATCGGTGACCGTTTCGAGAATTTCGTAAATGGCCTTGAGCTTGATCAGATTGCGCACATCCGGTTCATCGCGGAACAGTTTCGACATGGCGGCACGCATGACGTGATCGGCATCCGATTCGAGTCGGTCAATTTCTTCACAGATCGCCAGGATTTCGCGCGAGTTATCCATATTGTGCAATAAGCCAACCGCCGCTTTCACCTTCTCGGCACAGGCCAGGCACAACTCGGCCAGGCGCTTGGCTTCCGGCGTAATTTCGCGGATGTCATACAGAGAAATAGTCTGCGCAGCATCTTCCAGCAAGTCCAGAATATCATCCATGCGCGTGATCAGCTTATGGATGTCATCACGGTCTAGTGGCGTGATGAAAGTTTTATGCAACAGTTCTATGGTGTTGTAAGTGACGGTATCAGCCTGCTTTTCTATTCCTTCAATTGCATGCACCCGGAGTTCCAAGTCGTCAAAATTGGTCATCAAAGCGACCATTTCTTTTGAGCCTTTGACACACAACTCAGCATGTTGATTGAAGAGGTCAAAAAATTTGCCCTCGGTAGGCATGAATCGTCCAAACATTTTTTTCTCACTGAAAAATAGAAAATTTCTAGAATTGATCCGCCAAGTACAAGGATCGCCTGACTTTTCGGATACGGCTACAAGATACAGATTATTGCTATGCGTACAACTACTCACTGTCTCCGTAAATTGACAGAGAGCCGGTGTAGTTATCAAACTTGGTGTATTCACCGAGGAAAGTTAAGCGCACGCTGCCGATCGGCCCGTTACGCTGCTTACCGATGATAATTTCGGCAGTACCTTTATCGGGAGAGTCGGGGTTATATACCTGATCGCGATAGATAAACAAGATCACGTCGGCATCTTGCTCAATCGCACCGGATTCGCGCAAATCGGACATCACCGGGCGCTTATTCGGCCGCTGCTCCAAAGCGCGATTCAGCTGGGACAGTGCAATCACGGGGCATTGCAGCTCTTTTGCCAAACCTTTTAAGCTACGCGAAATTTCGGAAATTTCGGTGGCGCGATTCTCGCCCTGGGTGTTGCCTGACATTAATTGCAAGTAATCGATGACGATCAAACCGAGCTTGCCACACTGGCGCGAGAGACGACGCGCACGGGCACGCAATTCTATCGAGCTAAGCGCCGGTGTTTCATCAATAAACAGTTGCGCATCATTCATTTTCTGGATCGCATGCGTCAGCCGTGGCCAGTCTTCATCGATCAGACGGCCGGTACGCAGGCGATGCTGATCCAGACGTCCGACCGAACCGAGCATACGCATGGCCAATTGGGCACCGCCCATTTCCATCGAAAACACCGCCACTGGCAAGCCGCTCTCGATTGCCACGGTCTCGGCAATATTGATAGAAAACGCGGTCTTACCCATGGAAGGACGACCCGCAACGATAATCAAATCGCCAGGCTGCAAGCCGGAAGTCATTTTATCGAGATCGGTAAAGCCAGTCGGGACGCCCGTGATATCACTGGTGTGGTCGCGGTTGTACAACTCATCGATACGCTCAACGACTTGCGTCAATAAAGGCTGGATCGCGTGGAAACCCTGGGCACCGCGTGAACCTTCTTCGGCAATCGCAAAAATTTTCGATTCGGCCTCGTCGAGCATCTGCTTGACTTCTTTCCCTTGCGGATTAAAAGCCTGGCCAGCGATCTCATCGGAGACCGTAATCAATTTGCGTAACACGCCGCGATCGCGCACGATTTCGGCGTAACGCCGGATATTCGCTGCCGATGGCGTATTCTGCGCCAGCGCATTCAGGTAAGTCAGTCCACCGGCATCCTCTGCCTTATTAATGGCAGTAAGTCCGTCAAAAACAGTAATCACATCGGCCGGTCGGGAGGCATTGATCAGCTTAACGATCGCCTGGAAGATGATGCGATGGTCGTAGCGGTAAAAATCGCCTTCATTAATAAAATCGGCGATCCTGTCCCAGGCGGCATTATCCAATAGCAAGCCACCCAATACAGATTGCTCTGCTTCAATGGAATGCGGTGGAACACGGAGAGAATCTAGTTGAGGATCAGAAGGAGCTTTCATGGCGCGCATTATACCTTTTTATTTACTCCCAAAAACAAATGAAAGCTGGCCAATTTGAGCCTAAACAAAGGATAGAAAAAGATGTATTGCAGTAAGAATTTATGCAATACCTAATTGACAAATTATCGTAAAAAAATAGGTAGCTTGACGATAAAAAATTTGGACGAAGCAATAAAAAAAGCCGGGATAACCCGGCTTTTTTAAACAGTTAGTACAGGTATTAAGCGTGCTCGCCCAATACGGCAACTGTAACGTCAACCACAACGTCAGTATGCAAAGCAACAGCAACAGAGTGATCACCAGTAGTCTTCAACGGACCGAGTGGCAAACGAACTTGTGCTTTTTCAACAGCAAAACCTTGCTTAGTCAGGGCTTCAGCGATGTCTGAGTTGGTTACAGAACCAAACAAACGACCGTCAACACCTGATTTTTGCGAGATTTGAACAGTCAAACCGCTCAATTTTTCGCCTTGAGCTTGAGCAGCAGCCAATTTAGCGGCAGCAGCTTTTTCCAACTCAGCACGTTTCGCTTCGAATTCAGCAATTGCCGCAGCAGTTGCACGACGAGCCATACGTTGTGGAATCAAAAAGTTACGTGCGTAACCATCTTTAACACGAACTACATCACCCAGATTGCCGAGATTAACGACTTTATCCATCAGAATAACTTGCATATTTTTCTCCTAATACCTTGATTACGCTGTGTGCAGATCAGTGTACGGCAGCAACGCGAGGTAGCGTGCGCGCTTGATCGCTGTATCAACTTGACGCTGGTACAGAGCTTTAGTGCCTGTCAAACGTGCTGGCATGATTTTGCCGTTTTCTTGCACGAAATCTTTCAGCGTATCGATGTCTTTGTAGTCAACTTGCGCTACATGTGCTGCTGTGAAACGGCAAAACTTCTTGCGTTTGAACAAAGGGTTTTGTTGCTGACGCTTTTGCTTCAGTTTGCTTTTATCAAATTTTTTACCGAATGCCATTTTAGGCTCCTAATCTAGTAAATGTGTCCCGAACTCATTTTCCTGAAAATCAGTGATATGAAAAACGAGACTTTTGCTGTTGCGGTTTTTACGCGCTAAAAAACCTGTGAATACCATGCAAATACCCAGTGGAATTTCCAGGAATCTTTTTGAAATAGTCCCTGCAGCAATTGCAGTGATTTCAAATTCAACCTGACGCTGGGTGCTCGCCTGTTCTTGCTTAGAGTGATGCATTAATACCGCAGTTGCTATCGGAATCCCTGCTGGCGTATAGCGCAGCGCTGATTTTTCTGCAATGCTAGCGACGATTTTAAGCTCATTCACAAATAATTACGCGTCCTTCGTTAAAACTATTAAGCTGCAGGTGCTTCAACGCGTTGCGTCTTAGCTGCATCTTCTTTCTGAACTGCCTTCATCATTGGAGATGGCGCTGTTTCAGCTTTTTTCATTTTAACTGTGAGGTGGCGCAAAACGGCATCGTTAAATTTGAATGCTGTTTCCAACTCAAGCAAAGTTTCAGCGTCGCACTCGATGTTCATGCAAACATAGTGAGCTTTAGCTAATTTTTGAACGATGTAGGCCAGTTGACGACGACCCCAATCTTCAACGCGGTGAACCTGACCACCACGTGTAGTTACGCTAGCTTTGTAGCGTTCGATCATTGCAGGCACTTGCTCGCTTTGATCAGGATGTACGATAAATACTATTTCATAATGACGCATATATTCTCCTTGTGGACAATAAAAAGATGCCCGCCTCGGCGTCAAGACGAGTGCGGGAAGAGGAAAGCCGACAATAGTAACCGATTTTCAATATTTACTCAATTCTTTCAAAGACTTGCCCCATGACGGCAGCGCCAATCCGGTCTCACTGGCTGATTTTCTAGCAGATAAACATAAGAAATGCACAATTTTACTTGCATAAGCCGCTTTACTGTATAAAAATACAGTCTGTCTATACATACAGCGAATTGAAAGTATCTCATGCTGAAACTTACCGCCCGCCAGGAACAAATCCTCAATCTGATCAAGGACGCCATCCAAAATACCGGCTTCCCCCCGACCCGCGCAGAAATCGCGGCAGAACTCGGCTTCCGCTCGACCAATGCGGCCGAAGAACATTTGCAGGCGCTGGCACGCAAAGGCGTGATCGAGATCGCTGCCGGCACTTCACGCGGCATTCGCCTGCGCGAATCCGCCCTCTCCAGCCACATGCCGGGCATGCAGATGACGCTGCCGCATCCGGCATTCATGCAACTCAACCTGCCCTTGGTAGGACGGGTGGCGGCCGGCTCGCCGATACTGGCTACCGAACATGTCGAAGCTAACTACAATGTCGACCCTGCCCTGTTTTCGGCCAAACCGGATTTTTTACTCAAGGTGCGCGGCATGTCGATGCGCGATGCCGGCATACTGGACGGCGATTTACTGGCAGTCAAAAAATCTGATTCTGCGCGCAATGGCCAAATTGTGGTGGCGCGACTGGGTGATGATGTGACCGTCAAGCGCTACAAGAAAACCGCCGACGGCATCGAGCTGATTCCGGAAAATCCGGATTATCCGGTGATTAAGGTCAGCGACAACGAAGCGGATTTCTCGCTTGAAGGACTTGCCGTCGGCTTGCTGCGCAGCTGGTCTTGATTTTTTAAACTCGTTTCAACAGTATGGGCAAACGATAGCGCCGTTTGCCCACTAGGCAATCAGGGATCAGCAACGATCCACAGTTTGTACGCCGGTTACCTCCCATGTTGCACCTGCAACAAGATCGTAAAGCCCTGCATTGAAATCCCATGTATGAACAAAGTCATAGTTATCTTGGCATGAAATTGAGTAGCCAGGGGTGATGTACAAGCCAAGAAATGCCCCCTGCGCATTTCTTAGGGTTATTCTGAAATTAGACAAGGGGTAGTAACCAGGGCTATTCGCGGGGCTACCATCTACACCTTGAAATCTTGGGGGGAAATAATGGGATTTCGCTTTACCGGAAGCAACTAACCTTGCCGAATATATCGCAGTGCAACTGACATGGCCTGAGTTTGGCTCGGTGATTCGGATGACGGAAAACACCTGATTCTGCAAGCGATAAAACTCGTCGCCGCCGCCAGCGCTCCAATTAATGTACAAAATTAATGGCTCCGGATGACAAGTCCATGTCTTTGATTCTGGTCTAAGATCAAATTGCAACAGCCGTTCCGGCACGCCGAAAAGTCCGTACAGGAACGGCGGCAACTGCATTGGCCTATCCGGCTTCCAGAGAAGAGGTTCGTGGTGCCGTGCCACTCCTGCGGATATATCGTGTGCCACAGAAATGCCGTCGTGCCGCTTTTTTCCATCGGGAGAATGCTTGCAACAAACAGACTCTAAATGTTCGATCCGTGACCGCAGCACCTGAAAGTCCCGTCCGATCTTATATTCACTCATCATTTGACTCCTAATGTTCAAATGGATGCTTTAACTATGAGGGTGTCGGTGCATCCAGTTTAACCGACAGCAACTAACAGCAACTAACACTTGAAATGAGCGACACACTACGGCGACACGAAGCCAGACGGAACGCAAACGCGCCCCGCCATTGTGTATCCCTTATTCGGCGCGTGATCGGTAGCGAGGGTTCGCAGCCATCCGGTCGTGGCGACCCCGATATCTGCCCTTTGGCGTTGCTAGCGCCGCTTAACGGTAAGCGAAGCGGCAATGCCAAACGATCCTGCCCATGCACCCTCCCTGGCAATCAGGCTCCTTGCGAGATCAAGTGTGTAGGGAGGGAAATTCGCTCTTTGAAGTATAGTTCGAGCATCAAGAAAGTCTATCTCTGCCAGATGTTTTTTTGTCCATTGGGTCGAATTGAAACTTCTGCGTGAAATCGGTGCAAACGGGTCGCCGCCGTTTGGCGATGCTGGCGACAGAACGCCAGGTTTCGGCGTTCACCCATCATCAGGCCAACAGCGAATTAACTGCTTAAATTTTATGCGCAAGCACTTCGGCTGTGCGGCTGCGCAGCATCGGCAATAGCTCTTGCTCGAACCACGGGTTACGCCGGAGCCAAAGATTATTGCGTGGGCTGGGGTGCGGCAATGGCACCGTATGTGGCCAGCTTGCTTGCCACCCCTGCACCACCTCGGTCACCGAGGCCCCGGCGTGTGGCAGGTGATAAGCCTGCGCGTACTGGCCTATCACTAAAGTCAACTGGATATTTTTCAGGTGCGATAACAAGGCGGACCGCCATGCCGGTGCACACTCTGGCCGCGGTGGCAGGTCGCCGGATTTGCCCGTCCCGGGAAAGCAAAAACCCATGGGCAAAATCGCCACTTGCCTGCTATCGTAGAACGTTTCGCGTGTGATCCCCAGCCACGCCCGCAGCCGGTCCCCGCTGGCATCATTGAAGGGCAAACCAGTTTCGTGCACCTTTTTTCCTGGCGCCTGGCCCACGATCAAGATGCGCGCCAAGGGATGCGCCTGGACAATTGGCCTCGGCCCTAGCGGCAAGTGCTCAGCGCAAAGTGTGCAGGCGCGAACTTCTTTTAACAATCCAGCGAGAGATGGCATCGGCTTTTTACTTTTATCAGCGTTCACAGACGAATACTTGCTATTTTAACAGTCATTTAATCCCCCCCCCTCTTCAGCAAGAGAGAAGGCTGAAATCCATGTTCACCTAGGCTGAGCTGAACAGTTACCTTTGCACAGCAAGAAAAATAAGCACCCCGCCAGCGCGCATAGTCCATGCGCCTTTCCAATGCATACTGCCTGTAAGCCGCATGGGCTATGCGTCTCCGGCACGGTTGCCTTTAAAGCAATCCGGCGCCAGGCGGTCTCGCTATCAAACACTCTCTTTCAACAGGCGTAACAAAGCGGCGGTATCCATGCGTCCTGCGGCATCGCCGCCGTCCAGCAGACTGTCGGCCAGATCGCGCTTTTGTGCGTGCAGGGCGATGATTTTTTCTTCTATGGTGTCTTGCGCGACCAGGCGGTAAATCGTCACCGGGCGCAATTGCCCCATGCGGTGGGCGCGGTCCGAGGCCTGGTCTTCTACGGCGGGGTTCCACCATGGATCGAGGTGGATCACGTAATCGGCGGCGGTCAGGTTCAGCCCGGTGCCGCCAGCTTTCAGGCTGATCAGGAAAATGTCGCCCTGCCCGGCCTGAAATGCATCGACGCGCTTCTTGCGTTCCAGCGCCGGCGTGCTGCCGTCCAGATATTGATAGCTGATGCCTTTTTGCTCCAGCCATTCGCGCACGATGGCGAGGTGATCGACAAACTGGCTGAACACCAGCGCCTTGTGGCGATTTTCCAGCAATTCTTCGACGGTATCGGCGAACACGGCCAGCTTGCTGCCGGCCACGCTGGAATTTTTCAGCACCAGTTTCGGGTTGCAGCAAAAACGTCTTAGCTTGGTGATCTCGGCCAGCACTTGCATCGACTGGCCGTCGCCGGCTTTCAGGTTGGCGATCTTGATGATGGCTTCCTGGCGCAGCGCTTCGTACAGATGACGCTCTTCTTCGCTGAGTTCTACCTGCAAGGTGATTTCGGTACGCGACGGCAGTTCGCTCAAGACCTGGGTCTTGGTGCGGCGCAGGATGAAGGGTTGGATCAGTTTTTTCAGGTGCAGGCGCGCCGGCTTGTCACCGCGCTCGATCGGCGTACTGAAGCGCTCGGCGAAACGCTCTTTCGAGCCCAGCAGGCCGGGATTGATGAAGCGAAACAGGTTCCAGAGTTCGCCTAGATGGTTTTCTACCGGGGTGCCGCTGGCGATCATCTTAAAATCGGCCGTCAAGGCCATCGCCGCCTGGCTGCGTTTGGTTGCGGCGTTCTTGATGACTTGCGCCTCGTCCAGCACCACGCTATGCCAGTGCTGGGCGCTGAACGCTTCGGCGTCCGATTGCAGCATGCCGTAGCTGGCGATCACGATATCGAACGGCCCGAGTTCTGCCAGCGAGCGGTTGCTGTGATAGGCGCGCACCTTCAGGGTCGGGGCGAAACGTGCCACTTCGGCTTGCCAGTTCATCGCCACCGAAATCGGTGCCACCACAAGTGCCGGGCCTTGCGGCGCACGGTCTAGCAGCAGCGCCAGCGCCTGTACCGTCTTGCCCAGGCCCATGTCGTCGGCCAGGCAGGCACCGACGCCCCAGTGCGCCAGCCTGGCCAGCCATTGGTAGCCTTCCAGCTGGTAATCGCGCAATTCCGCTTGCAGGGTCGAGGGCACGAGCGGGATAAAATCGGCCAGCGAATCTAGCTTGATGACTTGTTCGCGCCAGGCGCTGTCGGCTTGCAGCTCACCGACTTCGGCGGCCAGCTCGGCCAGTGCCGGGGCGGCCAGCGGATTAATCCTCAAGCCATCTTTGCCGACCGGCTCGCCGAGTGCGCGCAACTCGTCCAGGCGCTTGCGGAAATTATCGGTCAGCGCCAGATAATCGTTGTCGCCGAGTTTCAGGAAGCGCCCGGTGGCGCCTTCGGCCAGCTGCATCAGTTCGCGCAAGGCCAGCACACGGCCATCGTCGAGGGTGATTTCGCCACCGGCGACAAACCATTCGCCCTGTTTTTTTATCGTCAGGCGCATCTGCGCCAGCGAACGGCTGCCTTTCAGGCGGAAGCGCTCGCCTTCCGGCCAGACCAGCTCTAGCGTGCCTTCTGGCAAGGCCTTCAATTGTCCTAGCAATTCCAGGCAAAGTTCCGGATCTTGCAGTTGCCATTCCTGGTCATTTTCTTCGGCCTCGGCCAAAGTGGGGCAAGCCGCGATGACTTGCTTGAGTGATTTGGCTTCGTCTTTCAAGCTGCGGCTGGCTTGTACCGCACTGCCGCCTTGCTCACCGAGGACATGGGCGGCCCCTTTACCGGGCGGAAACCAGCCACCGTCTGGCAACGGGCGTACCAGCAATTGCAGGCGCAGGCCATCTTTTAATGGCAGCAAATGGGCAAATAAAGTTGGATTGGCCGGAATGGTGGCGATGTGCTGGGCCAGCTCGGGCAAGTCGGAATGGATCGCCAGATGCGGCGCAATCGCCGCGATGACGTCGACCAGTTGCGCCTTGGCGATGGTCGGCACCGTCAGGCCGGCACCGAGGATGCCGGCGATCTGCTTGATTTCCGGGCTGAAGGCATACACCGCCAGCCGCGTCGGGGTTTCCTTGCGCCAGCTGACGATGGCTTCGGCGATCATGGGCGGATCGAGTTGCAGGCTGATCAGGCCGCCCTTCTCTTTGAGTTGCAAGGCGACTTCGCCCTTGACGATATCGATACGCACATCGGGCGCATCGGACCAAAACACCGCTGGATGGCCGATCAGGTAAGTCAGCGCCTTTTCTGCGTGCATTTCGTATTCGCTGCCGCCATAGTAATTGTCGTAGGTTTTGCGTACACAGGTGGCGAGCCGCTTGTCTTGCTCGCTCATGCCGGGCAAGCTGTCTTGCTCGTGCGCCAGGCGTTTTAACGCGACGGCGCGGCCCTTGCTCCAGACCCCTTTGGCGCTGCGTTTTTGTTCGCGCGGGTCGAGCTGCACCAAGCCGTGATGCAATTCCAGCAGCCAGGCGATCCGCACATCGCTGCCGGCGCTGGCTGGCGCGGCGCTACCCGATTTCAGCTGCGCCAGGGCGCTCAGGGCGCGCTGCCAGGTTTCTTCTCGCTGCAAGGCGCTGACCAAGGGCTTGATCTGGTGTTCTGCATGCCAGTCCGGCAACAAGGGGGCGTCGCCATACTGGGTCTGCAACAGCACATCGAGCTCGGCCGCGACCCAGTAGTAACCCAAGCGCTGGCTGGCGGAGCGCAAGTTCACCAGTTTGTCGTGCATTTTTTTATCTTTAGGCGCATCTTGCCAGTACAAGGCCAGCCCCTCAAACAGGCTATCGACATCGCGCTCGATCCGGACAAACTTCTGCGGACTGACCAGTGGCACCCCTTGCGCCAGGTGATTTGCCAAGGGTTGCAGAAACAGGTAGGCATACGCATGCTGTTGTTTGACGCCGTCATCGACTTGCTCCTTGGCGCGCTTGAGACTGGCGGCATCGTTTTTACCGAGCAGTGCGACGGTATACAGCAAGCCTTTCAGGTCCGGAATGAAGACCTTGCGCTTGCCGGTTTCTGCCTTTCTTACTTTAATCAGGCTATCGGCCGCCTCCATAGCCGCGCCAAAATCGCCCCGCAACACCGTCATGGCGAGCAGGGAATCGTATTGCATCGTGGCTGGCAGGCGTTGCGTCAAGCGCGACAGTTGCGGAAAATCACCGCGCAATACCGCTTGCAAGCAGAGTAAGGCCGTTGTGCCGGACCACTCGTTGATGTTGGCGACCGCATGCTGGCAGCCATAGTCGTACGCGGCGCGGCAATCGTCGAGCTTCCAATTGGCGATCACCAGCAGGTCGCTCAGCATCAGCGCCTGGCTGATCGGGTCGAGTGTGGCAAACAAGGCGATGCCGTCGGCATTGGCAAAAAAAGCGCTGCTGGGAGGGATATGCTCGTTACTCGGGCAGTTATAAAATTTATCGCGCCATTCCATCACCTCTTGGTTATTCCCGGCAAACACCGAAAACTTCACTTCGCGCCGGCAAAATGCGACATTGAAAGGCTTCCACTGTTTGTATTCGCCATGCCGCTTGAGCAAGTCACGCACACTCTTGACCCAGCTTTTTAAGTTGCCGCTGCGCTGCAGGTGCAGCAACACCGCCATCCGGATATCTTCGCGCAGCACATAACCCAGGCCGATCTCCTGGCGCACCAGGACATGCGTACACAGGCTAGTGAGACACTCTTTCACCAGCGCCATATCGTAGGGGCGATGATCACCGCTAGGCTGATGACGGTTATGCAGTAGCTCCAGCAGCGCGGCCTGGCTTAAGGGGGCATCAAACAGGGCCATCGCGTAAATCAGCGGAAATTCGTTGGCGGAAACAGCGGAAAGATCGTAGAGATCGGACATAGAGTGGGGAAATAATTCAAGCTAAAACGGTGGCGGCGACCATTTTGCCCTTGCAGGCAAATGGCACTAAAAAATGGCAAACAATTTTAAACTATATGGCTCGACCGTATCGTTCAAATTTCATGCGCCGCGAGGCTTATTTTTAATTAGGACTTACGCAAAACCGCCCCAGCGTCGTTGTATCCGCCTTGCCGTACTAAAGTACTGTCTTCGGCGGTACGGTGTAGTCGGGAATTCAGACAATATATTGTCTGCCGACGTAACGGGCATCCCCTACCTGGGATGCTTCCCCAGCACCAAAGGCTTTACGCCTAGCTGGAACAATTTTGCGTAAGTCCTATTAATTTGGCAGGGGCTATCAATGGCCGCAACTATAGCCGGGCCACCAGCGGCCGGATCCATTTTTTAAAAAGGCACCTCGGCCAGCGCGCATATTCCATGCGGTTCTCCAAGCACATAGGCTGGAAAGCCGCATGGGATATGCGTGAGCGCGGTGGTCATTTTTCAAATTACGATTGGTGATACGCTCCGACCAAGCTTGTTGATGATCGCTTGCCAAGTGAGGCGGCAAGAAAATAAGCCTAATCTTCGGTCATCCAGAAAAATACCGTGGTCAGGCGTTTTTCGCGCAAGGCGGTGCCAAAGTAGCCCGTGGCGCAGTGCACGAAATTGGCTTTATACAAAATCATGCGGTTAAAGACGTTGTCGATACGCACATCTTCGTACCAGGCTTGCATCGGCAGGCTGCGCACCTGCAGCGCATCGACCAGATTGGCATGCGGCGCGGCGACCAGATTGCCGCCGATGGCGCCGTTCGGGTAGCGCAGGCGGCAAAAGCTGGTGCCGGAATTGGCAGCAGGCTTCGGGCTTAGGTAGATCACGCAGGCATAGCGGCACAGGCGACGGCTGTCGGTATGCGGATGCGGGCTACTTTCTTGCGCGCCTACCAGTTGCGCGACATTGCAATCGAGGCGCAAGCCGCCGGGCGGTTGCTCTACCCAGAGTTTATCTTTGCCGATCAGCGTTTTCACCAGCGTCTCGATGCCGCGCAACTCGACCTGATTCAGCGCACCGTGAAAACGCATGCCGGGCCAGGTTTCGGGCTGGTATGGCGCACCGTATTCCCACGCCGGATAGGCAAAGCAGCGCTCCGCGATCTCTGCTGCGTTTGGCAGCACCTGATCGACGATCCAGTAATTCTTGCCGTGCTCGAGTTTTTCGTAAGGCAGCGTTGGCGCGCCCTTCAATATGGCCGGCAAATTGGTACTCGGGTCGGGCAGTGGCAGCATGAGCAAACCTGGCAAGAGAATGAGTGAGGGTGAGAACAGGGGTCACGCAGTATCTCTCGCAGTATCCCTGTATCGTGCCGCCTTAGTCAATCATGGATTCACCTTGATTGTCGCAATTCCCTACTGCGTTCGCCAAAGTACTCAGTAAAGTACTCAGCAAAGTACTCAGTAAATAAGAAAGCCCCGGCAATGGATGCAGGGGCTTTCTTATTTTTCGAACAGCGCGCCTACATCAGTGCGCGCCTGCGGCATCCGCAGGTGCCCCTGACTTACCCGGTTTGGTCAGCCAGACCAGGCCGATGAGCGCCAAAAACATCCACGCCGAAACCATGAAGATATCCGTTGCGGCCATCGTGCTCGCCTGTATATTCATGGTCCTGTCGATGATGGCCCACGCCCCTTGCTCGGGTATCCCTTGCTGCATCAGCGCTTGCACACTTTGCACAAAAGCCGGATAGCTGCTGCCACTGTGTTCTGCCAATTGGGCATGATGCAGGGTGCTGCGACTATCCCATACGGTGGTAGCGATCGACGCGCCCATGCCACCGCACATAATGCGCACAAAGTTGGACAAGCCAGAAGCGGCGGGCATTTTATCGTGCGACTGACCGGACAAGATGATCGATGATAAAGGAATGAAAAACATCGACATCGCGGCACCCTGTATCAAGGTAGGAATCAACAGTGTCATCGTATCGACCTCGGTGGTAAATTGTGCCCGCATATAGAACACCAGCGCAAACCCCATAAAAGCCAAGGTAGCGATCTTGCGCACATCCACAAAGGGCAAAATTTTCCCTATCAGCGGTGACAATAAAATCGCAAAAATCCCGACCGGTGCCATCACCTTGCCAGCCTCGGTCGCGGTGTAAGAAAGCTGGGTTTGCAACCACAAAGGCATAATCACCAGGCTACCGAAAAACAGCCCGTAACCGATCGAAATCGCAATCACTCCGGCAGTAAAATTACGCCCCTTAAACAGCGACAAATCGACTACAGGATGGTCCTGGCCACGCTCCCAGATGATGAAATAGATCAGCCCGACGGCGGCAACTACAGTGAGTAAAATGATTTCGCCGGAATTAAACCAATCGAGTTCCTTGCCCTTGTCGAGCATTAGCTGCAAGGCACCGACCCAGACTACCAGCAAGATCAGGCCCACGGTATCGATCGGCAACTGGCGCGTGACGGATTCACGTTTGTGATAAATCATCCAGGTTGCCCAGGCGGTCAACAAGCCGACCGGGATATTGATATAAAAAATCCACGGCCAGGAATAATTATCTGAGATCCAGCCGCCCAGCAACGGCCCCATGATAGGCGCGACCAGCGTCGTCATGCCCCACAGGGCCAGCGCCATTCCGCTCTTTTGCGGCTTGTAGCTGGCGAGTAATAAGGATTGCGAAAGCGGGATCATCGGCCCCGCCACCGCGCCCTGCAAAATCCGCGCCGCAATCAGGGTTTCGATATTCGGTGCCATGCCGCACAACCAGGATGACAAGACGAATAACAAAATCGAAGTCATAAACAAATGCACCTGACCGAAGCGCGTGGTCAGCCAGCCGGTGAGCGGTACCGAGATCGCATTGGCCACCGCAAAAGAAGTGATGACCCAGGTACCTTGCTGTGGCGATACACCCATGTTGCCGGAGATGGCGGGAATCGACACATTGGCAATCGATGAATCGAGCACATTCATGAATACTGCCATCGATAACGCCAGGGTTCCCCAGACTAACTGGGCGCCCTTGAGCGGAGCAAAAGCAGGTTGAATGGTTGCGCTCATTTTGCTGTGGTCGGCAGTGTTTTGCCAGATTCTTTCGCCAGGTTGGCAGCGATGATGCTGGCGATGCGCTGATCCGCCTCTTTTCCGGTTTGGTCAAAAACCGTGGTCTGGTAAGCCGGTACGGTGCGTGCCACTGCATTGGCTGTCAGTGGTGCACCTTGCTGCTGCGAGATATTCACTTTGACCTGCATCGACAGGCCAATGCGCAGCGGGTGCGCGGCCAATTCTTTTTCATCGAGGGTAATACGCACCGGCACCCTTTGCACGACTTTAATCCAGTTGCCGCTGGCATTTTGCGCCGGCAACAGAGCGAATGCGGAGCCGGTACCGGCGGATAGACCGGCAACTTTGCCATGGTATTCGACCTCAGAACCATACAGGTCCGAATGCAGCGTGACGTCTTGCCCCAGACGCATGTGTGCCAGCTGCACTTCCTTAAAATTGGCATCGACCCACAAGCTATTCAAGGGAACAATCGACAGCAAGGGAGCGCCCGCAGCGACGCGTTGCCCAACCTGCACCGCACGCTTGGCAATGTAGCCGCTCATCGGTGCCGGCAAGGTAGTGCGTGCCAGCGCCAGAGACGTTTCGCGCACACGAGCGGCAGCACGTTGTACATTCGGGTGTTGCTCGACGTTGGTATGTTCCGTCAAGGCGCGATTCGAACTGAGTTGTTCATTGGCGGCCAGCAAAGCCGATTCGGCGCTTTGCAATGCACTGCGCGCATGTTCCACTTCTTCTTTCGATACCGCACCGGTGCTGAGCAATTGCTGACGCCGTGCCAGATCGCCTTTACTGCGCTCGACTTCGGTATTGCGCACACTGACATTGGCTTGCAACGAGGCATTATTCACAAACAGCACACGCACTTCCCTTACCGTCTGCGCCAGTTGCGCTTCGGCCTGCTCTTGGGCGACTTTGGCATCGGCGCGATCGAGCTCGATCAAAGGCTTTCCGGCCTGCACCATCTCGGTGTCATCGGCATGAATCGCTAACACGGTGCCGGCAACCTGGGGCGTCACTTGCACAATATTGCCTGCAGCGTAGGCATCTTCGGTATGCTCGAATTTGCTTGCGACCATCACCCACCAGGCTGCGTAAGCAATGCCTAAAATAAGCAGTATCAGACTGACGATGATCAGCAAACGGCGGCGTTTACCAGTTGATCCCGCCAAGACTTGAGGTGGTGCAGAGGTGTTATTTTGTACAGGTGCGTTCATTGCGCCGTCTCCAGATTAATTTTTGGTTGAATAGTGTTAGCGCTTAAGTCCGGGCTGGCGTTTGAGCTCAATGTGGCGGCACCACCCAAGGCTTTGATCAGGTTAATGTGCAACTCAATCCGGCGCAGGCGCATATCCGTCAAGATTTTTTGCTGCGTAATCCAGACACTTTCTGCGGCCAGTACCGGCAAGGCATTCGCCGTGCCGATCTGCTGACGCTGCTGTGCCAGACTGATGGTTTGTTTGGCAGCCTGTTCGGCCATGCCTTGATTTTTTTCTTGCGCGGCGATGGCCTGCAAGGATTGCACTTGATCTGCCACTTCATGCAAGGCATCGGTCAGACTTTGATTGTAGGTGGCCACTGCACTGTCGTAAGCCGCGACCCGTCCGCTCAATTGGGCACGCAATCGGCCTCCCTCAAATATCGGCAGGCGTATCGCAGGCCCCACCCCGGCGATGCGACTGCCACTTTGAAACAGTTGACTCACCCCCAGACTGGAAAGACCAGCAAATCCGACCAGATTGATATTCGGATAAAACTGGGTTTTTGCCTGATCGATCTCGCCTTGCATCGCCTCTACGCGCCAGCGTGCGGCGACGATATCAGGGCGCCGCCCGAGTAATTCCAGAGGTAACTGTGCCGGCAAAGCCGTCGAACTTGCGCTTTGGTGCAGCACCGGCCTGGCGATAGACTGGCCGCGTTCAGGGCCTTGCCCGAGCAGCGCTGCCAACTGATGACGCGTCAGTGCAATGGTTTCTTGCCACTGCAGGATGTCGGCATGCAAACTCGCTACCTGTATCAGGCTTTGCTGTATATCGCTTGCAGTATCCAAGCCAGCGAGCATCCTTTGGTGTGTCAGTGCATCAATTTTTTCACGCACTTCCAGCTGTCTGTTACTCAAATCGAGCTGCGCATACTGCCGCGCCAGTTGCACCCAGGCGCGCGCAATGGCATTACTGAGAATGAGCCTGGCACTTTGCTGCTCGGCCAAGGCGGCTTTTTCTTGTGAAATGGCGCTACGGATCTCGGCGGTATGCTTACCCCAAAAATCAAGCTCATACACAAAATTGAGTGCCAGCTGATTGTCGCTATTCACGGAACCTGCCAGTGGCGGCGGGATCATCCCGTGTTCGGTAAACCGTTGATAAGTACTGGTGAAGCTGGCATTGACTGCTGGTTTCTCAGCGGCGGCAGTTGCCTGGGTCATTGCGGCTGCCGCATTCACACGCGCCGCTGCGATCTGGATACTGGGGTTATCCACCATGGCCGCCGCAATCAACTCCTGCAAGTCGGTGCCGCCGATATCTTTGGCCCAGTTTGCGTCTGGCCATAGTCCATGTTGATTCGGAAAAACGCTGGCATTACTTTCAGCGTTGAGGGTCTTGAGTTGCGCTGTGCTTTGTATGCCGGAAAAATTGGCACAGGCGGAAAGCAATACCACGCTGCTGCAAACAGTCAGCAGACCTAGCAGCCTGCCAGACTTGGGCAAAAAAATTAAATTCATCATGGGTTTACAATATTTATTGTCATATCAATTGAATTGGTGCGTTTCTAGTATGGCGCGGTTCGCCAGTAGTTTGCGCAGCAAGCTTTTCAGAAAACCAATTTCCTCATTACTGAAGCCGGTAAATCCGACGCACAAGACTTCGGCATAAATGGCGGGCAATTGTTGCGCGAGCACCTTGCCTGTCGCGGTCAGCTCCAGCTTGAACAGTCGCCTGTCATGGCTGTCGGCTACCCGCGTTAAAAAGCCCTTGGCTTCCATTCTGTCCAGCATGCGCTTCATGGCGGCAGCGTCAGTAAACAGGTCACGCGCCAGTTCTGCTGCGGTGCTGCATTTACCTAGCGCCAGCATCATGAAGACGCTCCCTTGCGCATGCGTGATGCCCAATTTACTTAGCGAGTCGTCAATCGACTTCGATAACATGGTTTTAGCGCGCGACAGCAGGTAGCCGACACTGTCCTCAACATCAAACGTATCGAAAGAAAAAGTTGCTGGAAGAGTACTCATAAGTAGTTAAATAATAATTGCCTAGGCAAGAGTATATAACACTTAAATTATTTCTGCATGGCAAGCAAAAAAATCGATTTTGAGCAGAGCAAAGACAATGGCGCGCCTAGACGGCAGGTCAAAGAAGGGGGAAATTTAGTACCGCCCGGCGGATAGATACATCATCTATCTGCCGGACTAAGAGTGAGATTGGCTTACAGCATACGCGCGAGTAGCGCCTTATCATATTTGGCATCCAGCGGTATCCGCACTTTATGTCCGGCACCTCCGATGATCGTCAACGGCAGATTTGCCGCACTGCGCATTTCAGCTAAGGTGACGATTTCATTGCCAGACGGATGGATGATTTCAATTTGATCGCCGACCGCAAAACGGTTTTTGACTTCGACCTCGGCCCAGCCATCCGCTACGTTCAGTACCTGCCCGACGTATTGGCTGCGGTGCGCTTTCGACACGCCTTCCATGTAATTTTGATGCTCTTGTGTATGGTGACGCTGGTAAAAACCGTCGGTATAGCCGCGATTGGCCAGACCATTCAACTCGCCTAGCAACTGTTCGTTAAACGGACGACCCGC
The DNA here is from genome assembly GCF_030651495.1 of Undibacterium sp. GTDB lineage: Bacteria > Pseudomonadota > Gammaproteobacteria > Burkholderiales > Burkholderiaceae_D > Undibacterium. The sequence continues at coordinate 19,315 of NZ_JAUSFI010000122.1, forward strand.
CACCGCGTCATCAATCGCGCGGCGATAGGCTTGCGCGGTACGCGAGACGTAATACAGCGACTTGGTGCGCCCTTCCACTTTCAACGAATCGACACCGATTTTAGCCAGACGTTCGACGTGCTCGATGGCGCGCAAGTCTTTCGAATTCATGATGTAGGTGCCGTGCTCGTCTTCCAGTATCGGCATGAATTGCCCCGGACGCCCCGACTCTTCGATCAGGTAAGGGCGGTCTGCCAGCGGATGACGTACCATGTCACCCATGGCCGAAAACGATTGATTCGCTTCTTCCAGCGCCTCATTGAAATTGAGCTTGATGGTCTCTACCGGCAGGCGAGTCAAATCACCCGTTTCGTTTTCGCTGGCGTTTTCAACCTTGTAATCCCAGCGGCAAGAATTGGTGCAAGTGCCCTGATTCGGATCGCGGTGATTGAAGTAGCCAGATAGGAGGCAGCGACCGGAATAGGCGATACACAAAGCGCCATGTACAAAGACTTCAATTTCCATCTCCGGGCAACGCTGCTTGATTTCTTCGATTTCATCGAGCGAGAGTTCACGCGACAGGATTACGCGCGTCAAACCCATCTGCTGCCAGAATTTGACATCGGCCCAGTTCACCGCATTGGCCTGCACCGAGAGGTGGACATTCACTTCCGGCCATTTCTCGCGCACCATCATGATCAGGCCGGGGTCGGCCATGATGATGGCGTCCGGTTTCATGGCGATCACCGGTTCCATGTCGTTGATATACGTTTTTAGCTTGGCGTTGTGCGGAAAAATATTGCTGGCAACAAAAAACAGTTTGCCGCGCGCATGTGCACCGTCTATGCCTTGCTGCAATACTTCCAGCGTAGAGAATTCATTATTTCGCGCTCGCAAGCTATAACGCGGCTGGCCGGCATAAACCGCATCGGCGCCAAAATCAAACGCAGCATGCATTTTTGCCAGCGAACCGGCAGGTAACAAGAGTTCAGGAGCTTTTAGCATGGCAAGACAATCCGAAAAGAAAAATGTTCGCGATTATAATTCCGCCAGTCTCACCCCTGAGATCTGATTGAAATCTGTTTGATGTAGATCAAATCAAGGTTTCCTCAAGGACGCCAGTTCGTTAAACACCAGCGCCATCAATACTACCGCCCCGCCCATCAGCGTTGCATTCGCGGGCACTTCACCAGCACCCAGCCAGGCCCAGATCGGTCCCAAGAGCACTTCCAACAGCGCCAGTAAAGAAAGCTCAGGCGCGGACAGGCTACGCGCCGCCCGGACCATCAGCATGCAAGGAAAACCGAGCTGAAAAAAGCCCAGCACCGCCAGAATCAGGATGTCGTGCGCTGACGCCCGAAATGGCAAGGCCATCGGCAACATCGCCAGCGCAGACAATACGCCGCCGATAAATACGGCAGGAATCAGATCGACCGCATGGCCACCTTTTTTCATGCTGATCACATTCACGGAGGCAGCAATTGGCACCCCCATGGCAATGATCATGCCGGCCAAACCGCGGGCATCGAGCTGTGAAAATCCATCAATGAACATCCACACCATGCCAGCCGACGCCAGCGCAATCGCCAGCCAGGTACGTGCAGGTATATGCTGATGTAAAAATAGGCGGGCAAACAAGGCCGTCAGCAACGGCGACACGCTCATCACGATCAGCGTATTGGCCACCGTCGTCATGGTCAGTGCGATCATGAAGCAAGAGAACATGATGGCCCACATGGCACCGGAAATCAGCCCAAAGCGCCCCACCGAAATAAGGCGCGGTAGCGCTTGCGCCCGGTGCTGCCACAACAAGGCACCCGCCACATAGACTGCGGCAAACACGCTGCGCCAAAACGTCACTTCAAAGTCACGCGCTGCATCCAGGTGGCGCGTCAATACACCAGCCATGCTCCAGAGCGTAGCGGCGATGATCATCAAGAAAATGGCTTGGCGATGGGAGGGTTTTTGAGGCATTTTGTGGGATATCTTAAAAAATAAAAAGCGTGCGCCATGTTGCAGCGAGCGCAGGCAAAAATAAAAAACCCGCTTGTCACACCACATCAGTGGCGCAGCAAACGGGTTTTTTAATATTGACCAGCTAGATGCTGATGGCCAAATATTCGTTCCGATTAATCGCGTGATGCTTTTTTACGTTCGTTTTCTTTCAAGAAACGTTTACGCAGACGAATGCTCTTCGGTGTCACTTCGACCAATTCATCATCATCAATAAACTCAACCGCGTATTCCAGATTCAACAGAATTGGTGGTACCAGACGTACCGCTTCATCCGTACCGGAAGAGCGAACGTTGGTCAATTGCTTACCCTTGATAGGATTCACAACCAGGTCATTGTCACGGGAATGGATACCGATGATCATACCTTCGTACACTGGATCGTTGTGGCTCACGAACATACGGCCGCGATCTTGCAGTTTCCAGATGGCGTAGGCAACAGCAGCGCCGTCATCCTGAGAAATCAATACGCCGTTACGACGGCCACCGAGTTCACCCCTGGTGTTATCCACTGGTGCGTATTCATCAAACACGTGGCTCATCAAGCCAGTACCGCGCGTCAACGTCATAAATTCGCCCTGGAAGCCAATCAAACCACGCGCTGGAATACGGTACTCCAGACGCACACGACCTTTGCCATCCGGTTCCATGTTTTGCAGATCGCCGCGACGACGACCGAGTTCTTCCATCACGCCACCCTGGTTTGCTTCTTCAACGTCAACGGTCAGATTTTCGTACGGCTCTTGGCGTACGCCATCGACCATTTTGAATACCACGCGCGGACGGGAAACAGCCAATTCGAAACCTTCGCGACGCATGTTTTCGATCAGAATCGTCAGATGCAATTCGCCGCGGCCTGACACTTCGTAGGTCGAATCATCATCTTCAGCTTGAACTACGCGCAAAGCCATGTTGCCTTTGAGTTCACGTTCCAGACGGTCACGGATTTGACGGGTAGTCACGAATTTACCTTCGCGACCAGCCAATGGCGAATTGTTCACCATGAAGTTCATGGTCAATGTAGGTTCATCGACCTTCAACATTGGCAAACCTTCTGGGAAATCAGGTGCGCACAGGGTTGAGCCGATACCGATTTCTTCAATTCCGTTAATCAGCACGATGTCGCCGGCCTGCGCCTCATCAACCAAAATACGATCGAGACCCTTGAAAGTCAGCACCTGGTTAACACGCGCCCGGGTTGGCTTATCATCTGGACCATTCATCCAGACGATGTCTTGCAGTGGCTTGATACGGCCACGCAAGATACGGCCAACACCGATCTTACCGACGTAAGAAGAGTATTCCAGCGACGTGATTTGCAATTGCAAAGGACCATCTGGATCATCTTCACGGGCAGGAACGTGCTTCAGGATGGCGTCGAACAACGGATCCATGTTGCCTTCGCGAATTGAATCTTCCAGGCCTGCATAGCCTTTGAATCCTGATGCGTAGATGATAGGGAAATCCAATTGCTCATCGGTTGCGCCGAGTTTGTCGAACAATTCAAAAGTTGCGTTCACTGCCTTCTGAGGATCGGCATTTTCGCGATCGATCTTATTCACGACAACGATAGGCTTCAAACCCAGCGCCAAAGCTTTACGTGTCACAAAACGTGTTTGCGGCATCGGGCCTTCTTGTGCATCAACCAGCAACAAGACGCTATCAACCATCGACAATACGCGCTCAACTTCACCGCCGAAATCGGCATGGCCCGGGGTATCAACGATGTTGATGTGCGTGCCTTTATATTCGACTGCACAGTTTTTCGAAAGAATCGTGATACCACGTTCTTTTTCGATGTCGTTGGAATCCATCACGCGAGCATCAACCTGTTGGTTGTCGCGGAAAGTCCCGGATTGGCGCAGCAATTGATCAACCAGCGTGGTTTTGCCGTGATCAACGTGGGCGATAATGGCGATGTTGCGTATAGCGCGTTTTGTAGTGGACATGATTGTAATTTTGCTTTGGAGATGATTCGGGTAACCAACAATTATAACATGGTGCGATGCAAAACAACTTAATGCGTATTTAATGCGCATTAAGTTGCATTTAAAAACGCCAATTATTTCAAAAATTTGCTACCTGCTGATGACGACAGTCGCAGTTGAGTCGCCGTGCCTCCTATAGACGATGCCGGGGATGTATCTGTATCAATGCCGGGTGGTCATAAATGCGACGCTTCTGAGATAGTTTCTTTTGCAAGAAGTAGCATGAAGAAACACATCTTGAAAAACCAGCAAACACCCATACTTCTGGGCATAGCTTTATTTTTTGTCCCTTTTTCCTATATTTTTCATTTCTTGCTGAGGCAAACATGTCAGAAAAACAAACCCTAGGCTTTCAGGCTGAAGTCGCGCAGTTGCTGCAATTGATGATCCATTCGCTGTATTCCAACAAAGAGATTTTCTTGCGCGAATTGATCTCGAATGCGTCTGATGCCGCCGACAAGCTGCGCTATGAAGCCATTCACGATGCCAGTCTGTTTGAAGACGACTCCGATCTGAAAATCAAAGTCAGTTTCGACAAGACCGCACGTACCATTACCATTGCCGACAACGGCATCGGCATGACGCGTGATGAAGCGATTGCGCATCTGGGCACCATTGCCAAATCTGGCACTAAAGAATTTTTCGGAAAATTGTCTGGCGATCAGCAAAAAGACGCCGCAATGATCGGCCAGTTTGGCGTCGGTTTTTATTCCGGCTTTATCGTGTCTGACAAGATCACAGTAGAATCCCGCCGTGCTGGCGTAGTCGCGACCGAAGGCGTGCGCTGGGAATCGACTGGCGCTGGCGACTTTAGCGTTGAAGCGATCGTCAAAGCCGACCGCGGCACCAGCATTACTTTGCATCTGCGCGAAGGCGAAGATGATTTCCTGTCTGCATGGAAACTAAAATCCGTTATCCGTACTTATTCCGACCATATCTCTTTGCCTATCATGATGCAAAAAGAAGAATGGGACGAAGAGAAAAAAGAACAGGTATTGCAAGATGAATGGGAAACCGTCAATCAAGCCAGTGCACTCTGGGCGCGCAACAAGAACGACATCACTCCTGAGCAATACGAAGAATTCTACAAGCATATTTCGCACGACTACACGGCACCACTGACGCACACGCATAACCGTGTTGAAGGCCGTAGCGAATACACGCAACTGCTGTATATTCCAAGCCGCGCACCGTTTGATATGTGGGACCGCAACAAACGTGGCGGCATCAAACTGTACGTCAAGCGCGTTTTCATCATGGACGATGCCGAACAACTGATGCCTGTGTATCTGCGCTTCGTCAAAGGGATTATCGACACCAACGATTTGCCACTGAATGTTTCGCGCGAAATCTTGCAAGAGTCACGCGACATCAAGGCGATCCGCGAAGGTTCGACCAAACGCGTACTGGGCATGCTGGAAGAGTTGGCCAATGCCGAAGGTGAAGACGATTCTCAAGCTAAAAAAGACAAATTTGCGACGTTCTGGACTGAATTTGGTCAGGTATTGAAAGAAGGCATAGGCGAGGATGCCGGCAACAAAGACCGGATCGCCAAACTGCTGCGTTTTGCCTCTACCCATAACGACAGTGACGCACAAACCGTGTCTTTGGCTGACTACCTGAGCCGCGCTAAAGAAGGTCAGGATAAAATTTATTTCGTCACTGCCGACAGTTATATCGCCGCCAAAAACAGCCCGCATCTGGAAATTTTCCGCAAAAAAGGCGTTGAAGTTTTGCTACTGACGGATCGTGTCGATGAGTGGATGTTGTCTTTCCTGACGGAGTTTGAAGGTAAAGAACTGGTCTCTGTCGCCAAAGGTGATCTGGATCTGGGCAAACTGGAAGACGAAGTCGAGAAAAAGCAACACGAAGAAACCGAAACGCAATTCAAGGACCTGGTTGAAAAAATGAAAGCGGCTTTGGCCGATAAAGCCAAAGACGTGCGCGTGACTTTCCGCCTGACCGACTCCCCTGCCTGCCTGGTAGCAGACGATAATGAGTTGTCGGGCAATCTGATGCGGATGCTGAAGGCAGCAGGTCAATCAGCACCAGAATCGAAGCCTATTCTGGAAATCAACCCGGATCATCCGCTGGTGCAAAAACTGAAATACGAAGAAGCCCATTTTGCTGACTGGTCGCATATCTTGTTTGATCAAGCCATGCTGGCAGAAGGCGGTTCGCTGGTCGATCCAGCCAGTTTTGTAAAGCGTCTCAATGCGCTACTGCTGAACGTCAAAGCTTAATTTACACCGACGCTTTAGTTTCAGCGAATAAAAAAACCCACCGCGTTCTGGTGGGTTTTTTATTCGCTGAAACTTCCAAAATTTAAACAAAAATTCAATTAAAAAGCCAAGGCGCAATCCCCATGCGCCCCGGCGCGGCTTTTCGGGCTGCAGGGCGCATGGAATATGCACATTACATTTTATTTAATATATTTATTCAAGATAACAAACGTATCAAACTATCCGGATGTACGGTCCAGCCAAGCAAGCCTGACAGGCCCATAAAGATACCAAATCCGGTCGGTATCAAGGCGCCCCAATACAACCATTTTTGATGCGTCAAGGCAGTGACTGCCAGCAGTGAAATGGCAATCGCAATCAAGGCATCAGACAAATCGAACTGATCATCCTTAAAATTAGCCGCGTCGTATTCCTTTTGATCTTGCTCCGCTTGCGCCTTCAACTCGTCTTTTTTGCGCGCTTGTTCTAGCGCGATTTTTTCATACTCGGCAATCGCTAGCTGATACGCATTTTTTTCTTCGTCTGTGCGTGAGATCGCTGCCAGACGCAGTTGAACGATGGTTGATTTGGCGACTTCTTCGCGGATATTGCGCGCCTGATAAAATGCCCAATGATCAAGCTTATTTGCCTGCGCCTGTTGCATGGCCTGTACGATGTTATCGTCCTTGACTTTGCAGATGCCCATAAAGGTGGCCAGAATAGCGACCGTAATGGCGACCAGCATATTCAACCGAAACGCTGCACGATCGCCAGGTTTTGATTGCTCCAGATTTTCTACTGTTTCCAGCGGATCAATATCCATCTTATTCCACTCCATTCTTCAAGTTAAGCAAACTACACACATTACCCCAGTGATATCAACCAGAATGCTGACGATCGTTTCTTTAATAGGACTTACGGACTTACGCAAACCCGCCCCAGCGTCGTTGCACTCGCCCAATCGTACAATGAGTACCAAAGTACTATCTTCGGCGATGCGATGTAGTCGGGAATTCAGACAATATATTGTCTGCCGACGTAACGGGCATCCCCGACCTGGGATGCCTCCCCCAGCACCAAAGGCTTTATGCCTAGCAGGAACAATTTTGCGTAAGTCCTAAAAAGAAAAACCCTCGTCATTGCCGTAATGCCGTTCAGTTAGCAGGTTTTCGCACAACGCGAACGGCATAGCGGTTTGGTCTTGCCTTGACGGCCCGGTCGTATTTTCGACCGGGCCGTTCGTCATTGAGGAGGCTAACCAGCCTTTCACGCAGATGCTTCAT
>NZ_JAUSFI010000134.1 GCF_030651495.1 Undibacterium sp.
GAATTTTTATCCTGCCGATTCAAACCCGGGAACTGCTTTGCCTTGCCGTACTTTCTTTCTTTTTACCCCCGCTCTTCAGCGGGAGGCGAACTATAGCAAACCTTGCCCTTCCTTGGCAAGCTTTTTGTTTTAAATCATTTAAACAACTATTTCAGCCCCCCCCTCTTTATCATCCTGTATAGATTTTGGCGTAATGCATTACAACAGTTAAAATAGCGCTTTAAGTTACCGATGCAGTATAAGGTAAATAATTTCGCTTCTTTGAGTACTGACCTCCATGCTACGTCTAACTGACATACAACTCCCTCTCGATCATCCAGAATCCGCCATCAAAGCGGCAATTCTGAAGAAGCTTGCCATCGAAGATACTGACCTTCTTAATTTTTCTATTTTTCGTCGCAGCTATGATGCACGAAAAAAATCAGCCATCATATTGATCTATACGGTAGACGTAGAAACTAACGATGATAAACAGCTGTTGGCGCGCTTCAACGGCAATCCAAACATCGGCGTCACGCCGGATACCAATTACCGTTTTGTGACCCATGCCGAAACTGAAGAATTCAAGCGTCCGGTGATTATCGGATTTGGACCATGCGGATTATTTGCCGCCCTGATATTGGCGCAGATGGGTTTTCGCCCGATTATCCTGGAGCGCGGCAAAGCGGTCCGGGAACGCACTCAGGACACATGGGGATTCTGGCGCAAACGCGAGTTGCAACCCGAGTCGAATGTCCAATTTGGCGAAGGTGGTGCAGGAACTTTTTCAGATGGAAAACTCTGGAGCCAGATAAAAGATCCCAAGCATTATGGTCGCAAGGTATTAACGGAATTCGTCAAGGCTGGCGCGCCCGCGGAAATCATGTATGTCAGCAAACCACATATAGGCACATTCCGCCTGGTCAAAATGATAGAGGAGATGCGCGAAAATATTGAAGCTCTTGGTGGCGAAATTCGATTTCAGCAAAAAGTGACCGATATCGACATTCAAGATGGCCGCATGCGCGGTCTCACCATCAATGACAGCGAATATCTATCGGCGGATCATGTCGTCCTGGCTATCGGCCATAGCGCTAGAGATACCTTCGAACTGGTCCATCATTGCGGAATTTACGTGGAAGCAAAACCGTTTTCGATAGGATTTCGTATTGAGCATCCACAGTCTTTAATCGATCAAGCGCGTTTTGGCGCGAATGCGGGTAACAAGACATTAGGGTCGGCAGATTATAAATTGGTCCACCACGCAAAAAATGGACGCTCTGTCTATAGTTTCTGCATGTGCCCAGGCGGTACGGTTGTCGCCGCAGCCTCAGAACCGGGCCGGGTAGTCACTAACGGCATGAGTCAGTACTCCCGTAACGAGCGCAATGCCAATAGCGCGATTGTGGTTGGAATCACGCCTGCCGATTACCCGGAACACCCATTAGCCGGAATCGACTTCCAGCGTAAATTAGAATCCTTAGCCTATGAACTTGGCGGCGCCAATTACAACGCTCCCGGCCAGTTGGTAGGCGATTTTCTGGCCAAGAAAGCGTCAACAACCGTAGGCAGCGTTACGCCATCCTACCAGCCAGGAATTACCTGGTGCGATTTGGCGGCAGCATTGCCAGCCTATGCGATTGACGCAATACGCGAAGCCTTACCTGCGTTTGATAAACAGATCAAGGGTTTTGCAATGAAAGACGCCGTCATAACAGGCGTGGAGACGCGCACATCATCGCCGATACGCATCAAACGCAATGATGATAATTTACAAAGCTTAAACACGCAGGGTCTCTATCCGGCAGGTGAAGGTGCCGGCTATGCGGGAGGAATTTTATCGGCGGCAATAGATGGGATTAAGGTTGCGGAAGCGGTTGCCTTGAGCATCCAGAACAGAGCGGGACGTTAATTGACAGTTCTCAAAATAATATGTCGAACATCATTTGATGTTCGACATATTATGCAGCGCAAATATTAGTTGATCAAATCGTCCAAGCCCGCCGCCAACTCAGCAATCGGCGGCATATCGGATAATAACAATTCTGGTTTAATACCTAGTTTCATCGCTACATCCCCAGGAAAAGTAGCCTCAAGCTCTTCTTTTGAATAGCTACTTTCTTCTACTCTAGCGCGCCATGCCGCAAGATGAATCACCGCCGCCATGGCGTCAAATGGTTCGGACTGCAAAGGATCAGGAAATGACTTGATGACTGTCGCAAAATTATCAGGAAAGCGCCAGCGCTTTGCCAGTTCAGCACCGACATCAGAAAAATCATACCCAAATGAAGTACGCTCTACGCCGAGACGACGAGAATCTAACGGCCCAGCAATTTTATCAATTTGCAGAGTTTGCTCCGGCATTCCTGCATGCATCACCAATTGACCAATAGCATGCATCAAACCAACAGTAAAAGCAAAATCGGAATTGCCGTGAATCTGCTTGGCCAGCCACTTTGCGATGACAGCAGTATGCATGCTGTAACGCCAAAACTGCTTCAGATCAACACCGGGCATTGCCTTGAATCCGCCAGTCAAACCGCTACTGATCACCAGGGTTCGAACTGTCATAAAACCCAGCATTAACACCGCATCATCGACCGTGCCGACACTGCGCGAGGCGTGATAGTAAGAGGAATTTGCCAGTCGTAGCAACTTTGCACTTAATACTTGATCGGCCGCTAATTTTTTGGCGATTTCTTCAATTGAAACATTATCGTTATTAAAGCTATCGATAAGTTCTTGCACGACCTTAGGGATAGTAGGTAAGGCATTCTGTTGCTGAAATAGCGCATCGAAATTCATAGATAATCTCCTTCTGTAATTACAGCATCAAGACTATGGCGGCGAACTGTTACGTATATCGTTTACCCACCAATATACGCCCAAACAAACAAGGAAAACTGAAGCTGGATTCATTCTTTCCTATGAAAATAATACTCCGATAAATACTTGAAAGGAATGTTTTTTTAACTGAAAGAGATTGTAAGTACGAGAATAAATAAGGATAGGCGAACTACAATAATTTTTGCCAATAGCCGACATCAATCCATTGTTTATTCTTAAAGCCTACCTGTTCGAAATGGGCAACTTTTCGGAATCCCATTTTTTCATGTAACTTGATGCTTGCATCATTCGGTAGTGCAATCCCAGCGATAGCTGCATGTACGCCTAACCTGCTCAACTGCTCCAACAACTTTCCATACAAACTTGCACCGTAACCTTTGCCAATCACCGCTGGCGACAAATAAACGGTAACCTCTACGGAAAAACGATAAGCGGCCCGGACTCGCCATTGGGTGGCGTAAGCATAACCCTCAATGACACCGTCACTCTCTATTACTAACCAAGGAAGACTTTTAGATACATCAAGAATACGTCGGGACATTTCTGCCGACGTCACCGCCAACTCCTCGAATGAAATAGTGGTGTTGCTGACGTAGTGATTATAGATATCGCAAATTGCCTCAGCATCCGCTATGTTTGCGGCACGAATATTTGTCATGACAGATTATTTTTTGAAGTGGTGTGAAGCGAGGAAAGAATGGTACTGCGAGCCAATAAAATAAGTTAGCGCACCAGCATGATGACATACTGGTGCGCATGAAGTTAGTCGTCTTTCACTCCATCGATGCCCAATTCTTGAATTTTTCTGGTGATAGTATTACGACCAATACCTAACCGAATGGCGGCATCATTTTTGCGGCCATGAGTGTGCTTCAACGCAGCTTTAATGACGACGGATTCAAAATTTCTCCCCAACTTATCGATTACCTCTGACTGTCCTTGCAATAACATGGATGTCGCTTCCGCCTCCAGCAGACTCATCCAGCTATCGCTATTTTGATGATAAGTTTGATCCGGTTTCACATACCCTGATGACAAGGGAAAAGTGCCTCCATTCACATGATTGATTGCCCCCGCTTCACGCATCACTGCAGGCAAGGCACTGGCCGATAGTGGAGTGCCTGCAGTGCCAGTATCGGCCTGATGCGATGCATGCATAAGATCTTGAGGTAAATCGAAAATCTCCACGGTTTGCCCAGGCGCCATGACGGTAATCCAGTTGCACAGATTTTCCAACTGCCTCACGTTTCCTGGAAATTCGAGTCCGGATAAAAAGTTCAAAGCGGGTTCTGACATACGCTTGACATCTACCCCCAGTTGTTTGGCACTTTGAGACAGAAAAAATTTGGTGAGAAGAGGAATATCTTCACGTCGTTCGCGCAAACTGGGCAGTCGTAAGCGAATAACATTCAGGCGATGATACAGATCTTCACGAAACAGCCCATCTTTCACTCTAGCTTCCAGATTCTGGTGCGTAGCGGCAATTACGCGTACATTTGCTTTCATGGGCTGATGCCCACCCACCCGATAAAAATGGCCATCAGACAAAACGCGTAGCAAACGTGTTTGCAAGTCAGCAGGCATGTCGCCGATCTCGTCGAGAAACAGCGTACCGCCTTCCGCCTGTTCAAAACGGCCGCGCCGGGTCGCCTGGGCACCGGTAAATGCACCACGTTCATGACCAAACAGTTCAGATTCAAGTAAATCCTTAGGGATAGCGGCGGTATTCAATGCAATAAACGGTTGCGATGAACGTGGACTATGCTTGTGCAGGGCGCGCGCAACCAGCTCTTTACCACTGCCAGATTCACCGGTAATCAACACCGTCACATTCGATTGAGACAGCCGCCCTATCGCCCTAAATACATCCTGCATCGCCGGTGCCTGACCAAGGATTTCAGGCGTCTCCGAAATGCTCTGCTCTACATTTGCCTCGCGCAGACTTTCGTCCATCGCGCGCCTGATCAATTCAACCGCTTTACCCAGGTCAAAAGGTTTCGCAAGGTACTCAAATGCCCCCCCCTGAAAAGCGGCAACAGCGGAATCCAGGTCAGAGAATGCAGTCATGATAATGACAGGCAAACCAGGATATTTAGCCTTAACAGTCTGTAATAATTCTAATCCAGATGCACCATGCATACGGATATCTGACACCAACACTTGTGGCAAATCAGTTTGCAAGGCCGCCATCGCATCGCGTGCATTGCTAAAACTTCTTGTCACGAGATTTTCACGCGCTAAGGCTTTCTCTAATACCCAACGAATTGAATCGTCGTCATCCACTATCCAGATCGGTTTCATATTTTGTTTTTGCATTCCATGTCGGTAATTGTTAAGCATATCAATGGTCGCAACACTCTTAGTGTCACGCCTATCCACCTATCCTATTGTTAAGGAAGTGGGATCAGAATCCTGAAATCCGTACAACCCGGCCGACTCTCGCACTCAATCACCCCCGAATGCTGCTCAATAAAGGTTTGTGCTAAAGTCAGCCCCAACCCGCTACCGCCATCCCTACCCGACACTAATGGGTAAAAAATACGATTGCGAATCTCGACTGGGATGCCCGGTCCATTGTCAATGATATGCAAGTCTAATGCCAGCCTGTAACGCACCTTGGCAAGCGTAATCTGGCGCACCACTCTAGTCTTGAATATCAGCTCGGCAGTGCCTTGTTTAATGCATTCGCTCAAGGCTTGCGCGGCGTTATGGGCGATATTGAGTACCGTCTGAATCAACTGTTCTTTATCGCCGCGAAACTCGGGAATCGAGAGGTCATAGTCGCGCTGAATCTGCAATCCATGCGGAAACTCGGCAACAATCAAACTGCGCACACGTTCACACACTTCATGAATATTCACATCGCCGACAATATGCGGCAAGCGATGGGGTGCCAGCAATCGATCCACTAAAGTCTGCAGGCGATCGGCTTCTTTGATAATGACTTGCGTGTACTCGCGCAAGTCTTTCAAATGCCGCTCCGGCAGCTCCAGCTCGAGCAATTGTGCGGCACCACGGATTCCCCCAAGCGGGTTCTTAATTTCATGCGCCAAATTGCGTATCAGCTCTTTATTTGCCTTGCTTTGATCCAGCATGCGCTCTTCGCGATCAAGCTTTAGCTGCTGTACATTTTCGCGCAACTCAATCAACACGGGGGTATCAGGGTTATCGAGCGCAGTCACAATACTATGCACATGCAAGGCGTCTCGCCCGTTTCTTTCTAACGTCAAATCCTGGCGCTTATCGGCAAACTGATGCGCAACGGCTTGATGAAAGACGTCCAATAGCTCATCGCCATTGAGAAATAAATCGGTTAATTTTTGATGGGTCAGAGACTTGACTGAACTGCCCAGCAAACTTTCTGCCGCAACGTTAGCGTACATAATGCAACCATCAGCATCCAATACGATTACCGCAGAGGTGAGCAAATCTAAGCCAGCGAGAGAGGTGAGTGGTGTTTTCAAAATAAATAATAAAAAAAAGGCCGCCTATAGCGACCTTACTACGCAAGCATCATGCCTGAAATGGACTTGGGGGGGAGCAGCGAAATAGCGTTGGTGTTATTGCACCTGGCCGCACCTGTTTCGCAACAACTTTGTACCAGCGTTGCCATCATCTTAAATTATTAATTTCCCTTTTGAGGGCTTCGATGTTTTTTTCGGTGCGACTGATGTCATCTTTCATCATTGTGGTGCGGTCCTGGTATTTGGCGAAATTGCGTTCATCGCCACGTCGCTCTGGTTCGCCATTGTTATAGTCTTTTTTCAGATTGCCTAACTTTTGCTCTTCTGTTTTGAGCTCATCCAATAATATCTGTTTGCGATCTGAATCACGGGCTTTTTGAGTGCTGTCATCGACCTTGGGAAAATTTGCCGGACTAGACGCCCCGCTTGCTGCAGGCTTTTTTACCGATGAAGGTAAAACCGGAGCCGAGACTACATTAATCCCCTCTAGCTCTACTTTTTTACACCCTTTGGTGGCACCGGTATTTTTATATTCTTTCTTGCCATGTTCATCGACGCACAAATACACATCCGACTGGGCGTATGCCGCATGGATAGAAGAGAGAATAAGGGAAAAGAAAAGCAAGCTGCTAAATAATCGAGTCATAGTAAATGTATTTGGTCACTAACAGGCTAAGTGTATGCCAAGCAGCGGTATTGTACAAATGCGGCATAAAATTCACACATTACCAGGCAAAAATGACGAAAAAAAAGCGGGGAATCCCCCGCTTTTTTTATTCCCCCTAAATTACAGGGAGTAATACATATCAAACTCAGCTGGATGCGTAGTCATGCGCATACGTTGCACGTCTTGCATTTTCAATTCGATGTAGGCATCGATCATGCTGTCACTAAATACACCACCGCGTGTCAGGAACTCACGGTCTTTGTTCAAGGCATCCAAAGCTTCTTCCAAAGACGCGCAAACGGTAGGGATCAATGCGTCTTCTTCTGGAGGCAAATGGTACAAATCTTTTGAGGCAGCTTCACCTGGATGAATCTTGTTCTGAACACCATCCAGACCAGCCATCATCAGTGCGGAGAAGCACAGGTATGGATTTGCCAGAGGATCTGGGAAACGCGCTTCAACGCGACGGCCTTTAGGGTTTGCAACATAAGGAATACGGATAGAAGCCGAACGGTTTTTAGCGGAATACGCCAGTTTTACCGGTGCTTCGTAACCTGGAACCAAACGCTTGTAAGAGTTGGTGCCTGGGTTAGTGATCGCATTCAATGCCTTGGCATGCTTGATGATACCGCCGATGTAGTACAGGGCGAAATCAGACAAGCCAGCATAGCCGTCGCCTGCGAACAGGTTTTTGCCATCTTTCCAGATCGATTGATGTACGTGCATACCGGAACCGTTGTCACCAACGATAGGCTTAGGCATGAAAGTGGCCGTCTTGCCGTAGGTATGAGCAACATTCCACACCACGTATTTCAGATTTTGCGTCCAGTCAGCGCGCTCTACCAAGGTAGAAAAACGGGTACCGATTTCATTTTGACCAGCGCCGGCGACTTCATGGTGATGCACTTCAACTGGAATGCCCAAGGATTCCAGAATCAGGCACATTTCAGAACGCATGTCCTGGAAGCTGTCGACTGGAGGAACTGGGAAATAACCACCTTTAGTAGTAGGACGATGGCCAGTGTTGCCGCCTTCGAGTTCTTTACCTGTAGACCAGGCAGCTTCATCGGAACCGATTTTAACGAAACAGCCAGACATGTCGATTTTCCAGCGTACGCTGTCAAAAATGAAAAATTCTGGTTCAGGGCCGAAGTAAGCTGTATCGCCGATACCGGACGACTTCAGGTAAGCTTCTGCGCGCTTCGCGATAGAACGTGGATCACGGTCGTAACCCTTGCCATCCGTCGGCTCAATCACGTCACATTGCATGAACAATGTGGTTTCTTCCATGAACGGATCGATATTGGCAGTGCTAGGATCTGGGATCAGCAACATATCCGAAGATTCGATGCCTTTCCAACCAGCGATGGACGAGCCGTCGAATGCATGGCCAGACTCAAATTTATCCATATCGAAATGGGAAACTGGCACAGTAACGTGCTGTTCTTTACCTCTGGTATCAGAAAAGCGGAAATCAACGAATTTAACTTCGTTGTCTTTTACCATTTTCAAGACTTCTGCGGCTGTCATTGCCATGTAAAACTCCTCAAATAAATCTAAAAATAAATTCGGAAAATGCTGAGACGTCTGCTTAACGGCTTGACTACCCTGTTGGGCACATACGGGCACGTACTCATCTGGAACGTGGCAAATCAAGCTAACAGCAGAACTCAGCGAAAGATGATAGCAGAATCCATGCCATCTTTAACTCAAAAAGTAGCCTTTATTGAGAAAGTCAAATCTTTGTTTTTGCCGGGACCGCTTGCCAGTGCCGCAAACACTGAATAATCAATCGCCAGCCCTTCTTAATGCACCAAAATAATGCAAATAAAAAACACAAGCACCGAAAAGGTGCGTGCCAAGCTACTTATATTTGCATTTATTTGGTGCGCAAATAATTTTATTGCTAATTTTTACATTTGGAAAAATGAATGCAAGAACTAGTTTAATTTCAGAAAAATTCAATTCTGAACCACAGGCATAGTGCATAATTATCTACTATTTTCTTTTTTATCTCGATTGCCATCATGACAGCAAACATACTCGACGACGCCCAAAAACTAGGCAAAGATCAGGCCCTAGCTTATGCAGGAGCCATGACGCCCGAACAAGCATGGGCGCTGTTACAAGCCGATCAAAAAACGATCCTGGTCGACGTGCGTACCAATGCCGAGCGCGATTGGGTCGGCCGCGTCAACATTCCCGAGACGCAACATCATGCGGTGCAGTGGAATCTGTACCCTGCCGGCACACCAAATCCAGATTTCATTGCGCAATTAAGCGCCGCCGTTCCGGACAAGAGCACGGTCATCCTGTTTTTATGCCGCTCAGGAGTGCGCTCGCGCCACGGTGCCAAACTCGCCACAGAACATGGCTACACCCAGTGCTACGACATTTTGCAAGGTTTTGAAGGCGATAAAGACGCACATGGCCACCGCAAGACGGTAGGCGGCTGGTGCAGCGCCGCCCTGCCTTGGCTGGGTGCCTGAACCGGCATTGACAATATCGATGAATGAAAAATGAAAAACTTATTCGCCCGGCACGCAGTGTTCATGCGGGTTTGCCGGCACATGCCGCCAGCAGGCGCATGAATACTGCGTGCTGGCGGCATGTGCTTTAAAAAAATTTTGAATATCTGAAGGCGTTGTCACTTCTCGCCCTCCGTATGTATCGCTTTGTTCCGCACTGCCTGCAAACTAATTGCTGGCAAAAATTGTTAGAAAAAATAGCCGCTCCCACGCTGACAGGCGCGATTCCCCAATTTTAGGCCCAATGAATCCATCAACGCCATCCGATACGCCCCCAGAACCCGGCCGCATCGTCCGGCCTATAGTGGCTAACGGCCGGGCTAGCTGGCTGCGCTGGCTGCCAGGTTTATACACCTTGCGTCATTACCAGAGCGCGTGGCTGATACATGATGTCGTAGCGGGACTGGTGCTGACCACGGTACTGGTCCCGGTCGGCATCGCGTATGCGGTAGCCTCCGGTCTACCCAGCATTTATGGGCTGTACGCAACGATTATCCCGCTGCTGGCCTATGCCCTGTTCGGCCCCAGCCGATTGCTGGTGCTGGGGCCGGACTCTTCCCTGGCGGCGCTCATCCTTGCGGTGGTCTTGCCGCTTTCTGCAGGAGACCCGCAGAAAGCCATTGCGCTGGCAAGCATGATGGCACTGATCTCCGGCGCGATATGCATACTGGCGGGCGTGGCGCGCCTCGGCTTTGTCACCGAATTGCTCTCCAAGCCGATCCGCTATGGCTACATGAACGGCATTGCGCTCACTGTATTGATCAGCCAGTTGCCTGCGCTGTTCGGTTTCACTATCGATGCCGATGGCCTGTGGCACAAAATGGGGGGATTCATTCAGGCCGTGCTGAATGGCAAAATAAACTGGACCGCGTTCGCCCTTGGCAGCGCTACGCTGGCAGCGATTTTTTTACTCAAGCGCAGCAAACGCCTGCCCGGCATCTTGATTGCGGTGGTGGTCGCGACAGTCACTGTCAGCATGTTCGATCTGGCGACGCGCGCCGGTGTCGCGGTTCTGGGCGCATTGCCACAAGGCTTGCCGGCTTTTTCTTTTCCGCTCATCCGCTCTGACGATATGCTGGCGGTACTGTTCGGCGGGTTTGCCGTGGCGCTGGTGTCGTTTGCCGACACCAGCGTACTCTCGCGCACTTACGCCGCGCGCAAAGGCAGTTTTGTCGATCCGAATCAAGAAATGGTCGGCTTGGGTATGGCGAATCTGCTGACCGGACTTTTTCAGGGCTTCCCTATCAGCGGCAGTGCCTCGCGCACGCCGGTGGCTGAAGCGGCCGGTGCCAAGACCCAACTGGCTGGCCTGGTCGGCGCCATTGTGGTGGCGATACTACTGATGGTGGCACCGGGTTTACTTAAAAACCTCCCCACCAGCGCCCTGGCGGCCGTGGTCATCGCTTCGGCTATCGGTCTGATTGAGGTCAGCGAGTTACGCCGGATTTACCGGATTCAGCGCTGGGAATTTTGGCTGTCGATCAGTTGCCTGCTTGGGGTCGCCATCCTCGGCGTCATTCCCGGTATCGGTTTGGCGATTGTGATTGCGGTCATCGAATTTTTATGGGATGGCTGGCGCCCCCATTCTGCGGTACTAGGGCGGGTAGATGGCGTCAAGGGCTACCATGACATCACGCGTTATCCGGATGCCCGCATCGTCCCGGGCCTGGTGCTGTTCCGGTGGGATGCACCTTTATTCTTTGCCAATGCAGAGCTATTCCAAAATCGTACCCTGGACGCCGTTGCCGCTTCGCCGCTGCCAGTGCGCTGGCTGGTGGTCGGCGCCGAACCGGTCACCAGTGTGGATGTCACCGCCGCCGATATGCTGGCCGAACTGGATGACATCTTGCAGGCAGCGGGCATCAGCCTGTATTTTGCCGAAATGAAAGATCCGGTCAAGGACAAACTCAAGCGCTTCGGTCTGTTTACCAGGCTAGGTGAAGAACATTTTTTTCCCACCATCGGCGCGGCGGTCAATGGCTATACCAAAGCGCACACTGTCGAATGGACTGACTGGGAAGACAGCAGCAAATGAAATCATGCCGCAAAATAATGGGCACGGCGAATGCTGACGCAGTGCGCAAACCGAAGCAAACCGCAGCAAACCGCCGGTATTGCGAGGATGGGCAAGCAAGGTCACACTCTGGAACTAGGTTTTTAGAAATTCCCAAACCTCTCACGCAATGTCCATGCGCCTCGCAGGCCCATATCGGGCCACGAGGCGCATGGACATTGCGTATGCTCGGTTGGAAACGACGATACATCCCGACGTTTTTCTATCGCGCCAATGAAATAGTCAGCGTGCCAAAAGCCCTTTTTCATGACGCTTGCCCGCGTCACTTTTATTCACGTATTCAGTGGAAATTTGAGGTTTTTAGCAATGCCCTGTTGCTATGGCATTGGTCATCAAAGCTGAATCGAAAATAAAAAAAGCACCGGCATGATGCCGGCGCTTTTTAATCAACAGACCAAGGGCAGAATCACCGGCGACTACATACCAGGAACACTAAAATCGGCCAGTTTCTTACTAAATTTAAATAACCATAAGCGGTTAGGCCGCTCACTGTCTTTACCGCGACCGACGCGCGTGGTGTTGCCCGCAGTGCAGCCAGACGCTACTGCCGAAGCAGTGGTCGTGATAGCACCGCTGGCGTCCACCGTACACTTGGTAATATCCGCCCCCTCAATTTCCACGCCGGCAGCATTGAACACCATGGTTTTCATACCAAAGTCATCGTCATTGGTCAGCGCCAGCGTGCTGTCATCAACCAGCGCCAATCCTTCGGCTTTTTCCGCCAGCCAGCCTGCGCCGTTCAAATCAAACAACAGGGTTTTTTTGAGCGTGACCACATTTGCAAAATTGGCGGCATTTACCGCGACACCGCTCATGCTGCTCTTTTCCAGATCCGAGCCCAATGCGGCAATATCTGTCACCGTCACCGGTATCTGTACCAGCATCAGGCGATTAAACACCTTGCCATCCGGGCCGGCACCTTGCTCAATCACGATAAACTTGCCAGCGCCCAGAGACACCAGATCCCCCAGTTTGGCGTTACCGGTTTTTCCTGCTGCATATTGCGTGCTGTCGATAGGATAAGCGTACAGCTTGGTTTTTTCTGTGTTTGGATCAAATTCTACCCAGCGATTAAATTTGGCATAGTCCTTGATGCTTTCATTGCTGGCCGCCGTCGCGCCCGGCAACATATAGGAAGCCTTGCCGTCATCGAGCGGACTTTGTACGAAACCATGCAACTTGCCACTGGCCACTTCCAGCGACAAGCCTTCCATGCCACGGTTGGCGCGGCGCTTGGCCAGCACCGCCGGCAAATCGGCAACGCCTGTACCAGGCTGATATTTTTTCAAAATAATACCCGTCGTCATATCGATTTTCAGAATGAACGGACCGTATTCATCCGACACCCACAACACACCGCGAGCCGCATCAAACACCACCGCTTCGGTATCGAGACCATAGTCACTGAAGTTTGTTTTCGTCGCCGCGTCGTATTTCGCCGCATCAGTCAACGGAACTTCGCCGGAAGAGCCGACTTTGCCCGCGGCAATCGACAAGCCGGAGGCATTGATGGTGCTGCTAAATTTAATCGGCATGCTCGATTTAAGGACCGCGCCATCCTTGCCGACTGAAATCACGCCAATAGAAGGCGTGAAGCTCGGTGCCGGAAAAAATTTTGCATCGCTGCTGCCACTCGCGCCTGGGGTAACTACCGAGTTCAGTACTTTCGGCCCGTCACCATTCGGGCCGCGATCGGTAATGCCATAAAATTCCAGCGAGCCATCCGCGGCCTTGCCTTTAAAGCTCAGGCCAGAGCCGTAAGAAGGCAAAAATCCTTTGGGGAATTCTTTTTTGACGCTGGCGTTAGTGCCTTCATACGGAACATAAAATGAATTTGCTGCCTGTATCTGATAACGACGAATGCTGGCGCTTACGCTGCCCAGACTATTGACTTGGGTAATGGTTTCCGCTACCGGCGCACCGGTTTTGGAAGCCAGTGTATCTTCAAAATGTTCCCGTACCAGCGTGCGGCGATCCGCATCAACGCTGCGCGTTTGATACGCCAGCGGCATACTAGCGAGGGTCGCTGCCATCGCGGTATTAAACGTGGCTGCCGGAGCGCTGAAATCGAGCGTGCGACCAGACAGCACTGTTTTCACTTCACTGGAAAGCTTGATGCCATTGGACGGATCATTGTCTTCATCAAGCAACTGCAAGGCCATCAGCCGGTTAACGACGCTGTCATCTTTAACGTTAGCAGAACCGGCCAGTGTCAGCGGCGTGATTGAGGTATTGCAGGGTGCCGCCCCCAAGCTGACGCCGCCGAGGGAGAATGTGACCGTCTCGCCGGTATGGCAGGTAAAACCACCATCTGTGCCGGTACTGGCTTTGGCGGCGCTGGCCGCAACATAATCCAAACCTTCTACGGCAGAATCAAGAAATACGCCAGACACGGCGACGGGCGCGCTCGTGTTTGTATTGGCGGTGTCACTGCCGCCGCACGCCGCCAGCAAAGCGCTTGCAGTGAATGCCGCCAGAGTAGAAAGCTGTAATTTTTGTTTCATCGTTAAGTGCCCTGTCATTAAGCGTAAGGTAGCGAATTTGCTTGGGATTAAGGTAGCTGCGCCGTCTATAAGCATCCACGCAAACGAACAAACTTGATTCATTCAAGCCTGTCGGCAAGGTATGCCAATATCGAGTTGCGCGCCGACAATGTACCTGAGCGGTATGACGCTTTCATGACGTGATCAACAAGTTTTCCGGTCTGGCGTTGCAAGTGCGAGCGCCCCCACTTTGTTAACTTGCACATGGCTTTTTAACCCTAGCGCCACCGATACGGTGGATTGGCGATTGCTAGAGGCGTCATGCGCACCCTACACAACCCGACACGTCATCCCGATGCGCCTCGCAGGCCCTTATCTGGCCTTGGGCCAGATACCGCATGAACTATGCGTGTAACAAAGTTACTCCGCCACCAGCAAAGCCGGCGCGATCTCGCTGCTATCCTTCAAGGTCTGCAGCACGATATTCGAACGGATATCCAGCACGCCGGTGGTCTTGTACAGGCGCTCCAGCACGAAGGCGGAATAATGTTTCAGATTGAGCGCCCTGACCCTTAGCAGGTAATTGGCGTCGCCGGTAATGATGTGGCAGCCGACCACCTCGGGCCAGCTGAGCAAGGCGAGAGAAAAGTTCTCGTGCCATTGCTCGACATCGCGCCGCATCGTCACCTGTACAAAAGCATCGACTTCCAGTCCGAGTACCGTGGTGTCCAATACTGCACTATAGTGCTTGATGACACCGCTCTCTTCGAGCATGCGCACGCGCCGCAAACACGAGGATGGCGACAGGAACACTTTCTCGGCCAGCTCTTGATTGCTCATGCGGCCATCGCCTTGCAGGTGGTGCAAAATCTTGAGGTCGATTGCGTCTAATTGCATATAGAATTTTCCATCATATTATTGGTAATTATTCGCAATATATTCTATAAAGATAGAATTATCCAGCTCAATTTGCAAGAAAAAATCACGCATTTCAGCATAAAATACGCTTCACTTTCAGTCTCTCTTTCTGCACTATGGAGTCATTTACATGAACACTAGCACGCCACGTTTATGGGACATCAGCCCCGCCATCGCCACCGGCATACCGGTCTGGCCGGGCGACAGCGCGTACTCGGTTGAGTCTACCTGGCAGATCGCCGACGGCTGTCCGGTCAAGGTCAGCAAGATCACCATGTCCAGCCATACCGGTGCGCATTGTGATGCCCCTTCACATTACGATGCCGACGGCAAAGCGATTGATGAAGTCGATTTGCAGACGTATATCGGCAGCTGCCGCGTGATCTCCTGCATCGGCCTGCGCCAGGTCGAGCCGCAGCATATCGCCGCGTTTTTAGATGGGGTGCCGCCGCGGGTGCTATTGCGCACTTACCAGACCGCGCCGCAGATGCGCTGGGATGCCGACTTCCCCAGCATCCACCCCAGCACCATAGAATTACTCGCGCAACACGGCGTGCGCCTGATCGGCATCGACAGCCCCTCGCTCGACCCGCAAGATTCCAAGAGCCTCGATAGCCACATGGCCGTCAAGCGGCACCAGATGGCGATCCTCGAAGGCATCGTGCTCGATGAGGTGACGGCGGGCGACTATGAACTGATCGCCCTGCCGCTGAAACTTGCCGGGCTCGACGCCAGCCCGGTGCGCGCCATCCTGCGTTCTCTGCCTTCACTGTAAAGCTCATACCATGACAACACTATCCCGCAACGACTGCATCAGCCTGGATCAACAAGATCCGCTGGCCCTTCTGCGCCAGCAATTTTCCTTGCCCGAAGGCGTGATTTACCTCGACGGTAACTCTCTGGGTGCCATGCCAAAAGCCGCGCTGACGCGTGCGCAGCAAGTGATACAGGCAGAATGGGGCACCGACCTGATCAAGAGCTGGAACACGGCCGGCTGGTTTGAGTTGCCTTCGCGCCTGGGCAATTTGCTGGCGCCGTTGATCGGTGCCGCTGAGGGCGAAGTGGTGGTCACCGACTCGACCTCGATCAACCTGTTCAAGGCGCTGGCCGCCGCGTTGCAGATGCAAGCGGCCAAGCCGGAAAGCGCCGCGCGCAAAGTCATCATCACCGAACGCAGCAATTTTCCTACCGATATCTATATGGCTGAAGGCTTGACGCGCTGGCTAGATCGCGGCTACCGCCTGCATCTGGTCGATACGCCAGAAGAACTGGCCAGCGCCATCAATAGCGACACCGCACTGGTGATGCTGACCCACGTCAACTATCGTACCGGTTACTTGCACGACATGGCCGCTGTCACTGCCCACGCGCACAGCCAAGGCGCATTGATCTTGTGGGATCTGGCGCATTCGGCCGGCGCGGTACCGGTAGAACTAAATCGCTCCAAGGCCGATTTTGCGGTCGGCTGCACGTATAAATATCTGAATGGCGGCCCGGGTTCACCGGCTTTTATCTGGGTGCCGAAGCATCACCAGGCGGCGTTTCATCATCCGCTCAGCGGCTGGTGGGGCCATGCCGCGCCATTTGCCATGCAGCCTAGTTTTGCCGCGACGCCAGGCCTACGCCGGGCGTTGTGCGGTACCCAGCCTATGGTCTCGCTGGCGATGGTGGAATCGGGTTTGCAGGTATTTGCCCAGACCAGCATGGCGGAGATCCGCAGCAAGTCACTGGCGCTGACCGACTTGTTTATTGCCCTGGTCGAGAGCCGTTGCGCCAGCCACCCGCTGCAACTGGTAACGCCGCGTGCGCATGCGCAGCGCGGCAGCCAGGCCAGCTTTAGCCATCCGCACGCGTATGCGGTGATTCAGGCGCTGATAGGGCGCGGCATCATCGGCGACTACCGCGAGCCGGGCATCATGCGCTTTGGCTTTACCCCGCTGTACACGCAATTTGTCGATGTCTGGGATGCGGTCGAAGGCTTGCGCGACATTCTCGATCAGCAAGACTACCAGCCAGATGCAGAGCGCAATGCCGTGACCTGAATTAAGCCTCCGCGTTTACTGAGTTAGCAGCGGTGCGCATGGCGCACCCTACCAAGTACCCACTACGAAAAAAACATCATGACTACCGACAACAAAGATAACAACGCCGCCAAGTGCCCGATGTCCTGGCATGGCGCCAAAATGGATTTCAAAGACGACATGAGCTATGGCGATTATCTGGGGCTCAATCAGATACTCTCGGCCCAGCATCCGCTGTCGCCAAACCACAATGAAATGCTGTTCATCATCCAGCACCAGACCAGCGAACTCTGGATCAAGCTGATGCTGCATGAACTGCACGCGGTGCGCCAGCAAATGCGGCTGGGCAATCTGCCGCCGGCCTTCAAAATGCTGTCACGGGTGGCGCGCATCATGGATCAGCTGGTGCACGCCTGGGATGTGCTGGCCACCATGACACCGAGCGAATACAGCGCGATCCGGCCGTATCTGGGCGCGTCTTCGGGCTTCCAGTCGCACCAGTACCGCGAGCTGGAATACCTGCTGGGGAATAAAAATGCGGCGCTGCTCAGCGTGCATGAAAAAACACCGGAGGCGCATGCCAGCCTGGCCGCAGCCTTGCAGTCGCCCTCGATTTATGACGAAGCCATCATGCTGCTGGCGCGTGACGGTTTTGCGATTGACGCCGGGCGCCTGACGCTAGACTGGAGCTTAGGCGTAGTGCCGAATGAATCGGTGAAAGCGGCCTGGCTGAAGGTGTATCAGGCACCGGAACAGCATTGGGCTTTCTATGAATTGGCCGAGAAACTGGTCGATATGGAAACCGCGTTTAGAAACTGGCGCTTCCGCCACGTCACCACGGTAGAGCGCATCATCGGCTTCAAGGCCGGCACCGGCGGCACCGCAGGCGTCAGCTATCTGCGCAAGATGCTCGACGTAGTGCTATTCCCGGAATTGTTTGCGCTGCGCACCGCGCTGTAAAAAAATAAAAATAGGGCACCGCGCTTACGCATATCCCATGCGGGTTTGCAGGCACATAGGCTGCAAACCCGCATGGGATATGCGCGCTGGCAGGGTTGCCGGCGGTCTAAAATTACAAGTGCAACACTTCTGTATACTTTTAAAAAGACAGGAGTGAAACATGAGCTACACGCATTTAACCGAATTAGAGCGAGAATTTATAGCAAGGCAGTTGCAAGAGAAACAAAGCAAGCGAGAAA
>NZ_JAUSFI010000135.1 GCF_030651495.1 Undibacterium sp.
GAATTTTTATCCTGCCGATTCAAACCCGGGAACTGCTTTGCCTTGCCGTACTTTCTTTCTTTTTACCCCCGCTCTTCAGCGGGAGGCGAACTATAGCAAACCTTGCCCTTCCTTGGCAAGCTTTTTGTTTTAAATCATTTACTACTTATTACTGAAGTTTGCAGGACGTTTTTCCATAAACGCTTTCATACCTTCTTTTTGGTCTTCCGTTCCAAAGCTACTGTGAAACAGACGGCGCTCGTATTGCACACCTTCTGACAGAGTAGTTTCATAGGCGCGATTCACTGAATCTTTCACCATCATAATAATAGGCAGCGACATAGATGCGATAGTGGCAGCAGCAGCCAACACTTCTTCCATCAATTTATCGAGTGGGACGATACGCGATACCAAGCCTGCGCGCTCCGCTTCTGCCGCATCCATCATGCGTGCGGTGAGGCACATGTCCATGGCTTTAGATTTTGAAATGGCGCGTGGCAAACGCTGCGTACCGCCAGCGCCCGGCAGAGTGCCGAGCTTAATTTCTGGCTGTCCGAATTTGGCATTATCGGCTGCGATAATGAAGTCACACATCATGGCTAATTCACAGCCACCACCTAGTGCATAACCTGCGACAGCAGCGATGACTGGCTTGCGTATCTGACGGATTTGCTCCCAGTTACGGGTGATGTAATCACTTTTATAAGCATCCATATAACTATAATTTGCCATAGCGCCGATATCGGCACCCGCAGCAAACGCTTTTTCGCTACCCGTGATAACGATGCAGCCGATCGCCTCGTCCTGATCAAATGCCTTCAGGGCAAAACCAAGTTCATCCATCAATTGGTCATTGAGCGCATTTAATGCCTTGGGACGATTTAGGGTAATCAAACCAATTTTTTCTTTGGTTTCTACGATGATATTTTGGTATTCCATATTTGATTCCCTGAGTATGAATATTACTAATAAAAAATTATTGGTTTTTTAGAGGGTCGAAACGAAAAATTACATACAGCTTTATCGCAGGAAACGACCATCTTTCGATATCACCGTCAATTCGACATAACGTGAGCCCTGATGTTCATTTTTATTAAAATTGACGATAAAGCCGCCAAGATCAACGCGCCCCATCCCTTCCAGCGCGCTGATTAAATGCTCACTGGTAACATCACGCCCGATATGCTTGATCGCCTCCACCAGCAACTTCGCGTTCAAAAAGCCTTCCATGCTAGCGTAAGAGTATTCCTTGATTCCTGTCTTGCTCATCAGTTTTTGGTATTCTCGAACGATACTGGATGTCGCAGAAAACGGGAAAGGCATCACTTGCGAAACAATCACGCCAACACCATCTTTGCCCAGGAGATTGATGGCGCTTTGAGATGCCAGTACAGACAAAGCAAAGTATTGAATACCCTTGACCTTCTGATTAAATGCCTTAATAAAATCGCTCGAAGGCTTACCGGCAGTCACCAGAATAATGGATTGCAACTCGCCTTTTTCCATCTCACTGACTGCTTTATCCAGATCAGAAGAATCGTTATTGATGCTAGTGGTTGCGGTCAGTTTTAATTTATATTTCTCTGCCGCAAGCTGCACCGCTGCCAAACCTTCTTTGCCGAAGGCATTATTTTGATAGACTACGCCAACTCTTTTGATGCCACGCGCGCCCAGATGTTCGATAATTTTATCGGTTTCGGCCACATAACCGGCTCGTATATTAAATATCGCCCGATTGAATGGTTTGCGCACGGCATCAGTGCCTGTCAGCGGTGCAAAGTTAGGGACCCCCGACTCCGTCACAACAGGAATAAGGGCGGTATTGGCCGGCGTACCCAGCATGCCGAATAAGGTAATTGCCTTTTCTTTTTCTATTAAATGACTGGCATTTGACAGCGACTTAGCCGCATCGTAGCCGTCATCCATCACCACAAACCGAATCTTGCGGCCGTTCACTCCACCTTGTTCATTAATATAATCAAAGTACGCTTTAGCGCCACTGGCTGTTGCCACGCCTAGTTCCGCCAAAATACCTGTCAATGCAGTAGATTGACCGATCACGATGTCATTATTTTGCGCCTGAACCGATAGCGCCAGACTCACACCGAACATCAGCGCAGAGAGCTGACGCAAACATACTTGAAACATAAATATCTCCTGATTTTTTATTTTGGATCTATTGAGACAATAAATCAGCGCTTAAATCAACGCCAACACAATCCCAGTGCTTACCTTCGTCGTCCAAGGTAGCACTGCCGACCAAATGCAAGTTTGATTTAGAACTGGGTGTCTAATTTTCGATGATAGCTTGCACAGCCGGTCTACGCGCCTGGCAAGTGCAGAAAACCTAGTTTTACGGTGACATTGCACGGCGCAAATACAACAATGTGTATTTTTATGCAATTATTTTAGTACTATCAAACCGGTGACTTGGGTAACAATATCCACATAGTTCCTTTTTGTTTCATACGGCCAGCGAATTCACCCGCTTCACTGCCAAAGCCCCAAAAAAAGTCCGCGCGTACCGCTCCGCGTATCGCACCGCCAGTGTCTTGCGCCATCATCAGCCGTTGTAGGCTGGTACTGCTATTTGGCTGAGTGGTCACCAAAAATACTGGCGCACCTAATGGCAGATACTGCGCGTCAATCGCAATCGAGCGCTGTCCCGTCAAAGGTACGCCCAACGCGCCTTTAGGGCCGATAGCGGGATTAATGATTTTTTCTTCCTTGAAGAAAACCACGCTGGGATTGGTATTAAGCAATTCATCCTGACGTGCCGGATTATTCCCCAGCCACTCCTTAATCCCTTGTGCGGATGCCTGCTCAAGCTTCAATTCACCTTTATCGACCAGATAGCGGCCTATCGATTTATACGGATAGCCGTTTTGATCGGCATACGCCAAACGCACCGTCTCGTTTGATTCGGCCAAATAAACCCGGCCAGATCCCTGAATCTGCAAGAAAAAGGCATCGATTGCATCATCCACCCAGAGCAATTCCTTACCCGCCACCGCAGGTAACATATCGGCGCGCGAGGCATACGGCACAATCTTATTGCCCACCAGACGTCCACGCAAACGCATATTTTTTAACTCCGGATACACACTCGCCAAATCGATAGTCAACAGATCAGGCGGGGTACGGTACAACGGCGTCTGATAGGCGCCGCCGCGCTGACGCGAACCGCGCAGCAGGGGTTCGTAATAGCCGGTAACCAATCCTTCGCTGCTGCCATCCGGATTGATTATTTGGTGCGGCGTAAAGAAGGCTTCAAAGAAGCTGCGTATCGCGGCAGTATCTTTGGCATCGACCTCTTTCGCTATGCTGCACGGCTCCTTCCATTCCGGCTTATTTCTCAGCGCCGAACAAGATGCCGTAAAAGCAGGCCAGACCTCAGTGAGCTGATCTTGCTGCCAGCCAGGCAAAGCGGCAAAGCTGACTGGCTTATACACCTCACTCCATTTCATTGAAGATGGCGGGGTAGCTAGTGTTGGCATGTTGACCACTGGCGGTTTAACTACTGGCTTATTTATCGGCGCGGGGGAACAGGCGGCAAGTAAACTTATGATGGCCGCTAGGGGTAGAATTCTGATTTGTTTAAATTGTATAAGCATGGGAGTAACAACAATGTGGTTATTGGCACTGGAAGCTTGTGGGGCGACGCTACTATTTATCTTCATCGTTTGGTGGACGATGTTTTCCGGCAGAAAAGCGGACCGGCCACCTCACACAGGCAACATTGAAAACAAAAAAGATCAGCCCTCCGAGCATTAATGCAATGTACGTGGTGGCGATAAGACGAATTCAGGGATCGCCACGTCAAACTGGTGCCCGTCTTCCGCTACGCAAAAATAGCTGCCTTTCATACTACCTTGCGGCGTGGTCAACGAACTGCCACTGCTATATTCAAAGCTTTGCCCGGGCTGCAACAAGGGCTGATGGCCGACCACCCCTAAACCCTTGACTTCCTGCACCTGATTTTTAGCATCGGTGATGATCCAGTGACGGGAAATCAATTGCGCTGTCACGGTACCGGTATTTTTAATCGTAATCGTGTACGAGAACACGTAATTATCGCGATCAGGGTCGGATTGATCCGCCAGATATTGGGGCGCTACCGACACAGTGAATTCATAAGCTGCCATCATTTTCATCCTTCTTCTATTCTGTATTTTTTGGTAATTTTCTGCATTTATTTATTGATGGGCGACAGTGCGCAGCCATAGGCAGTATCTTACAAGAACCACACAAGGCTCACAGGAGTAAAATACTGCATCTTCGCAACTTATGCTTTAACACACCTTACGCAACACAACTTACATAACATTACGCACACGCCATCATGACCACTTACCGTATCGCCCCTAGCATTCTGTCTGCCGACTTCGCCCGTCTAGGTGAAGAAGTGCGCAATGTCGTTGCCGCCGGCGCTGACATGATTCACTTTGACGTCATGGATAACCATTATGTTCCTAATTTAACCATCGGTCCGCTGGTGTGTGAGGCGATACGGCCCCATGTGCAGGTGCCGATCGACGTCCATCTGATGGTCAAACCGGTAGACCGCATCATCCCTGATTTTGCCAAAGCCGGGGCGAATATCATCAGTTTCCATCCGGAAGGATCAGAACATATCGACCGCACCCTGCAATTGATACGCGAACATGGTTGCAAAGCCGGCCTGGTACTCAACCCGGCAACGCCGCTGCACATACTAGAACATGTGATGGATAAGCTGGATCTGATCTTGCTGATGTCGGTCAACCCTGGTTTTGGCGGCCAGTCGTTCATCCCGCACACCCTGAAAAAAATTGCTGCCGTCAGGAAACTGATCGACGCCACAGGGCGCGACATCATGCTGCAAGTCGATGGTGGAGTGAAGATCGACAACATAGGCGAAATCGCCGCTGCCGGTGCCGATACCTTCGTTGCAGGCTCGGCGATATTTGGCAAGCCAGACTATACGGCGGTCATTAACGCCATGCGGGCCGAATTGGCAAAAATTTAACGGCATATTTCTCTATTTCAAATAGCTATACGCAATATCCATGCGGCCTACAGAGCAAAAACAGGCTGTAACCCGCATGGATATTGCGCCACCGGGTTTCAATTATGTTTACTGATATTCAAGCGGTCATCATCGACCTCGATGGCACTATGCTAGACACGGCACCCGATTTTCTGGTCGCCATCAATGGCATGCGCGCAGAATTCGCTCTGGCGGCGCTCACGATCGACACCATCAAGAATTTTGTCGGCAAAGGTTCAGAAAATCTGATTCAGCGTGTGTTAGCGGTGGATTTTACCGAGGCGCAGGTAGAACAGCATTTTGACGCAGCGCTGGCAACCTATCAGCGCCATTACCTTGCCATCAATGGCAATTACAGCAGTCTGTATCCCGATGTCATCGAAGGCTTGCAAGCCATGCGCGCTGAAGGCTTGCGGCTCGCCTGCGTGACCAACAAGCCGCTCAATTTTACCTTGCCGCTAATGGCAAAAAAGGGGCTGGATAGCTATTTTGAGATAGTGTATGGCGGCGATTCGTTTCCCCGCAAAAAGCCAGATCCTATGGCGATGCTACAAGTCTGCAGTGATTTTAATTTAGCCCCTAAGCAAGTGCTGGCGATCGGCGACTCCTCGAATGATGCGCAGGCGGCACGCGCGGCAGGTTGCCCGGTGTTGCATGTACCCTACGGTTACAATCATGGCGAAGCTATACAAAATGTCGATACTGATGGTATAGTCGAAACCTTATTAGAAGCAGCTCGGTTGATCACCCGCTGATAGGCAACTAATAACACTGATAAGCACTCATAAGCCGTTAAGTTTTTTGACCTCTTATAACGTACAACACTCCAGAATGTTTCTCGATAAAAAACATACCGCAATAATCCCAGGCACGTTTGAGGCCTGGCTTTGGCGACGCTGGCAAGCTTGATTCTTTGCCACGCAGATTAACGCCCATCCTTCGCGTTAATACTGATTGTTTTTTTACCCTGTCTTACCCGCTTAATCTGGACCCTGAACACTCAGGATCCGTTTTCATGACGGCTGAAAGCACAAAATGACCGAACTCGAATTTAAATCGTTGGCCGCACAAGGCTACAACCGCATCCCCATGATCGCCGAAGCGTTTGCCGATCTGGAAACCCCGCTCACCCTGTATCTGAAACTGGCGCAAACCCAGAACGGCGGCAAGAATACCTTCTTGCTCGAATCCGTCATGGGCGGCGAACGCTTTGGCCGCTACTCGTTTATCGGCCTGCCCGCCAATACGCTGATGCGCAGTTATGGCATGCGCACCGAAGTGGTAAAAAATGGTGTGGTGGTCGAAACCGTCGAAGGTAATCCGCTCGCTTTCATCGAGGAATTCCAATCCCGCTTCAAGGTCGCGCTGCGCCCCGGCTTACCGCGTTTTTGCGGTGGCCTGGCCGGCTACTTTGGCTACGATGCGGTGCGTTATGTCGAAAAACGCTTGGCCAACTCGGCGCCGAAAGATGATCTGGGTCTGCCGGATATCCAATTGCTGCTGACCGAAGAGCTGGCAGTCATCGACAACGTCTCGGGCAAGCTGTATCTGATCGTGTATGCCGACACCAGCCAGCCGGAAGCCTGGTCGAAAGCGCGCCAGCGGCTGAAAGACTTGCGCGCCATGTTGCGCCGTAGCGTCGATGCGCCCGTCACCTCGGCCTCAGTCCGCACCGAGAGCATCCGTGATTTCGATAAAAAAGATTATCTGGAAGCGGTTGCCAAAGCCAAGGAATACATCATGGCGGGCGATCTGATGCAGGTGCAAGTGGGCCAGCGCATCCGCAAACCGTATGTCGACTCACCGCTGTCGCTGTATCGTGCGCTACGCTCGCTGAATCCTTCGCCGTATATGTATTTCTACAATTTCGGCGACATGCAAATCATCGGCGCCTCGCCCGAAATTTTGGTGCGCAATGAAACGTTGAATGACGGCAACAAGAAGGTCACGATACGCCCGCTGGCCGGCACCCGTCCGCGCGGCGCCACGCCTGAGAGCGACGCACAACTGGCCATCGAGTTACTGGCCGACCCGAAAGAAATCGCCGAACACGTGATGCTGATCGACCTGGCACGCAACGATATCGGCCGCATCGCGCAAACCGGCAGCGTCAAGGTGACCGACCAGATGGTGATCGAAAAATACTCACACGTGCAGCACATCGTCTCGAATGTCGAAGGTATCTTGCAAGCGAATTTATCGAATCTCGATGTACTCAAAGCGACTTTCCCTGCCGGCACCTTATCCGGTGCGCCGAAGGTCAGAGCAATGGAGCTGATTGACCAGTTAGAACCGACCAAGCGCGGTATCTACGGCGGCGCTTGCGGTTATTTGTCGTTCGGCGGCGAAATGGATCTGGCGATAGCGATCCGCACCGGCGTACTGAAAGACGGCATGCTATACGTGCAGGCAGCAGCGGGCATCGTCGCCGATTCGGTACCTGAAATGGAATGGCAAGAAACCGAAAACAAGGCGCGCGCCGTATTGCGTGCGGCAGAACAAGTGCAGGATGGCCTAGACGGAGCAATTTAGCTTGGGGACGCTATAAATCCAATGATCGGGTGCATATCTTCGTCGGGGTTGAAAAAGCGATACTCTCAATACCGAGGTATTGCTGTGTTTTGCGCCTTGATCTGCATCCCGATAATTGAATTTCTAGCGCCCCCCAAAAAACCTATTGAATCAATTATCTCTGTATTTTCTTAGAGTCTCAGTATCTCTTTGTTGAGAGGTTTAAAAATGTTATTAATGATAGACAACTACGATTCCTTCACTTACAACCTGGTGCAGTATTTTGCCGAGCTGGGTGAAGATGTACGTACCTTCCGCAATGATGAAATCACGCTTGATGAAATCGCTGCCTTGAAGCCCGATCACATCTGCATTTCGCCCGGACCTTGCACACCGCTGGAAGCCGGTATTTCGGTGCCGGCATTAAAACGCTTTGCCGGCGAGATTCCCATTTTGGGTGTCTGTCTCGGCCATCAAAGCATCGCTGCAGCCTTCGGCGGTAAAGTGGTTCGCGCCAAGCAAGTCATGCATGGCAAGACTTCACCCATCGCCCATACCGGCGTTGGCGTCTTCAAGGACTTGCCTAGCCCTTATACCGTCACACGCTATCACTCACTGGCGATAGAGCGCTCTAGCTTGCCCGATTGTTTGGAAGTCACGGCCTGGACTGAAGACGGTGAAATCATGGGTGTGCGCCATAAAACATTTAATTTGCAGGGCGTGCAGTTTCACCCTGAATCAATTCTGTCTGAGCATGGGCATGCCTTGCTGAAGAATTTTTTGACTGGAAAATAACATGACCATCTCCCCACAAGATGCACTCACACGGCTGATCGAACACCGCGAAATATTTCACGATGAAATGCTCTATTTGTTCCGCCAAATCATGAGCGGAGAAATGTCGCCGGTGATGATTGCCGCCCTCACCATTGCGCTGCGCGTGAAAAAAGAAAGCGTCGGTGAGATCACTGCGGCAGCCCAGGTCATGCGCGAGTTCTCCACCAAAGTGCCGCTGGCGAATACGACCAATATGATCGACATCGTCGGCACTGGCGGCGATGGCGCGCACACTTTTAATATTTCTACCGCCGCGATGTTCGTCACCGCTGCCGCCGGTGCGCGCGTCGCCAAGCATGGCGGACGCAGCGTTTCGTCGTCTTCCGGCAGTGCCGATGTACTCGACTCCTTCGGCGTCAACATCAATCTCAATCCCGAACAAATTGCCCAGTCGATCGCGCAAACCGGGATCGGTTTTATGTTCGCACCGAATCATCACGCCGCCATGAAACACGCCGCGCCAGTCCGTAAAGAGCTGGGTGTGCGTACCATCTTTAATATTCTCGGCCCGCTGACCAATCCGGCCTCGGCACCGAATATTTTGATGGGCGTGTTCCACCCTGATCTGGTCGGTATCCAGGTGCGCGTACTACAGCGCCTGGGTGCGCAGCACGCGCTGGTGGTGTGGGGACGAGACAACATGGATGAAGTCTCGCTAGGAGCACCGACTATGGTGGGTGAACTGGTGAATGGCGAAATCCGCGAATACGAAATTCATCCCGAAGATTTCGGCTTACAGATGACCTCAAGCCGCAGCCTGAAAGTGTCTGGCGCAGAAGAATCGAAAGCCAGAATTCTAGAGGTGATGAACAATGTCAGCGGTGCCGCCAAAGACATCGTCAGCTTAAACGCCGGTGCCGCGCTATACGGTGCAGGTATCGCCGACTCGATTGCCGATGGAGTCAAAAAAGCGCAGGCAACGATTGCCTCAGGTGCCGCGCTCGCCAAGCTAGAACAGTTTGTGCAAGTCACACAGCAATTAGGAAAATAAGCGATGTCAGATATCCTGAATAAAATCCTCGACGTCAAAAAAGACGAAGTAGCCGCCGCCATCAAATATCAGGCATACAGCAGCCTGCGTAATGAGGTGGAAAGCAATACGGAAGCACGAGCCACGATCCGTAATTTTGAATCCAGCCTGCGCAATAAAATCGCCGCGGGCCAGGCCGGAGTGATCGCCGAAATCAAAAAAGCCTCACCGTCCAAAGGCATCTTGCGCGCGGATTTTCGACCGGCAGAAATCGCCGTCAACTACGAGCAACACGGCGCGGCCTGCCTGTCGGTGCTGACTGACGTGAAATTCTTCCAGGGCGCACCGGAATATTTGCAACAAGCCCGCGCCGCCTGCAACATCCCGGCCTTGCGCAAGGATTTCATGATCGATCCATACCAGGTATATCAGGCGCGCAACTGGGGCGCCGATTGCATCTTGCTCATCGTCGCGGCCTTAGATCACGGCTTGATGGCAGAGCTGGAAGCCTGCGCGCACGAACTCGGCATGGGCGTGCTGGTCGAGGTGCATAACGCGGAAGAACTCGATGCCGCCTTGAAACTCAAGACGCCACTGCTGGGCATCAACAACCGTAACTTGCGCACCTTCGAAATGAATCTCGACACCACGCTAGGACTGCTGCCGCGCATCCCTGCGGACAAGCTGGTCATTACGGAATCGGGGATTACAGGAGTCGCCGACGTGGAGCGCATGCGGGAGGCAAATGTGCATGGATTCCTGGTCGGTGAGACATTTATGCGGGCGGAGAACCCGGGGTTGGAGTTGCAGAAGTTGTTTTTTTAGGCTTTTGAAATTGGATGCGCAATGTTTATGCGGGTATCCAGAGGTTTTCGTGCTGGAAGGCGCATAGAATATGCGCCTTCGCTTTCTGATTTCAGGCTTTGCGTATTTTTTTGAATGCCAGCAAGGATGGCCGCAGCGCCACGAAAGCCGCCTTCGATTTTTCAGCCAGCTTCAGGTTATATGCAGGCATATCATCGGCCTGCAATGTCGCGCTGAGTGTCAGTAATTCATCGCGCCTGAAGGCGTGAACCTGCACCGCCTCGCCGACCGTATAACGTGCCAGGGCGTTGGCCAAACCATCGGCCGCATCGGCGGCTGTTACGCGCAAGCCATTGATGGCGATCAGTATGTCGCCTGCAGACAAGCCGGCCTGATGTGCGGCGCATCCTTCGTAGACATTCGCCAATTTACAATCGGCGCCGTCTTTGCTGACACGCACGCCTAATGCAACTTTGGTAGTTTTGCGCTCGTCGCTCAGCACCATGCCAAAACCGGCAAGCAGTTTTGTTAAGGGCAGATCTTCGGTGCCGCGCACATATTTATCCATGAAGCGCTTGGTGTTGACACCAGTGGCTTCTGTGATCAGGGCGACGATCTCGTTTTCAGCCAAGCCTTGCTGCTGGCCGGTCAGTGCCTTCTGATAAAAATCACGGCCATATTGCTGCCACAGTGCGCGCATCACATCATCGAGCGATTTTTTGCCTGCGGTTTCTGCGCGTAGCGTCAGATCCAGCGCCAGCGCCACGAGCGAACCTTTGGTGTAATAACTGACGATCGCATTCGGCGAGTTTTCATCCTGACGATAGTATTTAGTCCAGGCATCAAAGCTTGATTCGGCCACGCTTTGTTTAGTGCGGCCGCTGCCGCGCAGTACGCCGTTGATGGTTTTAGCCAGTAACTTAAAATAAGCGGCTTCATCAATGGTGCCCGACCTGACCAGCATCAAGTCATCGTAATAGCTGGTAAAACCTTCAAATAACCAGAGCAGGCTGGTGTAATTTTCCCGACTCAGGTCGTAGTGCGCAAAGGCGGCGGGTTTAATCCGCTTGACGTTCCAGGTATGGAAATATTCGTGGCTGCATAAACCCAGAAAGCTACGATAGCCGTCGTTCATCTCGGCCTGATGCTTGACCGGCAAATCATTCCGATTGCAAATCAGTGCGGTCGAGGCGCGGTGCTCGAGGCCGCCATAACCGTCACCGACCACCATGGTCATGAAGACATAACGCTGCATCGGTGCGCGTTTGCTGCCTGGTTCAAAAAAAGCAATCTGGCTTTCGCAGATTGCTTTTACATCCGCAATGATGCGATCCAGATCGATATTTGGCACCCGCCCGCTGACGACAAAATCATGCGACACGCCATGCGCTTCAAAGCTTGCCAGCGCAAAGTCGCCCATCTCTACCGGATGATCAATCAGCGCATCATAATTCTCGGCACGGTAAGTGCCGAAACCATAACGCCTGGCCTTGAGTTCAGGTAACGAGGTGGCAACCCGCCAGCTCTTGCAGGCCGGCTCGGCAGGCCGCTGGATATCCACCACATGCGGCGACATCTCTTGTCCCACTACTTGCAGAAACACGCTGGTACCGTTAAAAAATCCGTGGCTTTGATCCAGATGCGCGGTGCGTACCGATAAATCCCAGGCATATACCTCATAGGTAATCGTCAGCGCAGCGCTGCAGGCGGCGGCTTGCCAGCTGTGTTTATCGATTTTATTGAGGACGACTTGTTTGCCATGGCAAGTGGCGCTGATACAGATGATGTTGCGGGCAAAATCACGCACCATGTAACTGCCGGGTATCCACGCGGGCAAGCTCAGGCATTGTCCGGCGGGATCAGGCTGCGCCACTTCCAAGGTGATCTGAAATACA
Source organism: Undibacterium sp. (assembly GCF_030651495.1). GTDB lineage: Bacteria > Pseudomonadota > Gammaproteobacteria > Burkholderiales > Burkholderiaceae_D > Undibacterium. The sequence continues at coordinate 12,026 of NZ_JAUSFI010000135.1, forward strand.
TGCCCGGCCAAGTCTTTCGGAACAATGCTGTAACGCACAGGATCTTTTTTCAGGCCGATGATTTGCTGCTCAAGCTTGTTTTTCGGGGCATTTGGCGAGGCGTTTTTCATCTGATTGTATCCTTCTGATGGTTATGCACGCAGATTGGCAGCAAGGAAGGTAAGGGCTAACGCCGTCACTACCACACATGTCAAGCGGAAACGCAATACCAGAAACCACGCCGGCAAGGCATAGCGTAAATACAGGCGCTTATCCACCTGATAGGCAACGATAAAGCCAAGTATTTGCACCAAAAAACCGATACCCATATTGAACATCGAACACCAGGCGATAATGGTCGGAATCACACCCCAGATCAATGCTTGCTTAATTTCGCCGACAGGGCGATCGCGTGACATCAAGGCAACGCCCCAGTGCAAGCCGCCTAAAAAAGACAGGATCGCGATGCCATACGAGAGTTGTCCCTTGATGAAATAACCTAACCAGTCGGGATGTACGATCCAGCATGCCAGTGTCAGAAAAACAAAGGGAACCAGGCCAGAAAATCCCAGTCGGTTGGCGAGTTGCTGATCAAGAGTATTCATAGTGGTGGCAAGCGAAGGCGCTGAAAATAATATTTCAGCTAAATTTCAAAAACGCTATTTTAAGAGCAAATGCTCGAATTAGATATATGGCTTGCGCTCGATGAACGCAATTACTTCAAGGTGCCTCAACCAGAAGAAAGATCTTCTGGAATATCGATATCTTGAAAGATACCCGGATCATTCACCAGCACTTCGGTGACCGGATACATGTTAAGTAAGGCACGTGCGCCTTGGTCACCTGTCAATGCCAGCAATTGGGGCAGGTAGCGCCTGGAAAACCCCACCGGATTGCCACGCCGTCCCTGGCACACCGGCACCGCAATGTCAGCACCGTTTTGCAGCGCTGTCAATATGGCGGCAATGCTTTCCGGCTGCACATACGGCATGTCCGCCAACGCAATCACCCAGCCTGCGCAGTCGGCAGGCGACTGGCGCAAACCATGGACCAGGGAGTTGGCCATGCCGTCTTGTCGATCGGCAGAATCTTCAGAGCCGATAACCGGACGGATAGCAATTTCACAGCCTGCACTGGCAAGTAACGCCGCCAGCGAAGCTGTGCTTGCATGCGTGTTGGAGTTTGTCCATGCCGAGGGCGGCAGAACGGCCAGACTATGCGGCAATACTGCCAGCAAATTCTTCGCACTGCTGCCCGCCACCGTCAATCCGGAGGGCAGTAACTGCAACAGTTTATTGCGTTCACCGCTGGCATCAAATCGCTGCCCCTTGCCAGCGGCCAGCACTATCCCGCACCAGGCTCGGGTGATATTCATCTGCAAGCTAGCCTTAGGCGGTCATTGTTTTATTTAACGGAAGCAAGCTTATCCTCAAGCCCCTTGAGATCGACTGCGCCAGGCAGACGTGAGCCGTCAGTAAAAAAAATGGTCGGCGTACCGGTGATACGTAATTTTTTACCCAAAGCAGCTATTTTATCGTTTGGCGTATGGCAATTGGGCGCGGCAGTGGGTGCAGCTTTACCATTGAGCATCCACTCATCCCATGCCTTGTTTTTATCGCTACTACACCAGATGTTTTTGGATTTCACCACAGAATCTTCTGCCAGAATGTTATACATGAAAGTGTAGACGGTAATATTGTCCATCCCCTGCAAAGTCTTGCGGAAGCGTTTGCAGTAACCGCAATTAGGGTCTTCAAAAATAGCAAAGACGCGCTTGCCGTTCCCTTTCACCATTTTTAAGGCAGAGTCAAAAGGTAAGTCTGAAAATTTAATCTTGCTAAGTTCGTCCGAGCGTAGCTTGGTATAGTTGGTCGAATTTTGCGCATCGATCACGTTACCAATAAACAGATACTGGGCTTTTTCATCCGTATACAGAATGTCACTGCCTATGCGTACTTCAAACAAACCGGCATAAGGCGTTTTAGTAACAGAATCTACTTTTGCATCTTCGCCAAGTCTTGGCTCCACCAACTTCTTGATGGCAGCTTCCTGCGCTGTTTCTGCCTGGGCAAATGCAGCAGACGACATCAGCAGTGCAGCCATCATGTTTTTTAATTTCATTGTTTTCACTATTCTCTCGATACAAATTATGAAGTCTGGGATTTATTTTCCCATTGCGTGCGTAATCAGTTTTCTTTTTAAGACAGGTAAGCGATTGAGTAAGTTCATTCCCAGATTGCGGGCCATCCTGAGTGGCGCCAGATCACTGCCGAACAGACGCGCCAGACCGTCTGTGGTGATCTGCATCAACGCCACCTCTTCCCGCCTGGCCCGCCGATAGCGGTTCAGTACACGCTGATCACCACAATCCCGGTGCGCCTCACGATCGGCAATGGCAGCCAACAGACTAGCCACATCGGCAAATCCAAGATTCATGCCGTGCCCCGCCAACGGATGCACCACATGTGCGGCATCACCGATCAAGGCAACGCGCGGTGCAATCATCGAATGCGGACAAATCAGCTGCAGAGGAAATGCCTTAATTTGTTCTGGCTGCAACGGTGTCAAGATGCCCAGCTGATCTGCACAGTACGCAGCAAGCCTGTCGGCGAGTGCCGTCAAAGGTTCACGCAGCAACTCTGCCGCCAAGGCATCCGGCGCCGACCAAACCAGGGACACCCGCTGGCCAGGCAAAGGCAACAAAGCAATAATGCCCAAGCCCTCGACAAACCATTGATGCGCAACACCTTTATGCGGTTTTTCGCAAGCGAAATTAGTCACCACACCACGTTGCCCGTAAGAGCGGTAATCGAGTCCAATATCACATTGGCCACGCACCCACGATTGCGCACCATCCGCACCCACCACTAAAGAAGCGGACAACTTATCGCCATTCTCTAACGTCACCAAGGCCTGACCATCACTGACCTCAAACTGTTTAGCCTGCCCCGTCACCTGCGTCACATTTTGGGCAAATTTCAATGCTGTATCGAGCGCCTGATTCAAATTACGCTCTTCAACGATCCACGCCAACTCATCAATATGCGCCCCATAGGCATCAAAAGCCAAGTGTCCGCCCGCCTTTTCTCGACCATCCATCACCTGCATGGCATTCACAGGTGCCACCCGTGCCAGATCCAAGGCACCCCACACCTTCAGCGCCAGCAGCAAATCATGCGCTACATGATTTAAGGCAAAGACCCGCACATCCCAATCTTCAGACACAGACAGCGGTGCGGAACCAGGGGCCACCATCGTCACCAGCAACCCCGCCTGGGAAAATCCCAGCGCAGCCGCCTTGCCAACCGCCCCGCCGCCAACAATACAAACATCACTTTGATAAGTTCGTGTAGTCATGAAATCACACCTGCAAATATGGATACCCCCATTATACGGCAGCAGCGACCGCCCGATATCAGGTCCGCACAGTCACGAAATCAATGTTTTTTCACTTGGGAAGTCACAAAACATTTGCAATTTATCGAATGCTTCGCTATACTTCTCCGTCTTGGCCTGGTAGCTCAGTCGGTAGAGCAGAGGATTGAAAATCCTTGTGTCGGTGGTTCGATTCCGCCCCGGGCCACCAAGAACATAGTTCACGCAACGCCAACCATCACTGGTTGGCGTTTTCGTTTGTGGACCTCGTAGTCCTTGTGTCCGGTTCATGTCCGGTACTCGAAACAAACCGCGACGGTCGGCGAAGTCTCGACCGAATCGTCCAACTGTCCATTCCCCTACCCCGTTCTTCTTCGCAAGACTAAATAAATTTTCCTGCCCGCAAGATTCTAATTACACATCGGCCCGCCGCGCCGCGCATCCCTCTTCCGCTCGCAGCGCCATCCCGACCCGAAGGTCAATGCCTCAGCATTGAATGACAAAACCGATGTGATCTACGCGCATATACGCCTCGTGCTAATTAGCCTGACCGTCGCTGGCGCGCTGGCCGGATTCATCATCGGTGTGGTGATCTCGCGCAGCCTGACGGCGCAGGTGGCGAACCCGGCTATGCTGTCCATATTGCAGGAAGCATCGCCGAAGGCGACCTGACCGTGCAGGTGGTGACCCGCGCCAACGACAGTTCCAGCTTGCTGTATGCCATGAAGACTATGCGAAACAGCCTGGTCGATATCGTCGGACAGGTGCGCAGCGGAACCGACACCATCGCCACCGCGACCAGCGAAATCGCCGCGGAGAAATCAACCAGGCCATCACCGAGATGGATAGCCGTAAATTGCTTCAGCTTCGCAGCTGCTTGAATTCCTGCTCCGCCAAATAGGTACTGTCCAAGTCAAACAGGGACATTGTGCCACTGGCGATCTTGCCCATGTCTTAGGCGTCACCCAGCGGGGATACGCACCGTTCGCGCCGCATCGTGATTACTACCTTAATCGAACTGTTCAGAAGCAGGAAGCCTGGCAGCTTGTGAGTAATTTCAGCAGTTGCGCGACCGCTTGATCCAGTGGCATGTCCGCCGTATCGATGGTCAAGTCCGCCGTCTCGCTCACTTCATAGGGCGAGGAAATCCCGGTGAACTGCGCCAGTAGTCCGCTCCTTGCCTTAACGTAAAGCCCTTTCTGGTCGCGCGCTTCGCATACGGCAAGGGCCGTGCTCACAAACACTTCGCGAAAGCTTCCAGTGCCGATGATTTCCCTAGCCATTTTGCGGTCGGCGTGAAACGGTGAAATGAAAGCGCTGATCACGATCATTCCAGCATCGTTCATCAGACGCGCTACCTCGGCCACGCGGCGGATATTTTCGCTGCGGTGTTGCGCGGAAAATCCCAGATCCCGGTTCAGGCCATGGCGCACGTTATCTCCATCGAGCACATAACAGGCCCGGCCGAGGCGATGTAACTCGCGCTCGAGCGCAAATGCAAGTGTCGATTTGCCGGCCCCGCTCAAGCCCGTCAGCCATACAGTGGCCGGCTGCTGGCCCAACAGTTGCGCCCGGTCCTTGGCAGACACCTGCCCTTCCTGCCAGAGAACGTGATTGCTCATCGGCGCTCGAACATCGACATTTCGTCGCTAGATTTCAATCCCTGCAAGAATAATTCGCCGATCTGACAGGTGGTCAGCGAGATCGACCGCTTTTGCTCGGCCACCCGGAATAGATACGAGCGAAAAGTGGTGATTTTGAGCGGCTGGGGTGCGGCGCTTTCGATTGTGGACATCGCAATTATTGGTGAAAGGTTAGGGGACGGTAAATCAGAACCGTTGCGCATGAAGTGCGGAAGCAGCGCCCGACTTCCTGCCTTCCTGCCTGAGTATATGCTTGCCCGGACAATCAAGGCCAACGATTTCGTCCGGATTTTGGCAAGACCTGCGGCAGCTACATTACATGTGCGCAATCGACCACTTGTTGGGTGCAGCACAAGGGCGATCGGATCGCTTTCCCACGAGACGCCCTTGTGCTGGCCATCACGGCGGCGATGTTCAGCACCACCAACGACACCAGCCGGATCGCCACCACGATCATGCGCGGTTGTGAGAAATCACGCGCAGCGTAGTTCTCGGTACGGGGTCGCTCGCTGCGAAGTGACGAATTCCTGCCTCTTCAGTGCCTGCGCCGCATTGTGCTCTCCAGCACTTCATGACATTAGTTTTGTCGATTTTTTGGATAGTAGAGATCGTAATACCAGGCGCAAGCATTCTCGATCTGCGCCTGAATGCGCGGCGGGATGTCATGCCGTTTGGGTTTCGTAATCTGCCCGGACTGCCGATGCAGATATTTCATCCGATAGTGGCTGTCGCTTTCCTGTTTGCCAACGGTCAGTTGCTGCGGATTGATCTCGAATGGCGACAAGCCCAGCCAGGCATAGAGGTGCGACATGCAGGCGGCCGGCTGCGCCATCAAGTCTTCAAATCGCACAAAGTAAAGACGCTCTTGCACCGCCGCCGGCAAGTCCTGCACCGCGCTCAAGGAAATCAACGGCGCGCCGATCGCCTTGTCCTTGGCGAACAGCATGTCGGCGCGCCCGAAGCGATCGAAATCGGCCAGATGGTCGATAAAATCGACCAGGATGGTTTTTTGATGCTGCGCTTCGATTGAGCCGTAAATTTGGCCCAGCTCCCGTAGACAGACAATCAGCTTGGCTTCCGGCGCGAGTTGCAGCAGCAACTCGATTGCGTGCAGCCAGGCCCTGTTCTTGTCGACCACCGCCTTTTTGTTGCAATCGTGATGCCATCCTCGCAGAAAACCCTGCATGGCCGAGGCCAGATGGGAATAGCCCGCCTCGAAGCTGTTGTCCAGTTGCGCCAGAAAGAACTGGTCATCGCTGACCATGCGGCGAATTCCCAGCAGGGTGTTGCAAAGCGGTGAGCTATGCCCTTCGCAATGCACCTCGGGGTGTTGCGCCAGCATCTGGCACAACAGGGTGGAACCGGCCCTGGGCAATCCGGTCACGCCGATAAAATTGGGAGTCATCGAACCATATCCTTACAAATTATTTTTCATCGTCGTTGGCGCCGTCTGGTTGCACCCCTGGCGGCAATTTTACGCCTTGACCCACGAGTGTGACATTTAACCCAGTCAGGATGCTCGCGGGAGAACTGCCGGAAGGCAAGCGGCGCATGGACTGTCCCGCTGCCAAAGAGGATGCGCCGGCAGTGCGTTCCGGTGCATTCATCCCATCCATCGAGAGCGCACTGGCTAACGCATTTTGCAAGCGCGCGTCGTTGACTCCACCGGAACTGGCGGCAAGACTGTCGCTATCGCTGATGGTCACGGCGCCAAGACTGTTGCCACTGCCGGCCAGCGACACAGTGCCGTTGGGCGCAGACAGCGTGCCGGCGCCTGTCGAAGCCATTCTGGTACCGGCCACCTGGGCGATGTTGCCATTGACTGCGGTGATACCCAAGCTGCCCGCGGTAGTGATGTTGCCCAGTACTGCCGAGCCACTGGTTTGGGAGATACTGACGTTGCCGCCCACATTGACGCTGGCGCCGCTGCCGCTTTGGCTATAGGCGTTGGTCACGGTCAAATTCCCGGTGCTGGTCAGCGATCCGCCGCTTTGGGTAAAAGTGCCAACCTCGATGGTGCCGCTCTTGAATGTGCCACCGGACTGCGCAATGCTCGCCAATTTGACACTGTTGACCACGCTCAGGCTGCCGTCCACCATGCTCACCCTGCCGCCACTGCCGATCGATTCCACATTGACGGTGCCAGCCTGTGCTGGCATCACCACAATACCATTGTCAATAGTGACGCTGACGCCGGCAGGGATGGCGACATTGGCGACATTGGCCAGATCGGGGACCGCGCCACCGGCCCAGTTGCCCGCATCGAACCAGTTGCCGCTGGCGCCGCCCACCCAGGCCACACTGGTTAGGCGAGTGATGTCTGCGGTAAGTCCCGTGGGGTTGGCAATGCTGTAGTTGCCGGCCAAGCCCGTGCCATTGGCCAGGGCGGTACCGGTGACTGTCACGGCTTTGGCGGTACCAACGTTCTTGTCGGCAAAGGCGCCTTTCTGACCGGTCAGGGCGAGCGTCTCGGCGCCGATCAGGCCGTTCAATGTACCGCCGTTCAGGGTTGCGGCGGTATTGCCGTCATAGATTTTGTTGGCGGCTGCCATGCCGCTGATTGTCAGGGCTTTGGCGGCAATCGTGGCTGCGGCCGTTTGACCGCTGGCCAGGCGGTAGTTACTGGCCAGGCCGCCGTTGGCGCCGTCTACCAATGCGGTGCTGTTGACGGTGACCAGATTGGCGTTCGCGACATCCTTGCTGTTGAAGGTGGCGCCGCCGGTGGCCGTTACTGTTTCACTGCCCACCAGACCGCTGGCAATGGTCAATGCGGCGGCAGCGGTGGTGGTGCCGTCGTAGGTTTTATTCAATGCAGTCGCTGTGGCCGTCAGGGCTTTGGCCGCAATGGTGCTGGCGGTGTTGTCGGCATAGCTGACGTTGTAGTTGTTGCCGCTGTTGCCGTCGGTGACCGTCACGCCGGTAGTGGTGACCGTCTTGTTGCTGCCCGCATTCTTGTCGGTATAGGCAAACGTGCCGCCGCTGAGTGCATCGCTGCCAAACAGCGTGCCGCTGGTGACGGTAGCTGTACCAGCGACACTCAGTCCGCCGTCATAGGTCTTGCTGACATTGCCGCTACCCAGCGTCAGGTTGGCTTGCGTGATGGTGCTGGCGGTGTTATTGGCATAGCTGACGTTGTAATTGCCGCCGTTGTTGCCGTCGGTGACCGTGACGCCGGTAGTGGTGACCGTCTTGTTGCTGCCCGCATTCTTGTCGGTGAAGGCAAACGTGCCGCCGCTGATCGTGTCTCCCGAAATCAACGCACCACTGGTGATCGCTGCCGTACCCAATGCCGTCAAGCCTCCGTCATAGGTCTTGCTGACATTGCCGCTACCCAGCGTCAGGTTGGCTTTATTTACCGTCAATCCACCAGCGACATAACTGATGAGGTATCCCTGCTGATTGGAATACCGCCCGCTCGCTGTAATGTCATACGTACCTGCATTGATGGTGCCTTGCGACGTGCCGCTGTAGCTGGCAGTGCCAAGCACATTGCTCATATTCGGTGTGCTGGAATAAGTCACGCCGTTACCGCCCGAATACGCCAGCCCGTCATACGTCTTGCTGTCATTGTTTGCCGTTACCGTCAGTGCCGTCATGAAAGACCGCAGCAATGGGTTCGTGTAGGTGTCGTAGATCACCCACGTGTTGGCGAAATCAAGCGAGGAAAAAACCGAAGCGGTTTTCATCTGAGCGGTTGTGAGGCCCGTAGCACCTGCGCCACCAGCGCTGGTAGCCTGGCCCGAGGTCTGCGTATCCCAGAAGCTGTTACTGGCGCCTGTGCCTGATCCAGTGGCGCCAATCAGACCGCCGACTTGGCTGCCGCCGGTCACCGCTCCTGTGGAATAACTGTTGCTGACACCGGCACCACTGCTGATGCTGCCAATCAATCCACCACTATATTGCATGCTGGCAGTCACCGATCCAGTGGCATAGCTGTTGTTGATTGCGCTATTCTTATTCATGGACCCCATCAGTCCCCCGACAGCAGCGCCACCAATTACATTTCCTGTGGCGTAGCTGTTGTTTACCGTGGCACTGTTATGGCCGTATCCAACCAGACCCCCAATATTATTACCGGTGCCCGTTATATTCCCGGTGGCGTAGCTGTTGGCAACAGCGCCGCTCCAGTTCTGCCCCACCAGTCCACCGAGGTAACTGCTGCCACTCACAGAGCCTGTGTTGTAGCTATTCGTGATGAGTGCGTTACTGTTTGCATTATTACCCACCAGCCCACCAGCGTAGGAGCTGCCTATTACACTCCCAGCTATCAGTCCGACATTCTGAATGAGGCCACCATTCGCGCCGAACAGTCCGACATAGGATGTCGAGGGCAGATTGATAGTGAGATTGCCGATGGTGTGGCCAAGTCCATTGAACGTGCCGGTGAACAGTGTGTTGTTATTGCCAACTGGTATAAAGCTGCTGCCAGACCAGACATCGGATGCCGTTCCCGTGGCTGCTGCATCAATATGCTGTCCTACCGTATATTTTCCTGCCAGATTCATGGACATCAACTGCAACTGGTGAGCGTTGTTGATCGTTGTTGAATATTCAGATGCCAGCATCGGCCGTGTGCCGCCGAGCGCGCCGCCGGCATTGTTGAGCGAACCGTCGACGTCGACCATCACCCAGTTGTTGCCGGCTGCGCCAGGCGTGGTGGTGAAATTGAAACCGGTAAAGTTGGATGCGGTCTGCATCTGCAAGCTGGTCAAGCCGGTGCCACCACCACTCGTTGCGCGACCGGACGTATCCGTGTTCCAGAAGCTGTTGCTGACCGTGAAACTGTCGGCCGCTCCGACCAGGCCGCCGCCGTTACCAGTCACCGCGCCGCTGGCATAACTGTTGCTGACCGAGCCATATCTGCCATACCCGACCAGGCCGCCAACGTTATTGCCTGTCCCAGTTACCGCCCCGGTCGCGTAGCTGTTACTGATCGTGCCGCCTTCATGCGCGCCAACCAGGCCGCCGACATAATCGCTCCCTGCAACTTGCGCCGTAGAGTAACTGTTTGTGATGTTGACGCCGCCGCCGCCGACCAATCCGCCGACGACCGCAGCGCCGGAGACGGTGCCTGTGGCATAGCTGCGGTCAATCGTGCTTTGACCATCACCAACCAGCCCGCCCACGCGATTGCCGGTTCCGGTCACATTTCCCGTTGCATAACTTTGATCAACCGAACCATAACTCCAACCCAACAGGCCGCCCACTTTATAAGAACCTGTTACGCTGCCAGTCGCATGACTATTGGTCATAGTCCCCTGATGAAATCCGGCGATTCCTCCGACATAATTCGCGCCTTGTACCGAACCCGTGGAATAACTGTTATTTACATCGCCATAATTGCGGCCCGCAAGCGCGCCGACATAATTGGCACCTGTAACGCTTCCACCCACCAGCCCGATGTTCCTGACTGCGCCACGGATATCGCCAAACAGCCCTATTTTGTCCACACCGGGACGATTGATTGTCAGGTTGCTGATGGTGTGGCCCAAGCCATCAAAGGTTCCGGTAAAAAAGGTGCTGTTTCCATCGCTTACCGGCGTAAAGCCTGTCCCGCCATTCCATCCCGCGCTCGCGGTCGCATCGATATTGCCACCCAATGCATAATTGAGCGCCGTATTCGCATTCATTCCCTGCAAATCTGTCGTGCTGGTGCTGCCCTGCGCGCCCAGGCTCGTAATTACCGTGTAGTTCAGTGTGCTGCCGTCCGAACCCTGCTTGGTGGTGAAATTGGTGGTGCCGGCCGGCAGGTTGACGGCGCCGCCATTGGTAATGACATTGCTGGTGTTGCCTGCAGCGACCGCGCCCTGTCCGAATTCCAGCGCCAGACTGGCCGTGCCCGACGCATTCAGGTTCGCATTGATGTTGATATCGCGATGCGCCGACAGCGTGAGCTTGTTGGCGTCCCATGATACGGCGCTATTGACAAAGATATCGCCGTTGCCGGTGGTGGTGCCGCCGGTGACGATGCTGACATTGCCGCTGGCTAAATTGCTGCTGAGCGTGGTGGCGCCGATGCCGGACCCGGTTTGCGCGGCACTGCCGGGGGCGATCGTAAAATCCACCGGGTCGATCAGCCAGGTGCCAGTCAGGCCATGCTGCGCGGCAGTGGTGACCCTTGCACCGTCGGCAATCTTCACCTGCGCGGCCGAGGTATCGATGAAGCCGCCGTTGCCGCCGGCTGGGGCGCTGGCGTCGAGCTGGCCGCCGACGTTCACGCTGCCGCTTTGCATGTCGCCCAGCAGCCGGATCGTGCCGTTATGCTCGCCGATGGTCTGGGCCTGGATGATGCCGGTGTTGTTGACCACCGTGTGCAGCAGTTGGCCGGCCGCTTGCGCGCTCAACAGCACATGGCCGCCATCGGCCTGGATCATGCCGCCGTTGTCCACCAGCGCCTTGAGCGCGCCTCGGTCGACCGTGACGTTGATGAAGCCGTCGCCGGCAACATCGAGCGTGATCGCATTGCCCGCGGCCAGTGCTACCGTACCCAATCTGGCGTTGATGGTGCCCTGATTGGACACATTGGCGCCCAGCAGCGCCACATAGCCGCCGTCGGCGCTGATGCTACCCTGGTTCAGTATCGCTCCGGCGCCGGCATCGGCAAACTTGTAGCGCCCGGCCATGAAGTCGCTGTCGCTCAGGTTCAGCGTGGAGGCCACCAGGCCGCCGACGTTGACCGAGGCGCCTTGGCCAAACAGGATGCCATTGGGGTTGATCAGGAAGACTTTGCCGTTGGCGGACAAGTTGCCCAGGATGCTGGACGGGTCCGCGCCCAAGACGCGATTGAGGGCGACGGAACTGCTGTTCGGTTGCACGAAGGTGACGGCTTCGCCCTTGCCAATATTAAAACTTTGCCAGTTCAGCGCCACGTTCTGGCTGCCCTGGTTGACCGTCGTGTTGCCGGCGCCGCTGGTGATAGTGGCGTTGCCGGCGGTAACGATGCCGTTGACCGGCAACGCGTACACATGCGAGCCGAACGCCATCGACAGCGAGACCGCCAGCGTTTTCAAGGCAAAACCTGATCCCACCACGCCGCCGCCCGAGGCGCTCTTGCCACCGTTTTTAGTGTTTTCGGAAACGGCGACAAAGGCGCCGGTCTTTTTACTCCAGATCGAGCGGTAGATGTGGTTCATGGTTTGTTACCTTTTTTCTTAATGATCGGATGGCATCGACGTGCGGGTGTGTCGTGTATGCCTTAATTCAATGGCAGGATGCTGCAATCAAAAATATTTGACGCCCTGGAGCCAGAAACGCTGGTTCGTATCCGGGGCCGAGGTCGCCACCGCATTGCCGAGCTTGCGGGCGATACTCGCGCTTACCGCAAAATTGTTGTGCTCCGCCCAGGTCAGGCCGATCCCGGCGCCGGAAAGGGTGCGGCGGTTTCCCCCTGCGGTCCAGGCATTTTTATTGAGCATCACGCTGCCGTGATCGATAAAGCCGATCATCGTGATGCGGCCGGGCACACTGTCCGAGAACGCCGGCAGCAGCGCGTGCGCTTCCAGATTCATCACATAGCCCTGGTCGCCATAGGCCTCGCCCGACGGATAGGCGCGCACGCCGGCAGCGCCGCCCAGTCCCATTTTTTCCGACGCATCCAGGTTTTTCGACGCCAACTGGCCGCTCACGGCGACCTGCAGCGACAAGGTGTCGGACAGAGTTTGCAGCCGCATCGCGTTCAAAGAAAACTTGTCGTACTTGCCACTGGTATGCGCTGTCGCCCCATCCGATGCCAGCGCCGCCGCATTTGCGATGGTGATGTCGCCGCGGCTCCAGGAGAACGTATAGGTATTCGATCCACCGAACGCGTCGCGGGCGTCGCCGTTGAGGCTGAACATGGCCACGCGTGCCTTCTTGTCAGCGAGCGACGACGTCGCGTCCGCCCGGTCGCTGAAGGCCTTGTCATCCAACAGGACTTGGCCTGTCAGGTTATGGCTGCGCGAGCGCAGCAGCGGGTAGCCGCCATAGATGCTGGCGATGGTGGCCACACCGCTGGCCTGCAAACTGGCGAAATCCTGTCCCAGTTGGTAGAGCATCCGGGAATAGGCCACGCCTGCGCTGGCGCGACCGATTGGCGTCTGGTATGCGAGACGGCCATAACGCATTCCGGCAAACGACGTCAGTGCCCGCACACTGACCAGATCGCCAGACCCGGTGGGATTGTTGATCTGAAGCGCCGCACCCAGGCGATTGGCGCCGGTATAGCGGTTACCTTGGTTGTCGGCGTCGATATAGCCCGTGACACGCGACCCCGGCTCCAGGTCCACGATCAGGTCGGAAGCGCCGACCGATGCGCCCGGCACCAGCGTCGATTTCACATTCACGCCAGGCAGGTCGGAAAGCAGCAGCAGTCGACTTTCGAGCGGCGTGATGGCGACCGTATCGCCGCTATCCAAACCGTCGAACAAAGCCTTGACCAGGCCATCGGGTACGTGGGCGTTGTTACGCAGGCTGACCTGACCGTATCGGCCTTCGAGGACGGCGATTGTCACTGACCCATCCCGGATATCTTGCGCCGGCAAATAGGCCTTCGCCAGGAAATAGCCATGCTTGCGATAATGCTCGGAAATCTTCGATGCCATACCGCGCAGATCGGCCAAGGTGTGTTCGCTTTGGCCGCTGAAGCCGGTCAAGGCCAGCAATGCCGCTTCCGGATAGATTTGCGCGCCAGCGATACGAATTTGCCTGACCAGGATTTTCCGCCCCTCAGCCGCCGGCACGACCGGCGTTCTGCTTTGCTCAATACGGATATCAGGGGTCGTTTTGTTGGGACGCGGTGGCTGCTCCCGTTCGATCTGCTGGTTCAGAGATCCGGCATTGGGCGCAGTCTGCGCCAGTGCGACACTGCACATAACCAAGCCCATGGGCGCCAGGACTCCAGAAAACATTATTTTCACGCGGCATTCTTTCAAAAAGGAAAATTACCCTATCATCATAAAGGTTTCCTTAATGAAAGTACCTGAGCAAACCTGAGAACACGCCCGTGCCACTGCCAATGTCGGCAAAAACAACGTGCCCGTCGCGGCTAGGTTAGCGGCGAACCTCGATATGTTCGTAAAAGTGGTATCCGTTCCCTCGCAGCGTGGTAAGCGGGAGCTGCAAGCCACAGGCTTCCATGACTTTGCGACGCAGGCGGCGCATTTGCGTATCGAGTCGGCGTTGATCGTAATGAAGAAAGTTCGCCCCCAGCGCGTGCACAATTGTCTCGCGGCTGACATTCCCCCTCTCGGTCGCCAGCGCCAGCATGACGGTGTGGTCCTGGTGCGACAGCGCAATCGGGGCAAAGCCGGGAGGGATCAATTGGGGTGGTGAGGCCGACAGGATCCAGCTTGGTACTGCTTCGCAATCGGTGCGCGGCGCGGCCAGCATCGAATCGGCATGGTTGCGTTCCGTGACGTCGCGTGCGACGGCAACCCTCACCTGATCGATCTCCGACCAACAGGCCGACCACATGATATCAACGATTTCGCCATCCTTGCGTACATAGCGATTCTCGAAATGGCGCTGCAGTTGTCCGCCCATCACCTTGTCGACTGCCTGTAGCGTTCTTACCCGATCTTCGTGAAACACCAGTTCCAGCATCGGCCTACCAATCATTTCCTCAGGTGTATAACCGAAGATGCGTTCGCACGCGCCCGTGACGGAGACAAAACACCCGTGTGCATCGACCACACAGATAGCGTCGAGCAACAATGTCATCACGTCCGCTTGGGCGTCGATATTTGATTTCATAGAAACACTGAGCGATGATGCTCTCGACCGATCGCAAAAACAACAAAAATGGCACAGACCAGCTCGGCAAACCCTTGATTCGATTGGTCAGGAGGCAGTGATTTAAGCACGCGATCGCTAGACCTATGCCGGCGTGCCATTGCGTGGCGAGCAATAGCATATAGGATTGAGGAGACTCTGTCAAATGCAATGAAATCTTGACCCATTGCACGCGCCCGCCGGTGGCGCTTTGTTTTGCGGCACCAGGCATCGCGCTGCTGCTCAAGCGCGGTAGCCGATAGGGCCTTCACTGTTGTAGGTCACGCCGCCATTGAAGCTGTTGCCGCCGTCGCCGGAACTGATATTCAATGCCATAGCTTGTTGGCCGGCACGGCAACCGATCAGCCAGACACCGCCCGGATGCCATGGTGCCGACGTGCCGCCCCACTGATTTTCTACCATATAGTTATTGCGGCGCCATCGCTGAGCTCGCACTTGAAGCCGATCGGACCTTCGCCGCTGTACGTCATATTCCCGGCGAGCGTGGTCCCGCCATCGCCGGACTCGACGTTGACGGCAACCACATTCTGGCCGGCGCGGCACCCGAGCACCCAGCTGCCGCTCGCAGTGCAATCCCGACCAAGACCGCTTTTCCTTCGTGAGCCGTGGCTCAGGGATGGCCTACCCGGACTCAAAGGCGCAGCGAAGATGCTGGATTGGCTATGTGCGCCAACCGACAGACTAACGCTAGTATTTTAGAAATATTGATGTCAAAATGTAAAATTAAGTGTTCCAAACAAGTGGAACACCTGTTGGTAGCGATTTTGTGATTAACACCTATATATATCAATGACTTAGGTGTTTTGGTAGCCAGTCCGCCCCGGGCCACCAAGAAATATGCAGTAAATAGAAGGGCTTACAGCGATGTAAGCCCTTTTGTCGTTTCTGGCACTGTTACCTAAGTGTCAAGCGGGTACCGCACGATTTTTTCCTGATTTAATGAGAAAAAACGCGCGCTACCAGATAGGCGCGCGAACTTCCCTTTTAGAGTTTATTTACTGCGTCCTTGACAACTTCCTTGGCATCCCCAAGCGCCTTTTCTGATTTGCCCTCGACTTGCTTCAGCAAACCCTTCGCTTGTTGTTCTTTGCTGCCGACTAATTTCCCGGCGTCCTCTTGAATTTTGCCAGCGATGTCTTTTGTAACGCCCTTGATTTGATCTTTATTCATGACTGTTTCCTATTTGGTTGATGGATACTGCTAAATCTGCTGCTCTTTCTCGGCGAAAAATTACTCACAGCATTACGACGAAATTGATGAATTGAATTGTTGCGTGACGATGATCGATTAGTGTGCAATCAAATAGATCACGACCAACACCACCATCGGAATACCTAAAATCCACCCTAATATGTATTTGCCCATGACTGCGCTCCTATTGAGTATTGTGTAATGATGAAAAATGGTGCCAAAATGAAAAACTGGCACGTGTGCGGTTCAAAAAATACCGCGAATTGTTTGTTGCCGAAATCGCATATTGAGCGCAGCAACTTAAAACTAAAATCAGCGAAATATGGCTTGCCCTGGGCTTACCGTGCAACGCTGAAAAATGCTCAATGGTCGGAAATTCCGTAATACGTACGAATGCCAGCGCTCCATGACTGGTTGGCCATGTCGGGCCAGTTATTGGAATCAAAGCCTGGCGCATTTTCGAAGCGATCTTTTAAGATATCAAGGACAAAACGCTTGTTTACTGTATCGAGCTTCAAGGCACTCCAAGGTACCGCGAACAGTTTTTCGCCGATGGTGAAGATGCCGCCAGTAGCAAGCACTGCATACGCGACTTTTCCGGTACGCATGTCCAACATGATTTCCTTGATTTCGCCCAAGTGGTCATTCTGGACATTGTGAACATGGTCACCAATCAGCGTATTGGCACCCATTAATTCAGGACCAGGACCTTTGTGCCCGTTTTCTTCCTTATAGATGCCGTAGGTATCGCGTTCTGCGTAAGTCGTCATGTTGGACCTCAGAATGATGTAAATGAGGTTCCAGAATGCCCTGATAATTACACGTCGTCAGTGCGGTAAGACACAGAACTATAAATCAGCGCGCCATTTTCACAAGGAACAGCAACTGTTTTTACCTGCCGTACTGACGCCAAACGCGATTGCATGAGGCTTTGCAGTTTTCCCATGCACTAATTAAAATAAAAGGTTACGTGCGCTGTTTGACACCCCAGGCGTTGTAGCCTGTTGCCGATCAAACGATGCCGCCAAAGGTGACGATTGATGTAGATGTGGACTCGATAAAAAAAAATCGACCACGCAAGAAATCCTGAGGCACAGCTTTTTAATGTTTCAAAAGCGGCTATTATTTAGCCAGTCTATGTACAAATTTGGCAGATTTTTCGCTCGCGTTGGCCGATGATGGAAGTCTGGATGGGCCGGTCGAATGACTATGAAACGGATTTATCCTGTTACCCAACGTGTACCTGTCGGCAGGATAGCAGCGACGATCTTCAGGCATTCGTCGCCAGCCTGATGGCCGTAACAGTCGTTGTATTTTTAAAAGCGGTGCCGTTTCCCGTCGTTGAGGCGGATTGCGGAGTCCGTATCATCTCGCTTTATTTTGATAGTGACGTCGTGCTGATATCCCCTCGTATTGAAGCCAATTCTTCAAATGCGTCGAACAGTGATATAAGTGCGTTGCGAACGCATCATCTGCATCATCTATATATTGAGAGACGACTCCTTTTGGTGCCAGACAAGCACTACTTTCGATTCTCAGTGTGGTGGCCCCAAGCCGCTCCGTGCCATTGACTTCTTGTTACCTGCTGCTATGGCCGATTAGCTATTGAATGGGCCAACTGGCGGGAACTGGAGAGCACAAGCACCTAGCAGAACAAAAGACTGGACACCGTTTAAGCCCACGACGTTGGTTCGATAACACCAATTGCTTGCAGTGCAGGCTTACAAAATAGATATCCCTGCATCAGATCAATGCCAGCATTACGCAAAAAATCGCGTTCATCCTTGGTTTCGATGCCCTCGGCGAGCACCCGCACATTCAGCGCGTCACAGATTGACACGATGCCATGAACAATGGCTTGCTTCGGCTTGCTGGTATCGATGTTGCGAATCAAATCCATATCAATCTTAATGATATCAGGCTGATATTCGGATAACAGGTTCAAGCCAGCATATCCAGCACCAAAATCGTCGATCGCAGTACGAAAGCCGAAACGTCGGTACTCCTTGAAAATATTAACCAAATGCGGCCGGTCTAGCACTTGCTCACCCTCGGTCACCTCAAAAATGATCTGTTCAATCGGGAAATTATAGAGTTTTGCAGCATTGAAGGTGCTACGAATGCAAGCCTCTGGTCGATACACTGCGCTTGGCAAGAAATTTATCGATAACAATTCTTTCATACCCAGTGCAGCAGCTCCACGAATGGCATTCACCCGGCAAGCCTGATCGAATGTATATCGGTTAGTGTCCGTCACTTGCGAAAGGACTGAAAAAGCAGACTCGCCATTCGGCCCGCGCACCAGTGCTTCATGTGCAAAGATCGAACGCGTGCTCAGATCGACAATGGGTTGGAAGGCAAACACAAAATTAAAATCCAGACTTTGATCGCTTTTGCATTGTACGCAACCGGCGGGTTCCGGCGACTTACTCGATTCATCCGAATGAATTGGAAACATTGATATGCCTTGCTTTGAAAATGACCGACACATAATCGGAGAATATTACTTATAGCACAGTCTTCAGGCCAGACTCGCGGCAAATAACGGATGATAGACACCGACACATTTAATGCTGATTCTACTTAAGTCGCGACGTGTTGACAGGCATTTCTCCAATCGCCAAATCTAAAACCGTGCTGATCTGCTTTTTTGACAAGCAGGTAAATTTCAAGAATTTTTTGAACACGATTTACTCAGTTATCTTCTTATCCGATTAGCTGTTGATGGTAGCCCATCTTCAGCAAAATCAAATCCACAAAGAAATAATTTCTGTCACGCTGATCCTCTGGCTCCATTCCTTTTTTTGCAATATTTCTCATCACTTGGTACGATTAGCCTTTTAGCGTCAAATATTCCTCCTTAATTGAAGGAAATTTGCGTCAACCTTTATTCTTATCCCTCATTGTTCGCCTTTTATGCAAAACCGTCTGACGCGCAAACCTATAGAAATAAAGATCGCCACAGTGGTAGCAGTCGCCATTATTCTTCACGAAACAGCCATACCTATACTTGAAGCAGCATTAAAGGAAATGACAGCGGGTACGCCCGATTTTTTTGATGATGAATTTGCGATTATTGATGTTGATTCTATATTAGGAGAAAAACTAGACTGGGTCGCCTTGATCGCCTTGTTTAAGTCATTTGGTCTCCACGCAGTTGCTGTTCGCAACGCACTTGAAGAAAACCATGTGACTATCCGCGCACACGGTTTGAGCATCGATGTAACGAGCAAGGTTCGCTCCGAGCCTGAAATGCCGCCAAGTACTGAATCAGTCCCCGCAAAACCGATTGCAGTCATCTCGGCACCAGCACCGCAATTGCAAATAACGAATGTTCCGGCGATGGTGATTGATACACCCGTGCGTGCCGGGCAACGCATTTATGCCCGCGGTGCCGATCTGATCATTACCGCATCAGTCAATAATGGGGCGGAAGTCATTGCCGATGGGAGCATCCACATTTATGCACCGTTGCGCGGACGGGCGCTGGCGGGTGCCAGCGGCAATGTCAACGCACGTATTTATGCGCTGACGATGGAGGCCGAACTGGTCTCGATTGCAGGCATTTATCGCACCTTTGAAAATGGGTTTCCGGTGCTTCCTGCACAACACCCGGTGCAAATCAAACTAATTGGTGACAGTATTGAAGTATCATCCATGAAATCGGCAGCTTAGACATATTTAAATTCAATTTATTGGCACTTTTCAGCATAGTTAAAGGAGTTCTTTGTGGCAAGAATCATCGTTGTGACGTCCGGCAAAGGCGGTGTAGGGAAAACCACTTCCAGCGCCAGTTTTTCTTCGGGCTTGGCCATGCGTGGTCATAAGACCGCCGTTTTAGATTTTGACGTCGGCCTGCGTAATTTAGATCTGATCATGGGTTGCGAACGCCGTGTAGTCTATGATCTGGTGAATGTAATTAGTGGTGAAGCCACCCTGAACCAAGCGCTAATCAAAGACAAACATTGCGACAATTTGTTTATTTTGCCGGCATCGCAAACACGCGACAAAGATGCCTTAACCGAAGAAGGTGTGGAGCGCGTGCTCAACGACCTGATTAAAATGGATTTTGAATACATCGTCTGTGACTCCCCTGCTGGTATCGAGCGCGGTGCTGTGATGGCACTGACCTTTGCCGACGAGGCCATTGTGGTGACCAATCCTGAAGTATCGTCAGTGCGTGATTCTGATCGTATTTTGGGTATCATTCAGGCTAAATCCAAACGTGCGCAAGCCGGTGGCGAGCCAGTTAAAGAGCATTTGCTGATTACCCGTTATTCACCAAAACGTGTCGAAGCGGGAGAAATGCTGTCGTATACCGATGTGCAAGAAATCCTGCGCATCCCTTTAATTGGCGTGATTCCAGAATCAGAGGATGTGTTACATGCCTCCAACCACGGTAATCCGGCTATCCATTTAAAGGGTAGCGACGTCTCTGACGCCTATGAGGATGTGGTCTCGCGTTTTCTTGGCGAAGATAAGCCTTTGCGTTTTGTTGCTTATGAAAAACCAAGTCTGTTACAACGTATTTTCGGAGGTAAGTAAGATGGCTTTGCTTTCTTTTTTATTCAATAGCAAACCCAAAAGTGCCAGTGCTGCCAAGGAACGCCTGCAAATCATCATTGCTCGCGAACGCTCTGGCCGCGATGGTTACGATTTTTTGCCTGCATTGCGTGAAGAGTTGATTGCTGTTATTGCTAAATATACCAAGGTTAACCCTGACGACATCAAGGTCTCGCTCGACAAACAGGGCAATCTGGAAGTGCTGGATGTGAATGTTATTTTGCCTGACGTTGAGTTACGCAATTGATACGGTGTGGTGGATAAGGTTAACTGCCGCCACCCACAAGGTACAAGGCCTTAACGCCAGTTGAACCGCGCCATTTTCGTGTAAAAAAATCACGTTTCCCTGTACATTCCCAGCAGTTTTACAAAAATTGCCACACGTTATGTACAATGGCGAAAATTCCTTTATTCAATCGCCAACTTTCCATCCGAGTGCACCTATGAGAATCGCCATACTTGATGACGACAATAATTTGTTGGAATTGGCTTGCACCATCTTGAACGCTGCAGGGCATACTTGCCATCCATTCCTCAGTGGAAAAGAAATGTTGCATCAACTGCGTCGTGAAAGTTTCGACCTGTTGATTCTTGATTGGCAAGTGCCGGATCTCAATGGAACCGAAATTTTGCACTGGGTCCGGGAAAAACTTTCGCCGACATTGCCTGTGCTTTTCATGACTAGTCGTTCTGGTGAAGATGACATCATTGCGGGCTTAGCCGCGGGTGCAGATGATTACATGATCAAACCGATACGCCGCGGAGAATTAGTCGCGCGGGTACAAGCCTTGCTGCGCCGCGCTTATCCAGCGCAGACCGCATCAGAAATTTTACAATTTGGCGCATATAAGTTTGAAACACGTGCGGGTCGTGCCAGCGTCAATGACGTGCCAGTTGAGATGACGCAAAAAGAATTTGATCTCGCTTTGCTGTTGTTTAACAATCTCGGCCGTCCGCTGTCGCGCGCGTATATTCTTGAGGCAGTGTGGTCACGGGATGTCGACATCCCCTCGCGCACTATGGATACGCATATCTCAAGAGTACGCAGCAAACTATCACTACGACCAGAAAATGGTTATCGCCTCGCTCCAGTGTACAGCTACGGTTATCGGCTAGAGCAAGTATCAATGGAGTAATCGATTCAGCTTAGCAGAGCGCTACGACCTGAACTGAATACCTCTAGGAATTTGTATGAATACTGTTTTGCCTCCCGACTTTTCGTCACGAATTCTGCCTATTCTATTGACATTGCTGTTCAGTTTATCGGTGCCCGCACTGGCGGAAAAACCGGCAAGCCAGCCTGGAACCATTGTCAATACGCCGCCGGACATGACGTATTTCGCCTTGGAAGGCGATACATTATCGAGTATCGCAAAACGTTTTACCGACAAATCAAGTAACTGGGCGACGCTGGGAAAACGCAACAAAATTGCCAATGACAGAGCCATTCCTGTCGGTTCAGCCATACTCATCCCGCTCGAATTACTGCCAGAAGAAGCGAGTGTAGCCAAAGTCGTCGCGCTGGCCGGATTATCTACCGCCAAGAAAATTGACGGTACTGAAACCGCCATTGCCTTGGGCGACATACTGACAGAAGGAAACCGGATCAGTACCGGTAAAAATGGCTTTTTAAGCATAGCCTTACCCGATGAATCCCGCATTTCTATCCCGTCAAATAGCCAGGTCACTCTCGCCAAGCTGAGAATGACCAAATATACCAAAAGCCCGCGCACTGAAATCAATCTGATGCAAGGCCGGGTTGAATCTAAAGTCTCACCGTTACATTCCAACAAAGGACGTTTTGAAGTCACCTCGCCGCTGGCCATTGCGGGGGTGCGGGGAACGCATTTCCGCGTGGAGATTAATGACGATGGCGTCGCCAATGAAGTGTTGTCCGGCGGTGTTGCGGTAGGCAAAAAAGAAAAGCCAAATGCCTTGCTGCTGCCGGCGGGCAAAGGAAACATCATCAGCGGTGCTGGCGTAGGGAAGGCAATTGATCTGCTGCCGGTGCCGGTATTGACAGATAATTTCCAGTTACAGAGCAAACCAACTATCCAGTTTAGCGTGGTAAAAATGAACGGCGCGCAGGCGTATCGGGCGCAGATCGCCAGCGATGCCAGTGCGCAAAATATTTTGATGGAAAGCCGCATCACGAGCGACCGCTTCAAATTTGACGGGCTTCCCGACGGCGCGTATTTTACCCGCGTGACAGCGATTGATGCCGCCGGACTGGAAGGACTGCCAAGCATACAAGCATTCACTCTGAAAGCCCGCCCGGAGCCACCATTTAATGTACAACCGAAAGCAAAATTGCGTGCAGAAACGGTCAATTTCGTCTGGACTGAAGCCGCTGATGCCCTGAACTATCGATTGCAAGTGGCGACCGATGCCGAATTCAAACACCTGCTGATTGATCAGGCTGACATCACGGCAGTGCAATACAGCACCGGCAAATTAACTAACGGAAATTATTTTTGGCGGATTGCCACTATCGCGCGCAAGGCTGGCTTAACCGACCAGGGGCCGTTTAGCGATACGCAATCTTTTAGCTTGTTTCCGCCCCAGGCAATGAATCCGGTGACCGATACCGGCGACAATCTGCTATCGTTTAATTGGCCATCCGAACCCGGCCAGAAATTCCTCGTAGAGATAGCACGGGACGCCAGTTTCAGCTCGCTGTATTTATCTGAAAACCTGACTCAGCCGCAAATAAGCATCCCGCGTCCGGACGCCGGCGTTTACTTTATCCGTGTCAAGGCGACCGATGCTGATGGCTATGTCGGCGCATTTTCGGCTACACAGAAAGTAGACATTTTTACGCGCTGGGTCAGTGGCAGCGGCGATCCTGTGAATTCTACCGGCGGCGTGATTCGACCGAATTTTTAATCTTTCCCGGCGACTCTCGTCCACCCAATGACGGCAGATAAAATCAAGATAAAGCGGCTCGCATTTCACGAGTGGCTGTTCATCAGCCTGTTTTTGCTGCTGCTCACAGCAGGACTGGCGTGGATGAATGGTCTGGGCCGGCTCGATCAAACCTTGTATGACCGTTTCATGCAAGCTAATTCGCACCCCGCGCGGGACGATATCATTATCGTTGCGATCGATGACTATAGTCTGGCAGAGTTGGGCAAATGGCCTTGGCCGCGCCTGCGCCACGCAGAACTTATCAAACAGCTGACTGCAGCCAAACCACGCGCTATCGGTTTGGATATTTTGTTTGCCGAAAGCGAAAACCTGCCATCAGATGCTTTGCAAAACGGCGACACCAGCCTGGCGGCGGCATTGGCCGCCAGCAACGTGGTGGTGTTGCCCTTAGTCTCAGAAAGTGCTGGCAAAGGACTCAGCCCGGCGCGCCCCGTCCCCTTACTTGCCGACGCTGCGCGGCTGCTCGGACATATCCATTTGGAACTGGATAAAGATGGTGTCGCACGCAGCGTTTTTTTGCGCGAAGGGATGAGTGGCGAGTGGTGGCCACATTTTGCCCTGGCGATGCGCGATATAGGAGCAGCGCCAGAGGTCAGGCCCGACCAGTCAATCCCAGGCGCGCGATTGCCTGAGACCGCAAGACTCGCAGCGGCTGCGCCGGATGCCTGGCAGCGCGATTACCAGATGTATATTCCTTACTATGGCAGCAGCGGCCATTTCACCTCGATACCCTATGTTGCGGTACTGCGCGGAGAAGTTGCGCCAGAATTTTTTCGCAATAAATATGTCCTAGTGGGATCGACCGCGATTGGCATGGCAGACTCGTTTACTACCCCGGTGTCAACCAATGAAGGAGCGATATCGGGCATAGAAATCAATGCCAATATCTTGGCCAGCCTGCTTGATGGAAGAGCTATTCTTTTCGCCCCAGCCTGGCAAACCATTTTGTATAGCCTGCTGCCGGTGGCGCTGGCCTTGCTGACGTATTTACTGTTTTCTCCGCGCATCGGGCTGATCGTGACTGCGGCCTTGATTGGCACCATGCTGGCATCGAGTTATGTTGCCATGTTATGTGGCTACTGGCTACCTCCCGCGGCTGCCTTAGTGGCGTTGATGATTGCCTATCCGCTATGGAGTTGGCGCAGGCTGGAAGCAGCGATACGCTATCTGGGTGAAGAGTTTATTTTGCTCGACCAGGAGCCGCACTTATTACCTGAACTCAGCGCAGAAATCGATGCGCAGGCGGCAAAACCGATACAGGATACGCTGGAACAGCACATCGACGCGATGCGGACTGCGGCACGCCGGGTACGCGATTTGCGCCAATTTATCAGCGACAATGTAAACAGCTTGCCTGACGCAACACTGGTCACCACCGTTGATGGCAACGTCCTGTTATGCAACCCGGCAGCCATGCTGTATTTCGCCAGCATTGGTTACCCCAAGGTGCAGGATGCCATGCTACCGTATTTATTTGCCAAGATGAATGCGCCGCAAGCCACGGACGATATGTTCAACACGTCTTTTAGCTGGTGGAATTTGCTCGACATGCAACATACCGCCAGCATGGCGAAGGGAATAGAAATAGTCGACCCTAAAGGGCGCGACCTGCTCGTCAAAAGTGCGCCTTGTTATTCCGGCAGCAGAGAGTTAACTGGCTGGATCGTCAGCATCGTTGATATTTCGCCGATACGTTCGGCCGAGCGCAGCCGCGACGAAACCCTGCACTTTATCTCGCACGATATGCGCGCACCGCAAGCATCGATCCTGGCATTGCTAGAGCTGCAACAGGATCCGCAAACCGCCTTGCCACAAGCCGAGTTTTTGGCCAGAATTGAAAAAGCCTCGCGAATCACCCTGGGATTAGCGGATAATTTTGTCCAGCTGGCGCGCGCAGAGTCACAGGATTACCGCTTGGAAGATATGGACTTTCATGATGTATTGCTAGACGCCAGCGATGAGATGTGGGGTCTGGCGAAAGATAAAAACATCCGTATCGTGACCAAAATTCCTGACGGCGATTATCCTGTCCGGGTCGATCGTGGCTTAATGACCCGGGTACTGACCAATCTGCTATCGAATGCGATTAAATATAGTCCGAGAGATACCACGATTAGCTGCTCACTGTGCTATGAAGCGGGGATCGCCGATGCGCACGTCATTTGCGTTATCAGCGACCAGGGTTATGGCATCGCACGCGCCGATCAAAGTCGCCTGTTTCAGCGCTTCCAGCGTTTTAAAATCAATGAACAACCCAAAAACGACGGGGTTGGACTGGGAATGGTCTTCGTCAAGACAGTCATTGAGCGCCATCATGGCCAAATTGATTTCAGCAGCATCCCCAATGAAGGCACGACTTTTCAGATCAAATTGCCCGCCTTTAGCGTTTGATCTGAAGCAAATCTTGTTTTCAGCAAAGAAATAGTGCCTGTCAAAGCGTTATAATGAGAAGGTATTCTCAAAATCAAGCTTATGCAATTACTAGCCGTTGGCCTTAACCACACGACTGCACCGCTGTCTTTACGCGAAAAAGTCGCTTTTTCACCTGATCAAATCGGCCAGGCGGTGGTGGCTGCGCGCTCTTGGTTTGGCCGTGATGTTTCGCCCTTGAATGGCAACTTTGGTGCCGAAGCGGCGATTTTATCGACCTGCAACCGCACTGAATTGTATGCCGTCAGCGGCGCGAATAATCCGATTGACGCAACGGCGCATTTTCTGGCGGATTTTCACCACCTGCCTTACTCCGAATTAAGACATCATTTATATACGCTGCCGCAAGATAATGCGGTACGCCATGCGTTCCGCGTCGCTTCCGGGCTCGATTCCATGATCTTGGGTGAGCCGCAGATCTTGGGGCAAATGAAGGATGCCGTGCGTCAGGCCGATGCGGCTGGCGGACTCGGTACCTATTTGCACCAACTGTTTCAGCGCACCTTCGCGGTTGCCAAAGAAGTGCGCAGCACCACCGAGATCGGTGCCCACAGTGTCTCGATGGCTGCCGCGGCAGTGCGTCTGGCGCAACGTATTTTTGACAAAATTTCTGAACAACATGTGCTGTTTATCGGTGCCGGCGAAATGATCGAGCTGTGCGCCACGCATTTTGCGGCACAAAACCCGAAGAGCCTGACGATAGCCAACCGCACGCTGGAACGCGGCGAAACCCTGGCGCACCGCTTCAATGGCCGCGCCATCCGGCTGGCAGAACTGCCGCAATGCTTGCATCAGTTTGACATCATTATTTCCTGCACGGCCTCCTCCCTGCCGATTATCGGTTTAGGGCTGGTCGAGCGCGCGGTCAAGACCCGCCGTCACCGGCCTATTTTTATGGTCGATCTGGCAGTACCGCGTGATATCGAGCCGGAAGTCGCGCAACTCGATGACGTTTTCCTGTACACCGTCGATGACCTGGGCAGCGTGGTGCAAACTGGCATGGAAAATCGCCAGGCCGCGGTGGCGCAGGCTGAAGCGATTATTGAAACCCGCGTACAGTCTTTTATGCACTGGGTCGACGGCCGCATCGTGGTGCCGGTGATCCAGGATTTACACGAAAATAGCGAAGCCATGCGTCTCATGGAACTCGAGCGGGCGCGCAAGATGCTGGCGCGCGGCGAAGATATTGACGTGGTGCTGGAAGCTTTATCCAAAGGCATCACCGCCAAATTCTTGCACGGCCCACAACAAGCCTTACACCAGGCCAGCGGCGATGAACGCGCCCGCCTGGCGACCTTGCTGCCGCAACTGTTCCGCACCAAGCGTTAGCTCCCGCCTTCGACTTACTTTCGACTTACTTTCAACATATTCAGCCGGCACCCTCCCGGCACGCCAGGCGCAGGCAGCAAGCGCACTCATTTGGCCGCTGTTGCGCCACTCTCCATTTTTAGAAATAGGTAACACCATGAAACCATCGATGCTTTCAAAACTCGACCAATTGGCGGAACGCCTGGTCGAAGTGAGCCAACTCCTGATGCAGGAAGGGGTCACCAAGGATATGGACAACTACCGCAAGCTGACGCGTGAAAATGCCGAACTCGAACCTTTAGTGGCGCTGTATCAGAATTACCAGCAGGCACAAGCCGATATCAACTCGGCGCAAGAGATGATGGCAGACCCGGAGATGAAGGAGTTTGCCCAGGAAGAAATCAATGCGGCCAAGCAGCGCATGGAAGACTTGCAGGTCGATCTGCAAAAAATGCTGTTGCCGAAAGACCCCAACGACGAGCGCAATATTTTGCTGGAAATACGGGCGGGAACAGGCGGGGACGAAGCCGCCCTGTTTGCCGGCGACCTGCTGCGCATGTACACCCGCTTTGCCGAGCGCAACCGCTGGCAGATCGAGATGATGTCGGAGTCGCCGTCCGAACTCGGCGGTTATAAAGAGGTCATCGTGCGTATCGCCGGCCCCGGCGCTTACTCCAAGCTAAAATTTGAATCGGGCGGTCACCGCGTGCAACGGGTGCCGACCACCGAAACCCAGGGCCGCATCCACACCTCGGCCTGTACCGTGGCGGTGATGCCGGAAGCCGATGAACTGGCCGACGTCATCATCAATAATTCGGATTTGCGCATCGATACCTTCCGCGCCTCCGGTGCCGGCGGCCAGCATATCAACAAGACCGATTCGGCAGTGCGCCTGACGCATATCCCGAGCGGCATCGTGGTGGAATGCCAGGATGGCCGCAGCCAGCATCAAAACAAGGCACAAGCCATGCGCGTGCTGGCCACCCGCATCATGGATGGACAAATGCGCGAGAAGCAGGCCAAGGAAGCCGCCACCCGCAAGAGCCTGATCGGCTCGGGCGACCGCAGCGAGCGCATCCGCACCTACAACTTCCCGCAGGGCCGCATGACCGATCACCGCATCAACCTGACTTTATACAAACTCGATTTCATCATGGATGGCGAACTCAGTGACCTGACCAACGCGCTGGTGGCAGAACATCAGGCCGAGTTGCTGGCCGCCCTGGCAGACGATACAAATTAAGGTTTATGGGGGAGTATGCAGAAAAATAATCGCATTGCGCACAGAATACGTGCGCTAACGCAGTACAAATAGGCTATGTTCAGATTGACTGTTGATAAGTGTCTTCTATACTAGAGATTAAGCAAAGACAAGTGGAGACACATCATGGATATAGACACATTTCACTGGTTGGAAATGGAGCTTGAAGCCCTGTCTCTGGCACAGCGAGAAG
>NZ_JAUSFI010000136.1 GCF_030651495.1 Undibacterium sp.
CTTCTCGCTGTGCCAGAGACAGGGCTTCAAGCTCCATTTCCAACCAGTGAAATGTGTCTATATCCATGATGTGTCTCCACTTGTCTTTGCTTAATCTCTAGTATAGAAGACACTTATCAACAGTCAATCTGAACATAGCCAATAATTTAATATACTGGGTAGGAGTATCGCCATTTTCATGGCATTATGCGCATATATCTATTGCACAATGAAAATATACCCCCTGTTTTATAGAGAACGGCACGAACAAAAAACATGCCTGGTTTGATTCGCCAGTTCGCTCCTAAAAACATGTATTTTGAAGTCGCCACTGAAATGTACTTACCATTTTCCATTTTCCATTTTCCATTAGCCATTAGCCATTCTCAATCCTCATCCAAGATGAGCGCCTTAGTTTAGTGCCCGCCAAGGCTAGTCGCCCTTGCTCCCATCCATCACCTAGCGACATAAACGAGTTCACTTGATGGACGGCCAATTGTGCCTCCGATATGGCCAAAGGGTTTCCGGCTCAATGATATTTTTAAGCGGCTTGTGGACAGTGAACGCCATGGCGCTGAGATTCCTGAATGCCATCCCTAGCTTTTTCTCTCGCTTGATCAAGCGTCATATCACCACAGCCACCCATCATCCACTTCGTCATTTTTCACCTATTTTTCGTCGAACGATGTAACGCTTACTCAATTTTCCGGCCAGCACACCAAAACCACGCGACGAATTTTGACGGGAGCCATCAATAATGTATTCACTACCAGTGAATGGCTCGAATACAATGCTATCTTCATCCAAAAAATTTCTTTTAACCTTGGTCGGCTTGCGCGCCAGATCAATAAGAATTAACCCCGCCGCCTGAGAATAATCGCCATACTCAAATTGGCTAACCACGGCCAGGCTAATTCAACAGCTGCCTAAATCGCAGTAAAAGAAATCAATAGAGCTCATAGAGGATCGCTTGAAAGAATCTAAGTCATTGAACCATACAGACGACATGTCATTTCCTGTCGCTACGGACAAACACACGCCGATGATGCAGCAATACCTGCGAATCAAAGCAGATCACCCAGACACGCTGGTTTTTTACCGCATGGGTGATTTTTACGAATTGTTTTTTGGTGATGCTGAAAAAGTCTCGCGCTTGTTGGGAATTACCTTAACCCAGCGCGGCACTTCCAATGGAGAGCCAATTAAAATGGCCGGCATTCCCTTCCATTCGCTGGAACCCTATCTCGCAAAATTGGTAAAAGTGGGTGAATCCGCCGCCATTTGTGAGCAGATCGGAGATCCGGCCACCAGCAAAGGGCCGGTTGAACGCAAAGTGATGCGGGTAATTACCCCCGGTACCTTGACTGACACCGATCTGTTGCCAGCAAAGTCTGAACGCCCTCTTTTATCGCTATGCATGCTGCAGCAGCGCAAAACTGTGACCGTGGGCCTAGCTTGGCTGTCACTGGCCAGTGGCGCACTCAAGTTGATGGAATTTAGCACCGACGAAAAAGCATTGGCAAACCGATTACTGCAAGAATTGGAGCGTATTTCTCCGGCAGAGATTTTGCTGTCTGCGGGCACACTATTGCTAGATCAACACCAAGGAGCATTACCAGGAAAGTTCTCTGAAGTGCCCGACTGGCACTTCGATGTCAAGCAAGGTCAGAAAGCCTTACAAGATCAATTATCAACGGCGTCCCTGACTGGCTTTGGCGTAGAAAATCTAAGCGCAGCCTTAGGTGCCTCCGGTGCCTTATTGCGCTATGCCGAAGCGACCCAAGGCCGGGGCTTAAAGCACGTGAACAGCCTGACGGTAGAAACCGAAAACGAGTTCATCGGACTCGATACCGCAACACGGCGCAATCTTGAGCTGACTGAAACCCTGCGCGGGCAAGAATCCCCTACCCTGTTTTCTTTGCTAGACCATTGCCGTACCGCGATGGGCTCGCGTTTGCTGCGTCACTGGCTGCACCATGCTAGGCGCGATCAACGCATCGCGCGCGCGCGCCATGATGCGATTAAGGCCTTGATACAGGCCGATTCTACTGCCGGCCTATCAACCACACTGACCTCGGTGCCGGATATTGAGCGCATCACCACGCGTATCGCTTTGCAATCGGCACGGCCACGTGATCTGGCCGGTTTGCGCGATGGTTTGCAACACTTGCCGACGGTCAGGTCATATGTCGCCATGTGTATCGAGGATAACCACACCAGCCTGCTGACCAAGGTGCTGGCGGATCTCGCTACGCCGACTGAGTGTCTGGATTTATTGGAACGCAGCCTGATGCTGCAACCCGCGACCATGGTGCGCGACGGCGGTGTGATTGCGACCGGATTTGATGCCGAGCTGGATGAATTGCGCGCCCTGTCAGAAAACGCGGGCCAATTCCTGATCGATCTGGAAACCTCAGAACGCGCCCGCACCGGCATCGCCAATTTACGGGTTGAATACAATAAGGTGCACGGCTTCTATATCGAAGTCACCAACGGGCAAACCGATAAGGTGCCGGATAATTATCGCCGCCGCCAGACCTTAAAAAACGCCGAGCGTTACATCACCCCTGAGCTGAAAGCCTTTGAGGACAAGGCCTTGTCAGCACAAGAGCGCTCGCTGGTGCGCGAAAAAGTGTTGTATGAAAAAGTGCTGCAAGACTTGTTGCCACATATCGTCACCCTGCAAGCGATTGCGCACGCCATCGCCCAACTCGATACCCTGGTTAGCCTGGCGGATCATGCGACCAAAAACAACTGGTGCGCACCAGAATTGCTGGAAGAACCGGTGCTGAACATCGTGCAAGGCCGCCATCCGGTCGTCGAGAATCAGATCGAGCGCTTTATCGCCAATGATTGCCAGCTCTCGACTGAAACCAAATTATTATTAATCACCGGCCCGAATATGGGCGGTAAATCCACCTTCATGCGCCAGGTCGCCTTGATTACCTTGCTCGCTTATGTCGGCAGCTACGTGCCGGCAGCGCAAGCCGTAATCGGCCCGATAGACCGCATCTTTACGCGCATAGGTGCGGCGGATGATCTGGCGGGCGGACGTTCTACCTTTATGGTGGAGATGACAGAATCGGCCGCCATTTTGAATGGTGCCACCGAACAATCACTGATCTTGATGGATGAGGTTGGCCGCGGCACCTCGACCTTTGACGGTCTGGCGCTGGCATGGGCGATTGCCCGCCATTTAATTCAAACCTCCAAAAGTTACACCCTGTTTGCCACGCATTATTTTGAACTCACGCAATTGCCCGACCTTCATCCTACGGCAGAAAACGTGCATCTTTCGGCGATTGAGCACAAGGAAAACATCGTCTTCTTGCATGCGGTACAAGCGGGGCCAGCCTCACAAAGTTATGGCTTGCAAGTGGCGCAACTGGCGGGTATACCGCAAGCGGTGATCCGTTCTGCCAGAAAACATCTGGCCGATCTGGAAGCGCATTCGCTGCAAACTACGCCGCAGTTTGATTTATTCTCAAGCAATATGCATAGCACTGAAACAGAACAGGAATTGGCCGTAATCGACTCAGCCGATACACCTTTATTAGAGGCGATAGATGCACTCGATCCCGACTCGCTCACCCCACGGGAAGCTTTGGATGCGTTATATCAGTTAAAAAATCTGGCGAAAACTTTATAAGACGCGCGATTTCAAGGTTTTTTATTCTTGAATTTACACAATGGATACCCCTGACACGCATATTCCATGCGGCTCCAGACCAGATGAATGGAAGCCGCATCGTCATAACGCATACGCTCAAGCCAGTGCAGCGGAGCTGCACTGGCTTGTAGCTTGAACATTGCCTATGTTTTTACCTGCGAGGTCAGTCAAGTATTAAATAAGAATTTAAGTTTGCCGGGTTCTATTTTTTCGATCAATTGAGGGCGAAAAATGCACTCACATCAACAGCGTCCTGACAAAAATCAAGGTTCCCAGACCATAGAAATGACATGACGTACACATTCAGAGACAATGCGCGATTTTGGCGCAGCCCGCTGTTGCCTGATACCGAGTTGCTCACGGCGGAATATTTCAATCAGGAATTTGCGCCACATTGGCATGAAGGGTTTTCTATCCCGGTGATACAGGCGGGTGCGCAAAGCTACCATTATCGCGGATCGCGTTGCGTGGCGGGTGCCGGCAGCATTGCCGCCATCAATCCCGGTGAAATACATACAGGAGAGCGCGCCACCGATCATGGATGGGCGTACCGGGCGTTTTATCCATCGCTCACGTGGATGCAGCGGTTGGCGTCGGATATCACCGGCCAGCAGACTGCAGTACCATGGTTACCGGATGGCGTGATTGAAGATCTGGAAGTCGCGACCAAACTTGCCATCGCCCATCGCTTGCTGGAAAGTGAAAACAATACGCTGGCCGCAGAAACCGCACTGACGGATGCCTTCGCATTGTTAATAATGCGTTATGCCCGCAACTCGCCGACAGCGCAACCAGTGCACACGGATGGACTCAGGGTCGACAGGATGAAGGCAAAATTGACTGAAAATTTATCCGAAGCGCTGACGCTGTCAGAGCTGGCTTTGTCCGTCGGCTTATCGCCGTTCTATACGGCACGTTTGTTTTCTCGCATGGTAGGCATGCCGCCGCATGCGTGGCGCAACCAGATGCGCCTGAACCGTGCGCAAGGTCTGCTACGTCGGGGCGTGTCGGTCACTGAAGTTGCCGTCATGTTAGGTTTTACTGACCAAAGCCATTTTACCTATCATTTCAAGCGCGCCTATGGCGTAGCGCCCGGACGCTGGCGCCTTTAGCTGGTGCAATCATTTATTTCGGCTTCAAACTAAACTGAGCAAAACGCAAGAATCTACAAGCGCGATGTGCTTTCTAAGTCTAGGATTCTGATTCCATGTAAAAAAGAATTCTCATGCCACATCCCTCCCCCTTAAGCAGTTTTATTGCCGGTGCCCGCGATACACTGCCTATGCTGATCGGCGCTGCGCCGTTCGGCATGATTTTCGGCACATTAGTGGCGACCGCGCAGATGAACGCCTGGCAGGGACAAATGATGTCGCTCAGCGTATTTGCCGGGTCCAGCCAATTCATCGCCGTCGGACTGATAGCCAGCCATACCGGGATGCTGGTGATCTGGCTCGCCACTTTTATCGTTAACCTGCGACATATGCTATATGCCGCAACGCTCATGCCGCATGTGCGTCACCTATCGCAACGCTGGCGCTGGCTGCTGGGTTTTTTGCTGACAGATGAAACCTTTGCCGTGATGGATCGCTATTACCGCTCCCACCCGCATGCGCAATACGGCCACTGGTATTTTCTCGGCTCGGGCCTGGCGATGTACGGCAACTGGCAGTGCTGGACCCTGATCGGCCTGTTATTCGGCGCGATTTTTCCGCAATTGCAGACGCTCGGTCTTGACTTTGCAATGGTGGCGACATTTATCGCTATCGTGGTTCCGCAATTGGTCAGGCTGCCGCACATTGCGGCCGCAGCAACGGCCGGTGGCGTCGCGTATTTATTGCAAGACCTGCCGTATAAGCTGGGATTGCTGGCGGCGATCACGCTCGGCGTCGCGGTCGGCTTGCTGCTATCCCATCTGCGCACATCGGACAAAACAACAAAAATAAATACGGAGCGGACATGAACATCACGTTGACGATCATCGGCATGGCAGTGATCACGGTGTTCATCAAAGCCGTCATCTTTATCCTCGGCGACCGCGTCGCATTCTCGACATTACTTAAAAAGGCCTTGAGTTTTGTTCCTGTCACCGTGTTAACCGCCATCATCACCCCGATGATATTGTCACCGCACGGTCAGGGCATGGAACTGAATTGGCATAACCCGCAACTGATAGCGTCGCTTGCCGCAGTGATTGTGTGTCTCACGACACGTCGCCAGCTGCCGACCATTATTCTCGGTTTGCTGGTATTTTTTGGCTGGCAGTTTTTACTCAAATGATACTTAAGTAAAAATCAGCATGCTTGCCACGCGCTAAAAATGCGGGTGGCAGGCAATCAGCCCGCTTGCCCGTCTTGGCGTGCTTTTAAATAGATGGGCAACATCATCCCGCCCCAGCATCCCAGCAACAGTAGCCAGACGGTCGCAGATATATTGATCAGCGCGGAAATCGCCAGCACACTGGCAGCTACGCGCAACAAGGCTGCGATATGCAAACCTAAGTAAAGTGCCCACAAGGCATTCCCTGCTTGTAGCGGTCTGCCGCTATGACCGTAACTCACGCGGGTAACAAACGCTACCAACATGGTCGCCATAAATCCCAAACCCAACGCGTGCAAGGAGGCAGAACCCAGGGGGAAGCCAAAAGCAGTCGCCGCATGCAAGGCAAAAAATACCGTTAACCAGGCAAATGACAAATGCAGCATCGCCAGCAATCTATTTTTAAAACTGGCCAGCAAGCCCCAGCGCCAAGAGGTCAACGCAAAACACAACGCCAACAAGGAAGCCGTCACGCCTTCAAGCAGATGCCATGCCATGGTTCCGGCGAGCGCCAAAATAACGCACCCAGCCAACCAAATCCAGAGTAGCCAATATGGTCGCCAGGACACATACGGCTTGAGCACACCACTAGTAAAAAAAGGCAGCATTCTATGGCATACCGTCAAAAATATCGGCAGTAAAAAACAGAAAAATGCAAGTTGCCGGGCAATAATCCAAGCAGAACTTACTCCGGCACTCCAGGCCAATGCCGCAGTCAAGGCAAGGACACCGCCCACCATCGCAGCCAATAAAACCGTAGGATGATTTTTATCTTTAATGGTGCTGATTCTGACCAGGCCAGCCCAACGCCAGGTCGCGCTTAGCCAAGCACATAACATCATGACAAATCCAACAGTTGACATGGCATGCGCAAGCGCAGCGCCTGCCACTATCAATACAATGCCGGAAAAATAACAAATACCTGTGGGTAAAAAATAGCGATCTGATGCGTCCACACCCAGCCAGCGCGGGCCAGCAGTAAACGTAAAACCTAAGATAAACAAAGGAAAAATCCCCAAAGGCATCAAGATGCCATGGAGTGGAATGGTATCTGTCGTGTGAGCGCTATACAGGCTGAACCACCACCAGCCAAATAGAAACAATACAGCTAGTGCGCCAAGAAAAAAATACAGCCGATGAGGTGCAATGGCAAGACGTTTCATTTTACATTCTCTCTTTTGCGCAAGGCGCCACCGTGCATCATGCCATCGATTTCGCTTAGTACCACTTGCCAGACCTGCTCTGCTTCCTCCGCGCTGGCATCAGCATGAAAGCGCTTTCTGGCACCTTCTCGATTGAGTACCAGATGACGGTCGGGCGTCACTCCAGCATTCTGCAAACAAGCCGAAACACAGGCCAGCGCACAACCGTCCAGCGCAAGTATCGGCCTCCCAGAGCGTGCTAACTTAACTAGCGACGCGACACCGCCACCGACACCGCTGATACATGACATTTCTGCCTTAGCCTCCCTATCCAGACGTACCGCACAGCTGTTGGCCAGCTGGGCCACGCTGGAACATCCTGAGCAGGCATACACTAAAGCTAAGCCAGAAGTATCCGCATCGGCCATCAGGTTTCTCCGAGTTTAGTTGCCAGAGTATGCAACCAAGCGGGTCGTTCGCTGGCATCAAGCCAATATTTAACGGCGACGCCTAATTCTGTGTCGCCTTCCATCTTTAGCCTGCGCCGAAAGAACAAGGTGTCGGCGTCTTCCATGCCTGAAGCCAATTGAAAAAAATCTACCGCCAGTGCCGACAGCCGTACGTCCGCGGGAGCGGCTTGCGCTTGCTGCGACATCTGTGGCTTGAACTTACCCTGGTCGCAAAAAAACCGCAGTTGCAAGCCCAGATCTTCTATGGTGATGAGAAAACTCTTGCCGTATAAAGATTCGGGTGCCAGCAACCACTCGCGGCGGCGCGCCAGCTCCAGCATAGCCAGCAACGGCAGGCTGGCGACTGGCGAGGGAATCATTTTGCCGAATTTGCTAAATACAGAAGGAAAACGAAAGTCAGAAAGTATCATACAAAAATCCTTAATTTATTCAGCAAAACTAAGCTGCCTGCCACTGCATCCCTGGTGCGCCAAACCAGTAGCCATTACTGCGTTCGGCGGCTGCCGGAAGTGCGTCATCAGGTACCTTGACAATAGTCTGGGCAGTACGCGCCGTATCGAACGCGGCAACCACCTCGGCCATATGCTGTGACTGCGGCTGCAAGCGCAGTATCTCCACGCCCATCCTCCTCAGTTCTGGCAATTGCTCACTGAGATCCATGCAACTGGCGCTTTGTGTCTGTATACCGTTCAAATTCAGGAAAGTTTTTCCGTCTCGTGTCGCCAGCGGCAATCCATCAGGATGGGCATCACAGCGAAATTCACAACAATCCTTGCGTAAGCGATGATGGCGCGCGGTAAAACAGCGTGCAGAAAATGCCAATGCCATACGGCCCCAGACTTGCACCTCGGTTTCTACACCCGCGGGCCTATCTTGCTGAATCGCGGCCAGATCGACGCCTGGCATCTCCAGCGGCGGTAAAAATCGACTCGCCCCCAAACCTGCCAGCCATGCCAGAGTATCGGCGTGATACACATTCAGATGTGGTCCGGCGACAAAGTTTTGCTTTAGCTGATGCAGCACGCGTACCGCACTGAAATCATTCGCCTCTACCAGCAACCCCTCGACCGCAGCGCGCTCTATCAGGCGGTGCATGGCCCGTCGGTCTGGCTCATTATCAATCAGGGTTTGGCTGGATATCACTACCGATTTTCCGGCGTCGCGTAACTCTTTGGCGAGAGCAAACCAATCGTCAAATTTAAGCAGGTGCCGCCTGGAGCAGACTACTTCGCCGAGATAAATAATATCGACCGGCCAATTCATCGCATCAACATAAAAAGCCAGGGTGTCTGCTTTGGACCAATAATAGGCAAGTGACGCCAAGGAAATTTTTTGTAGTTTCATAGGAAATTCATTTCCAGGGACGTTCAAACGCCCCTTGTGTCACCTGTGCGCCTTCGGCATGCTTGGCCAAGGCATTCTGCCATTCGGGGCGAGGAGAATAACGTTCGGGGTCTTTAATCGCCGCATCCAGTGCCGCCCTGAGTGTCCCGACTACCTGCGCTACATACGTCGGGCTGCGCTGGCGGCCTTCAATCTTGATGGCAGAGATCCCCATACTGACCAATTTTGGTAACAAGCCTATCGCATTAAGACTGGTGGGTTCTTCCAGCGCATAATCAAGCTCTCCCTCAACCTCAAACCGTCCCTTGCATAAAGTCGGATAACCGGCAGCCTCGCCCGGTGCATACATATCGATCAGGGTACCGCTTAATCTTGCGTGCAAGGTTTGCTCTTTTTCTTCCCAGCTAATGGCATGGGCCGGTGAGCAAACCCCCTTATTATTCGGCGAATCGCCAGTGACATAGCTAGACAACAGACAGCGCCCTTCGGCCATCACGCACAAGCTGCCAAAACCAAAAACTTCGATCTCGACTGTGGTGTGCTTGAGTATTTTTTCTATCTCGGTGAGCGTCAGCACCCGTGGTAGCACGGCGCGCTTAATGCCAAACTGTTCGCGCATTAACTCGATCGCATCAAGCGTCGTCGCCGACCCTTGCACCGACAAATGCAATCGCAGGTCAGGATGCCTGTTGCGCGCATACGCCATCAGGCCAGGGTCTGCCAGAATCACCGCATCGGCCCCCATCGTCACCGCCGTATCTATTGCTGAGCGCCATTCTTGTACCGCACGTGCTTGTGGATAAGTGTTGATCGCAAATAGCACTTCCCGACCTTTAGCATGGGCATACTCCACCCCTAGACGGATATCGTTTTCGGAAAAATTAAGACCGCCAAAATTACGCGCATTCGTGGCGTTGCGCAAGCCGAGATAAACGGCATCGGCTCCTTTGTCTATCGCTGTTTTAAGAGCAAGCAGACTACCGGCAGGAGCGACCAAGTCAATAGTTTTCATAGACGCAATGCTATATAAAGTGCCGCCCTATTGCCTTGTTCTCCGTCAAACTTTCAGAATGAGGCCGAAAATTTAGCGCAGAGCCATGTTGATAAATCTTTAGAGTCTCAGGACATTTAATATGAATATGAGACCCGCTCACCTGGATCAGATTTTCATCTACCAGTTGATGCAGAACACGCGACAATGTTTCGGGAGATAAATTGAGTAAAGAGGCAACCAGATTTTTTTTCAATTCTAACTGTATATTTGGTGACCCTTGCATGCTTGACACTTGCAGCAGGTAATCAATCACTCTTTGAGTGGCGTTTTGCAGAGAGTGGCGCTCCACATCACGAATAAAACCGAGCATGCGATATGACAAACCGATCATCATTTGTTTGGCGATCAGAGGAGATTGTTCAATCAGCCTGAGCAAAGCATTTTTTGGTAAACGCAACAAGAGGGAGGGCTCCACCGCTTCCGCATAAAACGGATACGGCTCATCAAGAAACATCATCGCTTCACCGAAACTTTGGCTAGGACGTATTAATTCCAAGACTTTGTCATTCCCGTGCGAAGAAGGAATACCCAGTTTGATCAAACCATAGACAACAATATAGGTTCCATCAGAGATATCCCCTTTTTGAAACAGAGTTAATCCTTTATCCAATTCAACTTTGACGACTTCT
Organism: Undibacterium sp.; assembly: GCF_030651495.1. Taxonomy (GTDB): domain Bacteria; phylum Pseudomonadota; class Gammaproteobacteria; order Burkholderiales; family Burkholderiaceae_D; genus Undibacterium. The sequence continues at coordinate 10,605 of NZ_JAUSFI010000136.1, forward strand.
TTTTGTAACACATTGAGTTCAAACGGTGAAATATGCCGAAACAGTGCCTGATTGCTCAACAGCCCTTCAAGATTGATCTTATTCATGACTCACCCCATCAAATTGATTAGCATCAAGTTTAGAGGAGTCAAGCAGTATCGACTATACGCCAATTGACCTAGATCGATGCCGCAAAGGAACCATGATCAGACCCACAAAATGCAAGTAAATCAGTCAATTCAGGTATTAAATAGTAAAAAATTAAATCAAAAAGTCAACCTGAGTAAATCAATCGAATGGGAAACGTACGCAAAAAAACAATCAGTTATGATGATTTGTCCAAGCCTCGCTCAACCGCATACACGGCGATTTGCACTCGGCTGGTCAAATTAAGTTTCTTTAAGATATTTTGCACATGAATTTTAACCGTGCTTTCTGCCACATTGAGATTTCGGGCAATTTCTTTATTGCTCTCGCCGCGTGCCACGCAAACCATGGTCTCGCGCTCTCTAGGCGTGAGTTTTTCTTTTTCAGCAACAGGTGGTGCATTCATACCAGAACGAAATTGCATGACCAGTTTTGCTGTCATTGCTTCGGCGATCACAGGTTCGCCAGCGGCGGCTCGTTTAATTGCTTGCGTGAGATACTCAGCTTCGATGTTTTTAAGCAGGTAGCCTCTGGCACCATTCTTTAGTGCGATACTGAGATCTTCCGCCTCTTCCGATACCGTTAACATCAACACCGCAACATCAGGCATATCTTCCACGATCAATTGCATGGCTTCTAACCCAGACAGTCCGGGCATATTTAAATCCATCAAAACCACATCTGGCCTGAGTTGCTTAGCGCGCTTTACGCCTTCCAAACCATCAGCTGCCTCACCGACAATCTCAAACTCTGGATTGCGTTGCAACAGCAATTTAACGCCACTTCGAAACAGAGTGTGATCGTCAACCAGCAGTATTTTAATTGTCATGCATACCTTTATTAATAGTGATATTAGGTTGATTGATGAGACCTGCAATCATGAGAAGTATCATGCAACCAGGCGCTCTTGGCGCAACAGGTGCAATGATATCGTGGTGCCTGCGCCTGGCGTACTAAAAATATCAAGGCGAGCGGCAAGTCGTTCGGCGCGCTCTCGCATAATATGCAAGCCGACATGTCCATCGCCTTTTTCTTCAACGGTTTTTAAAGAAAATCCCTGCCCGTCATCGGCGATGATGAGTTTAAAATCCCGTTCATTTTCCACTCTAACCTTCACTTCACTGGCCTGCGCATGTTTACGGATATTCGAGAGTGCCTCTTGCAGAATAAACAATACCTGCAACTGCTGCTCTGGCGCTACCGGGGCGCCGCTACCAACAAATTCAATCACGCCATGCACACCGGTCTGGCGCTGAAATTTACTCAACACATTGCGCATTTCCGATTCAAGATTACTGTCTTGCAGCCGGGTTCTAAAATTAAGTAATAGTTCACGTACATCTTCGTAACTTTCCTCCACTCCAGCACGCAACAGAGGGGCAATGTCGCTGATTTCTTGCATATCATCGCGTTTCAGAGAGTCTTCCAGCATTTGTACTTGCAAGTTGAGAAAATTCAGCCCCTGCGCAATGCTATCGTGCAAACCTTGCGCCAGCAGATTACGCTCTTGAGATACCGCAAATTCTTTTTCTTTCGCGATGAGTCGTTGGTTTTCTATTGCCACGCCGAGATTCTTGCCCAAGGTTTCCAACAATCGGCGCTCTTCACTACTAATGACGCGTTCACTCCTAAAGTGCAGGGAGAAACTACCGATGGCTTGTTCACGAGCGAGTATCTGGAATACCGCGATGGAAAAAAAACCTTCCTCCTCGCAACGATAGCGCTTGACCTGATTCATCTGACGGAAATCACGCACTAAAATGATCCCCTGGTTTACCGCCGCACCACACAGGCAGTCGTCAGTTTTAATGCAGTGCTCTTCTTCCACCATTTTTTCAGAGATACCTTCATGCACCGTAATATGCATATTATCGCGTTGATTATCGAGTATCCGAACCGTGCCGCCATCTGCGCTGATGCGCTGCATAATCCGATGTAAAAATCCTCGGCACAACTCCTCGATAGCATGTGGCCCTGCCAGAAAACCGGCAATGTCATACAAAGTACTCATCTCGTGATTTTGCGCTTGTAACTTAGCCGTTTTTTCTTGAACGCGATCTTCCAAGGTCCGATGCACCGTTTGTACACGGTCTGCCATTTGATTAAAGGCCTGTGCCAGCACACCAAATTCATCTTCGGTCTCAATCGGCAAGCGCACACTTAGATCATCCTTAGACATACGCGCAATACCGGCCTGCATTCTGGTAACAGGACCGACTATCCATAAATACAATAAATAAAGTAAGGTGACACTCGCCGCCAAAGACATGAATATCAAGGCCGTTTGGCATAGCCTTAACCAGGTAGTTTTCTCGGACAACTCGACTTCAACCAGCGAAACAAGTTTATTGATGTTTTCGACAAAAGGTGGCAGTGCTTCTGAATATTGCGTGATTGCTTGCTGTTTACTTTGTGCGGCGGTTTCATGCATTGCATTTTTTGCATAAACCTCCATTTTTTTCTTCCAATCAGCCTGCACTAAACGCATTTGCTCGCGAATAGCTGATGTGGTTGGTAAAAACAGGGGGCGCTTGGGATCACCCGCTTGCAAATCAGCTAAGGTGTTATTAAATTGCGCTAACTCCTCCTCCGCGGTGGTACTGCTGACATGCTCAAGCACCACCGCCAAACGATAGGAGCGCACGCGCAAACTGCCTGCCTCGTTGATCGCCGCAGCGCCGCCTTCTAACTGCCAGGACAACAGCAATGTGTAACCAATCGCCATTAGCGTTAGTACCAAGCCGATCAGTGTGGTAAGGAGAATGCGAAAGGTAAGACGTTTGCCGATAGGCAAACTATGAGCGGAGTCCATTATAAAAACTTCACTAGTTGAAATTATCTATAGTGTAGACGCTTTCAGGCTAATGCAAAACCGTCTTCATACAAACTATTTTAATGCACAGCGCAAACATACTAACGGTTTTCGTGTCCGATACCCAATGGACACACCATCGGCAAAAAGGTATCAGAGCGTTCTGAATATGCTAATAGCGCGCCGTTACTCATATCAAAATACCAGCCATGCAAGGCAATTTCTCCGCGCGCTTCTCGTTCTGCAATCCAAGGAAAACTGCGTAAATTATTTAATGACATGATCACGGCACCCAGTTCACAAGCGCGGTTTTGCTCTTCTACCGAACAATTGCTTAGTTGCTGTAGTACCTGCTGCTTGACCGGCTCAACGATCTTCATCCAGCGACCAATGAAATCGAGCTTTCTGGTGGGTTGATAACCCTGCATCAAGGCCCGTATGCCGCCACATTTTTCATGCCCCATGACGATGATGCGCGTGACGTTGAGCGCCTCGACCGCAAACTGTATCGCCGCACTGACGCCCTGCTGATGTTCATACTCCTTGCAGGGAGGAACCAGATTGGCGACGTTCCTGACTACAAAGATATCACCGGGATCACAATCCAATAGCAAGGCCGGATCAACCCGGGAATCGCAGCAACCGATTAACAGCGTGGTTGGTTTTTGGCCGTTATTTAACTTGTTATAGAGATTGGTTTCTCCAGAAAAATACTTGCTCTGAAAACGCTGAAATCCTTCAATAAAATGCGATATGTTATGAATCGTCACCTCAGCCTCCCGTTTGCGACATAAAGCGAATGATTTTATGCGGTTGTTCCTTGAACTCGTGGCGCTCTGGCTTTAATTCTATCGCGGTACGGATGGCAGATTCCAGCTCGTCATCACTGACACCTGCGCGCAACAAGGGACGCAATTCAAATTTTTCTTCCTGCCCCAGGCACATATACAAAGTACCATCGACTGACAGTCGGACGCGGTTACAAGTGGCACAAAAATGCTGGCTGATCGGCGAAATAAAGCCGATGGTTCCTTTGCCGTCTTGCGTACTCCAGTAGCGAGCCGGGCCACCGCCCAATTCTGCTGCGGCAGGAAGCAAATTAAATGTGTGTACCAATTGTTCACGTATCGGCCCGACATCCATATATTGACTATTTCGTCCCGTATCGCCCATAGGCATAGCCTCAATTAATCGAAGAATAAAACCTTCTTCAAAACAGTATTGTGCCATACGCATGATCTCGTGGTCATTCACACCTCGCATGACGACCATGTTGAGCTTGATAGGATCAAATCCGGCATCCTTGCCGGCACGCAAGCCAGCCATGATGCTGGCAAAACTATCGCGTCCGGTAATCTGCTCCATGCAAGCTTTATCCAGGCTATCGAGACTGACATTGATACGACTGACGCCTGCCGCGCGTAGTGCCTGCGCATGTTTATGCAACTGCGTGGCATTGGTCGACAAAGAAATATCCTGCAAGCCAGGCAAGCCAGATAACTGCGTCACTAGTTGCGGTAAATGCCGTCGCAAAAGTGGCTCACCACCCGTCATACGCAGGCGCGACACGCCCATACGCGCAAAGGTGGCGACTACGCGTGTTATTTCGTCAAAACGCAACCAGTTATCCGGCTCTTCAAAACCTGAAAAACCTTTAGGCATACAATAACTGCAACGCAGATCACAACGGTCCGTGACCGACAAACGCAAATAGCTGACACGACGACCGAAGCGGTCGATCAGCGCGGGAGTTCTCGGGGTGGGGGCAGGCGTTTCCATAACTGCATTGTGGTTCTTGAAGGCAAACAGTGCAATTCGCCGCCAAGCCAGTTATACCTAGTTCGTTTGGGGGATAGCGAATTAGCTGATGCGATCAAAACGCGCGATGATGGCATGGCTGCCCTGCAAATTCAACAAGCTTCAAGATTCATCAGCAACAAAATTCAGCGAAAACGATAAGGACGGTGCAAGGGAAGCGGATAGCATGGGGGATGTAGAAATGTCGCCCTCTTCATCCCCGAGTCTTCAAGATGTCAAGAATAAAATAAATATTGCCCCCTCCGCTCACGCAATGCCCATGCGGGTTGCAGAGCACATGCCGCCAGAAGGCGCATGGGCATTGCGTGAGCGGAGGGGCATCGCTAAATAGCCACCGAATTATTTATCAGCTGATGTGACACACTGACATTAAGCTTGCTGGCTAGTGCCAGAATGGCCAGCAAGCATTGATACTGGTCTGGCTTAACACCAGGCACTCCTATGTTTCAATAATCACCTTCAGCGCATGGGTGTCGGCGGCGTGAGCGAAGGTTTCGTAGGCCTGTAAAATTTGATCTAACTTGAAACGATGCGTAATCAGGAGCTTGGGGTCGATCTTGTTCGACTCCAGGGTCTTGAGCAACATTGGCGTGCTGACGGTATCGACCAGCCGTGTCGTAATCGTGATGTTACGGTTCCACAAACTTTCCAGATGCAGATCTACCGTCGTGCCATGTACACCGATGTTGGCGATGGTTCCCCCTGGCGCAATGATTTTTTCGCACAATTCAAAAGTGACCGGAATACCAACCGCCTCAATCGCCGTATCAACACCACGTCCGCCAGTCAGTTGCATCAGGGCCTCCACCGTATTGCCGTCGGCGCTGTTGATGACGGCGGTGGCACCGAAGCGTTTTGCCACTTCAAGGCGATTATCATCCAGATCAATCATGATGATTTCGGCTGGTGAATAAAACTGCGCCGTGAGCAGTGCGGCTAACCCAATTGGCCCCGCGCCAACAATCGCCACGCTGCACCCTGGCTGCACCCTGCCATTGAGCACCCCACACTCAAAGCCGGTCGGCAAAATATCGCTGAGCATCACCAACGCTTCTTCATCCGCGCCTTCGGGGATAGGATACAGACTGGTATCGGCATAAGGCGTGCGGACAAACTCAGCCTGTGTGCCATCGATGCTATTGCCGAGTATCCAACCGCCAGTAGTGCAATGTGAATACATCAGCTTGCGACAGTACGTGCATTTACCACAGGCACTGATGCAAGAGATCAATACCCGATCACCCGGCTTAAAAGCGGTGACCGCCATACCAACTGTCTCGACAACGCCGACACCTTCATGCCCAAGTATTCGACCGGGCTGGCAACTAGGCACATCCCCTTTAAGAATATGTAAATCTGTACCACAAATGGTGGTCTTGGTTATTTTAACGATAGCGTCCGTAGGTGCAATTATTTCTGGTTTTGGACGTTCTTCCAGCGCTTTTTTTCCTGGGCCTAAATAGACGAGAGCTTTCATTGATGAAATTCCTTTATGAGTGAAAAATTTAATTACAAATTCCAGTGCCAATCGCGGATTTCCGGCATGTCTTCACCATGCTCGCTAATATATAATTTATGTTGTTCCATGCTGGCCCAATACCGCGCTGTCGCTTGCGCAACTTGGGCACTCAGCCGAGGAATGCGCTCGATCGCATCCAATGCCAGCTGATAGCGATCCAGATTATTCAGTACCACCATGTCGAACGGCGTAGTCGTCGTGCCCTCCTCCCTGTATCCACGCACATGAATATTATGATGGTTATGTCTTCGGTAAGTCAGTTTATGGATCATGGTCGGATACCCATGAAAAGCAAAAATGACAGGTTTATCGGTCGTAAAAAGTGCGTCAAAATCATTATCATCGAACCCATGTGGATGCTCCGATTCGGGCTGCAACACCATCAGGTCGACCACGTTGACGACACGGATACGAATATCCGGCACGTATTGACGCAATAAGGTAACGGCAGCCAACGTCTCCAAAGTGGGCACATCACCGGCACAGGCCATCACGACATCAGGATCGCCAGCATCGCTGCTAGCCCATTGCCAGATACCGGCACCGACCGTGCAATGATGTACAGCCGCATCCATGTCTAACCATTGCCATTCAGGCTGCTTGCCAGCGATGATCAAATTGATGTAATTACGGCTACGCAAACAGTGATCCATAACCGATAACAGGCAATTGGCATCGGGCGGCAGATAAATGCGTACGATATCGGACTTTTTGTTGGCTAGATGGTCAATAAAACCCGGATCCTGATGTGAAAAACCATTGTGATCCTGCCGCCAGACATGCGAAGTCAACAGATAATTCAACGAGGCAATCGGCTTACGCCAAGGAATATTCGCGCAAACCTTCAGCCATTTGGCGTGCTGGTTCAGCATAGAATCAATGATAGGAATAAAAGCTTCGTAACAAGAAAACAGGCCATGTCGTCCGGTAAGCAAATATCCTTCTAGCCAGCCTTCGCATAAATGCTCGCTCAGGACTTCCATCACTCGGCCATCCATGCTGAGATTGACATCGACCTCTTCAATATCGCCCATCCATGCTTTACCTGAGACTTCAAATACAGCATCTAAGCGATTTGATGCCGTTTCATCTGGACCAAAAAGTCTAAAATTTTGTTTATCCAGATTCAGCTTCATGACGTCGCGGATAAATTCTCCCACCACCCTGGTTGCCTCTGCCTTGACACTGCCAGGTTGGATCACAGGCACGGCGTAGTCATAAAAATCCGGCAGCGACAAAGACTTCAACAGTGCCCCGCCATTGGCGTGTGGATTACATCCCATACGACGATGACCAGTGGGTGCCAGCGCCGCAATGTCTTCAAGTAATTTGCCCTGCCGGTCAAATAATTCTTGCGGCTGGTAACTCTGCATCCACGCGTCAAGCTCGGTGAGATGTTCAGGGCTTTTGAAATCCGCAATAGGCACTTGATGTGCACGCCACGTACCCTCAACCGGCTTGCCATCGACACTTTTCGGCCCGGTCCAGCCTTTGGGGGTTTGAAACACGATCATCGGCCAGCGCGGACGTTCCGGATGGCCCGTTTTTTTGCTCGCCCTTGCCACATTCTGTATTTGTCGGATTTGCTCAAGAACACGGTCCAGCGTTGCAGCAAGTGCTTGATGCACCAGCATAGGGTCATCCCCCTCAACAAAATACGGATCATAGCCATAACCACGCATCAGTTCAGTCAACTCTTGACGGCTGATACGCGCAAGGATGGTCGGGTTGGCGATCTTAAAACCGTTCAGATGCAAGATGGGCAAAACCGCGCCATCGCGTGCTGGATTTAAAAATTTGTTTGAATGCCAACTGGCAGCCAGCGCGCCAGTTTCCGCCTCACCATCACCGATGATGCAGCTAACGATTAAATCAGGATTATCAAAGGCCGCGCCAAAAGCATGCGCCAATGAATATCCTAGTTCGCCCCCCTCATGAATAGAACCAGGTGTTTCTGGCGCCACGTGACTAGGGATTCCATAAGGCCAGGAAAATTGGCGAAACAAGCGCTCTAAACCATTCCGGCTACGCTCTATCGCAGGATAATATTCAGTATAAGAACCTTCCAGGTAACTGTGCGCCACGATGCCCGGTCCGCCATGGCCAGGCCCTATGACATAAATCATGTTCAGATCATGCTGTTTGATCAGGCGGTTGAGATGCACATAAATAAAGTTCAACCCTGGTGTGGTGCCCCAATGCCCTAACAAGCGTGGCTTGATATGTTCGAGCGACAAGGGAAGTTCAAGCAAGGGATTTGCCTGGAGATAAATCTGCCCTACAGAAAGATAATTAGCAGCACGCCAATAGGCATGCATTTTTTGCAGCAGACCGGGCGACAAGGTTTCAGGCATAAGAATCTCTGAGAGTACTTTCGTCTTTCGTAAGAAAGATAAGGCGAGGTCAACCAGCAACCTGTTGACCTCGCCTATTTCGGCTCACACCGTTCTTAGCGGGCACCCTTATGGTCTTTTTGACCGTCATTCTTATGCCTGCCAGCGACCTCGTTTGCTTCTGCTTTCTGCTTTTGCTTATTCACTTCATCTGATTGAGATGGACGCGACTGCACCGGTTTTTGTTGCTGATCTTTGCTTGGTTGTGTCATGAAATTCTCCAAAAAAGAGGGAGATCGTCAACCCCGTGTATGTCGCATATGCGGCATCCGATGACGATCAGATAAGACAATGCGCCCTCTTCATGGCAAAAACTGTGCGCTAGCCCACATAAGCCTGCATGAGAAAATGCCTAAAGCAACAAAAAATCACTCATCCGTTAGGTGTAGTGTTGGTGTCAGTAACGGGAATCCCCCCGTGAAAACGGATTAATAGGAAATCGATACGTCTAGTCTAAGAATAGAAAATAAAATTAAAAACGGCGATGATAACGACGATAAAGTATTGGCCAACGCCAACATACTCTAAAACTATCGATTAAAAAACCATACAAAACACTTAAAAAAACGTAAAAAAAGCGGTAACACATCAAGTGCACCGCTTTAGCAATGAGATAAATTAATAATTATTTACATGCCTTACCGTGATCAGCATGCGCACCTTTCGCTTTGGCGTCAGTCTCAGTCATGTATTCACCCACTTTAGTTTTTCCATAAAATTTCGTTCCATGGCAATGATATGTATTTGATTTCGTGTTAATCCATACTTTACCGGCACCACCACCTGGTGCTTCAGTCGTTGCAGAAGCCGCGGCTTTTGGTGTGGCTTTCGCACTCCCTGCACTTGAAGCATTTGCTACCGGAGCCGCAATGGTAGTGGCTGGTGCAGAAGCAGGTTTTGCTGTCGTGGCTGGAGTTTGTGCGAATGCGCTACCCATTACCAAGGTCGTAGCGATGAGCAAAGTGTGAACTGGTGAAGCACGAAGCGGTTGGTTTGCCGCATCATGGATCGCTTTGTGCCTGCGGTTTGTGGGAGGATATTTTGTAGCGTTTTTGATCGGAGCTTGGTGCTACGTTTGGGATATGTCTATGTATACGTGTTGGGGGGCTATTTTGGCGCTATCAGGAATGAGAATGGTGCTTGTGATAATAAGTTTGAAGTGAAATACTTCGGTTATGTGCCTTGAATTTCCTATCCGTATACGCTAGCCTGCAAGTTGATCACCACGGAGCTTTGCCATGCCAAGTGTTTCGGACATCAAGGTTGCAGCACTGGAATTCGCCGTCACGGCCCGGGATGTGACTGGAATTTGGACTGGTTCAAACGGTGTGCGCGAACGCTTCTGGGTAGGGTCAAGCACCGACTTGATCCCCAAAATCGACGCCCTCCGCAGCGAACTACGTGATCCGATGTTGATTTCCACGGGCGAGACGTTGCGACTGCGCGAGTTTAAAGCATCTTGGGGCCGTAGTTTTCTACCTCCGATGCGGATGGAGGACTTACCCGATGTTCTTGTGGTCGTACCGCATGGCCCCACTCACGACCTTCCTATTCACCTAATCGATATTTCAGCGCACGATAGTGACACCGATTACCCGCTGGGTGTTCTCATCGGGATCACCTACGCGAGTAGCCGGTCACTCTTTATGCGAACGGTTAGCCGCAATCCAGCGCGGCGGCGCGACTTAAACCAGTGGCACTGGGGCGAGTCGGAACCGCCTGATGGGCAGATACCGGTGCGCTCAGTGATGAGTGGCGGAGTCGATGTACTGGGCAGCCAGGACGAGGAGTTTCAAGAAATTTGCCGGCTCGTAGCGGAGCGGTTCAGTGGCGAGCGCACGATCTTTCTCGATCGCGAATTTCCGTATAGCAGGTCAACCGTCAAGGCAGCACTACGTCACGAAGCGCCGCTTTCTGTTCTTTGCGTCATGGCTCATGGCTGGGTGGACGACGTGAATCACCGCATGTCCGGTTTGTTAGTGGAGCGTGACCTGGGCGTGAGTATGCGCGCCATTCCCATGCACGGCGGGCGTTATTTCGATTTTCGCGACCTGCCCTTGCGTCGCGCACCACGTCAAATCAAATCCATCAAGGATGTAGAGGTGCTCACTGCCGCGGAGCTTGAAGTGGATGCGAAGATCGCTTGTGAACTCGTGATGCTCCTCGCATGTTCGGCCGGGTGGGGCCGCGTGCTACAGGGAGACGAACCGGCGAGTCTCGCTGAGACCTGGCTGAAAATAGGCGCGGCCTCAGTTGCGGCTCCCTTGTGGGACGCGCCAATTGCGGCAGTGCACATGTGGACAAACGAGTTTCTTAATGCATGGACAAGACTCGACATGCCGAAATCGCTGGCGATGCGGTACGCGATGAAGCGCATGCATGAAGGAATTTTCCGAGACGCCCCGGAACGATTGGGCGTCATGACATTACGAGGTGACTGGCTATGAGTGACGAAAAAAAGAATATGCGTACAAGGAAGCTGGATTGGAACAAGCTGGACGAATTGACGGATCCGGAGCTTGCCACGTTGGTGGAAAGCACGATCTTCGTGCTCAAACGCAGTGATGAATCCGCTTCTGCAACGGCAGCGGAGATGCCGGCCAGCGCGATGACAAAGGCACTTGAGAAATCGCTCAGTGAGCGTGGCATGGATGCCAGTGTGGCCGACAGCATCGTGAAGCAGGCCAAATTGTCGCGGCCCATAGCGATTATACTTTTGCAAGAGATCGCGGCTGTACCGGCGTTGGCGCACGAAATCGAAGGCGTATGGCGCGAGCGTAACGGCATGCTAGTGGTCGGAGCCGGTGTAATTCTCGCTGCAGCACTAATGATACTGGTGCTTAAATTGAAGAAGATCAAGGTCAACAAGGAAAGCGGTGTTGAGGTTGATTTAGACAAACTTTCCACCGGCGCCCTGGGCAGCGTGTTCAAATTCCTCGGTGTGTAGTAGCGCTGTTGTGCTGTCGTTGGACGAGCCGAGCTTGTGAGCTGATTCAGCTAAGCAATAGAGCGGGACAAAAATGTACACTCAACTGCTGCAAATCCTTTTTAGCGAAGACCACCGTTTTCTCACGTTACGTGCGGAGGGAATTCCTGATACGGTTAGCACGGCGATGATGACGTTCTGGTCGGATCCGGCCTACCAGTCCTTACAGTCCCAGTTGAAACTAACACCATCGGACTGGCCTGAGCTTATCGGCTTATTGCAAGAACTGGCAGACGGGCACAAAAAGGCCGACGGCCTCGAGTTGTGGAGCAATGTTGCTGTAGCCTCGGAAGGCTTGGTTGATGTGGAACCGGTTGCAGCGGTCCTGGTGGCACTGCAAGCCATGGCGGCATGGGTTGGTGGACTCGGTAAAAACCTGTTCTTCCAGCCATGGGAGGGGCATCATCCCGGCTGGCACTTGTTTCCACTGATCGTGGCGCGCAATCTGGTGGCCGCCGAAGCTATCTATTCGGCGCGTTTTGTGTGCGAAACCGCATCGGGTTTTGTCGAATCGGCAAAAGGAGCGCCTTTCGATCTTGAGTTGCAAAGGGTCATTGCCAACTATGAATCAGTGCTGGCTTCCGCAGAGCAGATCCACAATGACTGCGTTGATGAGCTGGCTTGGACGCTTCATGCCAACGCTACAGCGCAAGAGACAAGCTTCCGCGCGGAACTGGCCGCCCTGTTCTGGACTGCGGGCGATGTTATTCATGCGGAACTGCTGAGTCCGCGTGGACCAGCCGACTATTTGCCGCCCTATACCATGGTTCGATCCCTGGTCGACCAGAACATGCGAACGCTATCACGAAATCCGCTGATCCAGTACATCTGGCTGGAAATGAAGGATCGTGGCCCCTTCGACCTGCGCCAACATCGTGTCCTATTCGCCAGTATCAACAATTGCTTCCATTGTCACCCTCTGCATCAACTGGACGACATGGCTCCGATGAGTCTCTGTCAAGCGTATGCAAGAGTGGTTATCGGTGCCTTGCGCGGCCGGGTCGAGGAGACGGATCGGCGCGAATTATTCGGAGCCATGGCCATTCTCTCTGGTCTTGTAAAATCGAGGGCTCCGGATGCGTACTTGCGCATCGCTGCGCTCACGCACATGCTGAGCGACATAGACGCAAAGGATCCGCTCGAAGAATGGAGCTCTCAGGCAAGTATGGCTGCCGACATTGTCCAATGGGCCGACCGCAATGGAATCTACGATCCTTTCGAGCGTGTTCTGGACATTCCCTTTTATGGTTTGAATGTCGACTCGATTGACGCACTTGAAAAAACAATGGACAGCATAGAAGCCTATCGCCTCGCAAACCTGGGGTACTGGCTCACGATCACGCCGCCTTTTTGCCATGAAAACCTGCCGTCCGATCTGCTAGAGCAGGAGCAGATGCTGCTTCGTGAGCTGCGCGGCGCTCGCTTCATTCGCCTGTTACCACACCTTCCCAGTCATTATAAAAGATACGGCTTTCGAATCGATGAGGCGCTCGACGGCCCGCCGACCGGCGCGCAACCTGTGCCGGACAAAATCGGTCTCCTGGGATTTGATCCTTTCGATCAAGAAACGGGCAAGCGTATCCTAAACGAAACGTGGAAACAACTGGAACAATTGCATGAACAAATGCGCATCACTTGCCCTTCTTATGCTCAGGTCAGGGCAAAGCCGCCATCATCCGCAGGCGATTTTGTGTCCGCCCTGCGTTCACATCACATTTGACTTCTGGTGGCGATGATTCATGCAAACACAAAGAGATAAAGGTATTTGGTGCAATTGATGGAACTTTTTGAAGCGCTAGAGAAAATCAAGGACAATACCAGCGCTGGAATATTAGTTTGGAGAGTATGGAAAGAGGAGAGAAACTAGTATGAGTCACCCAAAAGTCACCCAAGTCATTTTTTGAAGGCAAAGAAAAAAGGGACTAGATTTGCATCTAGTCCCTTAAATTCTGGTGCGGCTGGCAGGAATCGAACCCACGACCCCTTGGTTCGTAGCCAAGTACTCTATCCAGCTGAGCTACAGCCGCGAAAAACAAAATTATAGCATGGGGGACACAAAATAAGAAGCCCCAGCAGGCAAAAAACCTTAATTGACTGCGGCATGCGCTGCGCCTATCCGCCCATCTGCCTTGATGCACATCGAATAAATCTATCCTGACGGTTACCCTTTTCGCAGGCATCGGCTATATTGGTGGCAACTATTTTATTGACGACTGACCCAGCATTATTCCAGCCAGGCGTAGCGCCGAAGACAATTCTTCAAACGACGCCGGGGCGGTTTTGCATCAGTCTACTTATTCTCCATCGAGACCAAGGACATCAGCTTGCGCTTCATTCATACCTCGGACTGGCACCTCGGCCAGACCCTCCACAACTTTGAACGCGGTTTTGAGCATCAGCACTTCCTCGACTGGCTAATCGAGACCATCGCGGCCGAACAGGCCGACGGCTTGCTTATCTGCGGCGACATCTTTGACAATGCCAACCCGTCGGCCGCATCGCAAAAACAGCTATACCGTTTTTTGCAGCAAGCCAAGAGCCGCGTGCCGCATCTGAATATCATTATCATCGCCGGCAATCACGATTCCCCCGGGCGGCTGGAAGCGCCGGGGCCGCTGCTGGAAACACTGGACGCCACGGTGATCGGTTTTGTGCCCCGCCTGTCTGATGGAGCAATCGATCTGGCGCGGCTGGTGGTGCCGCTGAAAAACAAGCTCGGCGCAATTGCCGCCTGGTGCCTGGCGATACCGTTCTTGCGCCCCGGCGATGTGCCTCGGGTGGAGAATGCCAACTATCCCGTAGTTGATCCATACATGGAAGGCATCGCCCTGCTATACCGTCAGGCCTTCGAGTATGCGCACAGCTTGCGCCAGCCCGGCCAGGCCATCATTGCGCTCGGCCATTGCCATATGGTCGGCGGCGAAATTTCGGAAGACTCCGAACGGCGCATCGTCATCGGCGGCACCGAGGCCTTGTCAGCGCATATATTTGACGCCAGCATCGCCTATGCCGCGCTGGGCCACCTGCACCTGGCGCAAAGCGTAGGCAAGCAAGCCCACCTGCGTTACTGCGGCAGCCCGCTACCGCTGTCGTTTGCCGAAGTCGCTTATAAGCATCAAGTGCTGCGCGTTGATCTTGAAGGCGAAAGCGTCAGCCAGATCACGCCGCTGCCGGTGCCGCGCGCGGTGGAATTGCTGCGCGTCCCGGCGCGGCCGGCAGCGCTAGACCAGGTGCTGGCCGCCCTCGCCGACCTGAGTTTGCCCGCGCACGCAGACAGCCAGCATCACGCCTACCTCGAAGTGCGCATCAGGCTAGAAGCGCCCGAGCCAGGTTTGCGCGCCCGCATCGAAACCGCGCTGGAAGGCAAGCCCGTGCGCCTGGCCAAGATAGAAACCAGCTTTGCCCCCAAGACTGCCGCGGACCATGCCCCCGCCACGCTCGATGAACTAGAGCGGCTGCAACCGGACGACATCTTCAGGCGACTGTACCGCAGCAAATATGAGCAAGATGCCGCGCCCGAACTCTGCGCCGCCTTTGCCGAACTGCTGCTCAGCCAGGAAGGCAGTGCGACATGATACGGCTTTGCAGACACCCTCATCCCGGCCTTCTCCCGCCTACGGCAGAAGGTGAAAAAGGTAAAAAATGGGCCATAAGGAAAATAATGGATGGCCAGATAGTGATTGAGGTGCAAGCATGAAGATACTCGCCATCCGCGGTAAAAACCTGGCTTCGCTGGCCGGTGATTTTGCGGTCGATTTTGAGCAGGAACCGCTGAAATCGGCCGGCCTGTTTGCCATCAGCGGCCCCACCGGTGCGGGCAAGAGCACCCTGCTCGATGCCCTCTGCATGGCCTTATACGAAAGCACGCCGCGCCTGCTGAAAGCCGGAGGCAACAAGACCCTGCCCGACGGCAGCGACTTCATCACCCATCAGGACGCCGCCAACCTGCTACGCCGCGGCAGCGCCGAAGGCCATGCCGAAGTCGATTTTGTCGGCAACGACGGCGCCAGTTACCGCGCACGTTGGAGCGTGCGGCGCTCACGTGGCAAGATCGGCGGCAGCCTGCAGCCGACCGCCATGAGTTTAAAATCATTGCCCGACTTGCAGCCGATAGGCGGCACCAACCGCGAAGTCAAGGCCGAGATCATCAAGCGCATCGGCCTCTCGTTTGAGCAATTTACCCGCGCCGTGCTATTGGCGCAAAACGAATTTTCCAGCTTCTTGAAAGCCGACGACAGCGAGCGCGGCGAGCTGCTGGAAACCCTGACTGGCAGCGCCATCTACAGCCAGCTATCGCAACGCGCCTTTGCCCGCGCCAAGCTAGAGCAGCAAGAGCTGCAACGCATCAACGACAGGCTGGCCGACCAAAAACCGCTCAGCGAGAGCGAGCGCGCCCAGCTAGCGTCAGATAGCGCCGCCGCCAATGCCAGCGTGGCCGCGCTGGATCAGCGCAAAGCCGAGCTGGAAAGCCAATTGCGCTGGTATCAGGATGACGACAAGCTGGCGCAAAGCGTGCAACTGGCCGAGCAACAATGCCAGCACAGGCAAGCCGAGCAAGAGCAAGCCGCCAGCCGCAGCAGCGCCCTGCAACAGGTAGAAGCGGTACAGCCAGCGCGCCCGCTGCTGGCAGAAACCGAGCGGCTGGCGCACAGCATTCGCCAGCAGCACAGTGCCATTAGCGAGGCCAGCGCCAAGCTAGCCAGTGCCGCCCAAGCGCAAGCGCACAGCCAGAGCGCGGTCGCCAGCGCCCAAGCCCGCCTGCACCAGGCCGAGCAAGCGCAGATCAAGGCCGCCCCCACGCTCGATCTCGCCAAGGCGCTGGATGCCAGCATCGCCACCCTGCTACCCGCGCACCAGACCGCGCAGCAAGCGCAGCGCGCCGCCGATCTGGCCGCCAGCCAGGCACAAGAAAAGCGCCACGACAAGCAGGCCGAACTGCAACTGAGCCAGCAAAAACAGCTCAATACCGAACAATGGCTGGCACAGCACAGCGCCCTGCAAAAGCTTGCCGAAAACTGGCCAGCGTGGAACATACTCCTCAGGCAAGCGACCCATACGCGCAATGAACATGCGGGTCTTACTGACATACTGGCCAAAAACAGCAAAAATGAAGGGAGCCAGACCGAGCAGCTACAGCAGCGCCAGCTAGCCCTCGCCAGCAGTGCCAGCGCCCTGCATGCGACAGAGCAGCAGCGCCAGCAAGCCAGCCAACACTATGCCGACGCCTGCAGCCAGCTCAGCCAGCTGCCCGCCAGCAAACAAGCGCTAGAGCAACGGCGCGAGCAACTCGCCAGCGCCGAGCAAATCACCCGCACGCTGGGCGAGCAAGGCGCACGCCAGCACACGCTCAGCACCCTGGCCGCCGCCAGCCAGCAAGCCATCGGCCAGTTTGATGCCGCCGCGCTGGCCGCCAGCGCACAGCTACCGGCGCTGAACGCAGCGCTGGCGCAAGCCGAACACGCACTTAAGCAAGCCGAAGCCGCCTGCGCCGACACGGTAGAAAGCCTGCGCGCCACGCTGGAGCCAGACGCGCCCTGCCCGGTCTGCGGCGCACACGCACACCCTTACCGCAGCGACGACAATCCGCAATTGCGCGCCGTACTCGCCAGCCTGCAACAGCAAGTCGCCGCATGCCGCCAGCACAGCCAGCAAGCGCAGCAAACGCACAGCATCAACAGCACAGAAGCGGCCAGCCAGCGTCGCCAGTGGGCCGACATGCAGACCGAGCTGGAGCTAATCCAGCGCCAATTACAAGCGCAACAGCTGGCATGGCAAGCGCACCCGCTGCATACCGAGTTAAGCGAACTGAATGCCGGACAGCAAGACGCCTGGTTCAGCAGCCAGCGCGCCGCCGTGCAAGCGCAGCTGGCCCAGATCGCCGCGCTAGAAGCCGCCAGCCACAGCGCCCTGCAAAACAAGGATGCCGCCCTAGCCGTCTACGAGCGCGCCACGCAAGATCAGGCGCATAAAAAAGCCGACCTTGATGCCGCCAGCACTGCCCTGCAACAAACCAAGGCCGCCCAGCTCAACGCCAGCCAGCAAGCGCAACAAAGCCAGCAACGCCTGCACGCCAACCTCAAGCAATTGGCCCCCGCTTTTCAACTCCCTCTCCCGCCAGCGGCAGAGGGCTGGAGTGAGGGTGATCGCTATGCCGCGATGCCCAACACTGAGCAATGGCAAACCGAAGAAACATCAAACTGGCAAGAGCAATGGCAAGCCGACCCGGAAGCGTTTCACCGCCAGTGCGAGCAGCATGCAAGACAGTGGCTAAACCAAAGCAAAGAGCGCGAGCAAAGCGGCCAGCGCCTCGCCACCCTCAGCCTGGAATTAAATAACCTGAGCGAAGCGCACGGCAAGGCCGCGCTAGAACAGCAGCGCGCCGGCAAAGAGTTTGTCGCCAGCGAGCAAACCATCAAGGGCAAGCAAGCGCAAAGGCTGGCGCTACTGCAAGAGCTGCATCTGGCCTTCAATACCCCCACCCAGACCGGCTTGGCAGAACCGGGCAACACGCTAGAGCTCAGCCAGATCGAGGCCCAGTTCAGCCGCGCCATCGCCAGCGCCAGACAGCAACTGGCGCAGCACACGCAAGCCGCCAGCGACGCCGCGCAAGCGCACAGCCGCAGCTTTGAGGCGCTAGCGCAAGCCAAGGCCCGCCTCGCCAGCGATCAGCTCGATGCCGACAAGGCTGCGCAGCGCCTGGACGACTGGATCAGCCAGCATTTTGCCGCCAACGCCCAGCCTAGCGCACAGATAAATGCAGCGTCAGAGTCAAATTCAGCCACCCTGCGCGACTTGCTAAGCCATTCTGCCGACTGGATAAGCCAGCAGCGCGCCGCCCTGCAAGCCATCGCCAACGCCAGCCACCAGGCAGCCACCGTCTTGCAAGAGCGCAGCCAGCAAAGGCAAGCGCATCAGACCCAGCGCCCGCCAGCGCAAACAGCAGAGTCAGCAGATTCAGAAGAGGCAAGCGCAGCGACCGACGCCAGCGTCAGCGATCCACTAGACGCCTTGCAGCAAGCGCTAGTCACGCTAGCCGCCACCCGCCAGAGTGCCAACGCCAGCGCCACCCAATTACAGGCCAGCATCGCGCAAGACCAGGC
This sequence comes from Undibacterium sp., assembly GCF_030651495.1. Classification (GTDB taxonomy): domain Bacteria; phylum Pseudomonadota; class Gammaproteobacteria; order Burkholderiales; family Burkholderiaceae_D; genus Undibacterium. Next base: position 29,359 of record NZ_JAUSFI010000136.1, read on the forward strand.
GCGCCGCAGCCAATCCGCCGAGCTCATCCTCAGCATGGAAGCGCAAGAAGCGCGCTACCAGCTATGGGGCACCCTGAACGAACTGATAGGCTCTGCCGACGGCAAAAAATTCCGCAACTACGCCCAGCAAACCACGCTAGACCTGTTGCTAGGCTACGCCAACCGCCACCTGCACGAACTGTCACGCCGCTACCGCCTGCAACGCATCAACGACACGCTAGCCCTGATGGTGATAGACCAAGACATGGGCGACGAAGCCCGCTCGGTCCATTCGCTCTCCGGCGGCGAATCCTTCCTGGTCTCGCTAGCGCTGGCACTAGGCCTGGCATCGCTGTCATCGAACCGCGTAAGAGTCGAATCGCTATTCATAGATGAAGGCTTCGGCAGCCTGGACGCCGACACCCTGCGCGTAGCCATGGACGCGCTAGACGGCCTGCAAGCCATGGGCCGCAAGGTCGGCGTGATCTCGCATGTGCAGGAAATGACGGAAAGAATTTCTACCAAGATTTTGGTGTCGAGGACGTCGGGCGGACGGAGTTTGGTGGGGATTGGGTGAGATTTATTATTGAAACAACAGATTAAATTTTTTACGCGCCATGTATGATTCTGTACATAAAATCAAGTTAATAATCGAAAGATTGGAGTGTCAGAAATAACTCCACCTTTCATCAGTTATAAAAAAAAGGAAAAAATGATCACGAGTGGACACATGAATTTTTTTGACGTTGGTCAATGCGGCCTTTTTAAGAATGGTTCAAACAAATCGCACGGACTCGATATGGCTGAAACTTTTCAATTGATTGCAGATTGGGTTGCAGGCAAACCAATGGCTGCAACCCTACCTTGGGAAACAGAAAAACGTGCGGATGGCGTGAAATGTTATTGTCATGATATTTATAAATCCGAGGACACTGGCGACTTTCTATTCATTCTTTGGAAATCCACGAGTGATAGTAATGGGACACTACTTGGCGCTCCTGAAGACAAATCTGCAGGTGAAGGAAATGTTATCGAGTACACAAATGCATATAAAGGGCAAAAAGTAATTTGGGGAAGACCATGTTACTACTGGGTTGTCCCGTCATTAAATACAGTGATTTCAATAAAGTTCGAGCATTCAATTTGCGATTCTCAATTATTTCAAGATTGGGTATCTGCATGTATAACAAATCACGTAAAACATTCTAATAAGATCAAAGAGCATACTGATAAAGGCCATACTCGTTTACATTTTACTGATGGCACCCAGGAAAGCACCGTTCGATTTCGCTATGGATTTAATATGAATCTAAAAAGTTTGGATACTGCTGACGGGAAACTAGCTGAACTTGCTGCGAAAATTACTCACATAATCAAGCGCGAAACGATCGAATTGCAGCCTAAGGATGAAAGGGAAGAATGGGTGAAAATGTTTGACAAAATTCCCTATCTAAAACCAAAGTCAAAAAGTGTAAAGCGACAAATTGAGATTAAGGCTGAGGCTCGGCCAACGGCTGTAGAAGTGAAGGAAATTATCGAAAAATTTGCAAGAGATAATCGTAAAGGTAGTGATTGGGACAACGTTGGATTTGAAACAGAATCTCATGGAACAATTTGGGTTGATCGATACCGAATGAAGAACAGCGTTGAATATAACTACGGCAAAGGCGTCATAGCTGCCGCAGATTTAATGACTCGATTAAACTATAAACGCTCCAATTATCTCGATCCAATACGACGAGAAATGGATTTCTCCACTCAAAAAAATGGCGATATCCTGAGTAAAAATCAACAATCTGCAGCTAGCTAGGTAAACATATGGCAAAGAATCTCATTGCACATTTATTTGCGTTCGTTGCTGTAACGAGCCTGTGTATATATTTTAAAATCCATTATGCATTTGCGGACTTGAAGTCTTTCACTGATGTATTGCTAAACGTTTCTGGTGCCGTTTTTACGTTGATGGGCATTTGGATCGCATTTCTTTATCCAAATGCATTGAGCAGAATTGTCGATCCCAATCGTATTGCTGTAGCTGATTTCTCTGAAAGTTTGAATGAGTCAAAACGCTTATCTGCCATTGTTGGTAGTGTTCTTAAATCAGCAGCAGTTGTATTGGCAATAATGACCATGACGCTGTCAAAAGTCATATTGTCCAATATTGATTGGGTAATCGTGAATGCTGATTTAATTAAACAGATTGCTTTTGGGATCTCAACAAGTTTATTTTTGATTCAAGCTGAAGCGGTGATTGGGGTAATTTTTGCTAACGTTATGTTTCTAAACGATCTCCATACAAAAAGAGCAGATAAACAGGTGGAAAACGATTATTAGCGCGGTAGGTTGGGCTAAGTCTCAACCAAAGGGGTCCAACCAAAGGGGTCAGCATCACTTAAATTTAAGGCGATGCTGACCCCTTTGGTTGCTTATGAAATGAGTAATAATTTAATTGTGCTTTTATTGACGTGCCTAGAAATATCTTTAGCAAGCGTAGCGTGCGTACCTCGTAGGGTGCGCCATGCGCACCGATCACACCAAACCTCGGCAATTAATTCTCGCTGTTGCTCTTGATCGTTTTGTGCGCACGGCGCACCCTACCGGCTGGCTGCAAAAACGAAAGGGGTCAACCAAAGGGGTCAGCATCGCTTTAAATCTAAGTGATGCCGCTTTGTTAGGAAGACCCGTCTTAAAGTGCCGGCGACCGTCTTGGCCTATTCACTTTGATTCCAACCGTCGACATTGATCAGGTATTTGGTCGCTTTGCCGATGCCGCGTGAAATCAGTGCGCCTTTTTGCAGCAAGTCGGCCAGATCGCGGGTGGCGGTGGCTTTGGATGCGCCGGTAATCTTGCTGTGTTTTTCTGCGCTCAGGCCACCGAGGAAGCCGCCATCACCGGCATCGAGCAGTTTTTGCAGGGTCTTGCGCTGGCGCTCGTTGAAGTTGCTGTGGCTGTGATCGCTCCAGAACTGCGCTTTTTGTATCGCCTGGCGGATGCCTTGTTGCGAACTTTGGCAGGCTGTTGCAAACAGCTTGAGAAACCAGCTGACCCAGGACGTGATATTCAGATCGCCCGTTTGCGCCTGATGCAGCGCGTCGTAATACGCTTTGCGCTGTTGCTGCAGACTACGCGAGAGACTGATGAGGCCGGCCACGCCGAGCTGATGGGCTTGCTGATCTTGTGCCAGCGCCATATCGACAATGGCGCGACCGATACGCCCATTACCATCTTCAAACGGATGGATGGTCTCAAACCAGAGATGGGCAATCGCGGCGCGAATGAGGCCGTCGACATCATGGGTTTGTCCGGCAGGCGCATTAAACCAGGCTAAAAAGACTGCCATTTCAGTTGCCACCCGGGCAGAATCGGGGGCACAAAAGTGCACGACTTCTTTGCCAGCTCTGCCGCTAATGATTTGCATGGGTTCGGCAAAGCTGCGAAATTGCCCGACTTGGATGCGCTGTATGCCCGAGGTGCCGCCAGGAAACAGGGCAGATTGCCAGCGGCACAGGCGATCCGCATCCAGCGCCACACTGAGGTTGTTGGTCGCGTCGAACATGACTTCGATCAGGCCATCGACGTCTCTTGCGCTGTTGCCCGCATCATTGAAACCCAATTTGCGCATGACTGATGAACGTACTTGCGCCGCATCTAATTGCTGGCCCTCAATCGCCGCGGTCGCGATGGCTTCTTGTACCAGAATATCTTGCCGCAGCGCTTGCAAATCGCTACGCGCCAGCCCTATCGCTTGCGCTGCCCCAGCCAGCACACCAAGCTGCTGGCGCGCCTCTGCCAGAGGTGCGGCGAGTAGCTGCATATCGTAGTGACAACGCGGCCATGTGGCGTGCTGCCAGAGATAAAGCGGGGCTTGAGCTGATTTCATGGTATTTACGGATCATTATGTGAGCCGTATTTTAGAATTTTACGGCTCATATGTCCAGAAAAAACAGTTGGCAACGCCGAAAACTGCGACCGTAGGGTGCCGAGCCGCAGGCATATTGGCACCGTATGGAATTGTTGACCGACAACATGCGGCAAACGCACGGGGTCAGCGCGTAGGTTGGGCTATGCCTCATCAGCCCAACATCTATCAAAGCGCCATGAAATGCGTTGGGCTGATAAAGCTTTAGCCCAACCTACGCGCTGTCTATTGCGATAGGTGAATATCCAACGATCATTTCCTAATATTTTTTTATTGCGTTTATGTGCGCTATGCCACAGACAGAGCGAATGTGAAAGGCGAGAATCATCACATTGAGTGGAATATCGGGTCCGCTTTGCCGCATATGAATGAGCGGCTTGTTTGAAGAAGTCCCGCTGCCTAAGGAAACCATGATGTCATCCGCCAACGCCACTCTTTCTACCTCGCATGCACTGATTGCGGCCGCTGTCATCCTTATTTTTTGTGCCTGTTCGGCATTGAGTATCGCCAGCTCGGTGCCGGTCAAATTTGGATTCCCGGTGAATGTCACTACGCTCGATGAAGTAGTGATGTAGTCAAATTTTCCTGCGGAAAATAAGACAATCAACACGATTACTCCACTTTGTTTTTTTACTCATAATGAAGGAAAATCATGAACATAATTATTACTTTAATCGTATATCTGGTGGTCTTTGGATTGATCTGGCGCCTGGTGAGCATGTTGCCCTTGCCTGCACCCATAGGGCAGATCGTGCAGATACTATTCATCATTCTGCTAATACTGATGATACTGTCGATTACCGGCGTTGTGCATGTGGTGTCTTTCCCGCTGGTACGCTGGTGATCAACTAATAGTCGAAAAATATCGGGTGATCAATTTCGATATTTTTTGATCTGTAAGTAGCAACGCGCAATATTCATGCGCCTTTTTTTCTTGAATCTAGATTACAGACCCAGATCACAGACCCAAATGACTAAGGCCAGGATGTTCGTCCGGGCTGCGTCCCTGTGGCCAGTGGAACTTGCAATCAAAAGGGTCAGCATCGCAATACTTTTAAGCCCGAGATAAACGTCATGTCAACATGTGAAATTTAGGCATAAATTTAAGCTATCTCATTATATGGGTGTCTTATGAATTTCTAAATCTCAGGGAAAGCTCAGTCGGGAGCTACCAGGTAAAGTCATCCGGGATCTGGAAGGCGGCATACGGATCATCCGCATCGATTTCGGTCGTCGTCTTCTTCACCCGCACCACAAGTGAAGCATCGCGCTCGGCAATTTTATCCGCGATAATCCGGGGCAGCAATTCTGTTTTACCATCCAGACACACGATCACCAGCCGGCCAGCAATCAAATGTGTCTGTACCTCTGCCGACACATAGATCTTATCGATCTTGGTACCGTGAGTATAGTAATAAGCGATGTCGCCTACGCCCTTGCTTTGGCGATTCTTTTGCACCAACTGCACAATTTGCGCAAAAATCGCTTTTTGGCTAGCGGCCGCATCGCGTTGCGCATTAAGTTCGCGAGCGCGTTCGGCATTTTTACGCTGCACCTCAAGCGCGGCCAGACGCGACTCATCCACGCTCTCGTTGCCAGTCCGGCGCTCGACCTTCTTCTGCTTGCTCTTTTCCTGGTGGGCCAGTTTCGCTTTGTTTTTATCGACTAGTCCCGCTTTTAAAAATTGATCTTGCAATGATGCCATCATACAACTCCGAAAAATAAGTGCCAACGGTCCAAGGCAACGCTGCCGACCAATGGCAAGCCGCTAGCATAGCAAAATTTTCTATTCTGCAATGCCGTAACCCGCAATAAGTAGGGTGCCAATAGCCGCAGGCGTATTGCACCGCATGGAATTGTTTACAGACGACATGCGCCGCAATAGATGAAAGCCATTGCGCGCTACGGATTGCGGGTTACGGCCTTTCCCAGAATCTTCCGGGGTTTTTATGTGGGAGTTTTATTAAATTTTATTAAATTTTATTAAATTACTCTTATTAAATTACCTACCGCACGCCCTCTTACGCAAAAAAGCCGGGGCATTTGAATTGACCCCGGCTTTTGTTTCCCTGCGTTTTTAGAGCATTACACTTGCTGGATACCCGCCAAAGCCCAGCCGCCTTGGCCATTAACAGGCTTGGACAAGTTCCACACTTCGGAAAACCCTTCGGCAGGCAATGTCGGATCCTCTTTGATCACGCCAGTGAATTTGACGCTGGCCAGATAATCACTATCGAGTGTTTCCAAGCCAAGCAACTGGGCATCGACAGAAACCACATCAGTCACATTAGCCGACGTCCCACGCTCCTGAATTTGCATCTTAATTTCTGCATACATTTCGGCTGTGGTGAATTCGCGGATATCGTTGATATCCGCTTTATCGAAGGCGGCCTGCAAGCGT
>NZ_JAUSFI010000142.1 GCF_030651495.1 Undibacterium sp.
AACACGTCAAGCTTCTTTTGCCGATGTTCTTGCGCAAATAAATCACCCATTTTGAATGTCATTTCTATTTCCTACCCGCTTGTTTGCAGAAAAATCGCTCTGATTGCTTAGACAGGTGGGTTTTTAGAAGTTCCCTTTTTATTTGTTTAAATGACTGAGTAATTCATGCGCCGCCTTAGTTCCGCTACGCACCGCAGCTTCCAGCGTGGCAGGGTAGTCGCCAGCGGTGTAGTCGCCGGCAATGAGCAGATTGGCGATGCTGGTGTGGTTCGGCGGACGTTGGAGCCCGGGTGTGCAAGAAAAAGTGGCGCGCTTTTCTGAAATGATTTGATGCCAGAGCGGGTTCGTCAGTGCCGGCATCCGAAAATTTTCTGCCAGTTGCAGGGCGATTGCCTTAGCCAGTTCATCATGACCGAGTTCGACCGCTACGCTGGAGGCGCTGACGACGACCGCCAGCAAGCCTTTTTGGGCCTGCTGCAATTGACCGCGATCAAAGACGAATTGACCCCAATGTTGCCGCGACGGTTGGTCGGCCAAGGCAAAAAAAGCGCGCGGTAGACAAATATCCTGGCCGTATTGCAGATAGCAGGTGGTAATCGGTTCGTAACTGAAGCTGCTCGTCATGTGCGGCTGCGGCAAGCTGACATCCGCACTCACATTGGCGCTATCGAGCAGGCGCATGGCGTGTTCCGGACCAGTGGCGATGATGACGGCGTCCCAGTTGCCTGCCAGGGCTGAATCTTGACCGCTGCATTCCAGTTGCCATTGCATATTTTGCTGTAATGTCAATTTTTTGACTGCGATTCCGTCTACGACTTTGCCGCCACGTTGTTCAATGTAACGGGCTGCCGCTTCCGGCAATAATGCCGATAAATCCAGCCGTGGAATCAGCATGTCTGAGGCGGCACGTTTGGCTCCCAGGCTGTCACGTAATACATTCAAAAAAACCTGTGCCGAGGCGCGCTCGGGTGGGGTATTCAAGGCCGCAATGCACAGCGGTATCCACATCAGCCGGCAGAGTCTTTCGGTTTGATCAAAGCGTTGTAACAGCTCACTGACACTGCAATCTTGATGCAATTGCCAGCCCATCCAGCGCGCGGTAGTAGAAAACCTGGCTAGCGATAATTTATCTTCACGACTTAAACCTTGGGCCCTGAGTAAGGCTACCAGCAAGTGTAGCGGTGCCGGGAGCTTTGGCGCCACAAAATGCATGCCTCCGCTGGCTTGCGGGTAGCACATCTGTAAGGGCAGGGTCAGCAGCGCCACATCGGTGTCCAGACCCAATTGACGCATCAGCGCGAGACTGGAGCTGTACGCGCCGAGCAAAATGTGCTGGCCGTTATCAAGCGCATGCTCGTGCAGGTCGACCCTGCGCGCGCGCCCGCCCAAAGTGCGGGCCGCTTCGATCAGGCAAACTTGATGGCCGTGTTCCGCCAGTAAGGCTGCGGCGGAACAGCCGGCCCAGCCGGCACCGATGACCGCAATTTTCTTTGCCGGCTTAGTGGTGGACTTAGCCACGAATATAGGTCTTCCATGCCAGCCAAAGTTTACGGATCGGCGTCAGTGAAATGCGTTGACTCAACACATGGAAGCCATCGCGCTGCACCTCAACCAACAGTGCGCGGTAAATAGACGCCATGATAAGCCCGGTGCGTTGCGCTTTACGGTCTTCTGCCGGCAATGACTGCAAGGCATCGTTATACAGGGTTTGTGCGCGGTCAAACTGAAATTGCATCAACGCTTCAAATTCTTTGCTATGGCGATTGTTGAGAATGTCGTTGGCCGGCACATTGAACTGTTGTAACTCATTCACCGGCAGATAGATGCGCCCCTTGCGCGCATCCTCTCCTACGTCACGAATGATGTTGGTCATTTGTAGCGCCAGCCCGAGTTTTTCTGCAAATTCTTTGGTGCGCGGATTGCTGATACCAAAGATGCTGGCGGAAAGGATGCCGACTACGCCGGCAACGTGCCAGCAATATTTTTGCAAGGCAATAAAGTCGAGGTAGCGATTTTGATTCAGATCCATTTCCATGCCATCAATAATGGCAAGGAAATGGGCGCCATCAAGCTCGTAGCTGCGTATGTGCGGTTGTAATGCCTTGGTTACAGGGTGGGTTGGCTGGCCGGCGAGCATGGCATTGATTTCCTTGCGCCACCAATTGAGCTTGGTACGTGCAACAGCGTCGTCCGTGCTTTCGTCAACGACATCATCGACCTCGCGGCAAAACGCATATAGGGCAGTGATCGCGCGTCGTCTTTCCAGAGGCAGGAATAGAAAACTGTAGTAAAAACTGGAGCCGCTCTGAGCGGCTTTTTGTTGGCAATATTCGTCTGGGGACATGCTGGCTAGGTTGATTTAAGGCGGTTGGCTATCCGAACTGAATAGCGAGAAAGGCTCTATGTTAAACGACTGCGCCTTAGATCACAAACTGGAGCCGCTATTCAGCGAGTCTGCGACGCATGTAATGATCGCATACCATGCTGTACAATTGCTCAGTGTTGTTAATGTAGCGACTGTTTTATCTTTTTAGTGCGGTTTGATTTGCGTTTGTTTTCGATGGCAAATGCGCTTACTCACGCTTGCAGTCGATACAAACAGATTTATGAAGATTGTTTGAGTCTCTATTCAGGCTCGCAATGATTACCCTAGTGTATTTTTAAGGCAGAATTTATCTTGGTTAAAACAAAAAATAAAGCAATTATTGCAGGCGCTATTCTGGCATTGGCCGGATGTGGTGGCTTTGTCTATACGACTGTCGGTGGTACGGTAAAAGGTTTAACCACAGACAGTGTTTTGGTGCTGAAAAATGAAGGAAATTACACTTCGAGAATAACTACAGATGGCCCGTTTTCCTTTAAAGTCGCAAGCAATGGCATCTACAGCATAACGATTGGAACTCAACCCAATCCGGTTAATTGTATATTGGTTAATGGCAGCGGAAAAATGACTGGTGACACGCCATTAAATAATATTGCAGTGACTTGTGTGCCAAATGTACCTGTGAGCGGCACTTTAAGTGGATTGGTGAGCGGCACCTCAGTTTCATTAAGCGATAACGCCGTTTTTCAATCGACGCTGACGGCAAATGGGACTTTTGTCCTGCCGACCTATGTTGTCAATGGAAGTACTTATGCAGTGACCGTGTCATCTCAACCTGCAGCACAAGTTTGCTCAGTGATAAATGGCAGCGGAACCGCCGATAACACCAATTTAACTGCTGCCAGTAATGTGGCCGTGAATTGTGTCGCAGCAGTACCAGTTGGCGGCACGCTCACTGGACTCAATACTGGACTAAGCGTCATTTTGTCGAATAATGGCAATGACAGTTTGACACGCACAGCAACTGGCGCATTTGCGTTTGCAAATAGCTTACTCGATGGAAGTACTTACGCTGTTTCCGTCGTCACTCAACCTACAGGTCAAACCTGCACGGTGACAAATGGAGCGGGAACGGCGGCACTTGGCAATCCTGCTGGTGCAAGCAATATAGCCGTTAATTGTGTGAATAACTAAGTATGGGCAGGTAAGAACAGAACTAAAAACTAAGGGACTATGCCATTAAAGCTTAGTCCCTTAGTTTTTATATCCCTTTATATATTTAATTTTAAGGGGGCTGCAGATGATTGATTTATTTATAGTATCTCAAGCATTCCTGCTTGATTAAAGAAAAAAACATCTTCATGCTTGAATCCCCAGTTTCCACCTTTTAATCGTACAAAAGGCTCAAAGCTGAAAAGCGGGACATCACCTAATTTGACCGTATTGTCAGCCTGAATAAATTGACGATCTTCTTTGCGGCTAGCAATGCTATGACCAACATTGTTTCTATAGTCAAGGTTGACGAAGCCACTTTCACGTATGCATACATTCGTCCAATCGAATAACTGACCGAAACTAGTTTCCGGACGCACCAGTCGAAACATTTTTTGGTGGAGTTGTGTTAAGAAGCGCAATCCATTTTTAAATTCCAGTAACTCAGGACTAGTGGTCACTTTGCCATTTTCCACCGGAAAAGAGCGGGCGCAGTCGCCCCAATACTGTTCGTGTGTAGGACTGAGATCAATCGTGATTAAGTTACATAATCCGACCTCTTCATCACTGGCCTGATAGGCTTTGCCAGAAACCGACATACAACTACGGGACCCGAGTAAAACCAACGCTGGGCAATGGTAGTACCACGTGTCGGGATAACCCAGTTCGCGCAGCATTTGATGCGCTTTTGTCGCAATGCTCTGCTCAGTATCGCGCGCAGTGATCACTTCCGGCAATCTGTCGAGGACAGATTTTGCGGCATCTTGCGCTTTGCGATGGTTAGCAATTTGCTGGGCTGTTGGCATGTTGAACTAATTTATAAAGAAGTGAAAGTGCGAAGTGTTTTTAGGTCATCGCTATTTGCTACTACCAGTAACCACATTGACGCCAGCTCTGGTCACATCAATGGCGGTGCCAACTACCGCACTACCGACTTTTACTGTGGTTGAGACCGCAGCATCCGCGATGGCAATGACTGTGCAGGCATTCAAAGATAAGCTGCATATTAGGAGCGCAAAACGGAATATACAAGTTCGCACGATAATCATCCTTAAAAGTCGTCAGTGTTGATGAGTAAGCATAGTAAGTCTGGTAGGCGGCTTAAGGCAATGCGAATTTTGCAACAGCATGTAAATGGTATATATGTTTTCAAATAAGTAATTATTTAAAAATTATTTAATTAACCGGATATCGCACGAAATGCGCGAATCGAGTTACTCTTGTTTACGTTACATCCATAGAGCGCGCCAAAAAACGACCAGCCAATCTGCTTTACCCAATGCAGGCCGCTTTTGGAAAACATCACCCCTAATGCGATCTAACCGTTCTAGAATTCGTAAGCCGCCTTGTACTACCAGGCGCAATTCCCAGCCGATTCTCCCCGGTAGTCTTTTGCATAATGGGCTACCGCTGAGGATCAAGGTGCGCGCTCTTGCTGTCTGAAAAAGCATCATTTCCTGCCATGCAGAGTCGGCTTTTCCATTTGCTATTTGTTGTTCGCCAATGTTGAAGCGCTGCAGATCCTCCTGCGGCAAGTAGACTCGTTGTTTTCTCCAATCGATGGCTACATCTTGCCAAAAATTAATTAACTGCAAAGCGGAGCAAATCGCATTTGAGTCCCTGATGTTTTCTGGCGATGCTGCGCGGTAAAGGTGCAGCATTATTGTGCCAACAGGATTAGCGGAACGTCGGCAGTAATCGAGTAAATCATCAAAAGTCTGGTAGCGAGTTGTTACCACATCCTGCTTGAAAGCTGATAGTAAGTCGCGGAAGGCGGGTATCGGCAACTGATGTTCGTGAATGACTGAGCATAGCGTTTGAAATAAAACTAATTGACTGCTGATACTGCGTTCAATGTTCGTCAGTTCATTTTCGTAGTGTTGGAGTGCTAGCAGGCGTTGTTCTGATAAGGCATCGCCTTCATCTGCGATATCGTCCGCCGTTCTGGCAAAGGCGTAAATAGCAACAACAGCGGGTCTCAAGCGAGACGGCATTAATAGTGAAGCAACCGGGAAATTTTCGTAATGTTCTACGGACATGGTCTGAATAAAAAATTAATGACTCAAAAGTCATTGGAAAAAAAATGAGTCGCCATTATAATTACTAACCCTTGAGTCAGTAATTTGATTCTCGCTAAAAAATCAGCAGTAAGTGGTAATTTAATCCATCTATTAACCAACAGCATCGGTTTTGAGGAAATACTGCGTCATTTATTTTGTGCCATATGATGTAACGCAGCCTTGTGCCGGAATAGTAAAGGAAAACTCTCGTGCCTACACCACTAAAAGCCATTCTTCTCAAAGTAGAGCGATTAACCGGCAATCGTCAGAATTGGCTCAAGTATTCTTCAGCGTTAAGCATGGCTGGCTTGGTCGTACTCGGAGCTTGTTCCAAGCAGGCAGAAAAAACAGAAGATATTCGACCAGTTCGCGCTGTCAAAGTGACTGCAGGTAGTACGGAACTTGCTGCCGAATTTTCTGGTGAAATACGCCCGCGCGTTGAGTCTAGATTGGGTTTCCGTGTTGGCGGAAAAATCGTTGCACGTAACGTAGACGTAGGTACTGAAGTTAAGCGCGGTCAGATATTGATGCAATTGGATCCGCAAGACTTGGCACTTGCTCAATCGCAGGCCAAGGCTGGTTTGAGTGCCGCTGAAAGTAACCGTAATTTGGCTAGGGATGAATTTAAACGTTATCAGGATTTGCGAGAAAAAAACTTTGTTGCTGCTACGGTGTTGGATGGCAAGGAAAATTCTTACAGAGCTGCGCAGGCCAATTATGAGCAAGCGTTAGCGGCATTTAAAAATCAATCTAATCAGGCTGCCTATGCCAATCTGATTTCTGATGTCGATGGTGTAGTGACTGTGATAGAGGCGGAGGCGGGTCAAGTCGTGGCCGCGGGAATACCAGTCTTACGAGTGGCGCAATCAGGTGCAATGGACGTGATCATCGGGATACCTGAAGACAAAGTGAATACCATCCGTCAAATCAAGGATATTCGTGTCCGTTTATGGGCCAATCCGACCGAAGTCATTTCGGCAAAATTGCGCGAATTATCGCCGATCGCTGATCCAGTTACTCGGACATATGTAGCAAAACTAGCACTTCCAGATACGACTAAAAATATTAAATTAGGTATGACAGCGTCTGTCACTTTTGTCGCAAAAACCCCTAATGCAATGATCAAGTTGCCGATGACTGCCCTATTTCAAGAAAAAAATACAAGTTCAGTCTGGATCGTCGAAGCTGGCGCTGTCAAACTGGTGCCGGTGCAAGTGTCAGGCTCTTCCGGTCAGGATGTTTTACTCTCCTCCGGCGTCTCAGTCGGACAGACGGTCGTTACTGCTGGTGTCAACTTGCTTAAGTCTGGTCAAAAAGTTACGGTATTAGATGCCGATCCATTGGCTGGCACGGATAAAAATCCGGCAGCCAGCAAAGTGACTGTTACGGGAGCCGCTAAATGAGTGACTCATCCCGAGGTTTTAATTTATCACGATGGGCGCTGGAACATATTCCCCTGACCCGCTATCTGATCGTGGCATTGTTGTTAGGTGGTATTTTTAGTTACGCTCGTCTTGGCCAAGACGAAGATCCTCCTTTCACTTTCCGCGCTATGGTGGTGCGTGCTGTGTGGCCCGGTGCGACTGCACTTCAAATGGCGGATCAGGTCACTGATAAGTTAGAAAAGAAATTACAAGAAGTTCCGTATGTCGACAAAATTCGCAGCTATTCCAAGCCCGGTGAAACCCTGATCATTCTTCAATTGCGTGAATCGACTCCACCGAAAGACACAGCTCAGTCTTGGTATCAGGCGCGTAAAAAAATAGGAGATATTAAAGGCTCATTACCTGCCGGAGTGCAAGGGCCATTTTTCAATGATGAATTTGGTGATACCTACGGATCCATTTTCGCCTTGTCTGGCGACGGTTTTACTTATGAACAGGTAAAAGAATATGCCGATTTTGTACGGCAGGAATTTTTACGTATTCCTTCCGTTTCAAAAGTCGAGTTGTTTGGCGTTCAGGATGAAAAAATTAACATTGAATTCTCGCAAAAAAAATTCTCTCAGTTAGGTGTTCCATTTGACGTAATCGTAGGACAAATAAACTCACAAAATACCGTTGAGGCAACTGGTATTTTGACAACTTCCACTGATAATTTACAGGTGCGAATATCAGGTGCTTTGATGACAGTCAAGGATCTGGAAAATCTTCAATTGCGCGCCAATGGCACAACTTTCCGTTTGGGGGATTTTGCGACAATCAAGCGAGAATATAAGAATCCTCCACAAGACAAGATGCGTTTTAATGGCAAGGAAGTGATTGGCCTTGGCATCTCAATGGAAAAGGGCGGCAATATTATCGACCTTGGCAAAAATCTACAAACAGCGACGAGTGCGCTGAAAGCTAAGTTGCCAGTCGGAATACAGATTGAACGTGTTTCGGATCAACCAAAAATGGTGGCGTCTTCGGTTGGTGAATTTGTAAATACGTTAATTGAGGCCGTTGTCATCGTACTCGCAGTGAGCTTCTTGGCACTAGGACTGCATATCAAGCCGTTTCGTCTGGACGTGCGCCCGGGATTGGTTGTTGGTCTGACTATTCCACTGGTGTTGGCAGTGACTTTCCTCTGTATGCGTATTCTTGATATTGACTTGCACAAAATTTCATTGGGTGCCTTGATCATTGCTCTGGGCTTGCTGGTCGATGATGCCATTATTGCGGTTGAAATGATGGTGCGCAAAATGGAAGAGGGCTTCTCGCGCTTTGATGCGGCGACCTTTGCGTATACGTCAACCGCCATGCCGATGCTGACCGGTACGCTGATCACGGCAGCTGGTTTTTTGCCTATCGGTTTGGCAAAATCCGCTGCGGGTGAATATACTTTTTCGATGTTTTCGGTCAATGCTTTGGCGCTGATTATTTCCTGGTTAGCGGCGGTGTTATTTACACCTTATCTTGGTTATTTGTTATTGAAAGTAAAACCTTCCACATCAGCTGATGGGCACCATGAATTGTTTGATACGCCTTTTTATAGTAGTTTCCGCTCGTTGGTAAGTTTGTGTGTTGAGTGGCGTAAAACGACCATAGGCATTACTTTGCTGGTATTTGGACTCGGTGTTTATGGTTTTAAGTTTATCGAGCAGCAGTTTTTCCCTGATTCAAGCCGTCCTGAATTGATGGTAGAGCTTTGGCTGCCAGAAGGATCAGCATTCGCCGCGACTGAAGCTCAGGTGAAAAAATTTGAAGCTATTATTCAGAAACAGGATGGGGTGGAGAATGTGACCGCTTATGTCGGAACAGGCAGTCCTCGATTTTATTTGCCATTAGATCAAATTTTTCCTCAAACCAATGTTTCGCAAATCGTGGTGTTGCCTAAAAACTTAAAGGCCCGTGAAGCTTTGCGTCAAAAGATTATCCAGATATTTAAGACTGATTTCCCAGAAGTCCGTGGCCGTGTTAAGTTGCTGCCAAACGGACCACCAGTACCTTATCCTGTTCAGTTTCGTGTAACTGGTTTGGAGGTGAGTAAAGTACGTGAAATTGCCGACCGAGTCAAAGAAGTCATGCGTGCAAATCCGAACACTTTGGGTGTCAACGATAATTGGAACGAATCGATCAAGGTTATTCGTATCGATATGGATCAAGATAAATTGCGTGCGCTAGGAGTGACCTCGCAAAATGTTATGCGCGCCGCCAATACAATTTTAACCGGCACTACTGTCGGGCAATTTCGCGATGCGAACAAATTGATCGATATTGTGGTACGCCAACCGGTAGACGAGCGCTCTACCATAGATGCTTTGGGAAATGCGAACATACCAACTGCTAGCGGTAAATCGGTTCCTCTTTCACAATTGGCGCGGATTAAGCTGGTATGGGAACCGGGCGTAGTGTGGCGTGAAGGGCGCGAATGGGCTGTGACTGTTCAGTCTGATGTAGCCGATGGTATTCAAGGCCCAACAGTCTCTGCGCAAGTTTCGCCCAAGCTGGATCAGATTCGTGCCAGTCTTTTGCCTGGTTACAAGATAGACTTGGCGGGTGCTGCTGCCGATAGCGGAAAGGCGCAGGCTTCGATTGCAGCCAATTTGCCTTTAGTTATTTTTATTATTTTCACTTTGCTGATGTTGCAATTGCATAGCTTTTCACGTTCTTTGTTAGTATTTTTGACTGGTCCATTAGGTATTGCAGGTGCAGCAGCAGCCTTACTTATCTTTCAAAGACCGTTTGGTTTTGTTTCGCTATTGGGTGTGATTGCCTTGTTTGGCATGATTGTTCGTAACTCGATCATCTTGATTGATCAGATTGAACAAGATATTCAGTCAGGTGCGCCTGCTTGGGAGGCAATTGTTGAATCAGCGGTAAGGCGTTTCCGTCCAATTATATTGACGGCAGCGGCTGCTGTTCTTGCGATGATTCCGTTATCAAGATCGGTATTCTGGGGGCCGATGGCGATAGCGATCATGGGAGGGCTGATTATTGCAACCGCGTTGACACTATTGTTTTTGCCAGCTCTTTATGCCGCTTGGTTCCGAGTTAAAAAAACAACTTAAATGAAGTGATTTGCCCTACATAAAAATAAGATAGGGCAAGTCCGATTTGGTTGTAATGTGATACGAAAAAAAACAACACACGGCATTGAAATCCAGTAGAATATACGGCTGGAGTTGAAATGCGACTTGCTAGACTTCTGGGCGACACTTGAATCTCGGGTCGCCCTTTGCTTTTATGCCGGTTTGAGCCGGCAAGTATCTCATCCTGCGAGGATGGCGGAATTGGTAGACGCACCAGGTTTAGGTCCTGGCGCCAGTAATGGTGTGGGGGTTCGAGTCCCCCTTCTCGCACCACAGAATTTTTTTATATTTGGACGATTTTCATGTCAACTGCAGTCGAAACTTTAGATAAATTGGAACGACGTTTTACTATTTCTTTCCCAGTTGCAGAAGTGCAAACTGAAGTGGAAAAACGTTTAAAGGTACGCGCTCGTACTGCGAAAGCGCCTGGCTTCCGTCAAGGTAAAGTGCCAATGAAGATGGTTGCAGCGCAATACGGTTATCAACTTGAGACTGAAGTGTTAAACGACAAGGTTGGTCAAGCGTTTAGTCTTGCTGCGAATGAAAACAAACTTCGTGTTGCTGGTTACCCAAAAATCGAACCTAAGGTTGGTGACGCTGTTGTAGAAGGTGTCCTGGCTTTTGAAGCGACATTTGAAGTTTATCCGGAATTTACCGTTGGTGATCTGTCTTCAGCAGAAGTAGAGCAAGTCAAAACTGAAGTGTCTGATGCTGAAATCGATAAAACGATAGATATACTGCGTAAGCAACGTGTGCATTATCACGTTAAAGGTGAGCAGGGCGTACACGGTGATGGCGGAGTGAATCAATCGGCACAAAATACTGATCGTGCTACTTTGGATTTTGTTGGTAAGATTGACGGCGTTGAATTCGCTGGCGGCAAAGCAGACGATTTTGTTTTTGTATTGGGCGAAGGTCGCATGCTACCAGAATTTGAGGCTGCAACTTTGGGTTTGACTGTTGGCGGAAGTAAAACTTTTCCTTTGACTTTTCCTGAAGATTATCACGGCAAGGATGTCGCCGGTAAAACTGCAGAATTCACCATTACCTTGAAACAGTTGGAATGGGCGCATCTGCCAGAAGTTGATGCGGAATTTGCAAAAACGCTTGGTGTTGAAGATGGCGATTTGGCAAAAATGCGTACAGATATCAAAGAAAATCTTGAGCGCGAAGTTAAAGGGCGCGTCAAAGCAAAAACCAAAGATAGTGTCATGGATACTTTGGTTAAAGCGGTTGAATTCGATGTGCCAAAATCATTAGTTGAGCAAGATGGCCAACGTTTGGCTGAGATGACTCGTCAAGACATGGCTCAGCGCGGCATGAATGTGAAAGATGTACCATTTCCCCCCGAATTGTTTACAGCACAAGCCGAACGCCGCGTTCGTCTTGGTTTAATCTTGGCTGAGTTGGTTAAAGCAAATAATTTGCAAGCTACTGCTGAGCAAATTAAAGCGCAAGTTGAAGATTTTGCACAAAGTTATGAAGATCCACAGCAAGTAGTGAAGTATTATTTCAGCGATCGTAGCCGTTTAGCTGAAGTGGAAGCTCTTGTTTTAGAAGAAAACGTTGTTACCTACGTTCTTGGTAAGTCGAAAGTAACAGAAAAAATTCTGCCTTTCGATGAGTTGATGAGTAGTAACCAGGCGTAAACGATAAGGGGATCACATGGCAGGTATCATTAGTAATTCTGCATTGGACACTAACATGCTAGGCATGGTGCCAATGGTCATTGAACAAAGTGGTCGTGGCGAGCGCGCTTACGATATCTATTCTCGTTTGCTTAAGGAACGCGTCATTTTTTTGGTCGGTCCAGTCAATGACCAAGCTGCGAATGTCATCGTTGCTCAGATGTTATTTTTGGAAAGTGAAAATCCTGATAAAGATATCTCTTTCTACATTAATTCTCCTGGCGGTTCGGTATCTGCAGGCATGGCGATTTACGATACCATGCAATTTATTAAACCGGACGTGTCTACACTGTGTACGGGTTTAGCTGCTTCAATGGGAGCGTTCCTATTGGCGGCAGGTGCCAAAGGAAAACGGTTTTCGTTGCCTAATTCTCGCATCATGATTCATCAACCTTCGGGTGGTGCTCAAGGGCAGGCTACTGATATAGAAATTCAAGCACGTGAAATTTTGTATTTGCGTGAGCGTTTAAATGGTATTTTGGCAGAAAAAACTGGTCAGAGTATAGAGCAGATTGCTAAAGATACTGAACGCGATAACTTTATGTCAGCCGATACTTCTGTTGAATATGGTTTGATCGATAAGGTTTTGACTCATCGTTCGTAAATTATTGAAAAATGAAAAAACGCCCGCATATGTTATTCGCGGGCGTTTTCTATTGTGCTTTATAATCGCTTTGTGACCCGAAATAAAGCCTGCAGATCATCATGACGAATCATGAGTTTACAGGTAATATTACATTCAATTTCCGTTAAAATAATATTCGCACCATGCCCGATAAAAAATCCTCCACTGGCGAAAAACTGCTCTATTGCTCATTTTGTGGCAAGAGCCAACATGAGGTTAAAAAACTGATTGCTGGGCCATCTGTATTCATTTGTGATGAATGTATTGATCTCTGTAATGACATCATTCAAGATGAAATAAGTAGTCTTGACACTATTTCAAGTGCGAAGACTGAGCTTCCGACTCCATCCGAGATTACCGGTTTGCTTGATCAATATGTTATTGGTCAGTCAACTGCGAAAAGAATCTTGGCTGTTGCTGTTTATAACCACTACAAGCGTCTGAAACATCTTGGTAAGAAAGACGATGTTGAGCTTTCCAAGAGCAATATTTTGTTGGTAGGTCCAACCGGATCTGGTAAAACTTTATTGGCTCAAACTTTGGCACGCATGTTGAATGTGCCGTTTGTCATTGCTGATGCGACTACTTTGACAGAAGCTGGTTATGTTGGTGAAGATGTTGAAAACATCATTCAAAAATTGCTGCAAAATTGTAATTATGAAGTTGAGCGTGCCCAAAAAGGTATAGTCTATATCGATGAAATCGACAAGATCTCGCGTAAGTCTGATAACCCATCGATCACTCGTGACGTTTCGGGTGAAGGTGTGCAGCAAGCATTGTTGAAATTGATTGAGGGTACGATGGCATCCGTGCCACCACAGGGTGGTCGCAAGCATCCGAATCAAGATTTTATTCAAATTGATACGACCAACATTATGTTTATTTGTGGTGGTGCATTTGATGGCTTGGCTAAAATTATTTCCGATCGCTCCGAACGTAGTAGTATAGGTTTTTCTGCCAGCGTCAAGAGTCAAACCGAAAAAAGTGCTAGTCAGATCATGCAGGATGCTGAACCACAGGATTTGATTAAATTTGGCTTGATTCCGGAATTGGTTGGTCGACTTCCAGTGATTGCTACATTAAATGAATTAGATGAGGCGGCACTGATCCAGATTTTGCTTGAACCAAAAAATGCTTTAATTAAGCAATATTCTAAATTATTGGAAATGGAAGGAGCCGAACTAGAGATCCGGCCAGCCGCATTACAGGCAATCGCCAAGAAAGCAATTGGACGTAAGACTGGTGCTCGCGGCTTGCGCTCTATTCTTGAACATGCTTTGTTGGATATTATGTATGAATTGCCCAATGAACAAAATGTAGCAAAAGTAGTCATTGATGAAAATACCATTATTAATGGGGCAAAGCCTTTGTTGATTTATCATGAGCAGCCGAAGGTGTCTGGTGCTAAGTCTTGATTTTTGAATAGGTCATGGACGAATTTTATTTCGCCCATGATCCGATCGAATTAGAAGTACAATTTATTCAAACAATAAAATTCAAGCTTCAATCGGAAAGCTACCGGGGTTCTCTCTGTGTGGCTTTTTTTATTGTTTTTTAGGATGACGGGCTTGTGTTTTAGCCTAATGCGCCAATCTATTTGTTAGAAATTTTGAAAAAGGTGCGCCATGACAACTTCTACAATTACTGAACGAACCGATTTACCCTTATTGCCGTTACGCGACGTTGTCGTGTTTCCGCATATGGTCATTCCGTTATTTGTCGGCCGTCCAAAATCCATTAAGGCACTAGAAGCCGCGATGGAACAAGGTAAAAGCATTATGCTTGCAGCTCAAAAAGCCGCAGCTAAAGATGAACCTTCTGCCGATGATATTTATGAAATTGGTTGCATTGCAAATATTTTGCAAATGCTTAAATTGCCTGATGGTACTGTTAAGGTTCTCGTTGAGGGTGTGCAGCGCGCACGAATTCACAAAATTACCGAAACAGAGACTCACTTTATGGCTGATTTGACTCCGGTTGCATTGGAGCAAGGGGATGAGTCAGAGATAGAGGCGATGCGTCGTGCTATCGTCCAGCAGTTTGATCAATACGTCAAACTCAACAAAAAAATACCCCCAGAAATTTTAGCTTCTTTATCTGGTATTGATGATGCTGGCCGCCTCGGCGATACTATTGCTGCACACCTACCTTTGAAGTTGGAGCAAAAACAAGTAATCCTGGAAATTTTTAGCGTGTCAAAGCGTCTGGAACATTTACTTGGACAGCTCGAAGGCGAACTCGATATTCTTCAAGTCGAAAAACGTATTCGTGGTCGTGTTAAGCGTCAGATGGAAAAATCTCAGCGTGAGTATTATCTGAATGAGCAGGTAAAAGCCATTCAGAAAGAACTTGGAGAAGGCGAGGAGGGCGCAGACATTGATGAACTTGAGAAAAAGATCATTGCGGCAAAAATGCCTAAGGAGGCGCGCGACAAAGCAATGAATGAGTTGAAAAAACTCAAGATGATGTCGCCGATGTCGGCTGAAGCGACGGTTGTGCGTAATTATATCGACACCGTTGTTAATTTGCCTTGGAAGAAAAAATCCAAAGTGAATAATGATCTGACGAATGCCGAGAAAGTGCTGGAAGACGACCATTATGGTCTGGATAAAGTCAAAGAACGCATTTTGGAATATCTCGCCGTACAGCAACGAGTAGATAAACTTAAAGCGCCTATTTTGTGTTTTGTCGGGCCTCCAGGCGTTGGGAAAACGTCGTTGGGCCAATCCATTGCGCGAGCCACAAATCGTAAGTTTGTGCGTATGGCGTTGGGCGGCGTCCGTGATGAAGCTGAGATCCGTGGCCATCGTCGTACTTATATTGGCTCTATGCCTGGAAAAATTTTGCAGAGCTTAGCAAAGGTCGGCGTACGCAATCCATTATTTTTACTTGATGAAGTGGATAAAATGGGTGCCGATTTCCGTGGTGATCCATCGTCTGCTTTGCTTGAAGTGCTTGACCCTGAGCAAAATCATACTTTCTCTGATCATTACATTGAAGTGGATTTTGATTTGTCGGATGTCATGTTTGTCGCAACCTCGAACTCGTATAATATTCCGCCTGCCTTGTTGGACCGGATGGAAGTGATACGTTTGTCTGGTTACACTGAAGATGAAAAAACCAGTATCGCCCAACGCTATTTATTGCCTAAACAGATCAAGAATAATGGCCTAAAGGAAGAGGAAATTACCATCGCAGAGACGGCGATTCGCGACATCATTCGCTACTACACACGTGAAGCGGGTGTACGTTCTCTGGAACGAGAAATTTCTAAAATCTGCCGTAAGGTAGTGAAAATGTTGTTACTGAAGAAATCTGAGAAGAAAGCCACAGTCAATTCAAAAAATATAGATAAATATCTTGGAGTTCGTCGCTATGATTTTGGTGTCGCGGTAAAAGACAATCAAGTCGGGCAGGTTGTCGGTTTAGCGTGGACCGAGGTTGGCGGTGATCTGCTGACGATAGAAGCCGTTGCGATGCCAGGCAAAGGTGGGGTTATACGTACCGGTACTTTAGGCGATGTGATGAAAGAGTCGATAGAAGCAGCGCGCACGGTGGTGCGTAGCCGTGCCAAGCGACTGGGCATTAAGTCTGATGTGTTTGAGAAGAGTGACATCCACATTCACGTACCAGAAGGTGCCACCCCGAAAGACGGACCTTCAGCTGGTATCGCGATGACGACGGCGTTGGTCTCTATTTTTACTGGCATCCCAGTTCGTGCAGATGTGGCTATGACGGGTGAGATTACCTTACGAGGCGAAGTTTTGCCTATCGGTGGATTGAAAGAAAAATTGCTGGCGGCACATCGTGGTGGTATCAAGACAGTAATCATTCCCGAAGAAAACGCCAAAGATTTGACCGAAATTCCAGATAATGTCAAAAACAAACTTGAAATTATTCCTGTGCGTTGGATTGATAAGGTTTTGGAAATTGCGCTGGAGCGTCAACCTGTTGCATTGTCTGAAGAGGAAGTTCCGGTTGCAGCAGCTAAAGCAGAGGCAACTGCCGAACCGACTGTCATCAAGCATTAATTTTTTTTCGTACTTTCTTTGTAGCTCTGTAGCGTCCGATTATCTATCGGACGCTTTTTTTTTGTACTTTTGCTACGATTGATAATCGGAGTTTTTAACCTTACTCCGCCTTCAATACTTCAGCAATCACGCCAAATAATTCATCAATCTGCTGTTTGCTAATAATGAGGGGTGGTGATAGCGCGATGATGTCGCCAGTGGTGCGGATCAGCACATTTTTTTCCCAGAAGCATTTAACGAAGATATCAAAGGCGCGGGTGGTGGTTTTGCCAATTTGTGAATCGAGCTCTATCCCGCACACCAAGCCCAGATTACGGATATCTTTAACGTGTGGTAACCCCCGCAAACTATGAGCTGCCTCTTCAAAATAAGGTGCCAGTTCGGCGGCGCGTTCAAATAGCTTTTCCTCCTTATACACGTCGATCGTCGCGATCGCGGCAGCGCAGGCGAGTGGGTGCGCGCTGTAAGTGTACCCGTGGGAAAATTCTATCCCATTTTCGGGAGCTGCCGCCATAAAAGCGTCGTGAATTTCTTGTTTTACGACGACCGCGCCCATAGGGACTGCTGCGTTGGTCAGACCTTTCGCGCAGACGATCATGTCTGGCATTACCCCCAAATAGTCAGCACCGAAAGCACTACCCAAGCGACCAAAGCCAGTGATGACTTCATCAAAAATCAGCAAAATGCTATGTTTGTCGCAAATAGCGCGTAATTTTTGCAGATAGCCTTTGGGGGGGATAATTACGCCGGTCGAACCTTGCAATGGTTCGACAATCAATGCGGCGACCGTGGAGGGATCATGCAGGGCAAGCAAACGTTGTTCTAATTCGTCAGCCATTTCCGCCCCATGTTCTGGTATACCGCGGCTGAAAGCATTTTTTGTAATATTTAGTGGATGACGTAGATGATCAACAGCGGGTAACGCTGGTCCAAAATGTTTGCGATTGCCCGCAATACCACCGACCGAAATACCGCCAAAGCCAACTCCATGATAGCCACGCTCGCGTCCGATCAGTCGATGGCGCATACCGTCGCCGCGTACCCTGTGGTAAGCCAGCGCGATTTTTAGTGCTGTATCGACGCCTTCAGAGCCATCATTACAAAAGAATACGCGATTCAATCCTGGGGGGGCAATCGAGACTAGCTTGCTGGCTGCTTCAAACGCCAGCGGATGCGCCATTTGAAAGGTCGGTGCAAAATCCATTGTTGCTGCTTGCCGTTGAATCGCCGCGACGATTTTAGGATTGCCATGACCAGCATTTACGCACCAAAGACCTGCCGTTCCATCTAGTACTTTGCGCCCATCATCAGTAGTGTAGTGCATTCCCTCGGCGGCGACCATCAGCCGTGGTTGGCTCTTGAATTGGCGATTGGCAGAAAAAGGCATCCAAAAATGCTCGGTGTTAATTTGTTTACTCATATTAGTGCTGTCCTCATGGTTTAATAAGATAGATCGCTAAGAGCCTGTCCTGATTCTGGCACTCAACACCAGCATACTCAAGACGTATCCTGATTAAATTTTGAAAAAATGTGTTGATGAGTTGAGTTAATTTGAATTGGCATACGATGCGAGAGTAACAAGATGCTTTCTGATGACCTAAAAGTCTCATTAAGTTGCATTTTTTGAAACTGTACAAGCATGAACGAGTCGGGCACACAATAGACGACAAGCGAGTGCGGTTTCTGTTTACTTTTCTATTCACATTCGTGTAGGTGGATGTGCTCGATCATACCGGCCTTGAAACCGTGTTTGTCGCACATTAGATGGATGCAGTGATTTACTGAGTTAGCTTAAAGGTTGTCGACGAGCATTTTCCTTTGAAAAACGGATTACAGTAAATCTGGGGCCAAACTATCGATACAAATGCGTATCTTGCTGATCATAGAATTGTGTCGCGGTATCGCGCTGTGGTGTGCTGAGGATGCTCAAAAATCCCCTGTTTGATCATTTAAGCGGTTGCATGAGGATTGTTGCTATATTGGGCTTTTGCTGATTCTTCAGGTTGTGCTGGTTGGTGTGGGTTTGAATGGCCGATTTGTATCGAACAATTTGCTGATAAAATTCCCACCCTTGTACTTGATATTAGCGACTATAAATATTTTGTTGCCTGATAGCTACCATGTGCTTACGCTTAATCCGTAATAGAATTGTAATGAGCGTGTAAATTAGTTTGATTTTAAGCGAACCAGGATGAGATTGAAGAACGTAGAAATTCAGGCTGTCATAGCTACAAACCCCGTCATACCCTCAAGAAGAATCTCCGTTGCGCCCATGATGGATTGGTCTGATCGACACTGTAGGCTATTTCATCGCCACATTAGTCGCCACACTTGGCTATATACTGAGATGGTGACGACAGGCTCGCTATTGCACGGTGATGTGGGGCGACAACTCGATTTTAATCAAGAGGAACATCCGGTTGCCTTACAACTCGGGGGTAGCGATACCAGCGATCTTGCCCATAGTGCCAAGTTGGGTGAGCAATGGGGTTATGATGAAATTAATCTCAATTGCGGTTGCCCTTCCGAACGGGTACAAAAGGGAGCTTTTGGCGCCTGCCTGATGGCGGAACCAACTTTGGTTGCTGATTGCGTCAAGGCGATGCGTGATGCGGTTAGCATTGATGTGACCGTTAAACATCGCATCGGTATTGACGATGTGCAATCGTATGACTTTGTGCGTGATTTTGTGGGACAGATTGGCGATGCTGGCTGCAATACCTTTGTGGTGCATGCACGTAATGCGATTTTAAAAGGATTTACCCCACGAGAAAATCGCGAAATTCCACCGCTTAAGTATGCTTATGCTTATCAGCTCAAGCGTGATTTTCCTCAGTTAGAAATCATCATTAACGGCGGTATCAAAACCACTGAAGAAATCGACCTGCATTTGCAACAGGTCGATGGCGTAATGCTAGGGCGCGAGGCTTACCATAACCCCTACCTGATGGCGAGTTTCGATGCGCGTTACTACGGTGACAATAGCCCAGTTAAATCGCGGGAAGAAGTCATTGCCGCCATGTTGCCGTATATTCGTCAACAATTAGAGCAGCATGGAAAGGATGGTAAGGGGCTGAAATTAAATGGTATTACTCGTCATATGCTAGGGCTGACCATGGGCATGATAGGTGCACGCGCTTTTCGCCAGACTTTATCTGATACAAAAAAACTGGCATTAGGAAACCCTGAATTGTTATTGGAAGCGATGCTGCGTGTAGAGCAATCGATGTTGGATCATGAAATACATTTGATTACTCATCCTGCTCACCAAGCTCAATCTGACTAAGGGGTAAGATATGCAAACGGTTTTCAAATTGGTGAGTACTCTGGTTGCATAATTAATGCTTTAAATTGAAGTAATCGTCAAGGATGCATGGAGCAGAGCTACGATACCGCAGCAGAAAGCGACCGGCGCATTTCTGCAAATACAATCGATCACGCGACGTGCGTTTAGGTAGGCGTGTAAACAATTGCGACTGGCATAGCTGAAATCCATGAAATGAAAATGGATAGGAATGTTATGAAAACGCGCACGCTTGAATATCTGGATCTACTCGTAGGTAAGTTAGTCGAGTTCAAACCCGGTAGTTTTCACTTGATGCTGATGGATTTAAAATCATAGACCAAGCCCGGTGATGTGATTGCTTTAATGTTCATTGTAGAGGGCCAGGATAAAAAACGAGAAATTATCGAAGTGACAGCTAAAACAAGAGCACTCAATAGCGCCGAAGGCAAAGTGTAATAAAATATTTATTACAGGTGTTATTCAATACTTATTAGTCGAAATTTGGAATAACATTTCAAATGTAGATCGATAAGGATGTAATTCTCTTGTTTTTTCTTTATGAAAATAATCCGTCATGGTGTTAATAGCCTAAAGTAAGTTTAATTGATATTTGATGTAAAGATTCCCCACTCGCCGTATCAAAAGAGGTAAAAACTTAAACGGAGATAGCGATGCACATATAGCATTTTCATGCAGATTACCATGCTAAAAAATAGAAAGTGTTTGCCAGATCTCATAAATTCTCGTATAATTTGTTCCTCACTTGCAGTGCAAATGAGAAGATTTCAGTGGTGGTCGTAGCTCAGTTGGTAGAGTCCAGGATTGTGATTCCTGTTGTCGTGGGTTCGAGCCCCATCGTCCACCCCACCGAATTCGTTGTAAATCAAAGGGATACAAGTTTAGGCTTGTATCCCTTTTGTTCGTCTATGCTCTCAATAACGTGCCGTGTAACCGCTGTGTAACCCGATTTGGGGAATAACGGCTTAACCTTGTTTTTTTAGTTGGTGCAGCTTTGGTTTTTTGAGTTGTTCGCCTATATGCCATTTACTCCAGTTCACTTTGCCGCCTTTGTGTTTGGCGGCAAGATAAACAGGCCACGCCATACCGAGGGTGACAGAATCGCGTATGAATTGATGGTTGGCTTTAATTCTTTCTGCTTCAATAGCATTAATAGCGGCTTGCCTTGTATTTTCTTTGTCGATTGTTACTTGGTGCGGGTCAATGCCCTTAGCTTTACTGTATCGCACGCCATGTCAAATAACCATGCACTGGTGTTTTGTCGTGAGCAGAATCTTTCACTTTGACGCAAGGCTTAGTAGATTCCGTCATGATGTGTCGGTGGTTGATGAACGATTTATGCCCAAAGATTGATCAAGGGGCCGGCTTCTTCAATCAGAAATGTCTTCAACACGCTGGCTGCTGGTGAGAGTCGTTTCGAACTTAAATGCGTTACATACCAGTGCCGTATCAGCGGTAAACCTTCAATATCCAGTAGCACCAGATAGCCAGTTGCCAGTTCGTGCCTGATGGTGCGCAACGATAAAAAACTCAGGCCCATGCCGGCCATGACTGCTTGTTTGATGGTTTCGTTACTGGGCATTTCCATAACGATTTTTAATTTGATATCGTGCTCAAGAAATAAACGCTCCATCGCCTGGCGCGTGCCAGAACCGCTTTCCCTCACCACAAATTCCTGTTCATTCAAGATGGATAAAGGTGCACTACGCCGTCGCGACAAGGGGTGTTCCGGTGCACTGATTACCCCCATGGGATTGGTCGCAAATGCCGTGGCGGCACAGTCAATATTGCCAGGCGTGCGTCCCATGATAATTAGATCAATTTCATTGCGCGTGAGTAACTTGACGATGCTTTCGCGATTGTGGATGTGGAGTACCACTTCGATGTCAGGGAATTTCTTTCGAAACAGCACCAGCAGCATCGGGACAAAATATTTTGCTGTGCTGACAATGGCTAACTCAACGCGTCCCTTCTTCAGTCCACGTCGTTGCGCCATCGCATCGTCAAGTTGTTTTAACTGCGCGATGGCAGCGATTGCATATTGCCTGAAATCTTCGCCGGCATCAGTGAGTTGAATTTTACGTCCCATTTGCTCGTACAGCGGCATGCCAACGGCATCTTCAAGTTGACGCATTTGCATGGAAACCGCTGGTTGGGTGACATGCAATTTTTCAGCTGCCTGCGAGATCGACAGGTCGCGGGCGACTTCAAGGAAGGTATCAAGTTGGCGCAGTGTATAGCGTCGCATAAATGGTTATCCATAAGGTAAAGCTGATGTGGCCAGCATTTTTATTGATTAGACCTGATGCTAATTGCTTTGTACAGTCAAGTCCATGATTACTTGGGCATAAATACAAACAGGAGAGCAATATGGAAAATGCGGACACAACATTAATTACGGATACCAAGAAACGCTATACCGCCGGTGTATTGAAGTATGCGCAAATGGGTTATTGGGATGCCGATTATGTCCCCAAGGAAACCGATGTACTGGCACTATTTCGTATCACGCCGCAAGATGGAGTGGATGCCATAGAAGCTGCTGCAGCGGTGGCGGGTGAATCCTCTACCGCCACCTGGACTGTAGTGTGGACCGATCGCTTAACTGCCTGTGATATGTACCGCGCCAAAGCTTACCGGGTTGATCCAGTGCCGAATAATCCGGGGCAATTTTTTTGCTGGGTGGCTTACGATCTGTCGCTGTTTGAGGAAGGCTCGATCGCGAATGTCACCGCCTCTATCATCGGCAATGTATTTAGCTTCAAGCCCCTGAAGGCAGCCAGGCTGGAGGACATGAAGTTTCCGGTCGCGTATATCAAGACTTTTCCTGGTCCGCCAACCGGCATCATTGTTGAGCGCGAGCGGCTGGATAAATTCGGCCGCCCTTTGCTGGGCGCCACCACCAAACCCAAGCTCGGTTTGTCCGGACGCAATTATGGCCGTGTGGTGTATGAAGGACTGAAAGGCGGCCTCGACTTCATGAAGGATGACGAGAACATCAACTCGCAAGCCTTCATGCATTGGCGTGACCGTTTTCTGTTCGTGATGGAGGCGGTCAATCGCGCCTCGGCCGCCACGGGTGAAGTCAAGGGACATTACCTCAATATCACCGCAGGCACCATGGAAGAAATGTACCGCCGTGCCGAATTCGCCAAGGATCTGGGCTCGGTCGTAGTGATGGTTGATCTGGTGGTCGGCTGGACTGCGATCCAGTCGATGTCTAACTGGTGCCGCCAGAACGACATGATCTTGCATATGCACAGGGCAGGGCATGGCACTTACACGCGGCAAAAAAATCACGGTGTCTCGTTCCGCGTGATCGCCAAATGGCTGCGCATGTGCGGCGTCGATCACCTGCACACCGGCACGGCGGTCGGCAAGCTGGAAGGCGACCCGATGACGGTGCAGGGCTATTACAACGTCTGTCGTGACACACATACCAAAGTCGATCTGGAGCGCGGCATTTTCTTTGATCAGGATTGGGGCTCCTTGCGCAAGGTGATGCCAGTGGCGTCGGGCGGTATTCATGCCGGGCAAATGCACCAGTTGCTTGATCTGTTCGGCGACGATGTGGTGCTGCAGTTTGGCGGCGGCACTATCGGCCATCCGCAAGGGATACAAGCCGGTGCCGTGGCGAATCGCGTCGCGCTGGAAAGCATGGTGCTGGCACGCAACGAGGGCCGTGATATCAAAAATGAAGGGCCAGAAATTTTGCGCGACGCTGCCAAATGGTGTACGCCATTAAAAGCCGCGCTGGATACCTGGGGCGATATTTCCTTCAATTACGCCTCGACCGATACATCGGATTTTACGCCGACCGCTTCGGTGTCCTGACTGTCCTGACTATCCTGAAAAGAGCGAACGCGTTTAACCAATACATATAAGAGGAATACCATGCGAGTTACCCAAGGTACGTTTTCATTTTTACCCGATCTCTCCGATGTGCAAATCAGCAAACAAATTGCCTATTGTCTGGGCAAAGGCTGGGCGCTGGCGATCGAATATACCGATGATCCGCACCCGCGCAACACCTACTGGGAAATGTTCGGACCGCCGATGTTCGACCTGCATGATCCGGCCGGCATCATGCAGGAACTGGCTAGCTGTCGCCAGACATTTTCCAACTACTACATCCGCCTGACCGCGTTTGATTCGAGTCAGGGCGTGGAATCTCTGGTGATGGCCTTCATCGTCAACCGTCCACAAGTCGAGCCGGGTTTTCGCTTGATACGGCACGAAGAGGCAGGCCGCAGCATTCGTTACAGCATCGAGAGTTATGCGGTACAGGCCAGACCTGAAGGTGCGCGATATTAAGGGCGCTTGTAAAAGTGAAATGCAGGCAAGCCCAACACGCAATGCCCATGCGGCCTGCAGGCCAGACAGGCTGGAAATGGAATGAACGCCTTCCACCTCCATAAGGAGCGGCATGATGGATACGGGCAATAGCTACAAAAAGACGAAGGATTCTCGCGACTCAACGGCATCGATGTGCCAAAGTGGAGCTGTGACACTAAACCACTTG
>NZ_JAUSFI010000153.1 GCF_030651495.1 Undibacterium sp.
TGTTGCATGCTCATTTTTTAATGGCCTCGTTATTTAAATGAACAATCTTAGTACGTCAGGCCGGATGACGCTTGCCGCACACCGCACAAGTCGCATTACGCGCCACACGGATTGGTGTCCATTCCATATTTTGCGCGTCGAGTAACAACAAGCGACCTATTAATGGCTTACCTATACCCATAATGACTTTGAGCGCCTCGGCCGCCTGCGTGCTGCCGATGATGCCGACGAGTGGCGCAAACACGCCCATGGTCGAACACTGCGCTTCTTCAAATTGCTGATCGGGCGGGAACAGGCAGGCATAGCAGGGCGATGTGTTATCGCGCGTGTCGAAGACGCTGATTTGCCCGTCAAACGAGATGGCGGCACCAGAGACCAGCGGCACTGCGTAGTCGACGCAAGCCTGGTTCACGGCATGCCGGGTCGTAAAATTGTCGCAACAATCGAGCACGATGGTGGCCGATTGTACTAATTGTTCTAGCCGCTTACCTTGCAGTCTTTCTTGCAAGGCGACGATTTCTATTTCCGGATTAATCTGTTGCAGCGTCTGCTGGCCCGAGCTTACCTTGGGCTGACCAATGCGCTCGGTCGTGTGCAAAATCTGGCGCTGTAAATTGGTCAGATCGACGACATCATTATCTACCAGCGTGATTTTACCTACACCCGCGCTGGCCAGATAGAAGGCGGCGGGCGAGCCTAGCCCACCGGCACCGATAATCAGGGCGTGTGCCTGGTTAATTTTTTGCTGGCCGTCTATGCCTATCTGATCGAGTAATATGTGACGCGAGTAGCGCAGCAGTTGTTGATCGTTCATCGCGTGGCTAAGAGCTAAAGTTAAGAGGGGGCTGAGAAAAAGGCCGCAATGTCTGCGGCCTTTTTTTATTTTTTCTTGTTGTCAGTTTTATTGCCTGACTCATGCGGCGCATCCTTATTCTCATCCTTGGCGGCGTCCTTCTGCGCTTCGGGTTTGCTGACCTTCACCGGCAAACCTTTCAGATGATTGAGTGCCTGGGCCAGTTGAAAATCGTCTTTGCTGCCGTATTCCAGCGGTTTGCTTTTCTTCGCCAGTGCGATCAGACGTTGTTCTTCTTCCAATTCATCGACTTTGACTTTGGCATTTTCAGCTTCTTTATCATTTGACAGATGTTTTTGTAAGTCCGCTTCGCGTGTGCGCAAACCGTTAAAACCATCGCCATCTGCCGTTTCTTCTACATTCAGATCCGGCACGATGCCCTTGGCCTGTATCGAGCGGCCATTTGGCGTGTAGTAACGTGCGGTGGTTAACTTGACGGCGGTATCGGCGGAAATCTGCTTGATGGTTTGTACCGAGCCCTTACCAAAACTTTGGGTACCGATAACGGTGGCACGTTTGTAATCTTGCAAAGCACCTGCCACGATTTCCGAGGCGGAAGCCGAACCTGTGTTGATCAGCACGACCATAGGCACATTCTTGATCGCTTCTGGCAACTTGGCAAGTGGATCACCGATGGCACGAGTGGCATAGAATTCACGCTTGGCATAGAAGGTCGCTTTCGAGTCCGGCAACTGGCCATTGGTCGAGACTACCGCCACATCCTTTGGTAAGAAGGCCGCAGAGACACCGATTGCACCAGGCAACACGCCACCCGGATCATTGCGCAAATCGAGCACCAGTCCCTTGATTGCCGGGTCTTGCGCATAGAGTAATTGAATTTTTTTCGCCATGTCGTCGACGGTCGGTTCCTGGAACTGCGAAATACGCAACCAGGCATAGCCGGGCTCAATCATCTTGGCCTTGACGCTTTGCTGTTTGATCATTTCGCGCACAATGGTGACGACGATCGGTTTGTCTTCGTTTTTACGTGCGATGGTCAGGGTGATCTTGGTGTTCGGCTCACCGCGCATTCTTTTAACGGCTTCATCCAGCGATAAACCTTTGATCGGTACCGAATCCAAACGGGTAATCAGATCACCTGGCTTGAGGCCAGCGCGGTAGGCGGGTGAATCTTCAATCGGGGAAATGATTTTGACGTAGCCGTCTTCCATGCCCACTTCGATCCCGAGCCCGACAAATTTACCCTGCGTACCTTCGCGTAATTCCTTAAACGATTTTTTATCTAGATAGGCCGAATGCGGGTCAAGCGAGGCGACCATGCCCGAGATGGCTTCGGTCAGTAATTTATTGTCTTCAACCGGTTCGACATAATCGGACTTGATCAGTCCGAATACATCGGCTAGTTGTCTTAGTTCTTCTACCGGCAAAGGTGCACCCGACGTCTTTTGCGCCAGTGCAGAAAACTGCACGGAGGCGGCAATGCCAGCCACCATGCCCAAACTAATTAAACTAAAACTCTTGAATTTGCTACCCATGTTTCACCTAAATGTTGCGGACCGATTCCACAATTCTTTGCAATTTGTGTGTCTGCAATGCACGCCAAAATTATGGCTATTTTCCGATCCACGTTAATGGGTCGAATACCCGACCTTGATGCCTTAGCTCAAAGTATAAACCTGATTCTTCATTGCCGCCGCTATTGCCTGCACTGGCAATCGATTCTCCCGCTTTGACGGTGTCTCCGGCGTGTTTTAATACCGCTTGGTTATTACTGTACAAGCTTAAATACTGGCCGCCGTGATCCAGAATGATCATATTGCCAAAACCTCTTAGCCATTCGGCAAACACCACTTTTCCAGCCGCAATGGCCTTGATGTCGGCCCCTTCGGCAGCCTTAATAAAAATACCTTTCCAGCTTGGCCCATCACCGCGTTTACTACCGAATCTGGCGATCAGGTCACCTTTAACCGGTAAGCGCAATTGTCCTTTGAGCCGACTGAACTCGTTGCCGCTATTTGTGTTGGCTACTGGCGTTGTTTCAATTTTTGTCACCGTCTTGGACGGTGCTTCATCAGCATCAATGGCATTCGGATTACTAATTTTTCCTGGTTTGCCAGCATTTCTCGCCAATTTGGCTTGCTGCGCTTTTTCGGCGGCGAGTCTTTCCTGCCGTTGTTTTTCTGCTTGCGCTATCCTGGCTTGCTCTACCCGAGCTTTCTCGGCTTTTAGCTGTTCTTCTATTAATTGGTTCAGACGTAAGACAAGACTGCTCAGTCTTTGTTCATTTTTTTGCAGACTATCCGCTTCTTTTTTTTGCACATGTAGCTTGTCGGCCAGTTGTGTCAGCAAGCTGGCGCGGCGCTTTTTTTCGCTCTCAAGTGCGGCTTTATGATCGCGTTCTTCTTGGGCAATTTCATCCAGGTCGGCTTTCGCTTCCTGTGCATCCAGTGTGTTTTTTTCAATTTCCTGCAAGCTGGTGCGCAAACTGGCAATCATTTTAGCCTGGGTTTGGGAGATGTAGCCCATGTACTGCAATTCGCGATTGATGCGATTCGGATTATCGCCTGAAAGCAGTAATTTAATGCGGTCGCTATCTCCTCGTATGTATTGGTGACGCAAGAAATCAGAAAGTTGTTTTTTTTGTTTCTCGACCCTGGCATTTAAGCGACTTTGCTCTGCAATCAGTTGACTCAGTTTGTCTTCAGTCTGGCTCTGTTCTGTTTGCAAATCATGTAATGAGCGGTTGGCTTCAGAGATGGCTTGTTCCGAATCTTCCAGTGCGTCACTGGCTTTGTCTTTGGCGCTTTCAGTCTTGTTGATATCGGTTTTGAGTGCTTTGAGTTTTTGCTGTAATTCTGCGCGCTCAGTTTCGGCCTGTATTTTTTGATTAGCGCGATTGGTGCTGGCGGCGTGGGCGTGATTCAGCATCCCAAACGCTAATAGGCAAACTAGGGCTACTCGGCAGGAGCCTGCGCGCACCAATCGCGGTGCGCGCAAGGAGCCCGGTAGCAAGTGCGGCAATAAACGCATGATTCGGGTATTTATTTCGATTTTCCCTGGCTGGCAACGGCTTGCAATGCGGCTGCTATTGCGGCTTGATCACCGAGGTAATAATGTCTGATCGGTTTCAGATCGGCATCTAGTTCATAGACCAGCGGTTGGCCATTCGGAATATTCAGATTCACGATGTCGGCGTCACTGATGCCATCCAACATCTTAATCAAGGCGCGCAAACTGTTGCCATGCGCCGATATGATGATGCGTTTGCCGGCACGTATCGCCGGGGCGATGGAATCATTCCAGGCCGGAATCACGCGGTCAACGGTATCTTTCAGACATTCTGTCAGCGGAATCTGGGCGCGTTGCAGGCTGGCGTAGCGCGGGTCATTGTATGAAGTGCGGGGGTCGTCTTCAGCCAGCGGATTCGGTGGTGTGTCATAGCTGCGGCGCCAGACCAATACTTGCTCATCGCCATACTGTGCCGCCGTTTCTGCTTTGTTCAGACCTTGCAGTGCGCCGTAATGGCGTTCATTCAAACGCCAGTCATTGACGATAGGCAGCCACATTAAATCCATTTCATCGAGTGTGCCCCACAGCGTGCGAATGGCGCGTTTGAGTACGGAGGTGTACGCCAGGTCGAAACTAAAACCAGCTTCTTTGAGCATGACGCCTGCCTGCCGTGCTTCTGCCACACCTTTTTCAGTCAGGTCAACATCGGTCCAGCCGGTAAAGCGGTTGTCAAGATTCCAGGTGGATTCGCCGTGGCGCATTAAAACGATTTTGTACATGATTTGAGAAAAATTGAATGAATCGGGGTTAGGTCAATAAGTATGCAGAGAGCTACGTAAATAAGTGTTTGAATGCAGCACCGCCATCTATTTTATAATGACGAGCTTCTTTATAACCATTCAAACTTCAGGAATACTGTGAAATTCATTATCGATAACATGTGGCTCATTGGCATTGCGCTCATTTCAGGCGCTGCTTTGCTGCTTCCTGCCTTACAGCGCCGTGGCGCAAAAGTATCTCAATTGCAAGCAACTCAGCTGATCAATCAGGGTAAGACCTTGCTTCTGGATGTGCGAACGGCGCAAGAGTTTGCCAACGGACATTTGCAAAATGCCAAACATATTCCCTTGGCTGAATTAGGTAATCGTCTCAAAGAAATCGAAAAATCTAAAAATAACACGGTGATTACGATCTGTGAACGCGGCGTGCGTTCTGCCAGTGCAGCCACCTTGTTGACGAAAGCAGGGTTTGCTCAAGTGTTTAGCCTTGACGGCGGCGTGGCAGCATGGAAATCTCAAGGTTTGCCCACCGTTAAATAAGCAGGAGAAAATTATGAACGCACATGTTGTTATGTATAGCACCGCCGTTTGCCCTTATTGCACCATGGCGGAACGGTTGTTGAAGTCTAAAGGTGTCGATGATATCGAAAAAATTCGGGTCGATCTTGATCCGGTGGTGCGTGAAGCCATGATGCAAAAAACCGGACGTCGTACCGTACCACAGATTTATATCGGTGATACGCACGTTGGCGGTTTTGATGATTTGTCGGCACTGGACCGGGCGGGTAAACTGGATGCCTTGTTAAATCCGGCCTAATCGCTGATTCTGGACTCCGCTTGCTACGCGTTTGTTACAATAATGCGCCGCGATCTTGAAATGGCTGAAAACGCCCCTATCTTGCTATTTCGCTGTTCATTATTAATCTTTTAGAATTTTTAGAAAGTCTCACATGTCTGACGAAAATCTGCAGCCCGTATTTCAAATTCAACGCGTTTATCTAAAAGATTTGTCGCTTGAACAGCCAAATTCTCCAGGCATCTTTTTGGAGCAGGAAGCCCCAACGATCGAAGTTTCCCTGGATGTTGGTGCAGAGCAGTTGGCCGAAGGCATTGTTGAATCGACCGTGACGGTGACAGTGACAGCAAAAATCAAGGATAAAGTTGCGTTCTTGGTAGAGGGTAAGCAAGCGGGTATTTTTGAAGCGCGTAACATTCCGGCCGATCAATTAGATCCGCTGTTGGGAATTGGTTGCCCAAATATTCTCTATCCTTACCTGCGCTCCAACATTGCTGATGCGATTACCCGTGCCGGTTTCCCTCCTATTCATTTGACTGAAATCAATTTTGAAGCTTTCTATCAACAGCGTTTGCAAAACGTTGCTGAACAGCAGGCAAAATTGCAGGCAGAATCAAGTGCAGAAACAGGCGTTGAAGCGACACCAGTCACTACGCACTAAATGATGAGTGACCTCATTTGCCTCTTGGCCAATGAGGTCTTCATACAGAATCAGGATTGATCATGATGCGCCGTCTTTTGTCTGTTGTTGTCGCTGGCTTGAGTTTACTCACCGGTCTGGCGCATGCGCTGGAGTTTAAATCTGTCGGCGCTTCTCCTGTCATTTTGTATGACGCGCCCTCAACCAAAGGAGGTAAGGTCTATGTCGCACCGCGCGGGATGCCGGTGGAGCTTATTCTCACCTATGGCACCTGGAGTAAGGTACGCGACATGGCTGGCGATTTGAGCTGGGTCGAGTCTAAGGACCTGGTCGCCAGACGCAATGTGATCGTGCGGGTCGCCAATGCCAAGGTGCGTGCTGCGGCAGATGAATCTTCCTCGATCGTGTTTAGTGCGGATAAAAACGTCTTGCTCGAAATGGCCGAACCGGTAGCCGGAGGATGGCTGAAGGTGAAGCACAAGGACGGTCAGCTGGGCTATCTGAAAGTTTCTGAAGTCTGGGGTATTTAACCGAGTTTAACGCACCGGTTTTGCTGGCAGCTTAAAAAAAGGACAGTTTTCTGTCCTTTTTTCATATACTCCTAAAATTTCTTTTAAAAAATGACCGCATGCGCATATAAATAGGGCGATAAAAAAATATACTAGGGGGAGTATGCTTACTTATTTTTTAGCTTTCATTCCAGTTCACATTAGCAGTTAATCAGGTCAGGTCTTATTATGAACATTACGATACTCGGCGCCGGCGCTTGGGGTACCGCGTTGGCAGTCTCGCTGGCGGCCAAGAACGACCTTGTTTTGTGGGGGCGCAACCCAGAGATGATGCAGCGGCTCCAGGCGGTTCGCATCAATCAAGATTATTTACCTGGTTTTGCCTTACCGCCAACTCTGCGGGCAAGCGCTGATTTTGATCTGGCACTCAAGCATGTTCAAGATTCAGGCTTGTTGATTATTGCCACTTCGGTTTCTGGTTTGCGTCCCATCTTGCAGCAGTGCCTGCCGTATCAATTGAAACAGGTGGTCTGGCTTTGCAAAGGATTTGAAGAGGGCAGCCAATTACTGCCACATCAGGTCGTGCGGCAAGTGTTGGGTGAGCAGGTGTTGGCCGGTGCGCTGTCTGGTCCTTCCTTTGCACAAGAAGTGGCCAAGGGTTTGCCTTGTGCATTGACCATCGCTTCATCTTCGCCGGCACTTTGTCAGCTGGTAGTGACCGCCGTTCATGGGAATACCATACGCGTGTATTCCACGGATGATGTGGTCGGCGTCGAAGTCGGCGGTGCAGTCAAAAACATTTTGGCGATCGCTACTGGTATCGCCGATGGGCTCGGTTTAGGCTTGAATGCACGCGCCGCTTTGATGACACGCGGCTTGGCCGAGATCAGTCGCCTTGGTATGGCTCTTGGTGGTCGTAGTGAAACCTTCATGGGACTGACGGGTGTGGGCGATTTGATACTGACATGTACCGGGGATTTATCTCGTAACCGTAAGGTTGGCCTAGCGTTAGCGCAGGGTAAGTCGCTGAGCGTGATCGTGCAAGAATTAGGGCATGTCGCTGAGGGTGTGCGTTGCGCGCAAGCGGTGAAGTCGTTGGCGGCGGCACTCGGCGTCGAGATGCCGATTACCGATGCGGTGGCGGGGGTTTTATTTGATGGTGCATCGGCACCGCAAATGATAGAGCGTTTGTTGGCACGTGATGCCAGGCAGGAAGTGCGCTAACTTGCGCTGTGGGTGTCTACACCATGTTTAAGCCATACTTAAGTACGGCGGCACTTTTGCGGACGGTGTAATACCCGGGTTATTACCAGTTCAGGGACATTTTTTTGACGTAAAAATGCGGCTGTTTTAGCTACGCCCAGTGTCGATGCATAATGAATCCCGACATCCACCAGCATACGGGTAATGACATCTTCGCGCCTCGAAACGAGATGCCCGTCGTATTGATGTTGGTACTGCTGCAGAACATTTTTTTTCCGCCGTCTATTTCCTGACACAATATTCCTTAGCGTGACTGTGAGAGGCAAATTCAGAGTTTAATCCGGTTCGCCCTCTACGGGTATTTTTTTGAGCACGCGTTTTTGCGCTTGCCGTAGCGATGAAATAGACTTTTGGTGGCTACCGGCGCCACTTTTTTTTGCCGCTATCGCGACAAGATTGCGCGGCTTGCTGAGTGCCGGATCAAGACGAAAAACCAACTTCTGGCGTGTACCTAATGTTTTATTTGCCATGGCGATTGTTCGTCTCTGGATCTGTGCGTTTAAGTTGAAGATTTGATTAGTTACAACACATAACGCGACAAATCTTCATTGACGGACAACGCTTGCAAGCGTTGATCAACGTAAGCGGCATCGATGACGATCGTTTGCCCATCATTTTGATGGGCATCGAAAGAAATCTCTTCCAGAAGTTTTTCCATCACGGTGTAGAGGCGGCGCGCGCCGATGTTTTCTGTGGTTTCGTTGACTGAATAGGCGATCCCTGCCAGTCTTTGTACGCCTTCGCCAGTGAAATCAATGGTGACGCCTTCGGTCGCCAGCAAAGCTTGGTATTGCCGGGTCAGACAGGCATCGGTACCGGTCAAAATACGTTCAAAATCGGCAATGGAGAGCGATCCCAATTCGACCCGGATAGGGAAGCGACCTTGTAATTCCGGTATCAGATCCGACGGCTTGGCCAGGTGGAAAGCGCCAGAGGCAATAAACAAGATGTGATCCGTTTTGATCATGCCATATTTGGTATTTACCGTCGTACCTTCAACCAGCGGCAATAAATCTCTTTGCACTCCGGCGCGGGATACTTCGGCACCGCCCGTGTCGGAACGGGAGGCAATCTTGTCGATTTCATCTAAAAAAACGATGCCATTTTGTTCTACATTGTTGATGGCCTCTTGCTTTAACTCGTCTTCATTCACTAGCTTGGCCGCTTCTTCTTCGATCAAGAGCTTCAACGCTTCTTTGATCTTTAGCTTACGCGTTTTTTTACGACCATTACCCATGCCAGAAAACATAGACTTAATTTGCTCGGTCATTTCTTCCATGCCGGGCGGCGCCATAATTTCCATTTGCGGGCCCGCTTCGGCAACTTCGATCTCGATTTCTTTGTCGTCCAGCATGCCTTCGCGTAGACGTTTGCGGAAAGTCTGGCGAGTGGTGTTGGGTGTACCGGCAGTATTTTCCAGCTCGGCAGGAGCCGCAATTTGGCTCTCTGCAGCAGGGCTTAAACCAAAATCGCGCGCTGGCGGCAGTAATATATCGAGAATACGATCTTCTGCGGCATCCACAGCACGGCTGCGTACCTTGCTAGTCGCCGCATGGCGGGTTTGCTTGATACCAATATCCATCAGATCGCGAATGATGGTATCGACATCGCGGCCGACATAGCCTACTTCGGTAAACTTGGTCGCTTCGATCTTAATAAAAGGGGCATCCGCCAGTTTCGCCAAGCGGCGTGCGATCTCTGTTTTGCCGACACCTGTCGGACCTATCATCAGAATGTTCTTAGGCGTGATCTCTTGACGCAGCGGTTCAGGTACTTGCTGACGACGCCAGCGGTTACGCAGCGCAATTGCCACTGCACGCTTTGCCTGGTCTTGACCGACAACATGTTTATCAAGTTCGGAAACAATTTCCTGGGGAGTCATGTTCATATGGGCTGTTCTCTATGGTGTTTTATGACGGCAATGCATCGCTACTAATGGCGATGACTTATTCCAGTGTTTCTATGGTGTGCGATAAATTGGTATAAATGCACAATTCACCAGCGATGGTCAGCGATTTTTTAACGATATCAATTGCTGATAGATCCGTGTTTTGAAACAAGGCTATCGCAGCGGATTGTGCAAAGGTGCCCCCTGAGCCTATCGCGCCGATCCCATCGTTCGGCTCCAGCACGTCACCGTTACCGGTAATGACTAACGTAGTTTCGCGGTCTGCTACCAGTAACATGGCTTCCAGCCTACGTAACATACGGTCAGTTCGCCAATCCTTTGCCAGTTCTACTGAGGCGCGCATCAGATGTCCCTGATGCTTCTCTAATTTGGCCTCGAAACGCTCGATTAAAGTGAAGGCATCGGCGGTACCTCCGGCAAAACCTGCGAGAACCTTGTTGTGATACAACTTGCGTACTTTACGCGCGGTACCTTTCATCACGATATTACCCAGTGTGACTTGGCCATCGCCACCTATCGCAACCAGATTACCGCGTCGTACAGATAATATGGTGGTGCCGTGAAATTGTTCCATGAAATTCCCAAATGAATTGTCTTAGAGCTATGCCGACGTGCATAGTCATCGACAGCATACTAAGGAAAAGTTGAATACTTTAGAAGTGGGGATGCTTTTCCCGATTTACAAGGCTTTTGGTCGGTAGACTTTAATGCTTGCGTGGAAATATTACCGCGACGTTTTTCAGTCCCATCGCGTTGAACAGGGACATGACCAGATAATTGACTTCGTGAAACTGTATCGTCGTATCTTTTTTGCTGGCAATCGGGACTAGACCACTCAATAACTGGGCAGAGGCGCCAAATTCTACGCGTTCCAATTGTGAGCAATCAAGCAATACTGTATTGTATAGTTTGGCATGTGCTGCAATTTGACTGATCAGACTATCAGTTTTTCCTTCTATGATGGCAGGCATCATAAAACGATTTGACACCTCTTCAGCATGACTAATTTCTTGCGTTGCCATGATCACCCGATTCTGCGGCGCCTCAAATGAAGGCGGGGACACTTCAAAGGTCACGCAATAATCAATACTGGTTTCTTCAAACGCTTTTTCAAAATGCAATAATTGCAAAATTTCCAGTAACAGCAGCCAAGGTGCTTCGGTTTCATCACGTCTGCCGATCTCAAGTATGGCGCGAATTTTTTCAGTGAAGTCTTGAGCGCCAACTAGTATCAGTTCATGGTTTGATTTTTTAAGGTTCTTGAACGTCCGTAACAGTAGTCCGCAGCCAATTGGGTCCACCTGTTTAACGCGCGTAAAATCCAGTCGCAAACTGCGACTTTGTTTACTTAGTTGTTGTAATTTTTCCAATAATTTAATGACATTTGCATCTAGTTGACTTGGAAAAGTCAAACTTGGCGTCGCATCATCATTACTGATATTCGATATTTCTCTGGCTTTCGACGCTGCGTTATCCCACACAGGAGGCGAAGTTTCGAACTTACTAGCATAGTCCAGCGATAGATGATCAAATGCGGATTGATTATTGCTTATTTGATAAAGATCAAACAGCATATACCAAGCTGTTTGTATGGCGCTTCCTAGGTTGTCTTGTTGTATCGCATCCTGCAACATTTGTTCCGCGACTTCTTTTTGCCCGCTGGCAAACAGGATGGCTGCTTCCTCAAGTAGCGGAACTGATTCCGATTGCATCAATGAGGATGCAATCATATCGTTACTCTGGTTTGACTGATAATCTGTCGCCGGCAAAATTAATGGCAGTGTGCTTTCAAAGTCAGTGAAGGTCGATTCACTGACGAGCAGATTATTTACGGGATTTTGTTGCGATAAACTCGGATTGCTTATTGACTGATTTGAAATTGTTTTAGCCCTGCCTATATCGCGCGACATTTCAAATTCGATCGCGTCAATCTTACGTTCTGTGGCGCGGGCAATGTGTCTTTGCGCCATGATAGATTGTGAAAAGGCTTCGTCGTCCAGCGGTGCTGCGATGACAGTATTTTGCCCTTTGGATCTTGTTTTTTTGGAAGAAGACGGGGTGGAGACAGCTTTCTCCTGACGATTATTCTTCTTGCCGAAAAGCGAAAAAATCCCCACGTTGACCTTGAATGTAAATAAGTAATGTTTTTCTTATTATTTTTTAAAAAGTTAATTTCGACCAGCGATCATCACCAATATGCCGAGGCTAAAGTATAGTCCGATTCAGTCAATGATTACTAGTCCTCGGTGTTTTGGACTTATTCTTGTTCGTTAGCATTGTATATGCTGGAGGATATATGTATAACAAATAAATAAAGTTAATTTCTCTTATTTATAGTTAATTTCATTTAAATGTGATTATTTTTTGATAAAAATAGAGGATGTTCTCACATTCCTTAATGATGACTGGCAAGTGCCAAAATTTGGCGATTTACAGAAACTTACAATTCAATCTGGTTTCAAGTAAATACTTAAAGCCCTATCCTTACCTGAAAACTCATCATTTCTCGTTGTGACTTGTTTTTTTGAATATTGAAGTTGCCAGTCGTTTATCTCGGCCTATTTGGTTTGATGAAACAGTTAGTCGTCGATCTTATTGAGATGCATATTCATTTTTGAATGTGGCAAGCTAATCATTGTTGTCAATGTCGTTCTCGATGATAGAGAGTGTTTGTTTGAGGCTTGTCTCGCTAAAATTGCGTTTACCGAAAAATAGAAGGAGGGGCTGGATGGAATGTTTTTGTGGCGTAAATCTGACAAATTTACGATGAGATACTGTTGTCAGTCTTGAGTAAATCTTCACTTAATTTTTTGTTGTGATTAAAAAATCTACAATAAGTCTTGATATTCAACAGGGAAGTGATTTATTCGTCGGCTCATCCAACCATCTTGGATGAGCCGACGAATAAAAAAGCGCGCAGTAAAACTGCGCGCTTGCGATGAACAGACGCTTGTAAGTCGATACAAACTACTCAATCGCCATACAATTTTTGCTTCATCTCGCGTCTTTGCTGTGCTTCCAGCGACAAACTCGCTGTCGGACGTGCTACCAAGCGTGGAACGCCGATAGGTTCACCGGTTTCTTCGCACCAACCGTACTCACCACTATCAATACTGGCGATAGATTGCTGTACTTTTTTCAGTAATTTGCGTTCACGATCACGAGTGCGCAATTCCAATGAGTGCTCTTCTTCGATCGTAGCGCGGTCTGCTGGGTCTGGTACCAGTACCGTTTCACGTAGATGTTCGGTCGTTTCGTCGGCGTTTTTAAGCAAATCTTTCTCAAGCTGTTGCAAACGGGCTTTGAAAAATGCCAGTTGGGCATCATTCATATAGTCCTTCTCACCCATTTTAAGAATTTCTTCCTCGGTGAGTAGGGCTGCGGGTGCACTGACTGTAGCAGTCGATTTAGGTGATTTAGTTGCCACTTCGCTTACTTTCGATACAACGGGTTAATACACACAAATAAGGCCTGAGTAACTTTAAACGTTGACTCTAAGAACCATTATCCTCCCCTTACTAATAAAGTAAATGGCTGTTTCGCCAAGTGCTTTCTTAACTGGAATTGCGGAATTAAATTCCGCCGCTATCCAATAGGGCGCTAGTTTATACCAAACATAGATTTAAACCTTGAATAAAAACATCTTTTGGTAAATTTTTGCCAATAAATACCATTTTACTTTCGCGTAACTCGTCTTCTACCCATTTGGCGCCGACATCGGTGCCCATAATCTGATGCACGCCCTGGAATATTACCTTGCGGTCGGCTCCTTCCATGAGTAGCACTCCTTTATAGCGCAGCATGCGCGGGCCGAACACTTGTACTAATCCACCTAAAAATTCATCCAGTTTGGCTGTATTGAATGGCCTTTTACTTTTAAATACAAACGCTGCAATGTCATCAGAATGGTGGGCATGATGATGGTTGTGCTGGTGATCGGCATGTGTGTGATCGTGGCCTTCGTGTTTGCAGTCTTCGGTGCATTCTTCCTGTTCCTGTGTTTCTTCGGCGAGCAGAAAATCGGGATCCAGTTCTAGCTTGGCGTTCAGGTTAAAACCTTTTAAGTCCAGCACTTCGCTGATCGCTATTTGTCCGAAGTCAACGGCAGTGATGGTCGCGCGCGGGTTCATACGCGTCAGGCGCTGACGTAAAACATCGACTTGTGCCGCATCGACCAGATCTGTTTTGGACAGCAGTATCTTGTCAGCAAAACCCACCTGTCTTTGCGCTTCTTCA
The DNA here is from genome assembly GCF_030651495.1 of Undibacterium sp. GTDB lineage: Bacteria > Pseudomonadota > Gammaproteobacteria > Burkholderiales > Burkholderiaceae_D > Undibacterium. The sequence goes on from NZ_JAUSFI010000153.1 coordinate 13,956, forward strand.
TGTTCATCCAGGGTTTGCATGGCATGACGGGCATCGACTACTGTGACCACTGCATCGAGCATATAGTAAGCGCCAACTTCTTCGTCAACAAAGAAGGTTTGGGCGACCGGGCCGGGATTGGCCAGTCCAGTCGTTTCGATGATGACGCGGTCGAAATCGAGCTTGCCATCATTTTTTTGTTGTATCAGTTTGCTGAGTGCCACGATCAGGTCGCCACGCACGGTGCAGCAGATGCAGCCATTGTTCATCTCAATGATCTGTTCGTTGCTGTCCTGCACCAGGATTTCATTGTCGATGTTTTCTTGGCCGAACTCATTTTCGATCACGGCTATCTTGTGGCCGTGACTCTCATGCAAAATGCGATTGATCAGGGTGGTTTTCCCCGCGCCTAAAAAGCCGGTCAGGATGGTGGTAGGTATTAATGCCATAGTCTCAGTACCAAAAATTCAATAGAATGATTTGTTTAAGTTTACTCGGAGCAATCCGCGCACCAGCCCTTGATGGTGAGCTCAATGTCATGATTCTGAAAACCTTTGCCCAAGGTGGTTAGTAGCGTTGTTTGCAGTTGTTCTTTGAGTGAACTCGTTTGCGGTTCATTATCGAGACAAAACACTTTGGAGCAACGACTGCATTTGAAGTGCGCGTGTTGGTGTTGTATGCCGGGAGCCGCAGTTTGAGATGGCAATTCATTGCCAGTGCTGTAGCGAAAAACCCTGTCATCACCGGTAATTTTGTGCACAAGACCTGCACCTGTCAGACAGTCTAATGCACGATATAGTGTGACTCGATCTAACTCCTTTTGCGCATCTTGTACTTCTTGATGCGACAGGGCGCGATGGTTTTCCAATAAGGTGCTCAACACATTGAGCCTGGCATCGGTCACTCGCACTTGTGCCTGACGTAACATGTTTTCCGCCCGCGTGCGTTCGCTTGGTACTGAACTGGCTGATACAGGGCTGGCAAACGTGTTTTTCATGAATTGGCAGGAAGCGAGCAAAATCACATTATGCATCAAAATGCAATTCAGTTGCAAAACGCTGGCGTGATGACTTTATTTCTTGGCGCGTGGATGGGTCGCGTCGTAGACTTTTGCCAGATGTTGAAAATCTAAGGAGGTATACACTTGGGTAGCGGCGATTGAACTATGTCCCAGCATTTCTTGTACTGCCCGTAAATCCCCGGAGGATTGCAATACATGTGAGGCAAATGAGTGTCGCAGTACGTGCGGATGAACATTCGCCGGGATGTCAATTGACTGGGCATACGCCTTGAGTCGCATTTGCACCAGCCGTACCGAAATGCGCGTGCCGCGTTCAGTTAAAAACAAGGGGTGCGGGTCTGTTTTTAAAAGTGCCGGACGCAGCGCCAGCCAGTCGCGGATGGCGGCTAGTGCCGGTTTGCCGACCGGAACTATCCGCTCTTTATTGCCCTTGCCGGTGACGTGTACTTCCGCCTGCTCCAGATCGACCCAGCCCAAACTGGCATGGCTATCAAGTTTATTTTTCTTGCTGTCCGCAATATCCAGACCGACCAGTTCAGACACCCTTAATCCGCTGGAATAGAGCAATTCAAACATGGCGCGATTGGCGCAGGGGGTCGCGTCATTGCTGCAAGGTTGGGATACCAGTCGCACTGCATCATCGACGCCTAAAGCCTTAGGTAGTGCTTTATCTTTTTTGGGGGCCTTGATTCCATCAACCGGATTGGAGGGAAGAGTGATTTGCTCTGCCAGCCAGCGGTAAAATCCGCGCCAGCATGACAGTTTGCGTGCAATAGTCCGGGGGCTCAAACCTTCCGCATGACGCAACGAGGTCAAACGCCGCAGATCAAAATACGACAGGCTGGCTAACTCTCTTGCGTCAGCGAAGCTACTCAGGTCAGCCAGATCAAGCTGATAATTGCTGATGGTGTGGGGCGATAAACTGCGCTGCGTACGCAAGACTTGCAGGTAGGCGTCTACGTGCGGATCTTGCGCAAGGGGATTCATCTTAGGCGATCATGCAGCTCAGTGCCGCACTGCTAGTGTCTGCAATTTTAGCGAGGAAATCGGTCGCCATATCTTTAGTGAAACGCGTCGGATCAGGCGAACCTAGTATCAATAAGCCGAAGGTGGGGCTGTCGACGCTTAAGCGCAAAGGCAGCATCGCCAATGATTGTATCGGCTCTTTAGTTTCCACCCATGTGGCCGCTTCAAAATCCTGATTTTTTCCACAAAACGGGACCAGCAGTCCTTTGGCGAACAACTGCACATCTTCGGTGGTGGACTGGGCAAACCAAGTGTGAGAAAAATCATCGGCCACTTGCCATAATCTAAGCGTGGCGTGGGGCAGTGAGAAAATATCCTGTAAACCTTGTGTCAGCACATGCGGTAAATCCACATCATTGCGCGCCAACAGCAGGGAACGTGTCCAGATCTGGAACTTAGACGTGATCGCGTCGTTTTCCTGCGCCAAGCGCATTAATTCAGAAAGGCGTAATTCGAGGACTTTATGTTTTTCGCGGACTACCTCCATTTGCCTTTCTTGTAAAGAAATAGCGCGTCCCATGAGGGGGCTGGTCAGTTTGACCTTGGACAGTAATTCTGCATGCTCTTCAAAAAAATGGGGGTTATTGCTGAGATAGTCAGCGATATCATTGGAGTTCATTGTTCTATTTTATTTTGTTTTAGATGTTAATTTCGCCGTCAAATACAGTGACTGCCGGACCGCTTAAAAATACCGGATGATTTTCACCCTGCCAGGCGATCGACAACTCGCCACCATGCATGCTCACCCTTACCGGAGATGTCAGCAATCCGCGCTGTATACCCGCCACAACAGCGGCGCAAGCGCCCGTGCCGCACGCCAGCGTTTCGCCAGCGCCACGCTCATACACGCGCAGACGAATGTGCTGAGGGTCAAGAACTTGCATGAAGCCCGCATTTACGCGTTTAGGAAAACGCGGATGATGTTCGATCAGCGGGCCATCTAGCAGTACCGGATAATTTGCCACATCATCTACCAGCTGTACCGCATGCGGATTGCCCATAGAAACCGGGGTGAAATCGATGGTCTTGCCATTCATTACTAACGGCCATACCAGAGCCTTTGCCTGCACTGTTGGTTTCAGGTCGCTGGCATCAAACGGGACTTGGGCCGCATCAAGAATAGGCGCACCCATGTTGACCGTAATACTGCCGTTTTCATTGAGACTAGGCTCAATAATGCCCGCCATGGTTTCTACCCGTATCGATGTCTTGGCGCTGAGCTTTTTATCGGTGACAAAACGCACAAAAGCGCGCGAGCCATTGCCGCATTGCTCGACTTCGCCACCATCGGCATTGTAGATGCGATAGCGAAAATCGACTCCCTCGGTCACGGGGCGCTCTACGACCAGAATTTGGTCTGCACCAATACCAAAGCGTCGGTCGGCCAAGTGCTTCCAATGTTCGGCGGTAAAAAAGGAGATATCCTGATTGATGGCATCGATGACGATGAAATCATTGCCTGCGCCATGCATTTTGGTGAATTTGAGTTTCATTGTTTCATTATATCTCGCTAGCGGGTGTGCTAGCGGGTGTGCTAGCTGATGTGCCAGTTGCCTGCCTGCTATTAAATCGTTTTTTACACTGATTTATAGACGCCGCAGCCTATTACCAGGTTATCTGCCACTAGTTCAATGTAGGAAGTCTTGGTTTCGAGTTTTTTCGATATAGGATTCACTATCGTGTAATCGACCCAACCGCCGGCCGGGGAGACTTCAAAAGCATCCTGGACTAACTTGCGGCCATCAAGTCCGCTGACATGCATCAGGTTGACTTTGAGTTTTTCTGCATTGCCGGCAAACGCCAGATATTGGCCCCGGCGGTCAAATGCAAATGCATACATATCACGGTCGGCAAAAATTTTGTCCTTGTCAGCGGTAATTTTGGCTAAAGCCGATTTGCCATTAACTTTATATAAGCTCACGGCTTTTTTTACCAAGGCATAGGCTTCGTCGGCGGTGCCCTGGCGTAGTTTGAAGGTGGAAACCGACTGAGTTAGCGTCAGCGCACGTTGTTCCAGATCGAGCGAGACATGTTTGGCCTCTTCCGCCATTCTGCCATTGCTCTGGGTAATTTCATCCAAATGGCGAATCGCCTCTGAAATTTGTGCTAGTCCATTACTTTGTTCTGTCGATGCAGTGGAAATCGAATTAGTGTTGATTGCCAGATGCTGAATGCCACTAACGATATTGGTCAGTGTGAGATTGACCTCATTGATTTGCTCGACGCCGGTCTCCACCCTAGAGACCGAATCGTCGATCAGGCGTCTAATCTGGCGCGCCGCATCCGCACTGCGTTGCGCCAGGCCACGCACTTCGGATGCCACTACGGCAAAGCCGCGTCCTTGCTCGCCAGCGTGAGCGGCTTCGACGGCGGCATTGAGTGCCAGGATATCGGTCTGAAATGCGATTCTATCGATCATGCTGACAATCTCCTGCATCTTCAGCGCACTACCTTGTATACCTTGCATAGAATCCACCGCCGCCCGCATGGTGTCACCGCTGGATTCGGCGGTCAGACGCACATTGGAAGCGAGCCCATTCACCGCTATGGCGCTTTCCGCATTTTTCTTGACGGTAGCTGCAAGGTCTTCAACACTGGCAGAAGTCTGCTCCAGGCTGGACGCCTGCTGTTCGGTACGTATCGCCATATCGCTCATGGCGCTCGCCAGTTGTTGTCCCAGTTGTGACACCATGCTGGCGTTGGTTCGCACATTGGCTACCAGCGCAGACAGACTAAAGTTCATCTTTTCCAACGCCTTGCCGGTTTGCGCCAATTCATCTTTGCCGCTGACGTGAATCTGTTTTGTTAAGTCGCCGCCGGCCACGGCTAAAGCCGATTGCCCAACATCGCTCATAGCCAAAATAAAGCTACGATAAAAACCAAACACCAGATAACTGGTCGCCAGCATGGCACTAAGCATGGCGAGCAAAATGACGGTGCGGCGCAGGCTTAGCGAGGCGATGCGTTCTTTCAGCAGCGTCGTCAACCTGTCTTGCAAACGTAATTGCAAGACGATCGCTTTATCTATCGCTACAGTGCCTTCATTGAAATAGGCAACAGCCTCACCTGTAACCGCTTCACCCAGTAAATTTTTCCGCACAGTATTGGCAAAATTCTGGCTTGCCTCAATAGCGGCTTGTTGTTCTGTACTGATGGGTTCCTTGGCACGTTTCATGGCGTCATCCATCTCCGTGACGGAGGCGATGGATGCCTGTAGCGCATCGAGCCGAGATAGTATTTTTGCCTGGTCTGCAACCGTTATGGTGCCCGATTTGATATACCCGGCACCCAAGCCGCGTATCAGCGCCAACTGTTCTATCCATACAGGCAATTTTTGGATCGAGATATCCATCAGCAGATAGGTGGTCGCTTCCGGATCAAACAATAAACCACTTGTTTCATTGTTGAGGGCGGAGACGCGCAAGGTTTGTGTAATCAGGCGACTGTGCTGGGCCATACTCTCGGGTGCTGAGGGGGCTATTTTGCCTGCCGCTAACTGACGCAGTTCATCTGCCGTCGGTTTCCACGTTGTGGCAAGCTTGAATTCTGGATGATTGGCAATGGACGTGTCCAGCAGGTCAAGGCTGGTCTGCAGCATGCTTCGTGTTTTGGTCAATGCGGCCTCAACATCTTGGCCAGACAACTTCAGATTTACTTGGCCGCGATGTTTTTGGGTCTGAATCAGTACGTCCATCAGCTGATGCGACAGCAGCACGCCTTGAAATTCTGCGTTAGCGATGCTTGCCTCATTTTGCTCTTTGACCACGATTTGGAAAGACAGCAGCAACATCACGACAATAAAAGTGCCAAACATGCATAAGAGCTTGGTACTCAGGCTCAATTTGCTCATGATGCTAGCGCAAGGACGCATGATGAGCTCAATGAGCCCATTGTTGGGGGTTGTCATGATGAATACTTCCTAAGTTGGCGTGCTTGTTTCCATTCTCTCAGATTTCCTCCGCTTGCATCGCCTATATCTGATATAGCAATAAATTCTTTATATAAATATTTACATTAAGACCAGTACACTTGCTGTAATTGTCAGTCGTACTGTATTGGTCTTTTTATGGGGCGCTGTCCATAGCCTTGGACAATACAAGAGTGTTAATGTGCGATCCATCCTAAAAGGGATATGATTCATTTACAAAGTGAATCAGTTTTGCAGCGATATCCTCGCCACACAATAAAAGCACGGAGACACCATGAATGCACCCAAGCAAGCAGAGCAGCAAGCGCTGGTCGACAACCATATTTCCCTCGACGATAAGTTTACGCTAGAGCGCGGTCGCGCTTTTATGACGGGCACGCAGGCCTTAATTCGCCTGACCATGCTGCAGCGTCAGGCCGATCAAAAAAATGGTCTCAATACCGCCGGCTATATCAGCGGCTATCGCGGTTCACCATTGGGCAACGTCGATCTGACCGCTGCCAAAGCTAAAAAATATTTAGAAAAACACCACGTTAAATTTCACCCCGGCGTGAATGAAGATTTGGCTGCGACCAGTGTCTGGGGCACGCAGCAAGTGAATATGTTCCCCGGTGCCAAATACGATGGTGTTTTCGCCATGTGGTACGGCAAAGGGCCGGGCGTAGACCGTTGTGGCGACGTGTTTAAGCATGCCAATCTGGCCGGCACGTCCAAATTCGGCGGTGTATTGGTGGTGGCGGGTGATGATCATGCCGCCAAATCGTCGACGGCGGCGCATCAGAGCGAACATATCCTCAAGGCTTGCGGCATTCCGGTGCTGTACCCGTCTTCGGTGCAAGAATATCTCGATTACGGCCTGCATGGCATTGCGATGTCGCGTTACACAGGCCTGTGGGTGGCGATGAAATGCGTGACTGATATCGTTGAATCCGGTGCGGTGGTTGACATTGATCCAGACCGCGTGCAGCCTGTCACACCGACGGATTTTGTCTTGCCTCTGGATGGCGTGAATATCCGCACCCCAGACCCGGTGCTGGCGCAAGAAACGCGCATGAACAACTACAAATGGTATGCAGCGCTGGCCTATGTACGTGCGAATAAACTCAATAAAATTATCTGGGACAGCCCGGTCGCCAAGATCGGCATCATCACCGCCGGTAAATCTTACCTCGACACGCGCCAGGCGCTGGCGGATCTGGGCATCGATGAGCAGGTCGCCAAAGACATCGGCATCCGTCTGTATAAAATCGGCATGACCTGGCCATTGGAGTCGGAAGGCGTGCGCGAATTCGCTACCGGCCTGGAAGAGATTTTAGTCGTCGAAGAAAAACGCCAGATCCTCGAATACGCCTTAAAAGAAGAGCTGTATAACTGGGAAGATAAAGTGCGTCCGCGCGTGGTCGGCAAGTTTGACGATAGCGGCGAGTGGAGCAATCTGCAAGGTTCCGGCCATGGCGAATGGTTATTGCCAGCCACTTACGAACTCAACCCGGCGCAGATCGCGCGCGCGATTGCCTCGCGCATCAGCCGCTATTTTTCCGGCCATCCGGTCGAGCAGCGCGTCAAACAACGTATCGCCTATCTGGAAGCCAAAGAGGCGATACTGAATGTCGTCGCCAAGCCTGATCCGGACAAAGACCGCATTCCGCATTTCTGCTCAGGCTGCCCGCACAATACCTCGACCAAAGTACCGCAAGGCAGCCGCGCGCTGGCCGGTATCGGTTGCCATTACATGGTGACCTGGATGGACCGCGAAACCTCGACCTTCACCCACATGGGCGCAGAAGGCGTGACCTGGGTCGGCCAAGCCCCGTTCACCACCGAGAACCACGTGTTCTGTAATCTGGGCGACGGCACTTACTACCATTCCGGCTTGCTTGCGATCCGCGCCGCGGTTTCCGGTGAAGTGAATATTACCTATAAAATTCTGTTCAACGATGCAGTCGCCATGACCGGCGGCCAGCCTTTCGACGGCCCGCTCGATCCGGGCATGATCTCGCGCCAGATCGCCGCCGAAGGCGTAGGCCCGATTATCGTCGTCACCGACGAACCGGAAAAATATCCGGCCGATTATCCTTGGGCCACCGGCGTCACCGTGCGCCACCGCAGCGAACTCGATGCGGTCCAGCGTGAATTGCGCGTCGCCAAGGGCGTCTCGGCGATGATTTACGACCAGACCTGCGCCTCGGAAAAACGCCGCCGCCGGAAGCAAATCGACAAGAATGGCAAGCCAGGCTTCCCTGATCCGGCCAAGCGCGCCGTCATCAATGAAGCCGTCTGCGAAGGCTGCGGCGATTGCAGCGTGCAATCGAATTGCCTGTCGGTAGAACCGTTGGAAACCGAATTCGGCCGCAAGCGCCAGATCAACCAATCCTCTTGCAACAAGGATTTTTCTTGCGTTACCGGTTTCTGCCCGAGCTTCGTCACGGTAGAAGGCGGCAAGCTGAAGAAGCCGGCGAAGGCCAAGATAGAACCGGGCAAGGCACTCGATGTCGCCAGCCTGCCGCAACCGGTCTTGCCAGGTACCGCCGAACCGTTTGGCGTTTTAGTCACTGGCGTGGGCGGCACCGGAGTCGTCACTATCGGCCAGATCATGGCGATGGCCGCGCATTTGCAAGGCAAGGCTTGTTCGGTACTCGATATGACCGGTCTGGCGCAAAAAGGCGGCGCCGTCATGTCGCACGTCAGACTGGCGGACAAAGCCGAAGATATCCAGTCGACACGCGTCGGTACCGGCATGGCCGATCTGGTCATCGGCTGCGACTTGATCGTCACCGCCAGCAAAGACGCCTTGTCGCGCATGGGCGAAGGCCGTACCCATGCCGCGATCAATACCAATGGCACGCCGACCTCGACCTTCATCAAGAATCCTGATTGGCAATTCCCGACCGCATCGGCGGAAGACGATATCCGTAAAGCCTGTGGCACTGAACGGGTCGATTTAATCGATGCCGGCGCGATTGCCACCGCCTTGATGGGCGACACCATCGCCACCAATATGTTCATCCTCGGCTATGCATGGCAAAAGGGCTGGGTGCCATTGACAGAAGAGGCATTGATGCGCGCGATTGAACTCAATGGCGTTGCCATCGCGTTTAATAAAGAAGCCTTTAACTGGGGCCGGATTGCCGCCAACGATCTGGCTGCGGTACAAAGACTGATCGTGCCATCCCAGGTGATCGAGCTAAAACGCACGCCATCGCTGGATGACAGCACAGCCAAGCGCATCGCCTTCCTGACCGACTATCAAGATGCCGCTTACGCCAAGCAATACAGCGATTTCGTCGCCCAGGTAAAAGCCGCCGAAGACAAGATCGCCAACGGCAAACCTCTGCGCTTAACCGAAGCGGCCGCCAAGTATCTGTTCAAGCTGATGGCTTACAAGGACGAATACGAAGTCGCGCGCCTGTACACCGATGGCAAGTTTCAGAAAAAAATTGCCGACATGTTTGAAGGTGATTACGCCATCAATTTCCACCTCGCGCCGCCGCTGTTTGCCAAGCGCGATGAGCAGGGTCACCTGATCAAGCAGCAATTCGGCCCGTGGATGATGAAAGCCTTCGGTGTGATGGCCAAGTTCAAATCCCTGCGCGGCGGCACGTTTGATCTCTTTGGCTACACGGCAGAGCGCAAGATGGAAAGAGCTTTGATCCGCGAGTACCGGCAAACCCTGGGCCAGTTGCTAGCGCAGCTGAGCACAGAAAACCTGCCAAAGGCGGTCGCCATCGCCAGCATCCCGGAAGACATCCGTGGTTACGGCCATGTCAAGGAGCGTCATCTGAGCGCCGCCAAAGCAAAAGAAGCGAGCTTACTGGCAGAGTTCAATACACCGCAGCAAGCGCAAAAAGCGGCGTGACAAAATCCCCTCTCCCGCGCGCGGGAGAGGGCTAGGGTGAGGGCGGTTGAATAAAGGCAGGGCTAGCAAGAACCAAGTTCGCACAGGAGTTAACAAAAAAATGGCCGACCCCGGCCATTTTTTTCGCCCTGCCCTACAATGGCGCACACAAAATTCCACAGAAAGCCCTCCATGCAAGAACGCCATCTCATCGCCGCAGGCGCCATTAACATGTTCATCGCGGTCGCCGCAGGCGCCTTCGGTGCGCATGCCCTGAAACCGATTCTCAGTCAAGAAATGCTGGCGATCTGGCATACCGCCGCTAATTACCAGATGGCGCACGCACTAGGCTTGCTGGTAATGGGCCTCTTGATGCCACGTTTTAATTCAATCTGGCTCAAACGCGCGGGGATTTCCATGCTGGTTGGTATCCTCATTTTCAGCGGCAGTTTGTATGCGCTGGCGCTGAGCGGTGTCCGCATTCTGGGCGCGATCACGCCAATCGGCGGGCTAGCATTTTTGCTGGCTTGGGCGATGCTGGCTTGGGCTGCCTGCCGCCACGAATCCTAAAAGGGCATAGGCCCAGCGCGCATTGTTTATGCGCCTCCTGGCGGCATGTGCTCGCTAAGGCGCATGGATACTTATATGAACGCCTCCCTTTTGCCAAGGTTTTTTCATGTTTTGTTCAACAGGCTAGTTTGCAGTTTTATATCCGGCCTTGTTGCAGGGCTTAACTCTGCGGGCCTTAATGGAATCTGCTGACTCACACCT
>NZ_JAUSFI010000157.1 GCF_030651495.1 Undibacterium sp.
TGGTGTATCCAGCGCGTCGCGTTGATGAAATCGACGGCGTAATTATTGTGCTCTTCGATACCGGTGGCGATGGCAAAGATATTCGGATCGAAGATGATGTCGTAAGGATCGAAATCGCATTCGGCGATCAACAGATCGTAGGCGCGCTGGCAGATTTCTATTTTGCGCTCATAGGTATCGGCCTGGCCTTTTTCATCAAAGGCCATGACGATCACCGCCGCGCCATAACGCTTGCACAGCTTGGCCTGATGCAGGAATTGTTCTTCGCCTTCCTTCATCGAAATCGAATTGACGATGGCCTTGCCCTGCACGCACTTCAGCCCGGCTTCTATGACTGACCATTTGCTGGAATCGATCATGATAGGCACGCGCGCGATGTCGGGCTCAGAGGCGATCAGGTTCAAAAAGCGCGTCATGGCCGCCAGCGAATCGAGCATCGCTTCATCCATATTGATGTCGATGACTTGCGCGCCGTTTTCCACCTGCTGGCGCGCTACCGCCAGCGCTTCATCGTATTGCTCGTTCAGGATCAGGCGCGCAAAAGCTTTCGAGCCGGTGACGTTGGTGCGTTCGCCGACGTTGACGAACAGCGAGTCGGCATCAATCGTGAAGGGCTCGAGACCGGACAGGCGCATGGCAGGCGCAATCACCGGAATCGCGCGTGGCGTCTGGCTTTGCAACAGATCGGCAATCGCCTTGATATGCGCGGGCGTGGTGCCGCAGCAACCGCCGGCGATATTGATGAAACCGGCTTCGGCAAATTCTTTCAGCAGCGACGAGGTATCGGCCGGCAGCTCGTCAAAGCCGGTGTCGCTCATCGGGTTGGGCAGACCGGCATTCGGATAGATGCAGACAAACGTGTCGGCGATCTTGGATAACTCTTCGGCATACGGGCGCATCAGCGTGGCACCGAGCGCGCAATTGAGTCCTATCGTGAGTGGTTTGGCATGGCGTACCGAATTCCAGAACGCCGGTACGGTCTGGCCCGACAAGATGCGGCCGGAAGCGTCGGTGACGGTGCCCGAAATCATGATCGGCAGCTTGTTGCCGCTTTCTTCAAAATACGTGTCGATGGCAAACAGCGCGGCCTTGCAATTGAGGGTATCAAAAATGGTTTCGACCAGCAGCACGTCGGCACCGCCTTCGACCAGGCCGCGGGTTTGCTCCAGATAGGCCGCCACCAGTTGGTCAAAAGTGACATTGCGCGCTGCCGGATCATTCACATCCGGCGAAATCGAGGCGGTCTTCGGCGTAGGCCCGAGCGCGCCGGCGACGAAGCGTGGCTTGTCGGCGCTGCTAAATTTATCGCAGGCGGCACGGGCGATCTTGGCCGAGGCCAGATTCATCTCATACGCCAGATGCGCCATGTGGTAATCGTCTTGCGCCACCGTGGTGGCGCCGAAGGTATTGGTCTCGATCAGGTCGGCACCGGCGGCCAGATACTGTTCGTGGATTTCTTGAATGATGTGCGGCTGCGTTAGCGAGAGGAGTTCGTTATTGCCTTTGACGAACAGCTCACGCACCCCTTCCGGGCCGCTGAAGTCTTTAAAGCGCTCGCCACGATAATCTTCTTCGGTCAGCTTGTATTGCTGAATCATGGTGCCCATGGCTCCATCGAGTATCAAGATGCGGCGCGCGAGCAGGTCGCGCAAGATGGTTTCGGTAGAGGGCTTGGAAGTGGCGTTTGTCATGATCATTCGTCTAATGGAAGACAATTAAGGCAAAAAACCCGATCAACTCATGCAAGTTTTGCAGGCGGGATCGGGTAAAAAGGTGGGTAATATTGACTACTTTTAGCTGAACTTTATATTTTTATATCGCGCGCGCGCAATCTGAGTCTTAAATCGGCGCTGCAAACGATAAATTATACGGCAAAGCCAGGGCTAGGGTAATTGTAGCTATGGGGAAACAGGTCTAAAAACAAAAAAGAGCGCATCCTCGACTCCGAGAGATGCGCCCAAAGGGAAAGCCATGACTATTGTTTTAGCCTTAGTTTTTCTTGCGGGTAGCGATCAGGCTGGCAACAATTGAGCTGGCCAGTAATCCGCCGATGACTAACAGGGACACCGAGGTCGGTACATGCAGCCATTTCACCACCAGCATCTTGATACCGACAAACATCAAGACAAATGCCAGACCAAATTTGAGTAAATGGAAACGGTCGGCCATATCCGCCAGCAAAAAGTACAGTGCGCGCAGACCCATGATGGCGAAGATATTCGAGGTAAAAACGATGAACGGATCGGTCGTCACGGCAAAAATCGCCGGAATCGAGTCGACCGCAAACACCACGTCCGACACTTCGATCAAGATCAATACCAAAAATAGTGGCGTGAAATAACGTTTGCCGTTTTCGATGACACTGAATTTTTCTTCTCTGAAGCCATCAGTAAATGGCAGCATTTTTTTCATCAGGCGCAGGACAGGATTGGCATTCAGATCCGGTTCTTTTTCTGCCGCGACTAACATGCGTAATCCGGTAAATAGCAGAAAAACACCAAACAAATACAGTACCCCGGCAAATTGCGTCACGACCCAAGTCCCCGCCAGTATCATGGCGATGCGTAACACGATGGCACCCAGCACGCCGTACAGCAAGACCTTGCGCTGATATTGCATCGGTACCGAAAAATGGCCAAAAATGAGTAAAAAGACGAAGACATTATCAACAGAAAGCGATTTTTCAAGTACGTAACCGGTGAGAAATTCCATCGCTTTGACATCGGCCACGGCCGGTCCGACGCTGTCGCGGAGATACAGCCACAGACCATAGTCAAAGAGTAAGGCGAGGCTGACCCAGACACAGGACCAGATCGCGGCTTCCTTGACGCTCACTTTGTGCGAACGTGAACCGCCGAGCGCGAACACGTCGAGTAATATCATGCCCAGAATAAAGGCGATGAAGGCGGCCCACATCCAGGGTTGGGCGATGGTTTGTATCATGGGGTTTTCCTATGTGAAATGCGGGACAATATTGCCCCGCATTTCTTTGTTGGGCGCTTGTTAGCGCTTTTTTGCTACTTGCTACACTTGTTGTTGCGCTTTAGTAACTTTTAGTAACTTACTCTTTGTCGATGAAACCCAGCAGATGCAGCAAACTAGTGAACAGATTAAAGATCGTGATGTACAGGCTGACCGTTGCCATGATGTAGTTGGTTTCGCCACCACGGATGATGTTGCTGGTTTCAAACAAGATCATGCCGGACATCAGCAATACCATGACCGCAGAAATCGTCAGCGACAAGGCCGGGATCTGGAAGAAAATCGCGCCCAGACTGGCGACAAAAGCGACCAGCATGCCTATCATCAAAAAACCGCCGATAAAGTTAAAGTCACGCTTGCTGACCAACACATACGCAGACAAGCCCATAAAGATGATGCCAGTCATGCCCATCGCCCCCATCACGATGCCGCTACCGCCTTGCATGGCGAGGTAATGGCTGATGATAGGGCCGAGCGTAAAACCCATGAAACCAGTCAGGGCAAACACCGAGGCGATACCCCAGCTGCTGTTACGCAATTTGGTCGTAAGAAATAACAAGCCAAAGTAGCCCACTAGCGTGATGATGATGCCGGGGTTAGGCAGGGCGAATGCGATACTGGCGCCCGCAGTCAGGGCGGAAAACAATAAAGTCATGGAGAGCAACATATACGTGTTGCGCAAGACTTTATGACCGGCACCGGCGCTGCTGTCGATGTAATCGACGGTTTGCGCATCGCGGATGGTAGAACGACTTAAGATTTTCATGCTTTTCTCCTGAAATATGGAAGACACGAGATACAGGTAGTGTGACTTCGCCTTCGCAACAGAAGGTAGGCGTAGTGTAGGCGCTGTTGATTAACAAAAAAAGTCGAATATAATTGATAAATACTTCGTGAATTTCGATGATTTAACTACCATGAGCTACTATGCCCAGTCTCAATTACAAACATTTACATTATTTTTGGGTCGTCGCCAAGACCGGTAGCATCGCGCGCGCCAGTGAGCAATTGCATCTGACGCCGCAGACCATTAGCGGCCAGTTGAGTCTGTTTGAAGAGGTGCAGGGTGAGCAGCTGTTTAAAAAAAGCGGCCGCAATCTGGAGCTGACCGAAGCCGGGCGGCTGGTGCTGAGCTACGCGGAAGAGATTTTTTCGCTCGGACAAGAGCTGGAGCAGGTGTTGCATCATCGCCCCACCGAGCGCACGGTCCAGCTGCGCGTCGGTGTTTCGGATGCGGTGGCAAAAGCGGTCGCGTATCGCTTATTAGCGCCGGCGCTGGCGCTGCCGCAAACCTTGCGGATTAATTGCCGGGAGGGCAAATTGGATTATTTGCTGGCAGAACTCGCCATGCACAAACTCGATATCGTGATTACGGATACGCCGATGCCGCCGACAGTCAATGTGCGCGGTTTTACCCATCAGCTGGGCGAGTGCGGCATCAGTTTTTTTGCGACAAAAACACTGGCACAAGAGTATCCCGCCGCATTCCCGGCCTGTCTTGATGGTGCGCCCTTGCTGTTGCCCGGAGAAGATTCGGCCTTGCGGTCGAAACTGATGCATTGGCTGAATACCCAGCAATTGCATCCGCGCATCGCGGGGGAATTTGATGATAGCGCCTTAATGAGTGCCTTTGGCCAGGCCGGCGCCGGTTTTTTTGCCGCGCCTTCCAGCATTGCCGACATGGTGATGCGCCAGTACGACGTGGTGCTGGTCGGGCATACCGAGGCCATTAAAGAACAGTTTTATGCGATTTCGGTGCAGCGCAAACTCACCCATCCGGCGGTGCTGGCGATTAGCCGCGCGGCCTTACATGGGGCTAAGAATGAGGGGAGTATATGAATTGACAGCTATCTTGCGCACGTCTTTATTGCGCAAAATGGCTTTTAATTATTATACTGGAGGGGAGTATGTGTAAATGACCGCAACTGCCTAGTGCGAGAAAACTTGTCCTGGAGTCATTGCAAAACCTGGCAAAAATTCTGCCACAGGCAGGCGTTTTCCACCGGGTTTTTGTAATTCGGTCAGACGCAATGCCGATGCGCCTCCGGCACAGGCGATGAGCACCCCCTCGTGGGCATTGGCGGCCAGCACTTGACCGGATACGGCGTTGGTTGCGCTTATGTTGACGGCTTCCGCGTGCCAGATTTTGACAATCATGCCATTGAGGCTGGCATGCGTTCCGGGAAATGGATTAAAAGCACGAATTTTTCTAGCCAGCACCTCCGCCGTTAAACCGAAGTCCAGCGCCGCTTCTTCCTTGCTGATCTTGGCGGCGTAAGTGACCCCTTGTTCTGGCTGTACTGTGGCTGGTAATGCGCCTTGCTCTAGTTGACGCAGTACCCTGACTATCATTTCACCACCCAACGCAGCGAGCTTATCGTGCAGGCTGCCAGTGTTGTCAGTGTCTGCTATCGGCAGACTCTCGACTGCCAACATCGGGCCGGTATCAAGACCCTGCTCCATCTGCATGATCGTGATGCCGGTAGTGCTGTCACCGCTTTCTATTGCGCGATGAATCGGTGCCGCGCCGCGCCAGCGCGGCAGCAAAGAGCCATGAATATTGATGCAGCCCAGACGTGGAATGGCCAAGGCTGAAGGCGGTAAAATCAGGCCATAGGCGGCCACGACCATCACATCATGCGGTGTCGCCTGCAATAAAGTGTGGGCATCCCGGGCAATTTCCGGGTACTTGCCATCGAGCCGCAGCGAGATCGGCTGCGCCACCGGAATCTGGTGCTGCAAGGCAAACTGCTTGACAGCGGAGGCGTGCATTTGCATGCCGCGTCCGGCGGGGCGATCTGGCTGGGTCAGCACCAATGGAATTTCGAAGCCCGCATCATGCAAGGCTTTGAGTGCAACCGCAGCAAATTCCGGCGTGCCGGCAAAGACGACTTTCATCGGCGGCCACGCTGTCTATCGTATTGTTCCTGGCGTTCTTCTTTGAGCATCTTGGTTTTGATGCGATTGCGTTTCAATGGCGACAGATATTCGACAAAGACTTTGCCGATCAGATGGTCCATTTCATGCTGGATGCACACCGCCAGCAAACCGTCGGCGTGCAGCTCAAATGAGGTGCCTTCTATATCGAACGCCCTGACCCTGATTTCGGCAGCGCGTTCCACCTCATCATAAATGCCCGGCACCGAGAGGCAACCTTCATCGTAGACTTTGCGCTCAGGGCTGGTCCATATAATTTCAGGATTAATAAAAACCTGCAGCGCTGAATTAGATTCAGAGGTATCAATAACGACTAATTGTTCGTGCACATCGACCTGTGAAGCGGCCAGACCAACGCCAGGTGCGTCGTACATGGTTTCGGCCATATCGGCGACGAGTTTTTTGAGTCGCGCGTCAAAAACGGTGACGGGCTTAGCCATTTTATGCAGGCGCGAATCGGGATAACGTAGAATATTCAGTATAGACATAGGACTTTTCACAACAAACAAGTAGTGTTGTAGTATGTTTTCTCTTGCTAGTTCAAGGATTTATGGGCAAAATTTGATTCAATTTGGCAAGTTTGGCAAGTTAGCTTGCTTGTGCAATACAAGTGAATTTGCTATAGCGGTGTTGTGGCCGTGGCAATATCGAAAATCAGCATCATGCATCGGACCAATTTCATGAAAAAGTTTAGCACAATCGCACTGCTCCTTGCTATCGCCTTTCCGGCTTTGCATACTTCACCGGTCTTTGCTCAAGAAAAGACGGTTTTTCCCGGTAGCAAAAAATGCGCATTTTTGCCCGATGCACCGGATAAACATGTGGTGGTGAGGGGCGATACGCTGTGGGGTATTTCCGGTAAATTTTTGCAAAATCCCTGGTGCTGGCCGCAAGTGTGGGGCATGAATCGCGATGAAATCCGCAATCCGCACTGGATTTATCCCGACCAAATCGTTTATTTTGATCGCACCACCGGTCGCTTGCGGCTGGGTAACTCTCTTAATGGTGGTGTTTCAGGGCAATCTGGAACCGCGCATCTGACACCGCAAATTCGTACTGAAGGTTTGGGGAATAATGCGATTTCCGCCATTCCCTCCAGCTTAATCGAACCTTTCTTGTCACAGCCTTTGATCATCGAACAGGAAGATCTGCTGACCGCGCCCCGCATCGTCGCGGTACAGGAAGGTCATGTCAATCTGGCGAAAAATGATAAAGCCTATGTGCGCGGCGATCTTAAGGGTGGCACCTCTTTTCAGGTATTTCGCCCTGGCGTGCCGCTCAAGGATCCGGAAACCAAGGCAGTGATCGGGTATGAAGCGGTATTTTTGGGGACGCTGAAACTGGAGCGGAATGCTAAAACTGAAGATGGCGTAGACACCTTTATCGTTGCCAATTCTAAAGAGGAAATGACCGTCGGTGACCGCTTAATGCCGATCCCGCCTACGCCGATTCTTAACTATATGCCGCATCCACCGGAGCAAGAAACGCACGCACGCGTGGTATCAATTTATGGCGGGGTAAACCAAGCGGGTCAAAATCAGATTGTCAGCATTAATCGTGGTTCTAATGCTGGCTTGAATCTCGGCACCGTTTTGGAATTGGCACGTTACGGAAGTCTGGTGGCTGACCGTACCGATAATAAAAAGCTGATTCGTTTGCCCGATGAGCATTACGGCACGCTATTTATCTTCCGCGTCTTCAAAAATATTTCCTATGGCCTGATCATGCAGGTAACGGATGCGGTTGTGGTTGGTGACGTTGCGCAATCGCCGGAATAATTTGCCAGGCTGTGGCGCGGAGAATTCGTGATGCCGCTCGATACAGATTGGTCTGACTGGCTCCGGTTGCAACAAACAACCGGAGTTGGCGTGGAGACCGCGCGCAAATTGCTGGCCGTATTTGGTTTGCCGTCGAATATCTTTCAGGCCGGTTTTTCTGCGCTGAGTACGGTGGTGAACGAAAAGATTGCGCTGGCGCTGTCGCAACCGATGTCGGCTGAAGTTGAAGCGCAAATAATTCGTACCGAGCTATGGTGCCAGCAAGCGAATAACCAAGTGTTGACGCTGGTCGATCAAGCGTACCCCCAGGCCTTACTGAATATTGCCGATCCACCGATCCTACTGTATGTCAAAGGCCGCATCGAATTGCTGACGGCCCCTACTGTTGCCGTCGTGGGTAGTCGCAATGCCACCAGCCAGGGCATTAGTCATGCCGAAAAATTTTCTGAAGCCCTCAGCCATGCCGGCTATACTATCAGTTCGGGTATGGCGGCCGGAATTGACGCCGCCGCTCATCAAGGTGGTTTACGCGGCATTGGCTCCACTGTGGCAGTCATCGGTACTGGTGCAGACATCGTTTATCCCGCACGCAATCGAGATTTAGCGCATTTAATCGCGCAGGGTGGCTGCATTGTTAGTGAGTATTCACTCGGGATGCCGGCTATCGCCGCTCATTTTCCACGCCGTAACCGTATCATTTCAGGGTTGGCGAAAGGGGTGCTGGTGATTGAGGCTGCGGCACAATCCGGTTCGCTGATCACGGCACGTATGGCTGCCGAACAAGGGCGAGATGTGTTCGCGATTCCTGGCTCGATTCATTCGCCGCTGGCGAAGGGATGCCATCAGCTGATCAAGCAGGGTGCCAAACTGGTCGATGCAGCACAGGATATTTTGGATGAACTGAGCTTACATCCATCGATGCCAGCGGCGCAGGTTCCTACTGCAATTCTCAGTCCTACGTCTGTGTCAGATGACAGGCTGCTGGCTGCGGTTGGCTACGATCCCGTGCATATCGAAATATTGGCGCAGCGCACGGGCTATGATATCGGCAGCTTGAGTGCGCAATTGCTAGCGCGCGAGCTTGATGGCTTAATCGAAAGTTTGCACGGAGGAATGTATCGGCGTTTAGGATAACGGAATCAATTTCTTGCTTGGCACTTACTCGGAAAGCTCTGTTTTTCGATTTTTTTGCGAATAAGTAGAGGCAGGGCTTGTTTCGAATTCACCTAGAGGCTAAAGTGACACTATGTTTGATATTCTTGTTTACCTCTACGAAACCTATTACCGTCCGGATGCCTGTCCGGAGGCGGCCGTTTTGGCTAAAAAACTCTCTGCCGTCGGCTTTGAAGAAGAGGAAATATTCGAGGCCCTGGATTGGTTGACTGTACTCGCGGATACGACCAATGAAATGGCGAAGGATCCAGAGCAAGAGACCCAAGATTCAAGGGCATCCAAAGGTTTTCGCGTTTATGCCGAGCAAGAAATTGCTATACTAGGCACGCCAGCCATGGGTTTTATTCACTTTCTTGAATCCGCAGGTTTACTTCATTCACAGCAGCGTGAAATCGTGATCGAGCGCGCGTTGGCTATTCATGAATCCCCGGTACCTTTGGATAAACTGAAGGTGATCGTTTTAATGATGCTCTGGAGCCAAGGCAAAGATCCGGAAATGCTGATGTTTGATGAATTGCTGCTATCTGATGAAGACAGCGAACCAAGATTACTGCATTAAGAATTATTTCGCCAGAGATGTATTGTGTTAAAAATAGCACCATTAGTTGCGATCTTTAACAAATCTTTATTATCATTCGCCGTTCAGTCATAGCATTTAGGGTAGTCTTACGCTTATTTGCTCATGCTGGCTCATTTGTGATGCCGATGCAATTTGCTTCTTGTCGCCACACAATGCTAAAAAATTAATTCGAGAATATTTAACCTATGACCAAAACGCTCATTATTGCTGAGAAGCCCTCCGTTGCAAATGATATAGCCAAGACCTTGGGAGGCTTTACCAAGCATGATGATTACTTTGAATCGGATGAGTATGTACTCTCTTCGGCGGTAGGCCATCTACTGGAAATCGCTGTTCCGGAAGAATTTGATGTCAAGCGCGGCAAATGGACATTTACCCATTTACCGATGATCCCGCCGTATTTTGCGCTTAATCCCATTGCGAAAACCGAGTCCCGTCTCAAGGTCTTGAATAGGCTGATAAAACGCAAGGATGTCTCGGCATTAATTAACGCATGCGATGCTGGTCGAGAAGGGGAACTGATTTTTCGCCTGATTGCACAAAATGCCAAGGCTAAGCAACCGGTAAGCCGCTTATGGTTGCAGTCAATGACGCCTGGCGCGATACGCGATGGCTTCAAAAAATTGCGTACCGATGAAGAAATGATGCCATTGGCCGATGCAGCCCGTTGCCGTTCTGAAGCCGATTGGTTGATTGGTATCAATGGCACACGCGCCATGACCGCCTTCAACTCTAAGGAAGGCGGTTTTTATCTGACCACGGTCGGTCGGGTGCAAACGCCAACGCTATCTATTGTGGTTGAGCGGGAAGAAAAAATCAAAAAATTTGTCTCGCGTGACTTTTGGGAAGTGCGCGCGGAATTTATTTGTGCCGCAGGGATTTATGAGGGGCGCTGGCTAGATCATCAGTTTAAAAAAGACGAGACTGATCCTGAGAAAAAGGCCGAGCGTCTTTGGGCTAAAGCCGCAGCTGAATCGATTGTGGCGGCTTGTCGCGGCAAGCAGGGCAATGTTAGAGAGGAGTCAAAACCCGCCACACAAATGGCTCCAGCCTTGTTTGATCTCACCAGTTTGCAACGTGAAGCCAATTCGCGATTTGGTTTTTCAGCGAAAAATACCTTAGGCTTGGCACAAGCTTTGTATGAAAAACATAAGGTCTTGACCTATCCTCGTACGGATTCCCGCCATTTGCCTGAAGATTATCTCGATACGGTGAAGCAGACTATGGCTAGTCTGTCGGAAAGCAATAATTTCCAACAATTTTCTTCCCAGATTCTGAAAAATAATTGGGTTAAGCCGAACAAGCGGATTTTTGATAACGCAAAAATCAGTGATCACTTTGCGATCATTCCCACCGGTCAGGCACCAAAAAACCTCTCTGAGCCAGAGCAAAAATTGTATGACATGGTGACGCGTCGTTTTATGGCCGTGTTTTTCCCTGCTGCAGAATTTCAGGTCACAACCCGTATTACTGAAGTATCCGGTCATCAGTTCAAGACTGAAGGCAAGGTCATGACCAATCCTGGCTGGCTCGCAATTTATGGCAAGGAAGCGCAGGACGACGCAGATCCCGAAAATAGCGGCAATTTGGTTGCCGTCGCGCAGGGTGAAAAAGTCAAAACTGAGAAAGTAACAGCGAATGGTTTGGTGACCAAACCACCTGCGCGCTACTCGGAAGCGACCCTGCTGTCTGCCATGGAAGGCGCCGGAAAATTGTTGGATGACGGCGAGTTGCGCGAAGCGATGGCCGGCAAGGGCTTGGGAACACCAGCGACCCGCGCAGCTACGATAGAGGGTTTATTGTATGAAAAATACCTGCTGCGTGAAGGCCGGGAGCTAATTCCTACTGCCAAGGCTTTTCAATTGATGACCTTGTTGCGTGGTTTGGGCGTCGATGAGCTGACTTCGCCGGAATTGACAGGGGAGTGGGAATATAAATTATCACAAATGGAGCGTGGCAAAATTAGTCGTGAAGAATTCATGCGTGAAATTGCCCAAATGACACAAGTCATCGTCAAACGCGCCAAAGAATACGATAACGACACCATACCTGGTGAATATGCCACTTTGCATACCCCATGTCCAAATTGTGGCGGTGTAGTCAAAGAAAACTATCGTCGTTTTGCCTGCACAAAATGTGAATTTTCGATGAGCAAAACGCCTGGCAGTCGCCAGTTTGAAGTCGCAGAAGTTGAAGAAGTATTAAGCAAGCGTGAAATCGGGCCGCTTCAGGGCTTCCGTTCCAAGATGGGGCGACCATTTGCTGCCATCTTAAAAATTGTCCGCGATGAAGAACACAATAATTTTAAACTTGAATTTGATTTCGGCCAAAATCAAGATGATGAAGATGCAGAAGCTGTCGATTTTACTGGGCAGACCGCATTAGGTCCCTGCCCAAAATGCGGCAGTGGCGTATATGAAATGGGTTTAGCCTATGTTTGCGAAAAAACGGTAGCAAAACCTAAAGCGTGTGATTTCCGTAGTGGCCGCATTATCTTGCAACAAGAAATTTTACCGGAACAAATGGTGAAATTGCTCAATGATGGCAAGACTGATTTATTGCCAGGTTTTATCTCACAACGCACGCGTCGCCCGTTTAAAGCATTTTTAGTTCGTGGTAAGGATGGCAAAGTTAGCTTCGAATTTGAAGAAAGAAAAGCCAAGGCTCCCGCTAAAGGGGCAACAAAAGCAACAAGCAAAACCGAGAGTGAAGATAAGACGCCTGTAAAAAAGGCCGTCGCCCGAAAGAAAAAGACAGCATAAAATTAACCTAAGTGGTCGTTTCATGTTGACATTTCGGTCATGTCATTTCGCTTCTCAATATTAGCTTAGTACACCCTGCGAAAATTTTCTTTTTTGCTCTTAAAGAAGCAAAAAAATGCGCAGGGTTAATTTGCTATCTAGTTAGCATTTTTTCATGTCGGAGTTGATACTTTTAAGCAAGAATGAATTTTTTCTTAAGATCAACCAGTGTTTAAAGTTTTGCTATTTTTCGTGATAGATGCATGGCAAGGAAAAGTATGGATCCGAAAGATTTATTAGCCACGACCCGTGCTGAATTCCTCCGAACTTTTAATGACTCAACGCAAAAAGTTATTCCGCGTTGCATTGAGGATTTGTTCAAAAAAGCGGATGCGAGTTATTCGTCATCGGAACAGGGGCGCTTACTCAATGCGCGAGCAGTATTGCAGGAGCAGGGCGCATCGCTGACGCAGCAGATGAGTAAAAATATGGAATTTTTACTTACGCGTAGTTTTCAAACTACTTACAATACTTATCGTCCTGTCGCCGCCTTGTCACTTAATGCGAGTAGCCTTTCTCTAGTTGACGCGACTGCGTTTGAAGATGAATTGCGGATCGATGATGTCACCAAGCGATTTCGAAGCGAAGCCGAAGAGCAACTGCGAGATTTAAATATACGCATTGCTCTATTATTTGATCAAGATGTAATTAAGGAAAGAGAAAATCCATTTCGTCCTTATTTGTTTTCTCGATGCATTACGACATCTGTCGAAGATTTTGGGTTTAGTCCTGATCTTGCCGCAAGCATCATTGAGCAATTGACAGAGAAATTTGTTAGTTTCATCGCGCCAATTTACAACTCAGTTAATACGCATTTAGCGAAACATGGAATCGCAGCGCAGCTACAATTTAAAATAAAAAAATCACCTACACAGACTGCCATTGCGCCTCAAGCGTTAGACGCCGGAGCGGCTTTCGGCGAGTCAGAACAGCAGCTTCGTAACAATCAAATCAACGACGTAGATAGTGCGAGTCACGATATCGATGAACAATATCAAGAGCCAAACTCAAGAAGTTGGTCAGCGGTTGTATCTAGAAATAAAGTTGACCAATTATTAGACGCGGTGCGCGGTATGGCATCGGAAATGACGGGACGTAGGCCGATGGCGCCGCCTACCAGTCTGGCCCCACAAATGCAGGCCCCAGTAAAAGCCGAAAAACAGTCCGGTTGGTTGGGCGGAGGTCAGGCGATGGGCGGGGTATTGAGGAAATTTTTTGGCGGCGGCAATGTTTCTGATGGTGGAGACGTCTCAGCAGTTTTCGGCAATACCAATCCTGGCGAAAATACGTCAACGATATTGGGTCGTACGAGTTTATCTGTAGCCGCGCCATACTCTTCTGAGATAGGTAATCCCACAGGTTCGTATTATCCGGGCAGTCCGCATAGTGTGATGAGTGATAGTTATAGTGAGGTAGGCGTCGGCAGGATGACTGGAGTAAGCCGCAGTACTGAACTCTCCGGAGGTAGCCAGAGCGTTGGCAGTGCTCAACTTGCCGGTTCAGTGCAAGGAATGCAAAAAGCATATACATCTACCACGATTGATATGTTTGATAGTCAGGGCGCTGTTCGCAATCTGATTTTGGAACAAAGAGCTGCGCTGAATGAGATGACCGAAAATATCGATGAGCTGATGACCATCGACATTGTAGCGATGCTGTTTGAGTTTATTTTACGTGATACTCAAGTACCTGCCGAAGTGCGTGCTCAACTTGGCCGCTTGCAATTCATGGTATTAAAAATTGCATTGCGTGACACTACGCTACTCACGCAAAAAGGTCATCCGGCCCGTATGTTGGTTAATCGTATCGGTTCGATTTCTTTGGGGTTAAAACAACTGGATCCAAGTGGCGTCCAAATCACCGAAGAAATTTGTCGCATAGTTGAAACCTTATTGCAAGACGACAGTGAACATCCCCAGTTATTTTCAAAAATGCTTGATGAATTTGACGCGTTCATTGCAAGAGAGTTACGAGCTGGCGATAAAAATGTCGAGCGTGCTGTTGAATCCGTTGAACGGCTTCAAAATCGCACCTTACGGTTTGCTCACACTGCTGCGCAAATGGGAGAAGCCCTATCGGGGTTAACGATTGATCCATATTTGCAAGAATTTTTACAGGATACCTGGGTTCTCGCTGTTGAGTTGGCGGACCGTCGAGATGTGAAGATGGCAGGACGTTACCGCTTGTTGGTACCGGATCTTCTTTGGAGTATCGTCCCAAAGTTAAAAGAGGATGACCGTACACAGCTGTTCGCATTGTTGCCGATTATTCTGAACACCCTGCGGGAGGGACTTGGAGCGATAGAGTGGGACGCTGCACGGCAAAAAGAATTAATGAATTGGTTGGTCGATGCTCATACCAGCGCACTCCGCGGAAGTCATTCGGCTACGCTGTCATATATTCCGTCGCTCCCCGCGATTCATGAGCATTTCAATAATTTTGTAAATACTCCGGAAGCAAGCCTTAATTTTAAATTTGATAACAGTAATTTAGCAAATCAGAAAAATTTCTTGGAGGAGGCAATTAAAGAACTCGACATCAAGGTGCGGGTGCTGGATCAGGTATTTGAACACGAATTATTAGTGGAGGGCATGGATGGGGGGAGCATATCCGGATTGCCGAGCGATTTGTATCCTGAAAGCATTGAAGACCGATTACGTAGCGGCGTTGCTATGGAAATCAATCTCGGTGGAAAATCAAGTCAGGGGCGATTGAAGTGGGTGGATGCAACAGTCAGTAATCTGATTCTGAGTCTAGAAGGTCAAGACCAACCATCGATGGTTAGTGTCCGTATGTTCCGGCGGATGATTGCTCATGGCAGGGTTCGTTTTTTAGAAAGCGAACCCTTGTTTGAGAGAGCAGTTCAATCATTGTTGAAATCTGCTGACAGCATCGATAAAGCGGCATTGGTTTAAAAAATAGACTTTATCAATCGTATTATCACGGACCCCAGTATACCTGCCGTCATAGGCCCTGCATCTATTAAGCAAGCCTAGACCTAATCCGAACATTTATTGTTTAGCTTAGGTAAAAAATATTCTGAAATCCGTTTAAATGGTAATGCAAGCATTTGCAACTAAAAATGCCAATATAAGACCATGAGGGAGACATAATCAGGAATATTGGAGAGGGAAGAGACTAGCATTAAGATAATTTTTAAAAAGCTTGCCAAGGAAGGCCAAGCTTTGCTATAGTTCGCCTCCCGCTGAAGAGCGGGGGTAAAAAGAAAGAAAGTACGGCAAGGCAAAGCAGTTCCCGGGTTTGAATCGGCAGGATAAAAATTCAAGCGCTTATAAAACAAGGGGGTTGACGAGCTGGAG
>NZ_JAUSFI010000167.1 GCF_030651495.1 Undibacterium sp.
TGGTGGCATCGGTACGCTTCACGGCCTGTTCGATCCACTCGATAGGCAAATGCTCTCCAAGTCGGCGCCAGTCAGGCGACTCAAGGTGGTTTGCCAGGAAATGAAGGGTATCGTCGAACATTGCGACGAAGGTTAACAGCACTCGGTAACGTTTACAAGCACTAAATAAAAATGCCGTTCAGGCTTAACTGAACGGCATTACTCCGAAGAGTGCCATTTTTTTGTTCTGTATAAGCTAAAACTGAGCCAAACTAAGTAAAACTAGCCAAAGAACCTTTCATTTTTTTCAAGGCTGCACTTTCGATCTGGCGAATACGTTCAGCGGAAACGCCATATTCACTAGCCAGTTCATGTAAAGTAGCACCGGAACCATCATCGTTCTGCAGCCAGCGAGACTCAATAATATGACGTGAACGGGGATCCAATTTAGATAAGGCTGTTTCTAGTCCCTCGCCTTGCAGCCTATCATAGCGTTGCTCCTCAATGACTCGGGTAGGTTCACCCGCTTCAGTTTTAAGGTAAGCGATAGGTGCGAATTTATCATCCTCATCGTCACTCTGCGCATCCATAGCGATATCGCGGCCAGATAAGCGCATCTCCATTTCTATGACTTCTTCACGCTTTACATCCAGCTTTTTGGCCAGTGCTTCGATCTGGGTCGGGGACATTGAATCCAGACCTTCTTTATGACTGCGCAAATTAAAGAAAAGTTTGCGTTGAGCCTTAGTCGTAGCAACTTTCACCAAGCGCCAGTTCTTCAGAATATACTCATGCATCTCTGCCTTGATCCAGTGCATCGCATAAGAAACCAATCGTACACCTTGATCGGGATCGAAACGTTTTACCGCTTTCATCAAGCCAATATTACCTTCCTGGATCAGATCGGCATGCGGCAAACCATAGCCGAGATAACCACGGGCAATCGAGACAACCAAGCGCAAATGTGACATCACCAATTGTTGCGCTGCATTGAGATCATTGTTTTGACGCAGTTGGTTGGCAAAATCAATTTCTTGTTCGTGAGTCAGCATTGGCAAACGGTTCACTGCCGAAATATAGGCATCGATATTCCCAAGCGTGCCGGTAAAGCCAAGGGCTAACGCTGTGCTGTCTGAAGATGGCATGGTAGTTTGTGTCGATGAATAAGTCATTCTTCCTCCTAATTTGCTGCTGGTCTGCTGCTGTAAAAAATAAAAATCTGGTCAGACCAATTACTTTAAGTGTTTATATTAGCACTCTCTACGTTTGAGTGCTAATAATCTCTATTTATAAGTATAGTGCTTAAATCAACGCATAATTCCTAAGCATTCATTTGCGTCAAGTATAGAATTTAGAGTGGTGAAGTGTGTAAAAGTTGCCAATATTTTGAGAAATATCAAAAATTGACTTAGTTAATACGAGCAAGTTGCCGTCGCACTGAGAAAAATGCGCCACATAAACCTAGCAACATGCTTAGAGCAAGCAATATCAGACTGGGAAAAACGCCTAAAGGCATTAAACGAAATTCTGAGGCATAGAGTTTGGCAAATTTGGCAATCGATTGATTGAGTGGGCCGAGTGAAAGCGCAATGATCGCCATTGCCGCGCAGGCTGCCAGCAATCCAAGTAATGCCCCAGTGTAATAGTAGGGTTTGTGAATGAAACTATTTGTCGCTCCCAGCAGGCGTGCAATGGAAATTTCTGACTGATGAGAAATGACTTGCAGACGGGTGGCGTTAAATATGACAACGACAACCACCAGGCCCAAGGTTATCGCCAAAAATAACAGTGATACTTGCAATACCTGCATTAATGCAGAAAGTCGCTTGACCCAGGCGGAGTCCACTTGAACTATGTCGACATTTGTTAAGGATTTAAGTTGTTGTGCCAGAGTTTCTACTTTATGGGAATCCGAATTAGAGAGTGATAGAACGTAAGCGTCAGGCAGGGGATTACCGCCTAAAGTGGCGAGTACTTCAGCCAAACCAGAGTTTTCTTCCATCGCGGCCAGGGCCTTGTCTTTGGTGACAAAGTTGAGCTTGGCAGTGATATTCGCTTCTTTCAATATTTTTTTGATAGGAGTCGATAATGCCATGGCGTCAGCGCGTGGTGTCGCCGGATTCACAAAAACGCTAATTTCAGGTTCAATCGACAATTGTGCTGATACCGGTCGAATATTTTCGATCAAGGTCAACCCGGCGATTGGTAATGCTAGAGTAATAGCCACCACCAAGACATTGAACAAAAAATTCCCGGGGCTGGCGCGCAGATGCGATAGCGCGCTTTTTAATGCAAATAAATGTTGGCGAAACCAGATAAGCATAAAATTCCTTAGGCTGCCAAAGAAGAGGTCCAGGCGTCGCTGATAGCACCTTCGCTCAGATAAATCACGCGACTAACCTGATCGAAAAGTTGCTCATCGTGGCTAGAAATGATGCAAGTTATTCCCGCACTTTGAAATGCTTTTAGTGCACATAAAACTTTGTTGGCATTTTCTCTATCGAGAAATGCGGTAGGCTCATCGGCTAAAATAATTTGCGGACGATTCACAATAGCGCGTGCGATGGCAACGCGCTGCTGTTCTCCGCCGGAAAGCGTTAACGGGAAAGCCCCAGTTTTGTCTGATAAATCAACTTTTTCTAATGCTGCACGCGCCCGTGTTTCAGCTTCGGATACCGATGCGCCGACCACGATCATGGGTAGCATGACATTTGCCAGTACGCTTCTATCGAGAAGCAAGCCTTGCCCCTGTAAGATCAAGCCGAGTTTACGTCGTAGATAAGGCAGGCTACCAGCTTTGAGTTTGCCAATGTCTTGTCCGTTGACCATCACTGTTCCGCTAGAGGGACGTTCCACGCCGGCAATCATTTTGAGCAGTGTGGATTTACCGGCTCCCGAAGGCCCGGCTAAAAAAATCAACTCGCCATCAGCGATGGTGAGTGATATATCGCGCAAGGCGAACACATCGCGGGAATATTCTTTGGAAACGTGCTGAAATTCAATCATAGTTACTTAATTGAGTAAATTGAGTGAGCGATTTGAGTGAACGATTAAAATTGATATCAAATTTAATCAAGTAAAGCGTCAACAAATTCTTGCGCATTAAATGGTTGTAAATCCTCTATCTGCTCACCTATGCCAATAAAATACACGGGTATCGGACGTATTTTAGCAATGGCGGCCAGCACGCCACCCTTGGCGGTGCCATCAAGTTTGGTAATGATCAAGCCAGTCAAATTTAATGCTTCATCAAAAGCCTTCACTTGAGCTAAGGCATTTTGTCCAGTGTTGCCATCAATCACTAGCAAAATCTCTTGTGGTGCACCATCCATCCCTTTGGCAATCACCCGTTTGATCTTTTTTAGTTCTTCCATCAGGTGTAACTGTGTTGGTAGACGACCTGCGGTATCGACCATGACCACATTGGTGCCGCGTGCCTTGGCCGAGGCCACTGCATCGAAAGCAACTGCAGCAGGGTCACCTGATTCTTGAGCGATGACAGTGACGTTGTTACGCTCACCCCAGATGGTTAACTGTTCGCGTGCCGCGGCACGGAAAGTATCCCCTGCGGCCAGCACAACTGATTGCTGATGATTTTGCAGATGTTTTGCCAATTTTCCGATGGTGGTTGTTTTTCCTGCCCCGTTGACGCCTGAGATCATCATTACCATGGGCTGATAACGACCGAGCTCCAGAGGTTTTTGTAATGGGGTCAGCAGGTTCAGCAACAAGGCTTTTAACGCCGCCTTGACTTGCTCTGCTTCGGTCAATTTTTCTTCTTTGACCTTTTTCTTTAGACTCTCTAGCAAGAATTGGGTCGCTTCGACGCCGGTATCGGCAATTAAAAGAGCTGTTTCCAATTCCTCGTATAAGTCGTCATCGATTCTGGCGCCGACAAATAGGGTCGTCAGACTGGAGGATGTTTTGGATAATCCTGTTTTCAGACGGCTAAACCACGAAGGTTTGTTCGCGCTAGTTTCTGTTACCTGCTCGACAGCCGGTACGTTGATGGTGGCAATCGCTTCTTCGGGAGAAGCTGGCTCATCTTTGGGTTTTTTCTTAAAAAAGCTAAACATCGAGGATAGTGAGTGATCGTGGTGAGTACAGGTTAGAATGCTGCCATTCTAACAGACCCCTGTTGGTAAAATTGAGTCACATTTTCAACTATATTTTACGTCTATGAAAGCAAATACCAAAAAACCACC
Organism: Undibacterium sp.; assembly: GCF_030651495.1. Classification (GTDB taxonomy): domain Bacteria; phylum Pseudomonadota; class Gammaproteobacteria; order Burkholderiales; family Burkholderiaceae_D; genus Undibacterium. Next base: position 4,185 of record NZ_JAUSFI010000167.1, read on the forward strand.
TGCCAGTAGCCGCCCTGCCCACCAGGTACGGATTATCGGCGGACTTTGGAAGCGCACACCATTGACAGTGATTGCCGCAGAAGGGCTGCGCCCAACCCCTGACCGTGTGCGTGAGACGGTGTTTAATTGGCTCAATTTTCTGTTAGTTGGCGGGTGGCAGGATGTGCGTTGCCTGGATGTGTTTGCTGGCAGTGGCGCGCTCGGATTTGAGGCTGCCAGTCGCGGTGCTGCACAAGTGGTGATGATTGAATATCATACACCGGCCTTTAAGCAGCTGGAGCAAGCGAAACACAAGCTTGGCGCGGAACAAGTAGAGTTATTGCGTGCTGATGCATTGACTGTTGTTACGAATATGGCAGCGCGCCAGCAGAGGTTTGATCTGATTTTTCTTGACCCTCCATTTGGTCAGGCAATCTTGCAGAAAATATTACCTCTTTGCGCAAAATTGCTGAGGGATAAAGGCTTGCTGTATGTCGAGGCGGAACATGCATTGTTAGAGAGTGAATTAAATGAGGACGGTACGCAAAATACGCCGGATTGGTGTGCCGGCTGGAACATGATTCGGGCAGATCAGGCCGGAAGTGTGTACTTTCATATACTGCAACGCAACATTTCTACGCATGAAGTGCTTGAAATTCAGGCATAATGCCCGCTCGTATTGGTGCATATTCATATTTGAGAAGTGAATAAGGGAGCAAAGATGGTCACAGCCGTATATCCGGGAACATTCGATCCACTGACCCGTGGACATGAAGATTTGGTGCGTCGCGCCTCCGGTCTGTTTGATACGCTGGTCGTTGGCGTGGCGGATAGCAAAAATAAAAAGCCTTTTTTTTCGCTGGAAGAACGTCTGACCATCGCCAATGAAGTGTTAGGGCATTATCCGAATGTGCGGGTGGAAAGTTTTTCAGGTTTGCTGAAAGATTTTGTGCGCAAAAATGACGCCAGAGTGATTGTGCGTGGTTTGCGTGCCGTGTCAGATTTTGAATATGAATTCCAGATGGCGGGTATGAATCGTTATTTGTTGCCGGACGTAGAAACCTTGTTTTTGACTCCTTCTGATCAGTACCAGTTCATTTCAGGTACGATAGTTCGTGAAATCGCGATGTTTGGCGGTGACGTGTCTAAATTCGTGTTCCCATCCGTAGATAAGTGGCTGAAACAAAAAGTAGCGGTATTAGCTGACGAGTAACAAGTTTTTTATCAAAAATGTTGTGCGGTAGCAGGAGGAAATGTGGCTTTACTGATTACGGACGATTGCATCAATTGCGATGTGTGTGAACCCGAATGTCCCAATGAAGCAATTTATATGGGACCGGAGATTTATGAGATAGATCCGAATAAATGTACCGAATGTGTCGGTCATTACGCGGTACCGCAATGTAAAGAAGTGTGTCCGGTTAACTGCATTCCATTTAATCCTGCCTGGCGCGAAACTAAAGAGCAATTGCAGGCCAAGTATGAACGCTTGCAGGAAGAAGCCAAAAAAACGGCTTGATGTTCCTGCTTTAATCCGCCTGGCAAACCCGATTGCGTCCTTGTTGTTTGGCGTTATATAAGGCACCGTCAGCACGCCATAACAATTCGGCCGCTATGCTGTCGAGATCTCCCAGATTATGCGTTTCCGGTAAAGTGGCAATGCCGATCGATATGCTGCTGTTGCATTCGCCGGTCATGCTGAGCTGGAACGGCTTGCTGGCGATGCTAAGACGGATGCGCTCCGCCACCTGTGCCGCATCATGCTGATTGGCATTGACTAGCAACACGACAAATTCCTCTCCGCCAAAACGGCCCAAGGTATCGCTCAGGCGCAACTCCGCCTTGATTCTGCTGGCCACTTCCTTCAGCACGTCATCACCGCCCTGATGCCCGTATTGGTCATTGACTTGCTTGAAAAAATCGATATCCAGATACATGCAGGCGATGCTGTATTGCTGGCGGCGTGAGCGCGCTATCTCTTCGCGCATGCGCTGCTCTACATTGCGCCGATTGCTGATGTTGGTGAGCGGGTCGGTCAGGCCTAGATACGTCAAGCGTTCATTATTGATGACGTTTTCCAGGCAGATTGCGATGATTGAGGCCATCTGCTCAACGAAATCTGTTGCCATGCTGGTACTAAAGCGCGTCAGATCAACGCTGCCAAGATTCAGGCAACCTATTAATTTTTGATGCCGTATCAAGGGAACGATCGCCACGCTGGCTGGCTGGTGAGTGCAGGAGGGAAAAAAGGCCGCATGTATTTTTTCTGAATAAGCGCCGAGCAGTGGCTTTATTTGCCCTTGTTGCGGTAAGCCCAGAGCGTGCTCGTTAGGTACCAGCATCAATTGCGGAAACTCGCTCAGGTCCAGTTGAAGGTCCTGCAAGACCAGACGTAAGTTGTGATGTCGGTCGATCAGGCTCAGGGTGACTATATCGAGATTGGAGTTGCTCGCTAAGGTGCTGAAAATGCTGTCGATTAATTCGCGAAAACTGCCTGCACCAATCAGTTCTAAAACCAAGCGCTGATGTCGGGACATGATGAGCTGGTTGTCATGTGCCTGTGTCAAAAAATCCTGTAGCTGCTGGCGCAATAAACGATTTTCTGTGCGTAGCTTTTCGTTGGTCGGGTTTGCTGCTGGTTCGGTCAGTGCTTGCGTTGCATCGGTATCCATTTTGCCTTCTATCTGCGAATCTTCTTCGATATAAAAAATCAGAATGCCAGTGCCAATTCGACTTCATCCCCGACGCTCAGGTATTGTCCGGTGCCTTGCGTCAAGATGGTATTCATGCCAAAGGTCACTGCACCCTCGAGCAAAGCATTGGCCCGATAGCTTTGCAGTATATCGACAGGATTGGGGCCGACTTCTGCCGTGGTCTGATCTACTGCGGGTATCGGGCAGCGCGGGCACGGCTTGACGGGTTTCAGGCAAATAGTCTGACCTATCTCGCCCATATTGTTTGCTTCATTTATTTTTTTGATGGTCAGCGACTCAGCGTAATCTTCTTCAAAAGCTGCCACGCCGTCTATCACTATATTGGGTCGAAAGCGATTCATAGGAACCGCAGAACGTCCTTGTGCCAGCAATTTCAGATTCAGATCTTCCAGCGATGCGCTAGAAATCAGCAGCATAGGATAACCATCGGAAAATAAGGTCGGTACCGCCAGCTCACCGGTCCATTTGGGATTGGCGAAACGCCTTGCCGAAGGATGAAAACGCACCAGACTGCAAGCAATGCCTAAGATGGCGCTTAGCCAAGTAGCGCTAGCCTCACCACAGTCAGACGCCAGCACCGTGTCGTCCCAGACCTGGACTTGCCGCGTCGTACCAGCGGCAGGCTGGGCTAAAGGAATTTCTAGTGGCACGATGCCCGGTGCATACAATACTAGCTTGCTGCGATTGATCGATGTCCGTATCAGCGCCATTTTTGGATGTTCGCGTTGCGTCAGAAATTGACCCACATCATCAATCACCATCCACTCTCGGTCAAAGATCCCTGCATGCGACAGTCCTGCCTCAGTCACCCTCGCTGTTTGCAGGGAAATGCCGGCGCAGGATTTGATCGGGTACATAGTGAGTGCTGCGATAGTTGGCATGAACGACTCAGTAAGGGATAAATTTTGTGAATAGAACAAGGACGTATCATACCGCGTAATCGTCAAAAATGGGTAAGCTGACGGGGCTGAAAAATCTTGCTTCCACATTCTATTGCGCGACAGATTAAGTTCTATTTTTCTAACAAAATAGGACAAATATTTGCGCTCCCTGCTTTCGATAGGACGGCCGGTGCCCTGGATGAAACAAAGCGAGCAGATAGCTAGATTAACGCTTTCACACCCTCATTTTGATAGGAATTTTTAATTAGCTCCGAGCCAGTCTGTTGATTATATTGGATCTAGTGGGAGGGTAATTTGATCTCACTAAAGGGCGTTTCTTTTTTAATTGTTGAAGTAGTTTGGCAGAGACAAGCTTTTGTTCATGTAGGCTATTTTTCGCCGTCAAATAAGTTGATATTGGGGGTGCGTAGGAGGAGTCATGAAGAAATTTTTTATGTTATTTACTTTGGGGGTGGCGTCGATGGGTGCCGTTGCGGAGTCTGCACCGCCTGTGAGCGGGGCGGAAACGGTGACGATCAGCGGTGCCGAGCAGAACATCAATCTACCCAGCAAAATCTACAAAATGTGGCCGGAGGATTTTTACAAATTTAAGGGTTCGTACAATCTTTCTAATGGCAAAACACTGTCATTGTTTAGCCGTGGTAGCAGGATGTATGCGGAAGTTGAGGATCAGCCTAGGCATGAAATCGCCGCTGTCTCGCCCAACAGTTTTGTCGCTTTGGATAAACAGTTGAAGATGAGGATAGAGCATCACGAGAATGGTGAGGTGAGCGGTGAACTATTCATGGTGGTAGCATCTTCTGGTTATGTGAAAGCCGGCATGCGCGGTGAGCAGTACATGCTGGTGACACTACATTAATGCATTTTCTGGAAAGTCGGGCGGGCGTAACCTGCGCTGAGGCTTACCAGTAGCACGGGTTGCGCCCGTTCCTTGCCGGAAAAAAAGCGTGATGCAATCTGGCCCGATTCAGTCATTTCGCCCGCAGCCATATTGCCGAATCAGCAGACACAATTATCGGGTGTCTCGCATGAAGGGCAAATGCGTAAAAATTTCTGGCCTTCACAATTTTACGCCCCTGCCAGCGCGCAATATCTATGCGCTTCTCCAGCCATGCCAGCCTGGAACCCGCATGGGCTATGCGTGAGCGGGCAGGCACGAGGCGCCTGCTGTTGAAAATTTACGGCAGGTTTTGACTGGTGCTGACTTCTGAATAGCGCCTGCCGCAACACAAAAATCACTCAAATCTGTCGATGGCTATGGCAATATTATTATGTATATTGCACCATTAAAGTCGTCGAATTTAATTCATTGATTAAATCAATCGTTTGATTTATTATTTGCTGGCGGTTGCTTATCCTATGCCGCAACGATAAAAATACGACATCTTTCTTTTGGAGAAAGTCAGTCTTTGGAGACAGTATGAGCAAGGAATTGTTGAGCGAAATGCGTGGTCAGGTATTGTGGCTGACCATCAACCGTGAAGAACGGCGCAATGCTTTGAACGGCGTAGTGTTAGGCGCTATTCGCAGCGCCATGGCGGATAGCGAAGGCGATCCGAATGTGCAGGCGATCGTGCTGACCGGTGTCAGCGACAAGGCTTTTTGTGCCGGTGCAGATCTGCAGTCTGGCACTAGCTTTGGCTTCGATTATTCTGAGCCGCACCAACAGTTTGCCGAACTCTTGCGCCAGGCCAGACACTCCACCACCCCGCTGATCGCCCGCGTTAATGGCGCCTGCATGGCGGGCGGCATGGGCTTGCTGGCGATGTGTGATCTAGCTGTGGCCAGCAGCAGCGCGACGTTTGGCTTGCCGGAAGTGAAAGTCGGTTTATTCCCGGCGCAAGTGCTTGCGGTGCTGCAACATCAAATCCCGCGCCGCATGCTGAATGAACTTTGCCTCTCTGGTGAAACCATCGATGCAGCGCGCGCGCTCGAGATGGGTTTGATCAATTATGTCGTTGAGCAAGATCAGCTTGATGAGAAACTCAAGTGGCTGTTAGCGCGCATTATCAATAAATCTCCGGCAGCAATCCGTCGTGGCTTGTACACCCTGAAGCAAATTGAAACCCTGCCATTTGAGCAAGCGATGGCATTCACAGAAAGCCAAATCGGCTTGTTTGCGCAGACTGAAGATGCTAGAGAAGGTCAGCTGGCCTTCCGTGAAAAACGACCGCCAGAATGGACCGGCCGCTAGTGCGAGATACCCTTATGAAAAAACAAATGATCGCTATCGGCGGCGCCTCCGGATTCTGGGGTGACAGCGTCACCGGTGCCACGCAACTGGTGGCTTCCGGCAAAATCGATTACCTGGTATTCGATTATCTGGCTGAGCTGACCATGTCTTTGTTGGCATCGGCAAAGATGAAAAATCCCGAGATGGGTTATGCCACCGACTTTGTCGCGATCGCGATGAAGGCGGTGCTGAAAGACGCCAAGGCGAGCGGCATACGTGTGATCGCGAATGCCGGCGGCGTCAACCCGCGCGCTTGCGCGCATGCCCTGCAAGCTTTGGCCGATGAACTGGGCGTGGCAATCAAAATTGCCGTGGTAGAGGGCGACGATGTACTGCCCCTATTGCCAGCTCTACGCGCAGAGGGCATAGGCGATATGCAGACTGGCAAAGCCTTGCCGGAGAAGGTGCTCACCGCCAATGCCTACCTCGGCGCACTGCCGATCAAGCTGGCGTTAGATGCCGGTGCCGATGTGGTGATTACCGGACGCTGTGTCGACAGCGCCGTCACGCTAGGCGCACTGTTGCATGAGTTTAACTGGAGTATGGATGAGTATGATCGTCTGGCAGGCGCGAGCCTGGCTGGGCATATCATCGAATGCGGTTGTCAGGGTGTCGGTGGCCTCCATACCGATTGGGAAGCCGTACCCGATTGGGCGCATAGCGGCTATCCCATTGTTGAATGCCATCAGGACGGCAGCTTTATCGTCACCAAACCGCAAGGTACCGGTGGTCTGGTCACGCCGGCCACAGTCGGTGAACAACTGTTGTATGAAATCGGTGACCCGGCGCGCTATATCTTGCCGGATGTAATTGGCGATTTTACTCAGGTCAGACTGACACAAGCCGGTGAACATCGCGTCAGAGTGGAAGGCGTGCAAGGTTTGGCACCGACTTCGACTTACAAAGTCAGTGCCACTTATGCCGATGGCTTTCGCAGTGCGGCGCAACTCACTGTGGTTGGTTTTGATGCCGAACGCAAGGTCAGACGTACGGCAGAATCGATACTCGAGCGCACCCGAGAAATTTTTATGCGACTGGGGTTACCCGATTACAGCGCAACCCAGATTGAAGTATTGGGCTCAGCATGGGCGTATGGCGAACACATTGCGCGTCCGCCTTTGTTTGAAGCGGTGATGTGGCTGGCGGTCAGCCATACGCACAAGCAGGCACTAGAAATTTTTTCACGGGAAATCGCTCCGGCCGGCACCTCCTGGTCACCCGGTACCACCGGTGCAGGCGGCGGTCGCCCAAGTGTCTCACCCGCGATTAAACAAGTTGCATTTTTGCTCAATAAACAGCGGCTCCAAGTCACGGTTAGCTTGCTTGGTGGCGCGGCGATTGCTGCGCCCATTCCGACCGGCAGCGATCTGACTTTACCGTCAGCAATTATCACTGAAGACGACAGCAGCAACGTGTCGCAAGGTGATTTAATTACTATTCCCCTGATTCGTCTGGCCTATGCCCGCAGCGGTGACAAGGGAGATATATCCAATATCGGTGTGATGGCGCGCCAGCCGGAATATCTGCCGCTGCTGCGCGCTCAACTGACCGAAGCCAGTGTCGCCGCTTACCTGGAGCACTTGGTCAAAGGCAAGGTCACGCGCTATGCCTTGCCCGGCATTCACGCTTTTAATTTCGTCTGCGAACAGGCATTGGGCGGCGGCGGTATGGCCTCCTTGCGCCACGATCCTTTAGGCAAGGGTATGGCGCAAATCCTGTTGGCGATGCCGCTACGGGTTCCTGCTGAGCTGTTTGCCAATGAGGGAAAACCATAATGTATCCACATCTGCCACGCTCGGCACATTTTACGGCTGAGCATGAAGCCTTTCGCGCCACGGTAAAACGTTTCGTCGATAAAGAATTGTTACCCCATGTCGATGCCTGGGATGAGGCGGAAAGTTTTCCGCGTGCGCTGTATGGCCGCGCCGCCGAGCTGGGTTTGCTGGGCCTTGGTTTTCCGGAAGAATTTGGAGGTACAACTGGCGACCTGTTTCATGAAATTGCCATGATAGAAGAGCTCTCGCGCACCGGCTGCGGCGGCCTGATGGCATCCCTGTTCAGCCATACCATAGGCGCGCCGCCGATTTTGGCGGGCGGCAGTGCAGAACTCAAGGCCAGGGTGTTGCCCGAAATTCTCAGCGGACGCAAGATCAGCGCGCTGGCGGTGACCGAACCATCGGGTGGTTCGGATGTGGCTAACCTCAAAACTCGTGCCGAGCGCGATGGCGACTTTTATATCGTCAATGGCAGCAAGACCTTCATCACTTCCGGCATGCGCGCCGATTACATTACGCTGGCGGTGCGTACCGGCGGCGCGGGTGCGGGCGGTGTATCGGCCCTGCTGATGCCTGCCGACACCCCTGGCCTGAACCGTACCCCGCTGAAGAAAATGGGCTGGTGGTGCTCGGATACCGCGCAAATCCACTTTGACAATTGCCGCGTACCGGTGGCGAATTTACTCGGCAAAGAAAATCGCGGCTTTGACATTTTCATGCGCAATTTCAATCACGAACGTCTGGCGCTGGCCTTGCAAGCCTATGGTTTCGCCTGCGTCTGTCTGGATGAAGCCTCGGATTGGGCAAGAGAACGGATTACCTTCGGCAAACATCTGGTCGAGCATCAGGTCGTCAGGCATAAACTGGTGGCGATGGCAACCCAGATAGAGGCAACCCGCGCCTTGCTGGAAGATCTGGCAGCGCGCCTGCAGCAAGGCCAGCAACCGGTAGCGCAAATCTGCATGTTGAAAAATTTCGCCACCCAGACTATGCAATTTTGTGCCGACAGCGCGGTACAGATTCTGGGCGGCATGGGTTTTATGCGAGGTACCAAATCGGAACGCATTTATCGTGAAGTCAAGGTCTACATGATAGGTGGTGGCGCCGAAGAAGTTTTGAACGATCTGGCGGCGAGGCAGTTGGGTTGGGTGTAGGTTTGGGTTTTAGCCCCTTCTCCCGCCTGCGGGAGAAGGGAGCTCAAGCGCCCGGTGTAACTAGATGTCGTTGCAAAAAATTTCAGGAGAAGAAATGTACAGTTCCATATTTAGACCCGACCTGTTTCAAGACCAGACAGTGATCGTGACTGGCGGCGGCAGTGGCATAGGCCGCTGTGCCGCGCATGAATTGGCGGGTCTCGGCGCGACGGTGCTGATCGTCGGGCGCACGCAAGTCAAGCTTGATGCTGTGAGCGAAGAAATCAAAGCGGCAGGCGGCAAGGTCTTTTCTTATTCCTGCAATATCCGCGATGAAGAAACGGTTAAGGCGCTCATCACCACTATTGTCAGCCAGCATGGTCACATTAATGCGCTGGTAAATAATGCCGGTGGCCAGTTTCCTTCACCCTTGAAAAACATTTCGGCCAAAGGCTGGGAAGCCGTGTTGCAAACCAACCTGACGGGCGGTTTTCTGATGGCGCGCGAATGCCTGAATCAGGCGATGGAAAAGACGGGGGGCGCGATCGTGAATATCGTTGCCGATATGTGGGGCGGCATGCCGGGCATGGGGCATTCAGGTGCTGCGCGTGCGGGCATGATCAACTTTACCGAAACTGCCGCGTTTGAATGGGCGCAATACGGGGTGCGGGTGAATGCGGTCGCGCCCGGTTACGTTGCCTCATCCGGCATGGATGCCTATCCACCGGCTATGGCCGCCACCATACGCGAATTTCCGCGTACTGTGCCTTTGCAACGCTTTGCTACCGAGGCTGAGATTTCAGCCGCGATCGTCTTTCTATTGTCTGAGGCTGCCTCGTTCATTACCGGCACTACCTTGCGCGTGGATGGCGGACGGCCGAATGTGCGCGGCGGTTATCCTATGGGAGAAGTACAGAATAAAACTGCTGCTTTTGATGGTTTTCATCTCGCCAGCACACCCAAGGTATTGCAACCGCAGGAGCCGAAGTAATGGCTACCCTGGATACGCGCGTCGTCACGCAGAGCGAGCAATATCAAGGCAATCGTGCGGCCTTGCTGGAACAGCTTGCCACACTGCGCGCGCTGGAGCAGCGCACCCGTGACAAGTCGGCCACTTCGCGTCCCTTGTTCGACAAGCGCGGGCAACTCTTGCCGCGTGAGCGACTCGGGCATTTGCTGGATATCGCCGCGCCGTTTTTGGAATTGTCGACCTTGGCAGGTTACTGCCTCGATCATCCCGATCCGGCCCGATCCATTCCCGGTGCAGGCATGGTGGCAGGTATAGGTTATGTCAGTGGCGTGCGGGCCATGATCGTGGTCGATGATTCCGGCATTGATGCCGGTGCCGTGCAGCCGATGGGGATAGAAAAATTTCAGCGTGCACAAAAAATCGCCTTCGATCAGAAGCTTCCTTTCATCCATCTGGTCGAATGTGCCGGCGCGAATTTGCTGGCGTATCAGGTCGAGACCTTTATCCATGGCGGCAGCGGCTTTTACTGGCTGGCACGCTTATCGGCGGCCGGCTTGCCGGTGATTAGCGTGGTACATGGTTCCAGTACGGCAGGCGGCGCATATATGCCGGGTTTATCGGATTATGTGGTGATGGTGCGCGAGCGCGCCAAGGCCTTTTTGGCCGGGCCCCCCTTGCTGAAAGCCGCCACCGGCGAGATCGCCAGCGAAGAAGAACTGGGCGGTGCCGAGATGCATGCCAGCGTTTCCGGCCTGGCCGAATATCTGGCCGAAGATGATGCCGATGCCTTGCGCATGACGCGTGATGTGGTGGCGGCGCTGGACTGGAATCGCGATTTCCCAGCGCCCGTGCGCGAGCGAACGTATCAAGCACCACGGTTTGATGCCGATGAATTGCTCGGCATTGCCATCCCCGATCACAAAAAGCCGCTGGATATGCGCGAAGTGATTGCGCGCATCGTGGATGGCTCTGATTTTCTCGAATTTAAGCCTGACTATGGTGCCGCCACGGTGACTGGCCACGCCAGCATCTGCGGTATGCGCATAGGCATCATCACAAATAACGGGCCGCTTGACCCGGCTGGCGCGAATAAGGCCACCCACTTTATCCAGCTCTGCTGCCAGTCCGCTACGCCGCTGCTGTATTTGCAAAACACCACCGGTTTTATCGTCGGCAAAGCCTCTGAGCAAGCCGGCATGATCAAGCATGGATCGAAGATGATACAGGCGATGGCGAATGCGACGGTACCGCGCATTACCCTGCATTGCGGTGCCTCGTTTGGTGCCGGCAATTACGGCATGTCGGGGCGTGGTTTTATGCCGGATTTTTGCTTTAGCTGGCCGAATGCCAAGACCGCCGTGATGGGTGCGGAGCAAGCCGCCAATACCATGGCGATCGTGATGGAGAGCAGCATGCGGCGCAAGGGGCTGGAAATCGATCAGGCCGCGCTAGCCATTATCGAAGCCATGCGCGCCAAAGTGATAGACACTTTTGAGAAACAAACCAGCGTTGCCTACACCTCGGCCCGCCTGCTCGATGATGGCGTGATCGATCCGCGTGACACCCGTAAAGTGCTGGCGGTGCTGCTATCGGTGTGCGAAGAAGCGCGGCGCAGGGCTTTGCATCCTATTCAGTTTGGCGTAGCACGAGCCTAAAACGAGCCTAAAACGAGCATAAAACGAGCATAAAAATACCAATTCAGGAGACCACCATGCAATTCACCCACGAACACCTAGAGCTGCAACGCAATCTGAAACGTTTTATCGATACGGAAATCAACCCTTTTATCGACGAATGGGAAGCGGCAGAAATCTTCCCTGCCAAGGAACTATTTCGCAAGATGGGCGAACTCGGTTTTCTCGGCATTTCCAAGCCGACCGCGTTTGGCGGGTTGGGGCTGGATTATTCCTATTCCGTGGCGATGGCAGAATCTTTAGGCCATATCCATTGCGGTGGCGTGCCGATGGCGATCGGCGTGCAAACCGATATGGCGACACCGGCGCTGGCGCGTTTCGGTTCCGACGCCTTGCGGGAAGAATTTTTGGTCCCCGCCATCAGCGGCGAAGCGGTCGCCTGTGTCGGCGTCTCGGAACCGAATGCCGGCTCCGATGTGGCCGCCATCAAGACCACGGCACGCAAGGATGGCGATGACTACATTATCAGCGGCAGCAAGATGTGGATCACGAATAGCCTGCAAGCGGACTGGATGTGCGTGCTGGCGAATACCTCGGACGATCCCGCGCACAGAAACAAATCCCTGATCATCGTGCCTATGAATACCAAGGGCGTCTCGGTGGGCAAGAAGATCAAAAAAATCGGCATGAACTCTTCCGATACCGGCCTGATCTATTTTGACGAAGTGCGGGTGCCGCAACGCAACCGCATCGGTGACGAAGGCAAGGGTTTCACCTATCAGATGTTGCAATTTCAGGAAGAGCGCATGTGGGCCGCCGCCAGCAATATCCAGTCGCTGAGTAATTGCATCGATGCGACCATAGAATACGGCAGGGAGCGCAAAATTTTCGGCTCCAGTGTGATCGATAACCAGTGGGTGCATTTCAAGCTGGCGGAACTGAAAACCGAAGTCGAGTCTTTACGTGCACTGGTCTATCGTGCCTGTGAGCTGTATGTGAACAAGCAGGATGTGACCGAACTGGCTTCGATGGCGAAACTCAAAGCCGGCCGGCTGGCGCGCATCGTGCCTGATACCTGCCTGCAATTCTGGGGCGGCATGGGCTTCACCTGGGATAACCAAGTATCGCGTCTGTACCGCGATGGCCGCCTGACCTCGATAGGGGGGGGCGCGGATGAAGTCATGTTAAGCATCATCTGCAAATACATGGATATTTTGCCTGGTAAAAAAGGCTGAGCGATGACAGCACCACTCATTTTTGACGCCCCGTTTTTTGACACCGTGCTGATCGCCAATCGCGGCGAGATTGCGCTGCGCATCATGCGCACCGCAAAGCGTCTTGGCTATCGTACTGTCGCCGTGTTTTCTGACGCCGATAGCAATGCCGTGCACAGGCATGCTGCAGATATGGCGATGCATATCGGTGCCGCGCAGCCTTCTGCTTCTTATCTGAATATTCCCGCTGTAATCGCCGCGGCAAAACAAGCGGGGGCGCAGGCTGTACATCCGGGTTACGGATTTTTGGCCGAGAATGCAGAGTTTGCCACCGCTTGTGCTGAAGCCGGTCTCAACTTTATCGGCCCTAGTGCACAAGCCATGCTGGCGATGGGGAATAAGGCGGGCGGCAAGCAACTCATGCAAGACGCAGGTGTGCCCTGTGTGCCGGGCTATCAGGGCATTGACCAGTCGGATGGCAGAATGGCGGCAGAAGCGGCACGCATCGGCTATCCGGTCATGATCAAGGCGGTGGCTGGCGGTGGCGGTCGCGGCATGCGCCGTGTTGATGTGGCAGAAAATTTTTTAGCTGCCTTGCGCTCGGCGCGCTCTGAGGCTGAGCATGCGTTTGCCAACGCGGATGTGTTACTGGAAAAAGCCATCATCGATCCGCGCCATATTGAGATACAGATTTTTGCCGATGCGCATGGCAATGTGGTGCATCTGGGGGAGCGTGATTGTTCAGTGCAGCGCCGCCATCAAAAACTCATCGAAGAATCGCCGTCGCCTGCGGTCACGCCCGCCCTGCGTGCGCGTATGGGCGAGGTATCGATTGCGGCGGCCAAGGTGATCGCCTATGTCGGTGCCGGTACGCTGGAGTTTTTGCTCGACCGTGAAGGAAATTTTTACTTCATGGAGATGAACACGCGGCTGCAAGTCGAGCACGCCGTGACCGAAGCCATCATAGGCGTCGATCTGGTCGAATGGCAATTGCGTATCGCCACTGGCGAGGCGCTGCCGCTGAATCAGGCGCAGGTCGATGCCAGGCGCGAGCAGGGCGGGCATGCAATCGAGGTGCGGCTGTGTGCCGAAGATCCGCAATTAAATTTCTTGCCGCAGAGCGGACGCATCGCCCTCTGGAGTGCACCGGATCATGTGCGCTGCGATCACGCATTAGGCAGTGGCATGGAGGTTTCACCTTACTACGATTCGATGCTGGCAAAAATCGTCGCCCATGGGCGAGATCGCGCCGATGCCTTGCGTAGGCTAGGGCTGGCCTTGGATGACACGGTATTGCTGGGGGTTAAAACTAACCGGCATTTTCTGGCGCGCTGTATCAGGCATCCCGAATTTGCCGCTGGCGCCGCAACCACGGCTTTTATCGAGCAAAATTTTCCTGCGAATGTCAGAGCGGCACAGTCCTTGAGCAGGCGTGCAAGCCAGGTCGCGGCGTTTTTATTGGTATGGCACCGCACAAACCAAGCAGTGCAGCGCTTTTCTGCCGAATTGCAAGGTTGGAGCAGCAGCGCTACGTATGCCCAAGGCTTAAGTTTTGTGCTCGATGGCAGCACCCAACATGCGCAGATCGCAGCAACGGGCCGCACAACATGGCAGATCACGCTGGCAGGCGTCACCGCATTGATCAGCGTTGTCGCCTCGGAAGTCACTGCCTTGCACCTGCAAATAGAGGGCAATGCCGCACGCGTCAAATTCGCCTGCCATGCCGACACTGTTTATTTCGTGCTCGATGGGGTGGAGCATACGGCACTCGACATGACTTACGCGGTAGCTGAACGCAGCACTAGCGCTGGTGCCGGCGATAGCGGACGCGTGACCGCACCGATGAATGGCCGGGTAGTTGCCTTGCCAGTGCTAATCGGCGAGCAGATCAAAGTAGGGCAGATCGTGATGGTGATAGAAGCGATGAAGATGGAACACAGCATCGTCGCGGGCGTTGCAGGCAAAGTGTTAAGCCTATTCGCCGCCATCGGCGATCAGGTTGCGCCAGGGCAGGTTTTGATGGAGATAGAGGTAGTGGAGGGTAAACAGCAATCGTAGGGGACGCCATGCGCACCCTGCTAAGTTTGTACACGCGCAAGCAATTCATTGAACACTAAACATAAGGGAGTTGATGATGGAGACAAGCACTAGCAACCCGGCCACAAACACACTAAGCTATCAAGAGAATAGCCTGAATCGCATTGCCTTGGGCGATACCCTGCATCGCACTGCACGCAAGTACCCAGACAGCACGGTTACCATAGAAAACGGCAAGCGCACCAGCTATGCCGAACTCGATAGCGCCAGCAATCAGTTCGCCGATTATTTACTGGCCAGCGGCTTGCGCAGCGGTGCCAAGGTGGCGATGCTGTGCAATAACTCGACACAATTTCTGATCGCCGCCTATGGCATTCTGAAAGCCGGCCTGGTCTGGGTACCGATCAATACCATGCTGGCGGCGAGCGATGTGCGCTATATCCTTGAGCATGCAGAAGCCAGCACCGTCGTGGTGGATGATCAGTTATTGGCCAACCCTGCCTTGCGTGACTTGTTCAAGGACATAAAATTGCCTGTGGTGGCTTGCACGGTAGGCGGCGCGCCTGATCCGGTTTATCCGACTTTGACGGCATGTTTGCAAGACAGATCGACGGCCTTGCCGCAGGTGCTTATCCATGACCGCGACCTGGCGCTCATCATGTACACCAGCGGTACCACCGGACGGCAAAAAGGGGCGATGCATAGCCATCTTTCGGTCTATTCGGCACTGACGTCGAGCATTGCGGAAATGGGCATACAACACAGCGACATTTTTTCCTGCGTGTTGCCGATGTTTCACTGCGCCCAGTTCAGCGTGGCGGCATCGTGCATCGTCGCTGGCGCCGCCATGCTGGTGCAAAAAGGCTTTGACCCCACTGCCGTACTCGATGGCATTGCCAAAGAGCGCGTCACGATGATGTTTGGCTTGCCCCTGATGTATGCGGCCTTGCTGCATCATCCGGCGCGCAGCCAGTACGACTTAAGCTGCCTGCGTCTTTGTCTGTATGCGATGGCACCGATGGCCAAACCTTTGCTGATGAAACTGATCGCCGAGATGTGCCCGAACTTTGCTCTCGGCAGCGGCCAGACCGAGATTTTCCCCATGACCATGTACTTCCCTCCCGATCAGCAGCTCAAGCGCTTCGGCAATTACTGGGGTTTGCCGACGCCGGTGAATGAACTGGCGATCATGGATGAATCCGGTCATCTGCTGGAGCCCGGCCAGGTCGGTGAGATCGTCCATCGCGGCGCGAATGTCATGCTGGGCTATTACAAAGACCCCGATGCCACCGCCCAGGTACGCCGCTACGGCTGGCACCACACCGGCGACCTGGGCAAGATCGATCCGGACGGACAATTACTCTTCATGGACAGGATGAAAGACATGATCAAGACCGGCGGAGAAAACGTCGCCTCGGTCAAGGTGGAAGAAGTCTTGTTGCGTCACCCTGCGGTCGCGAATGTGGCGGTAGTCGGCGTGCCGCATCCGCATTGGGTAGAAGGGATAGTGGCATTTGTGATGACGAAATCCGGCGTGGAAATTCATGTCGATGAATTGCTGGCCCATTGCCGCGAGCATCTGGCCGGATTTGAAGTGCCGAAACATATAGGCTTACTGGAAAAACTGCCGACGACATCCACCGGCAAGATCCAAAAGCATCTGCTGCGCTCATCACATCAAACTTTGTTTGTGAAAGCCCAAGGCGAGGAATAGTTTTAGCTATTGACCCGGTTCATTCGGCGGCGTACGCAGAATGAACTGGGTCGCCTGCTGTGCCAGTTCTTCTATCCCTATCCCGGCACCGCGCTTAAACCATTGCGCAGTCCAGTTCAAGGCGCCAAAGGTCAGCAAGCGGTCAAATTTGGTCGGCATTGCCCACTCGCCGGAGGCGTGCAGGGCAGCGATCACTTCATCCCAGATCGCTTCATACCTATCCTTCAGGGAGATGATGCGCGCGCGCGAATTTTTGTCGACCGAGCGCCACTCATACAGCAGCACAGTGATGTAATCGTGATTCGGTGCCAGCAAGGTATTCAAATGCGCCATGACCAGACGCTGAAACGCGATGCGCGGCGGCAAGCGGTGAATCGCGATCGCTTCAATATCCGCCAGTGAAGCGGCCATGCCTTGCTCCATGACTGCCACCAAAATTTCGTGCTTGGTCTTGAAGTGGTAAAACCAGCTACCCGCCTGAATGCCAACCGCCGCCGCGATATCGCGCACCGTCGTGTTGTCGTAGCCTTGCGTGCGAAACAACAGGGCGGACTTTTCTATCAGTTCCTGACGTCGGCTATCAGCCTCATTTTGCACTGGCCTGCCACGTTTTTTGGCCGCCGGTGTCGGATTGATTTCGGGTGTTGCTGATGCCAGCGTTGCGGCAGCGTCAGAACAGATTTTCTTGGGCATAGTGGTGTTGCGGCTCTTGACAGTGTTAAGAGCGTCGCTGCAGTTTGGTTTTGGCTCTGCGATGGTAAGCTTAAAGCGCTCAAGGATCAAGTCGGGGCGCGATGAGATAGTTTGGCAAGCCACGCGCCAATGCTCGATGGCAGGCATGTTCACAATACATAAAAAATCTAAAACAGGGTACGCCAGCGCGCATATTCCATGCGCCTCTCCAGCCGGTCTGGCCTGCAAGCCGCATGGGTATTGCGTACTGGGCAGGGGGGTGTTTTGGGCGGGTAAGATAAAGTTGTGCCACGCTACGCTTTGATCGCTAAAGCAAATTGATACGCCTGAGTCAGAGGTGTCGTTTCTGGCATAACGACATTTCCTTGGCTGTTTTATTTATCTCGCCAACTGCGGCATTCCCATCGGCAGGCGTGCCATGGCCTGTTGCATTTCATTTTCGAAGCGGCTGATGATCGCAGCCAGTGGCTCGATACGGTCAACGAAGGCGAGTGAGTGGCCGGCGGCCAACAGTCCCTTGGACCAATCTCCGGTGACATAGGCATTGCGGCCGATTTTTCCTGCCACAAGAGGCATCAGTTCTTCAATCGTGATTTGAGAATTGTCGGCCTCGATCGCCCTCACGGCGGCAGTGGTCTCATTGCGCAGCGTGCGTACGGTGTTGCGCACTGACTGCATGCACAGCTCCGTGTCGGTCGGCTGGGCCTCGATCAGGCGGCGCTTGTAGTCGACGTGGGCCCAGACTTCTTCGGCCACAACAAACCGCGTACCTATCACGACGCCTGAGGCACCCATTGCCAAGGCGGCAACCAGCTGCGAGCCGTGACCGACACCGCCGCCGATGAGGTAAGGAATGCGCAAATGACTTTCGGCCCAGGCGGCATTGACGAAGGAGCCGACCATGTCTAGCCCAGGGTGGCCGCCGCATTCAGCGCCGACGATGGCGACTGCATCTACACCGATGGAGGCGGCCTTCACGGCATAACGCACTGCCGGCACTTTATGCAGTACTTTCACGCCTGCATCCTTGAGCAGAGGCATGAATTCCTCAGGGTTGCGACCGGATGTTTCTACAAATTTAACGCCTTCATCCACGATCAGTTCAAATACTTCTCTTGTCTTTTCTCCTGGCACTAGCTTGGAAAGCATGGAGACATTCACGCCGAAAGGACCGCCATCGCACAAGTCCCGGCAGCGCCGGATTTCCGCTCGTAAAGTCTGTGGATCAGGGAAGCTGGCGGCGGTGATGAAGCCGATGATACCGGCACGTGATGCCGCCGCGACGTAATTTGCGTCCGACAGCCACATGAGACCGCCGGCAACGATAGGGAGGCGTGTACCGAAAAGCTCGGTGACGGGGGGAGGGAAGGGGGTCTGGCGCATGAAAAAATTTCGGTATTGGATGAGTCAATTCAGGGCAATAGCGAGTTCCCAATCATGGGTACCCGCCAGAGAGGTTAAACGACGCCGTTTGCCTTCAATTCGGATAATTTGTCGTCAGACAGTCCGAGCAGTGATTGCAGCACTTCCTTGGTTCCCTCGCCCAGTGTTGGCGGGGCTTTGCGCACCGGCAGGCGTTTGCCGTCAAATAAGTAGGGTGGCGCCATCACTTTCACGCTGCCTGCTACCGGATGTTCCTGGGTAGTCACCAGTCCGGCATCGGTCGCGCGTTGTGATGTCAGCGCATCGTGCAAACCACTCACTTCGCCGCAGGGAATGCCGGCGCGGCTCAGACGTTCGAGTAACTCTTTGCGCTGGCGGCGACCAAGTTCTGACTTAATGATCGGCAACAGGGCTTCGCGGTTGGCCGAGCGGTTCAGGTTGGTACGGAAGCGTTCATCCGTCGCAAGATCGGGGCGATCGATCACTTCGTTGCAAAAACGCAGGAACTGGGTATTGTTGCCGACCGCGACCACCACCGGTCCGTCTTCAGCGTCGAATACGCCGTAAGGCATGATCGAAGGATGGGCGTTGCCGTAGCGTGGCGGGTCTTTTTCCATGAGCAGCGCTTCCAGGCCGTAGTAAGCGGTGATCATCACCCCGCAATCGTACAGCGCCATGCCGATATCGCGACCCTTGCCGGTTTTATTGCGCTCGTACAGTGCGGCCAGGATCGCTTGTGCCGCATACATGCCGGTCATCATATCGACTACGGCCGTGCCGAATTTGAGTGGTGGTTGGGTGGCTTCGCCGTTCAGCGCCATCAAGCCAGACTCGCCCTGAATTACCAGATCGTAACCGGGGCGTGTTGCTTCCGGGCCGGTGCGATCGTAGCCGGTGATGGAGCAATAGATCAGGCCCGGATGCAAGGCGCTCAGTTGCTGATAGCCCAAGCCCATTTTTTCTATGCCGCCGAACTTAAAATTTTGCAGTACGACATCGCTCTTCAATGCCAGATCGCGCGCGATTTTCTGGCCTTCTTCCGTTTGCAGATCGAGGCAGATCGAGCGCTTGTTGCGGTTAACACTATTGAAGTAAGGGGTTTCGGTAGCGCCGATGCGCATGCCCCAATCGCGCGTGTCGTCGCCGCGCTCGGGGTGTTCGACTTTGATTACTTCGGCACCGAGATCGCCCAGTACCATGCCGCACCAGGGGCCGGCCAAGACGCGGGAAAGATCAAGAACGCGTACACCGGCCAGCGGTAGCGAAGAATTTATGTCCGACATGGTAACTCCAGGTATTCAAAAATTTCTTGCGCAACAGTGCAAGAAAAGAGGGTGATCGGCATCAATGCGTATTTTACTTGTCGCGTAGTGCGACAAAATTGGCAGCACGTTTGGTCAGGAAGGCGGCGATGCCTTCGGCCGCTTCGTCGTCGCCCTGCGACTCTACCATGTGCTGCGCTTCGAGCTCCATTTGGGCTTCGAGATCAGCGCCGTAAGCGTGCTGGCACAGGTTCTTGATGCGTGCACTGGCGCGCGCTGGCCCGGTAGTGAGACGCGTGGCCAAGGCGATGGCTTCGGTCAGCGCTGCACCCTTGTCGGTGAGCCGGTTCACTGCCCCCATTGCATGCAAACGCTCGCCCGAGATGCGGTCACCGGTCAGGCACAGTTCGGTCAGGATCTGGCGCGAAACGAATTCGGCGAGAAAGGCCGTCACACCACCGTCCGGCGTTAAGCCGACCTTGACATAGGCCACCGAGAAGAAGGCGTCGCGCGCCGCCACCAGCATGTCGCAGGCTAGCGCGATCGACAGCCCGGCACCGGCGGCACCGCCTTCGACGGCGGCGATGACCGGCTTGTTGCAATTGCGGATCGCACGGATCAGCGTGTGCAGGCCCTCAAGCTTTTCGCGCCGCTGCACGAGCGACAGTTCACGGCGCGTTGCAAGCTGTTTCAGATCACCGCCTGAGCAGAAAAAATCGCCAGCGCCAGTCAGTACAATGGCGCCGACTTCAGGGTCGGCCTGGGCTTCGGCCAGCGCTTTCGGTAAGCCGGTGTACAAGCCCATTGTGATGGCGTTACGCGCAGCCGGATTATTGTTGACCAGGATGCGAACGGCACCTTCCTGTCGGATCAACACGGCCTCGGTCATGCCACCACCTGCTTGCCAAGCGCGATGAAGCGTTGCAAGTGATGATCTTCGTCGCCGAGCTGGTGGTCTATCATCACCAGCCGCTTGGCATAGTGAGCTAACGGCAGTTCCCAGGTCATACCGATGCCGCCATGCAGCTGGATGCTTTCTTCCGCCACCAATGCGCCGATACGGCCAATGCTGAACTTGGCGGCCGACAGGGCACATTCGCGCGTCAGGCGATCGGCATCGAGCGCGGCAGCGGCGTTGATCACGGCTGAACGCGCTTGCTCAATCTCAAGCAGCAGGTCTGCCATGCGGTGCTGCAATGCCTGAAAGCTGCCAATCAGATTGCCGAATTGCTTGCGGGTACGCAGGTAATCCAGTGTCGCCGTCTTGGCCGCCTCCATGGCACCCAGAGCCTCGGCGCACAGTGCCAGCACGCCGCGGCCGATGGCGCGCTCCAGCGTAGCGTGGCCCTGGTTTTCTGCCCCTAGCAAAGCATCGGCACTGAGCACTACAGCATTTAAGCTCATCTCGGCGACGCGCCCACCATCAATGGTGGGACAGCCACGTACGGTCAACCCCGCAGTGTTTGCCGGCAGTAAGAACAATGAAATTCCAGCTTCGTCGTCTACAGCGCCCGCAGTACGGGCCGAGACCACGAACAGGTTGGCCTGCTCGCCATGCAACACCACTGCCTTGGCACCGTTCAGTACCCAGCCGTCACCGCTGCGCTCGGCACGGGTCTGCACCCGCGCCAACTCGTAGTGATTGCCAGGTTCGTCATGCGCGAAGGCTGCGATAGTGCTGCCGTCAATGATGTCAGCCAGCACTGCTTTCTGCGCCTCATTACCCGCAGCTGCAATCGCTTCGCCCGCCAGAATCGCGCTGCCGAGCAGGGGTTCGACCACCAGTCCGCGGCCCATGGCCTCGAACACGACGGCAATATCGAAGCCCGCACCGCCGAAGCCGCCATTGGCTTCGCTGAATAAGGCGCCAATCACTCCCAGGTCGGCGAACTGCTGCCAGATGTCGGTGCTGAAACCATGGGTTCCCTTGACGATGTTATCGCGTGTTTCAAAACTGTATTGCTCGGCGACGAAGCGGTTCAGGCTGTCAGCGAGCATGCGCCGTTCTTCTGTGTGTTCAAAATTCATGTCGGTACCCTCACAGTCCAAGGATCATCTTGGAAATGATATTTTTTTGGATTTCGTTAGAGCCGCCAAAGATCGACAGCTTGCGATTGTTGAAATACTGTGCCGCTGCACTGGCTGCGGCTTCAGGGCCGATTGGCATTCCGGTGTAGCCGTCGTCCAGCGCTTCGGCGATAAAAGGGCGTGCATACGGTCCCATCGCGCGCCGTGTCAGCGACGAAATTTCCTGGCGGATCTGGGTCCCGCGGATCTTTAGCATCGAGCTTTCGGCCCCCGGTACACCACCGCCTGCAACGGCCGCTATCACGCGCAAATTGGTGGTTTTCATATTCTCCAGGTCGATTTCGACGCGCGCCAAACGGGCCGAAAAGGAAGGATCATCGGCCAACGGGCGGCCATTGCGCATCTGCTGTGCGGCGATCCGCTTGAGCCGCTCCAGCGCAGCGACTGAAAGGCCGATCCCGGCGATATTGGTGCGCTCGTAGGTCAGCAGGTATTTGGCACAGGTCCAGCCCTTGTTTTCTTCACCGACCAGATTTTGAACCGGCACGCGTACATTGGTGAAAAAAACCTCGTTGACTTCATGCGCGCCGTCGAGCGTGATAATCGGGCGCACCTCGACGCCGGGCGTCGTCATGTCGATCAGCAGGAAGCTGATGCCCTCTTGTTTCTTGGCCTCACGGTCGGTGCGTACCAGACAGAAGATCATGTTGGCATGTTGGCCGAGCGTGGTCCAGGTCTTTTGGCCATCGACGATGTAATGGTCGCCGTCACGAACTGCCATAGTTGTGACCGCAGCCAGATCCGAACCCGCGCCCGGTTCCGAGTACCCCTGGCACCACCAGTCGGAACCATCGAGGATACGCGGCAGCCAGTGGCGTTTCTGTGCCTCGTTACCGTACTTGATCAGTACTGGCCCCAGCATGTTGACGCCAAAAGGCACGATGCGGGGTGCGCTGGCGAGACAGCATTCGTGCTCGAAGATAAACTTTTCTGCCGCGCTCCAGCCAGGGCCTCCATGTTCTGCGGGCCAGTGATTGGCGAGCCAGCCGCGCGCATGGAGGATTGCATGCCATTCTTCCATGTCGGTCTTGGAGAGGTGCTTGCCATTGATGACTTTGGCGGACAGACGGGCTGGCAGTTTGTCCGCCAAAAAGCGGCGCACTTCGCTGCGAAAAATTTCTTCTTCTGGGGTGAAATTCAAATCCATGACAACATTCCTTAATATATCTCAAACAGGCCTGCGGCACCCATACCGCCGGCAATGCACATAGTGACGACCGCATATTTTGCGCCGCGTCGTTTTCCTTCAATTAACACGTGTCCTGCGAGGCGTGCGCCTGTCATGCCGAAGGGATGCCCGATGGAGATCGCGCCGCCGTTAACATTGAGCAGTTCGTCGGGAATGCCTAGCCGTTGCTGGCAATAGATCGACTGCGAAGCGAATGCCTCGTTGAGCTCCCACAGACCGATATCGTCGATCTTCAGGCCGTGACGGGCCAATAGCTTGGGTACGGCAAAGACCGGGCCGATACCCATTTCGTCGGGTTCACATCCGGCAAGTGCCAGGCCACGGAAGGCACCCAATGGCTGAATGTTGGCGCGTTCCGCTTCCCTGGCTTCCATCATCACGCAGGCCGAAGCCCCGTCAGACAGCTGTGACGCGTTGCCTGCAGTGACGAACATGTCAGCGCCCATCACCGGTGCTAGTTTGGCTAGTCCGGCATAGGTGGTGCCGCGGCGGTTGCAAGTGTCGCTATCGACTGTCACTTCGCGTCTGGAAATGACACCGGTTTCTTTGTCGCTCACTGCCATGGTGGTGGTACAGGCAACGATTTCGTCGCGGTAGCGCCCGGCGAGCTGTGCCTCTTCGGTCTTGCGCTGACTCTCGGCAGAAAAACGGTCTTGCGCTTCGCGGCTGATGCCATAGCGTGCGGCCACGATGTCGGCGGTTTCGATCATCGACATATACAGCTGGGGCTTGTGTTCGACGATCCAGGGGTCCATGCCGCTGTCGCCGTCTTCGCGGCTGCGGATGTGCGAGATGCTTTCGACGCCGCCGGCAATCATCGCCGGTGCACCGTCGACGATGATGCGTCCCGCCGCCATCGCGATGGCTTGCAGTCCGGAGGCGCAAAAACGGTTCACCGTGGTGCCGGCAATCGTGATCGGCAGGCCGGCACGGATAATGGCCTGGCGCGCCACGTTACGGCCGGTGGTACCTTCCGGATAGCCGCAACCGAGGATTGCGTCTTCGATCAGCGCGGGGTCAATGCCGGAGCGCTCCACTGCGGCACGCACCGCGAAGGAGGCCAGTGTCGGGCCTGACGTGATATTGAATTCACCGCGATGCGCTTTGGTAAGCGGGGTACGGGCGGTTGAAACGATGACGGCTTCACGCATGATGTTTATTCCTCTGTTTTAGTTGGTTTGGTTGAGGCTGTCGAAGTTCGCGCCGCGTTCGACCAGGTCGACCAGTAGCGGTGAGGGTTGCCAGAACAGCGGATCTTTTTTGGCGAATTCGCGGATGTCGGCCAGTACATTGGGCAGACCTACGGTATCGGCGTACTTCATCGGGCCGCCGCGATAGCGCGGAAAGCCGTAGCCGTACAGGAAGGTCACGTCGACATCAAGCGGACGCAGGGCAATTCCCTGGTGCACGACGTTGGCGCCTTCGTTGATCATTGCGGCCATGTAGCGCCGGATGATTTCCTGATCGGTAAAGCTGCGCGGCGTGATACCGGCGCGCTGGCGTTCGATGTCGATGATCGCTTCAACCTCGGGGTCGGGCTTGCCGGTGCGGGCGCCGTCAGGGTAAAGGTAGTAGCCGCGGCCAGTTTTCTGGCCGAACCAAGCGCGTTCACACAGACGGTCGGCGATCTGCACATAGCGTGCGTTCGGGTCGCGCGTGGGGGCTTTACGCTTGCGGGTGGCCCAGCCAATGTCTCCACCGGCCAGATCTGATACCTGAAATGGTCCCATCGGATAACCGAAGTCACGCAGTGCCTGGTCGATCTGATACGGCGAGGCACCGTCTTCCATCATGTGGTCGGCGGCTTGGCGATAGACCGCGAGGATACGGTTGCCGATAAAGCCGTCGCATACACCGGCACGTACCGGCACCTTGCGCAATTTCTTTGCTAGTTCGAACGCGGTTGCTACCACGTCTGCCGAGACCTTGGCCGGAATCACGATTTCGAGCAGCTTCATGATATTGGCCGGTGAGAAAAAGTGCAGCCCGACGACGTCCGCAGGGCGCGAGATGCTCGCGGCAATTGCGTCGATGTCGAGATAGGAGGTATTGGTGGCCAGCACCGCACCGGGCTTGCACACGCGGTCGAGTTCGGCGAACACGGCTTGCTTGACGGCAATGTCTTCAAAAACCGCCTCAATCATCAGATCTGCCTGGGCAAGTGTGTCGTACGAAGTGCTGCCGGTGAAGCGAAGCATGATGGCGGCCTTGGCGTCCGCTGTCATGCGGCCCTTGGCAATAAGACTATCGTAAACATTCTCTACGTGCGTGCGGCCGCGTGCCAGCGCCGTTTCGTCACGTTCTATCATCGTGACGGGCAGGCCCGCGTCAAGCACTGCCACCGCGATGCCAGCGCCCATCGTGCCACCGCCGACCACGCCCACACTCTCAATGGCGCGCGGTTTTGCGTTACGGGTCTCGGGCGCCTTGATTACTTCACGTTCAGCGAAGAAGGCGTGGATTAGCCCGGCGCGCTGCGGGCTGTCGAGGCATTGCAGAAATAGCTTGCGCTCGATGGCCAGGCCTTCGTCGAAAGATTGATCGAGGGTGGCTTCGACCGCTTCAATAATTTTCAGCGGCGAGAACAGGCCACGTGATTTTTTTATTGTATCGGCGCGTGCCGCTTCGATGGCGGCAAGGCTCGCTTGCCGGTCGACCAGTGCGCCGGCATCGCGTGTGCGGCGTACTGCGGCGTTCTTGGACAGCAATTCCTGTGCGTATGCCACACCTTCTGCCAGTACGTCGTTACTGTTCCCGACCCGGTCAACCAAGCCTAGAGCACAGGCTTCCTCGGCACCCAGGTGGCGCCCGCTGAGCATCAGATCCAGGGCGGCTTTGACACCGATCAGACGTGGTGTACGTTGTGTGCCGCCAGCGCCGGGGATCAGGCCAAGCTGGACTTCTGGCAGGCCGAGTTTGGCACCGGCGAGCGCAAGCCGGTAGTGTGCCGCGAGCGCGATCTCTAGCCCGCCGCCCAGCGCCGCGCCATGGATTGCCACCACCACGGGCTTGCTGCAAGCCTCGATCCGGTTGCAAACCTCTGGTAACGATGGCGGCAGTGGTGGCTGGCCCAGTTCGCGGATATCGGCACCTGCGATAAAGTTGCGCCCTGCGCCGACGATCAGCACTGTCTGGACGGCAAGATCTGTTTCAGCTGCGTTGATTGCGGCGAGGATGCCGCGACGCACGTCTACGCCCAAGGCGTTGACCGGCGGGTTATTAATGGTGACGAGAAGAATCTTGCCGCGCAATTCGCGTGCGACGACTTCGGTGGGCGTGACGGGGTTCATCCTCTATGTCTCCAGATTATCAAGCCGATTGGCTTTTAAGATCTAGGATTGTCAACTGGATCAGATTTATTGACAATTACATTTCAGGTTGACAGTAAGTCAAATTAAATTTGACGATGGAGTGAGCATCAGGTCTATTTGTAGACCTTGAAGCTGCCAATCACGGGTGCAGGGAAACGCAGCGGCGCGCTGCACAGAGCAGTTCTGGATGCAGATTTTACTTAGCCAGCCAAACAATGGGAGAGTCAGTCTATGCCGGCACGTGGCATGTTTGGGTCCCGCGGTCCCGACGAATGCACTTCTGTCAAATCCATTCTTCGGAGAGCGGGACGATTTTGTCGCGTAGGTAGTCGATCAACGTGCGCGTCGACGGTGAAGGATAGCGATTGGGTAGCGTGAGCACATACAGATTGCCGCCGAGATTATCGACACGATAGTTGAGTAAGATAGGCTGCATTGCCCGATGTGCGGGGGCGTGGGACACGTATGCCGGCAACAAGCCGATGCCCATGCCCTGGCAGACTGCATCGGCAAGAAGCGGGAAATCGTCCGATTGCAATGCCGTTTGCAGCGTCACTGTCTGGGTATCGCCTTTATCCTGGTTATGCGCCAGTTTCAACGTTACGCGATGGCCAGGGTAAGGCGATGCGACCAGTGCATGTTGTTCCAGGTCGCTCGGAGACTCGATCGGGCCGTGCTTCTGCAAGTAGTCTGCCGACGCGAACAGCTGCCATTTAATAGAGCATACATAGCGCGCCACACAGTCCAGCGGTGGCGTCGTCGTAATTTTTAATGCGACATCGACTTCCGCTGCGATCAGATCTTGAATCCGGTTGTTAAAGGTCACATTGAGCGTGATGCCGGGATGCGCGCGCGCAAATTCAAGCAGCATCGTACTAACGTACATCCTTCCGAAGCCGGTTGGCACGCTGATCCGCACATGCCCGCGTAGCGTCTGCCCAAGGCTGTCGATCGACGAGCGCGTGGTGCTCAGATCTTCAATCATCCGCTGGCCATAGTCGTACAAAATTTGTCCGGCCTGAGTCAATTCTAGACTGCGCGTCGAACGACGCAGCAGTTGTGCGCCAGTTTCGCGTTCGAGAAGCTTGAGTTGATGGCTAATATTGGAGCGCGTCATCCCGAGCTTGCGTGCGGCGGCGCTGAGGCTGCGTGAATCAACGATCTCGACAAAAACGCTAATTAAATTCAGATTCATGGCTTTTGTTGAATTAAACTAAACAGACCTACCCATATTAAGGGTATTGTCGTGCTTCCGCAACTGGTGCATAGTAGTTTGCTCAATATTCGAATAGCCGATGAACGATGACGGAAACGATAATCTTGTTTCAATAAGATCGATTGTGAGCCAGCGCATTCAGGGTAAACCTGCGCTGTACTGACCTCAATCAGGAAGTTGTAGCGTTTGCCGAATCAATCCGCGACAAAATCTAAGCATCCAAGAATTGTGTGCGTATCTGATGAGCATGCTTTGGCTTTGCCGATGCTTGATGAATAAATGAATAGATACAATAAGAAAGACAGAGTGCTGGCATGTTGATAGTAATATGTGCCGGATTTTACAAATGTGTCCGTAACAGGATGTGACGTTACCAACGAAAGATTATAGGGTGGAGACAATGAACAATATTTATAAACGCATCGGGCTGACAGCATGGGTAGCATGTGGGTTGGGGCTGACCTCTGCACACGCAGAAGAGTTGGTGGTTGGCGTCGAAATACCGCTGACGGGCACACTGGCGCGAGTCGGGTCGGGGATGGAGGAAGGCATCATGACTGCCGCCGATGTCTTCAATAAGACGAATAGCAAGCATAAGATCAAGATTATCACCGTCGACGATGAGTCGGCACCTGCCAAGGCTATTGCGGCAGTTGAAAAGCTGGCTAGCCAGGGTGCGCTTGCCATCACCGGCGGTTACGGCTCGAACAATATTGCCCCGGCAGCAGATGCGGCCAATAAGCTCGGCCTGGTCTATGTGACTTCGGGCGGTGTCGATGATAATCTGGTCAACAGCGGGCGCAAGAATTTTTTCCGCATTAATAATACCGCCGGATATCAAAAAGCCATTTTTGGGCTGCTGAGCGATATGAATGCCAAATCGGTATCGATTATCTACTCAACCAAAGATGCGACCACTGGTCTTGCCAAAAATCTCGAAAAAAGCTTGGCCGCCAAAGGCGTCACCGTGGTAACTCACGCGTTCGACCCTGCGATCACTGATTTCAAACCGATCATCAACAAGATCAAATTGCAGGATAAATCCGAGGCCATCGCGATGGTCGGCTACGAAAATGACTACGTCGGCATTCTCCGTGCTGCGCGGGTGCTGAAGCCGAATGTCAAAGCGATGGTTGGGGTCTGGTCTTTGGCCACCCCTAAAATGGCGGCCGATTTTCCTGACCTGATGCCTAATGTCTATGGTGCGGCTGTGCTGCCATTCCCTGCAGAATTCAAGACAGTCGACGGCAAATCCTTCAGCGACTCTTACCGGAAGCTATACAAGAAAGAACCCGATTATCTGGGGCAGTTTGGTTATGTTCAGGGAATGTTGCTTTTTGAAGCCATCGCTAGAGCTGCCGACAAAGGCACGCTGAAGAAAAACGGCATAGTGGAAGAGATGCGCAAGACTGATCGCGAGACATTGATCGGTCAAGTCAGATTTGCAGCTAATGGCGACAGCCAGGATTTCAGTCATCGCATGGGTCAGCATCAAGGCGGCAAGATCGTGATTGTCTGGCCTAAGGAAGATGCAACTGGCAAGATCAATTTTCCAGGCGTTCCCTGGTAAGTAAAATCCAAGGCTAGCGGGAGCATAAGTGCCATGCACGATAGCGGCTCCCCTACTCGATGGATTAATTCAACAGGAATAACTATATGACGGAATTGATACTGCAAGCACTTTACTCTGGGTTGCTGCAGGGTGGCTCTTACGCGCTGATCGCACTCGGGCTGGCGCTGGTTTTTGGTTCGATGAAAGTGATTAACCTAGCGCACGGAGAACTGGTGCTATTGTCCGCTTACATCGCTTACACGGTGGAATCCGGGCTGGGATGGAACCCGATTTTTGCGATACCAGTCGCCCTGATCGTGGTTTGTCTGGCCTCAGTGATGGTTTACTTCGTGGTCGGCCGCATCAAAAAAGATAGAGAGATCAATTCACTGATCCTCACTTACGGCATCGGCGTGATTTTGACCAATGCAATTTTGCTGACCTGGAAGGCGGATATTCGTTCCACCGGCTCTAGCTGGTTGCAAGAAGCATTTGTCGTTGGTCCTTTTTACAGCATGCGCAGTGAAGTCTTATTCTTCATTGTCAGTCTGGTTCTGATCGGCGGACTATGGTGGTGGCTTTCCCGTAGCTGGTACGGACGTGCCGTACGCGCTGTGTCCAGCAATCGCGATGCCGCCAAACTCATGGGCATCAATCCAGGATACACCGAGCTGGTGTCATTCATTGTGGCGGGTATTCTTGCCGCCTTTGCCGGTGTAGCGCTATTTAGTTACGGTGTCATTAGCCCTTCCTATGGCAGTGTGCTCACAGTCAAGGCATTCATCATCACTGTACTGGCGGGTATCGGTTCGATTCCCGGTGTGTTGATCGGAGCCGTGCTGCTTGGCATTGCTGAAGCACTGACTGTCACGCTGGCGAGTTCGGCGTTGCAGGATTTGGCTGGTATGGGATTATTTCTCGTTGTTTTGTTCGTCATGCCGAATGGACTTTTCGGCGCTAAAGGGAGACGCGGATGAAACCGAATAAGTCAATCATTGCCGTCTTGCTGGCGGTCTACATTGCCGTGCCTTTGGCATTCGGCAGTGATAGTTATCTGATGAGTATGGTGGTCGCTGCCATGGTGATCGGCGGGATAGCCCTATCGTGGGCGCTGCTGGGTAACTTGGGCGGAATGATCAGCTTCGGCCATGCAGCATTTTTTGGGGTCGGTGCTTATACTTCCGCCATCTTGAGTATGAAGTTAGGCGTTCCGGTCTTTGTTGCGATCCTGCTTGGTGGCGTCGGGGCGATCGTCGCGGCGTTGGCTATGCTGCCTGTGTTGCGCTTAAGGGGTCCCTATTTTGCCCTGGCGATTCTGGCCTATGCACATATCTTCCGGATACTGGCGACCGAATGGAATTCGGTTACCGGTGGTTCTGGCGGCTTGTCAAACATTCCACCCTTACCCACATTATTCGGGTACGACTTCAGCAGCAAGACCGGCAGCTATCTGGTGATACTCACTATTGTTCTGTTGTGTGCCGCGGTCTATCAATATATTCGTCGCAGCCATTACGGCCTGGCACTGCGTGCGATGCACGAGAGCGAAGATGCTACCCGGGTGGTTGGTGTCAACAGTACCTTGCTGAAGGGTCTCATGTTACTGGTTTCGGCTTTCATGTGCGGAGTAGTCGGTGCCTTTAATGCGCATTACATCAACTTTCTGGAGCCGGATTACGCCTTTAGCGGCCTGTGGGTGACGATACCCATCGTGGCGGCGATATTTGGCGGGTATCGCACCATTAGCGGGCCGATTATCGGTGCGGTGGTCGTTTATCTGATTGATCAGTTGATTTTCAAGAGCATCATCCCATCGGGTCACCAATTAGTGCTGGGTGTACTGTTGGTCATGATGATTGTCTTTAGTCCTGACGGCTTGCTTTCTCTGGTACGCAAGTTAATGAGGAGAAATCATGTTGCAACTTGAAAATTTATCGGTGTGTTTCGGCGGCCTTACCGCGGTCAATGCCGTGACGCTTTCTGTCGGGACACACGATGTGGTAGGTCTGGTCGGTCCCAACGGGGCCGGTAAGACAACATTATTCAATGCCATTTCCGGCTTGGTCCGCCCTACCAGCGGTCGCATTACCTTTGATGAAACAGATGTGCTGGGTGCGCCGATGTACAAACGCGCACGGATGGGGATCGGTCGTACCTTCCAGATTCCGCAGCCTATGCATGAACTGACGGTAAGGGAAAACCTGATGGTGGCACAGCGCTTTGGCACCGGCAGCGTTGATCAGAAAAAGATCGATGAAATCCTCGATTTCACCAGTCTTGCCAGCAAGGCCGGGCGTAATGCCTCGACTGATCTTGCGCTGACTGAATTAAAGGCACTCGAAGTGGCCAAGGCCCTGGCAACCAATCCCAAGTTATTGCTACTTGACGAAGTGCTTGCGGGTCTCGAGACGACAGGCAAGCGTCACTTCATGAGCATGCTCAAAAATCTGCACGAGAAGTTTTCTGTCGGCATCATCATCATCGAGCACGATATTGAGACCATCAGCAATTTGTGCCAACGTGTCGTTGTGCTTAACTTCGGCGAACTCATCGCCGATGGCACACCTGACGCAGTTTTCAACGATCCGGCTGTCATTAAAAGCTATACGGGAGGTGCACATGCTTGACGTTTCCAATGTCCGCGCCGGTTATGGCGCAATCAATGTATTGTGGGATGTCTCGCTGACCGTTGCCCGCGGCCAGTTGACGACGATAATCGGCCCCAACGGTGCCGGAAAAACCACATTGCTGCGGGCGATCATGGGTTTGCTTCCTGTGTCCCAGGGTGAAGTGAAGCTCAATGGTAAAACCTTGAACGGCACGCCAACATGGGAGATGGCAGACGTTTCACTTGCGATGATTCCTGAAGGCCGCATGACATTTCGTGACATGAGTGTCGAAGAAAATCTGATCATGGGCGCCTTCCCGAAGCAGCATCGGGCGAGCGTTAAGGAAAATATCGAAAAATCCTATCAAATGTTTCCGCGTTTGAGAGAACGGCGCAGCCAGTTGGCCGGTTCACTGTCCGGCGGCGAAGCGCAGATGCTGGCGATGGCGCGTGGCCTTATGGCCGATCCGCAGCTACTGATTATCGATGAACCTTCACTCGGTCTGGCACCGGTAATGGTGAACGAACTGTTCGATATTCTTACCCAGCTAAAAGCGGGCGGCCGGACCATCATCCTGGTTGAACAAAATACGCATAGAGCCGTGGGTGTGGCGGACCATGTCTATTTAATGCAGAGTGGAAAAGTAGTCCTGTCTCAGCCAGCAGCAGACGTGAGTCTTGATCATTTGCATGATCTTTATTTCGCACGGTAACGCTATGGATACCGTTACTTCGGCTGAAAATAAAACGGAGATGCGCATCGGATTTAAGGACTTACTCGGTCATCAGATTGCGAACTGGCAACCGGATCAGGTCACCGTAGAACTTGATATCGGTCCGCAACACCTGAACCTTGCGGGAACGGTACACGGTGGTGTCCTTGCTGCACTGGTGGATATCGCCGGTTCCCTGTCCGGATTGCATTGCGCAACGGCAGGCAATGTTCGCAGAGCGGTGACCTTATCGCTCAATACCAACTTCACCGGTCAGGCATCATCGGGCCGAATCAGGGCTGTTGGACGCAAACGTGCGGGCGGTACCAACATCTATTTTTCAAGTGTCGAGATAGCCAATGATCAGGGGCAAATTATCGCTTTGGGAGAAGCGGTTAATCGCTATCGTAAAGGCAGTGAACACCTGCACGGCGTACCGGCGCAAACGTATTAGCAATTTGCGTGGTCGATGAACCCGTTCGGTGACATCGCACTGAAACAAGCGATATGCCAGTTTCCCCTCCCAAAAAATAGTCTGAAACAATAAAGCCCTGTAAAAACAGTAATGCCGTTCAGTTAAGACTGAACGGCATTTTTATTTAGTGCTTGTAAACGTTACGGCATGCTGTTAACCTTCGTCGCAATGTTCGACGATACCCTTCATTTCCTGGCAAACCACCTTGAGTCGCCTGACTGGCGCCGACTTGGAGAGCATTTGCCTATCGAGTGGATCGAACAGGCCGTGAAGCGTACCGATGCCACCA
>NZ_JAUSFI010000003.1 GCF_030651495.1 Undibacterium sp.
CTTACAACATGGTGCGAGCCACTTTGGATGCCCTGTCTGTGTGTACTACACCGTCACAGGTTGCAGCCAAGCGCGGCAAGTCCGTTGAAGAGATCTTCGTCTGATCGAGGACTTCACTATGACTACACAACAAACAGTGAAAATCCAATTGGTGCGTAGCCCAATCGGTTGCAAAGAATCCCATCGCGCCACGGTTCGTGGCTTGGGTCTTCGCAAAATTCGCAGCGTTAGCGAATTGGTGGACACCCCTGAGGTCCGCGGCATGATTAACAAGATCAGTTATCTGGTCAAAGTGCTCTAAGAGGTTGATGATGGAACTCAATGGCATCAAGCCCGCAGAGGGTGCAAAACACGCCAAGCGTCGCGTCGGTCGCGGCATTGGCTCTGGTTTGGGCAAGACCGCAGGTCGCGGTCACAAGGGTCAGAAATCACGCTCTGGTGGAGGTCCCGCAGTGGGCTTCGAAGGTGGACAAATGCCTATGCATCGTCGCCTGCCAAAGCGCGGTTTCAAATCCCATTTGCTCAAGTTCAATGCTGAAGTTACCTTGACTTCGCTAGAGGTGCTGGGCGCTACGGATGTAGATCTGTTGACGCTGAAGCAAGCTGGCCTGGTTGGACAGTTGGCAAAAGTTGTGAAAGTCATTAACACCGGTGCAATTACCAAGGCTGTCAAGCTGATGGGCATCGGTGCTACGGCTGGTGCAAAAGTTGCTATCGAAGCCGCTGGCGGCAGCGTAGCCTGATTCGCGTTTGAAAGAGAACTAAGTGGCAACTAACGCAGCTCAAATCGCAAAAAGCGGAAAGTTCGGTGACTTGCGTCGTCGACTCGTGTTTTTGTTGCTCGCACTGGTCGTGTACCGCGTAGGCGCACATATTCCAGTACCGGGCATTGATCCTGCGCAGTTGCAACAATTGTTCAAGGGACAGCAGGGCGGGATCCTGAGTCTTTTCAATATGTTCTCTGGCGGCGCTTTGTCCAGGTTCACTGTTTTTGCGTTGGGGATCATGCCGTATATATCGGCGTCGATCATCATGCAGTTGTTGACCTATGTGTTGCCAACGTTTGAGCAGCTGAAGAAGGAAGGCGAAGCAGGGCGTCGCAAGATTACCCAATACACCCGTTATGGGACTTTGGGTTTGGCGTTATTTCAGTCCCTGGGAATTGCCTTGGCGCTGGAGTCATCAGCAGGGCTGGTGATTGCCCCCGGTATTGGTTTTCGGGTGACGTCTGTCGTAACCCTGACAGCCGGGACAATGTTTTTGATGTGGCTCGGTGAACAAATCACGGAGCGCGGATTGGGTAATGGCATTTCCATTCTGATCTTTGGCGGTATTGCGGCAGGATTGCCCAGCGCCATCGGTGGATTGCTTGAGTTGGTGCGAACGGGTGCTATGAGCATCATCGTGGCCCTGGTCATTGTTATATTGGTGGCGTTGGTTACCTATTTTGTGGTTTTTGTAGAGCGGGGGCAGCGGAAAATTCTTGTGAATTATGCGCGGCGTCAGGTTGGGAATAAGGTGTATGGTGGACAGTCTTCCCATCTGCCTTTGAAGCTCAACATGGCTGGAGTGATTCCACCTATATTTGCTTCGTCGATTATTTTATTGCCAGCAACTGTTGCCAATTGGTTCAGTTCTGGAGACTCCATGCGTTGGTTGAAGGACATCGCAAGCACATTGAGTCCAGGTCAACCTGTTTATGTGATGTTGTACGCAAGTGCCATTGTGTTCTTTTGCTTCTTCTATACGGCGTTGGTGTTCAACAGCCGGGAAACTGCAGACAATTTGAAAAAGAGCGGCGCTTTCATTCCGGGTATCCGTCCTGGTGATCACACTGCGAAATACATTGATAGAATCCTGCTTCGCTTGACATTGGCCGGAGCGATTTACATCACGTTTGTTTGCTTGTTGCCAGAGTTTTTGATTTTGAAATACAACGTGCCCTTCTATTTTGGAGGAACATCATTGTTGATTATTGTGGTTGTGACTATGGATTTCATGGCGCAGGTACAAAACTACATGATGTCGCAGCAATATGAATCGCTGTTGAAGAAGGCGAATTTCAAGTCTTCGTAAGTTGATAGATTACTGATTCCGTACGAATTGGTTCGTATGTGGATTGTTGTTTGAGTTAGGTAATAGCGCAGGTTCCGCGCGAATCAAAGTCGGAACGGAGCTAAGAGTTTTAGGAAAGAAAAAATGAAAGTTTCTGCTTCGGTCAAGAAAATTTGCCGTAACTGCAAAATTATTCGCCGCAAGGGCGTTGTCCGTGTGATCTGTACAGATCCACGGCACAAGCAGCGTCAAGGCTAATTGCAAGAGTTTTAGAGGACGAAAATGGCACGTATCGCTGGCATCAACATTCCGCCGCAACAGCATTCTGAGATTGGCTTGACCGCCATTTTTGGTATCGGTCGCACTCGCGCTCGCAAAATTTGCGAAGCTTGCGGCATTGCATATTCCAAGAAGGTCAAGGATTTGACCGACGGTGATCTGGAAAAAATTCGCGACCAGATCGCTCAGTTTACAATCGAAGGTGATTTGCGTCGTGAAACGACGATGAACATCAAACGATTGATGGACATTGGATGTTATCGTGGGTTTCGTCATCGCCGCGGCTTGCCGATGCGCGGTCAACGTACTCGCACGAACGCACGTACCCGCAAAGGCCCGCGTAAGGCTGCTGCGTCTTTGAAGAAATAAGAAACCACTATGGCAAAAGCTCCAGCCAATAACGCCGCTCAACGCGTTCGTAAAAAAGTTCGTAAGAACGTTGCTGATGGTATTGCACACGTGCATGCCTCTTTCAACAACACGATCATTACCATCACCGATCGCCAGGGCAACGCTTTGTCTTGGGCTTCGTCGGGTGGTCAAGGTTTCAAGGGTTCGCGTAAGTCGACTCCGTTTGCAGCTCAGGTTGCTTCCGAAGTTGCAGGGCGCGCAGCGCTCGAACAGGGAATCAAAAACCTGGATGTGGAAATCAAAGGCCCCGGTCCTGGTCGCGAATCTTCGGTTCGCGCACTCGCGGCTTTGGGAATTCGCATCAATTTGATTGCTGACGTGACTCCAGTCCCGCACAACGGCTGCCGCCCTCAAAAGCGTCGTCGTATCTAATTTTTAACAAGCCCACCGCCATCAACCATGTGTTGATGGCTCCCGCATTTCTGTGCGGCAGATGACATAAAGGAAGATCAAGTGGCACGCTACCTCGGCCCCAAGGCCAAACTATCCCGCCGTGAAGGCACTGACCTGTTTCTGAAGAGCGCTCGTCGTTCCATCGGGGACAAGGCAAAATTTGACTCTAAACCTGGTCAACACGGCCGTACCTCTGGTACACGTACTTCCGACTACGGTTTGCAACTGCGCGAAAAGCAAAAAGTCAAACGTATGTATGGCGTGCTGGAAAAGCAATTCCGTCGTACCTTTGAAGAAGCTGATCGCCGCAAGGGCAATACGGGTGCAAACCTGTTGTTCCTGTTGGAGTGTCGTCTCGACAACGTCGTCTACCGTATGGGCTTTGGCTCTACACGTGCAGAAGCGCGTCAGATGGTTTCTCACAAGGCTATTACCGTGAACGGTAAGTCGGTGAATATTCCATCGTACATGGTCAAAGCTGGTGATGTGATCGCAGTGCGCGAAAAATCCAAGAAGCAAAACCGTGTGGTTGAGGCTCTCCAGTTGGCACTGCAGGTTGGCATGCCTTCATGGGTAGACGTCAACGTTGAAAAAGCCGAAGGTACGTTCAAAGCCGTTCCTGATCGCGATCAGTTTGGTGCCGACATCAACGAATCGATGATCGTTGAGTTGTACTC
>NZ_JAUSFI010000013.1 GCF_030651495.1 Undibacterium sp.
ACTGAACCGATACTTTCTTGAGAATTGCAACAAGGGTCTGCAGCCGCTATTGATCGATGCGGGGGCGAACATAGGCGCCGCTTCGTTGTATTTCAATGAGATCTATCCGGGCATGAAAACCATCGCAATTGAACCGGACAAGGAAAACGCGGCATTGGCGAAACACAATCTTGCCAGCCTTGACGCCCAAATAGTACAAGGGGCACTCGGCAAAGAAACCGGAACCATGTTCATCAACGACATCGATTTCGGACCCATTGCCTACCGTGTTGGCGAAACGGGGAATAAGGCGGTGGACTCACACACCATTCCCTCTGTCCTGGCGAACATTGCCCCAGGGTATTTCCCATTCATCCTGAAAATCGACATTGAAGGCGGTGAAGACATCGTGTTCTCCGAAGATGCCCCATGGCTCGATCTCTTTCCGTTGGTAATTATTGAGTTGCACGACTGGATGTTGCCATTCAAGAGCTCGTCGCGGAATTTTTTCAGGAAAATTTCATCGTATTCCTTCGACCTGCTCACCCAAGGAGAAAACACTTTTTGCTTTAATACGCGGTTACTAAGCAAATGACGTTGTTCGGTGCGGGGGTCAACAAACACGTCTTATATACAAGCGTCGATTTCACTGTGTGTTTGATTGCTACGATGCAACTGTTCCTAGGCCACGGTAGTCAACCCATATGCTAGTAGAAGGAAGTGGCATGATCGCCCGCGCCTTTCGGGAAATTGGCGATCCACGGATTCCCTGTGTTGTTTTTGCCCGGGGGGTAGGCAACTCTCAAACACAAGACGAATCCGAATATGCCCGTGAAAGGTCACTGCTGCTCAGCGCCTTGACAGAAGCCAGTCAAAGGACTGTGCCTCTGGTGTATTTTTCTGGCTCACCCATCTACGGCAACTTCTCGGAAATCGTAACGGAGACAACGCCCTGTCGGCCAGTGACCCGCTATGGCCGACACCAAGCTGAATGCGAAGAGTTGATTCGCAGTAGTCGTTCCCTTTTCCTTATTGCACGCTTGCCGAACGTTGTT
>NZ_JAUSFI010000007.1 GCF_030651495.1 Undibacterium sp.
CATAGAAGCGGGCCTGAAGTGCGTGCAGGGCAAAGCGATTGTCAACTCGATTTCGATGAAGGAAGGCGAAGAGCAATTCCTGCACCAGGCCAAGCTCTGCAAGCGCTACGGCGCAGCGGTGATCGTCATGGCATTTGATGAAAAAGGCCAGGCCGATACCTATGAGCGCAAAATAGAAATCTGCCAGCGCGCCTACGATCTGTTGATCGCCGAATGCGATTTCGATCCTTACGACATCATCTTTGATCCGAATATTTTCGCCATCGCCACCGGTATCGAAGAGCACAATAATTACGCCGTCGATTTCATCAATGCCACACGCTGGATACACGACAATCTGCCGGGTGCCAAGATCAGCGGCGGCGTCTC
The DNA here is from genome assembly GCF_030651495.1 of Undibacterium sp. Classification (GTDB taxonomy): domain Bacteria; phylum Pseudomonadota; class Gammaproteobacteria; order Burkholderiales; family Burkholderiaceae_D; genus Undibacterium. The sequence goes on from NZ_JAUSFI010000007.1 coordinate 370, forward strand.
GAATGTGAGTTTTTCTTTCCGTGGCAATGACCCGGCACGCGAAGCGATCCACACGGTTTTCCTGTATCACGCGATTCAGGCGGGCATGACCATGGGTATCGTCATCGCCGGCATGATGGGCCTGTACAGCGAGCTTGGCGATGAATTGCGTGAACGCGTAGAAGACGTGGTGCTCAATCGCAGGGAGGACGCGACCGAGCGCATGATAGAAATCGCCTCCACGCTCAAAGCCGGCGGCAAGAAAGAAGAAGCCACGCTGGAATGGCGCAGCGAATCTGTCGAAAAACGCCTGTCGCATGCGATGGTGCACGGCATCACGCAATGGATCGTCGAAGACACCGAAGAAGCGCGCATGAACGTGCTCAATAGCGGCGGCCGCCCTATCCACGTGATCGAAGGCCCGCTCATGGCTGGCATGAATATCGTCGGCGACCTGTTTGGTCAGGGCAAAATGTTCTTGCCACAGGTGGTCAAATCAGCGCGCGTGATGAAGCAGGCGGTAGCGCATCTGGTGCCGTTTATCGAAGAAGAAAAACGCCTGTCCGGCGACAACAAGCCAAAAGGCAAGATCGTCATCGCCACCGTCAAAGGCGACGTGCACGACATCGGCAAAAACATCGTCACCGTGGTGTTGCAGTGTAATAATTTTGAAGTCGTGAATATGGGCGTGATGGTGCCCTGCTCAGAAATTCTGGCACGCGCCAAACTGGAAAACGCCGACATCATCGGCCTCTCCGGCCTCATCACCCCATCTTTAGAAGAGATGGCCTACGTCGCCAAAGAGATGCAGCGCGACCCGCATTTCCGCATGCTGAAAATTCCATTGTTGATCGGTGGCGCCACCACCAGCCGCGCCCACACTGCGGTCAAGATCGCGCCGAATTACGAAGGCCCGGTGGTGTATGTGGCCGACGCCTCGCGTTCGGTCTCGGTCGCGCAATCGTTGCTGACGCCGGAAAGCCGTGATCAGTACATGGCTGAATTGGCCACCGACTACGAACGCATCCGCGTGCAGCACGCGAACAAAAAAGCCGTGCCGATGCTGACGCTGAAACAGGCGCGCGCGAATAAAATGAAACTCAGTTTTACGGGTACAAATACGCCAATCAAACCGAAGTTCATCGGCCGCCGCATCTTCAAGAATTTTGACCTCGCCACGATCGCACAATACATCGACTGGGGCCCGTTCTTCCAGACCTGGGATCTGGCCGGCCCCTTCCCGGCGATTCTGACTGATCCGGTGGTTGGCGAAACTGCCAGCAAGGTCTACGAAGAAGGCCAGGCGATGCTGAAGAAAATTATCGAAGGCCGCTGGCTCAGCGCCAACGGCGTCATCGCTTTATTGCCGGCGAATACCGTGAATGATGACGACATCGAGATCTACACCGATGACACGCGCACGCAAGTGGCGATGACGTATTTCGGCACGCGCCAGCAAACCGAAAAACCGCTGATTGATGGCGTGCAAAGACCGAACCAATGCCTGTCCGACTTCATCGCACCGAAGGAATCCGGCGTGGCCGATTACCTAGGCATGTTTGCGGTCACGGCTGGCCTCGGGATAGAAAAATACGAAAAACGTTTCGAAGACGCACACGACGATTACAGCAGCATCATGCTGAAATCCCTGGCCGACAGATTGGCCGAAGCCTTCGCCGAATGCCTGCACGAGCGCGTGCGTAAAGACCTGTGGGGTTACGCCAGCGACGAGGTCTTATCGAATGCGGAATTGATCAAGGAAACCTATAAGGGCATACGTCCGGCACCAGGCTACCCAGCCTGCCCGGAACATACGGTGAAGACCGAGATGTTTAAGCAGATGCAATGCGAAGAAATCGACATGCATATCACGGAATCATGGGCGATGATACCGGGCGCAGCAGTGTCAGGTTTCTACTTCGCCCATCCTGAATCGAAGTATTTTAGCGTGGGCAAGATTGCCGATGATCAGGTGACGGATATGGCGGTTCGGCGTGGAGTGGCTAAGGAGGAGGTTGAGCGGTGGTTAGCGCCGAATTTGTGATGGAGGGAAATTCAATATTTTTCCAATGTTCCAAATTTCTTTGTTTGGAGGTACTAAATGAGAAAACATATTCCAAGTGACTTAGAGGAGCGTTTGTCACGGGAAGTCATGGCTAGAGTTGAAGGAAAAGAGAATACAACAACACTTCAATATGCACATAAATTGGTCGATGACTTAATGAAACCTCAATATGAAATGGAATTTGCTAAACAGCAGCGCAATGCTCGAATTAGCCTATGGGGTGCACGGGTTCTTGCTGTTCCTTTCATTATTTTTTCAGGTTCTTTGTGGATCTTCGTAATCCTAGCCTTGGTCACCGGGGAAACACATTCACCTGCAAAAAGACAATCTCACGTCATATTTTCGATATTTGAAAACCCAATATTATTTGTGACATCACTGGCAGCAAATATATGTATAGCGGGACTGGCTTCCTTCATTACTGTTTTGATCATCCGTGAAACAAAATGGATGTCGATTCGGTAGCGAGCGTAAACGTACGCAAAATGCACCACGTGAAATTCTATTTACCTGCCTTGCCAGCGCGCATATTCCATGCGCTTCTTCAAGCGCATAGGCCTGCGAGCCGCATGGGATATGCGTGATGGCAGGGTCGGCTTTTTAAATGCGCTACGGCACAATGACATGCGTGCGATTACGCCTTGCTAATCGCACCTACCGAACTGCTTTTGACGTGGTTTTTGCCTCGGCTTTTGAATTGGCTTTTGACTCTGCTTTTGACCTGGACTTCCGCATGTGGCGCTGCCAATTGTGCGAGGCAGAAAATGGATAAGAAAAGTTCGTGTTTGAGCCGCAGGCGAGTTTCGAACTTTTCCCATTTTTTGACTTGCACAATTGGGCACCCGCAGGGCAGCGACTTTGCGTCGCCTTCTTTTGCTTCCTTTTCTTGGCGAAGCAAGAAAAGGGAGTAGCCGCCGGTCTACCACCGGCCTGCAATCACACATCAACAAGCGAAGTAAGAACACTCGCCAAGCCAGCGCCCGCGTAATCGTACGCATGCGACACCGGATGAAATCCAATTTACCTGCCCTTCCACAGCGCATATCCACAGCGCATATCCCATGCGCTTCTTCAAGCACACTGGCCTGCGAGCCGCATGGGATATGCGCGCTGGCAGGGGCGGTTCTTAGGCCTGGTGGTTTTTCCGACGGCGAATCAAGGCAAATGCGGCCAAGCCTAGCCCAAGCAATCCGATACTTGCTGGCTCTGGTACCGCGTTCGGGGTACCTACGACGACTTGGAGCAAACCCGTCTGGCCAAGATCAGAGAAGGTCCAGTCTGGATTGGGCCGGCCCAGCAAGGTTGCATTGCCGATACCAAACTCAGATGCTTGTCCTGGAGAATTACCACCCCAGTCACTCCAGCCAAACAGGGTCTGGCCGGCGCCGAAGTTATTTATCTGAAAAGAACCGTGACCGGCTGCAGTGCTAAAGCCGCTGTCGTTAAAATCGTACTGGCTGCCGCTGCCACCAGGGATAGCCGAGGTCGTACCAGTGGCGTAATTTGAAGGCCACATCTCCAGATTGACCGTTGCGATACTCGTTCCGGTGACGATGCTGGTGTTATTCGAGTAAATATTGGCGTTATTGACGATCGTTTGGCGGGCAACCGGATTGTTCACGTTATGCGGTAAGCCCAGGCTTGCCGGATTCGTGTCAAACGTATCCATCGAGACATACACAAACTGCCCCGCTTGCGGGCCCGTAGTCACTTCCACGTAATACCCTACGCGGGAATACGTGGATAGCAGTGAGGATAAATTATTGATCGTGTATGGCACTGGCGTGCTATCCCGGTAAGACGGGTTCTTGCCAGGAATAACGACTTCATACAGTAATTGCATGCCGGAAGCTTCCAAGCCGGAAATAGCGACATTGCCATTGAAAATCGGATTGGCGTCGGCATTGGCCGAGAGGGCAAATACAAGCAAGAGGGCGAGAGGTAGTTTATGTGGCATGGCTATTTTTCAGTAAAGCCGCAAAAGAACGATGCGTTCTTTTCGCGATGAGCGTCATATGACAAGTTAAGTGATCGTCTAGTTGCAATAAAGCAAGTTGCATGCCAGAAAATTTTACCTTTAAGAATCAATGCCTTGCGGAAATGAAATTGACCCGCTCGAAGAAAGTGTAAAATTTTTCGACAATTTCACATGACAACCCCGGGACGACACCGCCCGGGAAACTCATCGTAAGCGGTGCATCGCTCGACATGCACCTAATCTCAATATCCATCGGGTCAGTCTCCAGCCCCCGCGTCACCCTGCTTTTAATTCGGTAATCCGCGCACCGTAGCGCATGGTGCCGTATCGAATTGTATTTACCACCCCTGCCAGCGCGCATATCCCATGCGGGCTGCAGGCCAGACAAGCTGAAGAAGCGCATGGGATATGCGCGCTGGCAGGGCGACTTTAAAACTTTCTTTAAAGCATCATTTTAGGCATATACTCTGAGTAATTGTTAAAAAATATGGCATTTCCAGAAGTCGCGTGCTAATTTAACAATCCGCGCAGGGCAAACCTGTCATCAGGGTCTTTAAATACGCGCTTTATGACTGATATTCACACACAATTTATTGATATTTCTCAACTGCGCATTGGGATGTTCATCTATCTCGACATGGGCTGGATGGATCATCCGTTTCCAGTCAGTAGCTTTGAGATTCGCAACCAGGCTCAGATCGCCACCCTGCGCTCCTTAGGCTTGGAGCGCATCCGCTATGCGCCCGCAAAAAGTGCGCCCGACCCTGATGCCATCGCGGCGGCCATCCCTGCGACACCGGTCCCGGTTGCAACAGAATCGCCCAAGGCGGCTGAAGCGCGGCAACGGCGCGAAATGCTGGCGGAGCAGCACGCTAGTTTATTGGCCTGTGAACGCCAGTTTGGTCAAGCCTCGCAAACTTTTAAGCGCGTTACCGAGATAGCGCATGCACAGCCCCTGATTGCCAAAGAACAAACCGAAGCCTTGATCCAGGGGTTTTTAGCCGGCGTATTGGGCGAAGAGGAAGCCGCGATTCGTTTATTGTCTGAAAAAGCAGGCGAAAAAACGTCGTTGCATTCGATCAATGTGACGGTGATTTCCCTGTTGCTCGGTAAGGCGATGCAATTGAGCAAGCCAGAAATGCTGGAATTGGGTATCGGTGCCTTGTTGCATGACATCGGGAAAATCGAGTTGCCTGATCGGCTGCGCTGGCCGGATGAGCAATTCAGTTCGGTCGAGCGGCAACTGTATCACGGTCATGTACTGCATGGTGTCAATCTGGCGCGCAAAATGGCGTTGTCGCCTAGCGCGATGCTGCTGATCGCACAGCATCATGAGTACGTCGATGGCAGTGGTTATCCCGGCCATATCTTGGCCGACAAGATGTCTGCCCTGAGTCGCATTGTGTCGCTGGTGAATCGCTATGACAATCTGTGTAATCCGGGCAATCCTGCCATGGCGATCACGCCGCATGAAGCCTTGTCACAGATATTTACCCAGAACAAGGCGCAGTTTCATACGCCGACCATGACTGCCTTCATTCGCATGATGGGAATTTACCCGCCCGGTTCGGTGGTGCAGTTAACCGACGATAGCTTTGCCCTGGTGGTGTCGGTGAATTCGACACGCCCGATCAAGCCCCGTGTGATGATACACAATCCGGCCATCCCACGAGATGACGCACTGGTCATCAATCTCGAACACGAACCGCAACTGGGCATACGGCGTAGCTTAAAACCATTACAACTACCGAAAGCGGCTTACGATTATCTGTCACCGCGTAAGCGCCTGTGTTACTTTTTTGAACGCGGAATGGAAATACCTCCGATCGGAGAGGCGCCATGAAAACACAACAATGGCAGGCACTGATCGAAGGGATGCTGGAAGCGGTACTGCTGGTGGATCCGCTAGAATTACGCATCCAGGCGGCCAATCGTGCCGCGTATAGCTTGCTGCACCTGAACCCAGGGTCCTTGATTGGCAAAGCGGTGGTGGACCTGGCATCTTCACCGGAAGACTTGTTTTTTTGGGAAGATGCGGCGGCGGGCTTATCGGATAATATTTTTTCAGAAACCCTGCTGCAGCGTGAAGATGGCAGCGTCATCCAGGTAGAACGGCAAGTCACGCTGATTCGCATTGACATGGATAGCTCGCTGTATGTGGTGGCGATACGCGACCACAGCAATCAGCGCAAGGTTGAAAATGAGCTGGAAAAACTGATCGCAGAATTGCGCGCGACGCTGGAATCGACCGCTGATGGTATTTTGGTGACCGCCCTGGATGGTGCGATTCGTAGCTATAACCATCTTTTTGCAGAATTATGGGGTTTACCGCACGAATTACTGACGCAACGTGACGATGCGGCGATCTATGCCTGGATGGATAGATGCATGGTCGATGCGAGTCACTATTCCGAGCGTCTTGGCATGATCAGGCGCTCGCCGCTGATGGAAGCGACCGACGTCCTGGTACTGCGTTCCGGCAAAATATTAGAACGTGTCACGCTGCCGCAATATGCACGTGGCCGCGCTATCGGCCGGGTCTATTCCTACCGCGATATTACGCAAAGGCTGGCCGATGACGCGCGTCTGGAACTGGCCTCAAAAGTATTTAAATCCAGTACCGACGCTATCTTTATCACCGACAGCGAACAAAAAATCATCACCATCAATCCCAGTTTTGAGCGGCTCACCGGGTATACCGAGAAAGAAATGCTCGGCTTGTCAGCGCGCGATTTTTTTGCCAAAGAAAGTAATGCGTCCTTAGTCGAAACGCTGCTGAAACAGCTCGAGATTCATGGCGTCTGCGAAGGTGAACTATGGAACCGGCGCAAGGATGGGCATACGTATTTGTGCATGATCTCTCTGGTACGGGTGCAGGATGAAGCATGTAAAACCATTCACTACATCGGTTTTTTCAAAGACCGGACCGAGAGTCATGTCGCCAAACAAAAAATAGAAGAACTGGCATTTTCAGACGTATTGACCGGGCTGCCAAATAGGCTGTTACTGGCCGAACGCATCAAACAATCGATTACCCATGCAAGCCGGAATAATGGCAGTTTTGCCTTATTATTCCTCGATCTTGATCATTTCAAGCAGATTAATGATTCCCTGGGTCACCACTTTGGCGACCGCGTCTTAATTGAAGTCACCGAGCGACTCAAAACATGCATACGCCAGGTCGATACCGCGGCACGTCTCGGTGGCGATGAGTTTGTTTTGCTGCTTCATCAGGCCGATGCCAACGGTGCCGAAATCTGCGCCCGCCGCGTACTGGCAGAGCTGAAAGCGCCTTTTAGTCTGGATGGCATGCATTTTAATGTCACCTCCAGCATCGGCGTGGCACTGTATCCGGCCGACGGCAGCACGATGGATGACCTGATCAAAAATGCCGATAGCGCGATGTACCATGTCAAGGAACGCGGTCGTTCGGATTTCCGTTTTTACCAGCGCCAAATGAATATCGGCCTGCTCTCGCGCATGAAGATCGATCATGCGATGCGGCAAGCGCTGGAACACAACCACTTCCGCTTGCATTATCAGCCCTTGGTCGATCTGGCGACTAACCAGGTCTTTGGCGCCGAAGCGCTGCTACGCTGGCATGATAAAGATTTGGGCGAAGTCAGCCCGGCACAATTTATTCCTATCGCGGAAGAGACCGGCGTCATAGTCGCGATCGGCAATTGGGTCATGGCTAGCGCCATCCAACAGGCGGTATTGTGGAACAGCAACGGTCAACACCTGCGCCTTTCCGTGAATGTCTCTGCGCTGCAATTTCAGCAGGCAGATTTCGTCGAAAACATCGCCAGCGCATTGCACCAAGCCAATTTACCCCCGGACCGGATTGAGCTGGAACTGACGGAATCAATCCTGATACGCGAGGTTGAAGAAACCCTGATAAAACTTGAATCGCTCGCCGCATTAGGCGTCAAGATGGCGATTGACGATTTTGGTACCGGCTACTCCAGCCTGAGCTATTTAAAACGTTTTCCCATCAATAAACTCAAGATCGATCGCTCGTTTGTGATGAATCTGCCCAACGACGAAAGTGACATCGCCATCGTCACCGCCATCATCAGCCTGGCGCACGCGCTGAAATTACGCGTCATCGCCGAAGGGGTAGAAAACGAACAGCAAAAAACATTTTTACAAACTCTCGACTGTGATGAACTACAAGGTTTCCTCTATTCACCGGCGATCACGGCAACCGAGTTTGAGCAGCGCTATTTGCACTTTCCCGTCCGCGGTGCTGCTGCAAAATAAGACTGTCAAGCAATTGAATCACCGCCACCACTGCCGCGGAGACGCATATTCCATGCGGCTTGTAGCGGTGACTGGCTGGGAAGGCGCATGGAATATGCGCGACAGGCCTGCCCTGTTTTGGCTTTCTTCGAATCAGCATAAGTTCAACGAGATGAGTACCTGACGCGAGGCTGCTAGACACCAACTCACTTCATTGAAGGATCGCAAGGTATCACCATGACTACGACAACGACAACTACAGCTACAACACAGGTGCTGACCGCAGCGCCGACGCGCATGTCGTTGGCCTGGTTCGCCCTTTCTGGCATGTTGGCGCTGATGCTGGCGATGGGTATTGGCCGCTTTGCCTATACGGCGCTGTTGCCGCAGATGCGCGAAGCCGGTTGGCTAACGCATTCCGAAGGCGCGTTGCTGGCGGCAAGCAATTACCTTGGTTATTTACTCGGTGCCTTGTGGACGGCATTCAGTCGTCAGGCCAATCCGGTACGCCGCCTGACGGCCGGCCTGCTGATCAGCGTCGCGACCACGCTTGCCATGGGCTTCGACCTTGGATTCACACTCTGGTGCGTGGTGCGTTTTAGCGCCGGCATCGCCAGCGCGCTGGTGTATGTGTACGCCACCGGTATTGTACTGCGACGACTGATGGCAGTAGGGGCGCCAGGCTGGAGCATGCTGCATTACATGGGTGTTGGCGCGGGCATTACTTTGTCTGCACTGGCCGTGCAACTTCTGCTGTCGCTAGGACTGGGCGTAGCACAGGGTTGGTGGTACTTAGGCGCTCTGGCTGGCATCGCGGCACTGTGCGCGATGGCGGGATTGATGCCAGCGGGACGCAGTGCCTTGACGAATGGCGAGCAGGCGCGGCAACAAACGGCTACCGCGCCCCCTGATATGCCCATGTGGCTGACAGCTTCTTACGCGTTGGCCGGTTTTGGCTACATTATCAATATGACGTTTTTACCGGTGATGCTTAGAACGGGAACCGGCAGCAGTAATGCCGCCTTGACCGGCTGGCTAATCGTCGGCATCGCTGCCATGCCTGCCACCGCCATTTGGGTTCGTCTGGCATTGCGCAATGGTACCTATCGGACCTTAATTACCTGCACGCTGGTACAGGCTATCGGCGTCGCACTGCCGGTACTGATACCCGGCATCACATCCGCATTCATAGGCGCAGCTTTGCTGGGCGGCACTTTTATGGGCATCGCTGGTCTGGCACAATGGCTGGCACGACTGCCTGATCCGCAAGCCAGCGCGCGCCGTATCGGCTTCATCACGGCATTCTATGGGCTTGGCCAGATTGCCGGCCCGCTATTGGTGGCTTGGTTAGATCGCGGCAATGATTTTACCCTGCCGGTACTACTAGCGGCCGCAGCGTTGCTGGTCAGCGCAATGCTATTAGGAGTCTCACGGCGGCTTGAGCGGCTGGCTTAATCAAATGGACTCCAAAGTGGATTTACTCCTGCCATAGTTAGCTATGGCTTGAAGCGTCAAGCATAAATCTGGCCGACGTCTAAGGTTTCTTTATTTCCGCGCAGCACGACCATGGCTCTACCGATTTTATCTTGACGAACCTCGCAAATAGCATGGGTGCCCAGAAGAATACGGCAATAAATTTGCTCAAACAAATCAGGATCAAAGCCTGTCAATCAAGTCTTTTAGGGCTAGCGCCCATGAGCGTGATCGTCGCCACTGATCACGCGAACGGACTTTTCATCAGAACTCAAAACAGTATTTTATCGACCAAGAACATCTTGGTGCAACCGCCGATACAGGTGTGTACCTAACTCGAGCATGAATTGATTCATAGGCAAGCGCAATCGCTAGCAGGAAGTCATGGAAACGAAGTGAGCGAAACGGTAAATCAAGCTAAAAAGCAAAAACCCCTCAGCAGGAATCTGCTGAGGGGTTTTCTAATAAAAGCCTGACGATGACCTACTTTCACACTGGTTGC
>NZ_JAUSFI010000030.1 GCF_030651495.1 Undibacterium sp.
CATGGCGTAGCGACGAAATACCTGGCGAACTATCTTGGCTGGCGTCGCTTGCTTGATCGATGCAAAGACATGGCGACACCGCAACAGTTCTTGTTTCATGCTTTGCGAACGGAGTATCAACAGATAACCTGAACATAGCCAAATTATTGGCGCTTGGAGCGAATGCTTAATTTACATGAAAATCACAGCCCAATTCGTCTATCCTAATCTGACTATCTGGCGTCACCGGCGAGGCGCGCTCTGCCAGTGTGTGAGAGAGCGGAATTACACCGGAATCAATTTCTGGCGACCGTGATCCAATCTGGTGTGCGGAGATACACCGTTTGGCGGGGCGTTATTTCATACCAGTCGCTGCTGTCTCAAGGCGAGAATCTGATCTGTCTGCAGGCCCAACATTTGTTGCAGTACCAGATCGGTATGCTGGCCCAATAGCGGTGGTGCCTGCATCGGCGCCAAGGCGTCGCCCGAGAATCGAACCGGATGCCGTACCTGTGGCACACTGCCGGCTGTCGGATGGGGCACATCGACCCGCATTGCGCGTGCCTGTACCTGTGGGTCGGCAAACACCTGTGCCAGGTTATTAATCGGGCCGCAGGGCACGCCGACCGCCTCCAGTGCCTCTGCCAATTCTGTACTAAGCCACGCTTTTAGACGCGTGGCAATCATCGGCACCAGCAATTCGCGATGTTTGACGCGTGCCGGATTGCTGGCAAAGCGTTCATCTACGCCCCATTCCGGCGTGTCGAGTACCCGACAAAAACTGGCAAACTGGCTATCGTTACCGATCGCAATGACGATTTCACCATCTTCAGTTTCAAAAGTCTGGTATGGCACGATGTTCGGATGCGCATTGCCCCAGCGTTTAGGCAGAGTCTCGCTGACCAGGTAATTCATGCCGACGTTGGCCAGCATGGCCACCTGCACATCAAGCAGCGCGACGTCGATATATCGCCCAAGACCGCTACCGGCGCGGTTGGCCAGCGCTGCCAGAATGGCGGTGCTGGCATACATGCCTGTCATGATGTCGACCACCGCGACACCGACTTTTTGCGGGCCGCCGCCGGGCAGATCCGCGCGCTCACCAGTGATGCTCATCAAGCCACCTATACCCTGAATCGCAAAATCGTAGCCCGCTCGCGCCGCATAAGGGCCGTTTTGTCCAAATCCTGTAATAGAACAGTAAATCAGGCGCGGATTAAGCACCTTCAGCGTTTCATAATCAAGCCCATATTTTTGCAGGCTGCCGACCTTATAGTTTTCGATCAGCACATCGGCTTGCAGTATCAACTGACGCAACAATGCAGCGCCTTCCGGCTTGGAAAAATCAAGGGTCACGGATTGTTTGCCGCGGTTGGCTGACAAATAATAGGCCGCCTCGCTGCTAAGGTTGCCGTCGGCATCCTTCGCATACGGTGGGCCCCAGTGACGGGTGTCGTCACCTACGCCTGGCTTCTCGATCTTGATTACGGTCGCACCATAATCTGCCAAAATTTGCGTGCACCATGGTCCTGCCAGCACACGCGTCAGATCTAGCACTTTAATGCCGGGAAGTAAGCTCATAGGATCAGACTTTCAATGCGTGAGTATCAGGAAAACGCCTGAATACCTGTGATGGCACGACCCAGAATCAATGCATGAATGTCATGCGTACCTTCATAGGTATTGACAACCTCCAGATTGACCATGTGGCGGATAATGCCGAATTCGTCAGAAATGCCGTTACCACCCAGCATGTCGCGGGCGACGCGGGCGATATCGAGCGACTTGCCACACGAGTTCCGCTTCATGATCGAGGTAATTTCCACTGAGGCAGTACCTGCATCTTTCATCCGGCCCAGTTGCAGGCAACCTTGCAGGCCAAGCGTGATATCGGTCAGCATATCTGCCAGCTTCTTTTGTATCAGCTGATTCGCTGCCAGTGGACGGCCGAACTGCTGCCTATCCATGACGTACTGGCGGGCACGGTGGAAGCAATCTTCTGCCGCGCCCAAGGCACCCCAAGCGATGCCGTAACGTGCTGAATTGAGGCAAGTGAACGGGCCTTTTAATCCGCGCACGTCAGGAAATGCGTTTTCTTCAGGGCAAAATACGTTGTCCATAACGATTTCGCCGGTAATCGAGGCGCGCAGGCCGAATTTGCCATGGATCGCCGGGGCGCTTAAGCCGCTCATGCCTTTTTCCAGTACGAAGCCGCGTATCTGGCCTTCGTCATCCTTGGCCCAGACCACAAACACGTCGGCGATCGGCGAGTTGGAAATCCACATCTTGCTGCCGGAGACACTGTATCCACCAGGTACTTTTTTGGCGCGGGTAATCATGGAGCCAGGGTCCGAGCCATGATTCGGTTCGGTCAGGCCGAAGCAGCCTATCCATTCGCCGGTAGCCAGTTTCGGCAGGAATTTTTGTTTTTGCGCTTCGGTGCCGAATTCGTAAATGGGTACCATCACCAGCGAGGATTGCACACTCATCATCGAACGGTAGCCAGAATCAACCCGTTCCACTTCGCGTGCGATCAGGCCATAGCTAACGTAATTCAAGCCAGGTCCGCCATATTGTTCCGGAATCGTTGGTCCTAACAAACCAAGTTCGCCCATTTCGCGGAAAATTGCGGGATCAGTTGTTTCGTTGCGGAAAGCTTCGAGTACGCGCGGCTGCAACTTATCCTGGCAGTAGGCACGTGCGGCATCGCGCACCATGCGTTCGTCATCGCTTAATTGCTGCGATAAAAGCAGTGGGTCATCCCATTGAAATGCTGTTTTTGCGGCGCTTGATTTCATTTGTCTTCCTTTGGAGGTAGTAAATTTCTGATTGACTCATTCTGATACCGCATAGATAACATGGTAAATGGAAATGAGAAGAGAGAGCGTTAAAGCCATATTTATATGAGGTAATATAGAGAAGTTGAGTGTGTAACTCAAACGCGTAATTTGCACTAGCTTGTGCGTAAAACGCACACATTCAAATAAAACTTTAATCATCTTATCAAAAATCGAAGCGAATCAAAGATTCACCCGTATTTTCAGGACTACTATGCGCAGAAAAATTCCCAATACATGGACACTGATGGCATTTGAAGCCGCAGCCAGACACGCAAGCTTCACCAAGGCCGCCGCGGAGCTGGCGCTGACGCAAAGTGCGGTGTGCCGCCAAGTTGCTGGATTGGAAGATTTTTTGGGCGTACAGTTGTTTCATCGCAGCAAGCGCGGTGTCGTGCTGACCGAGGCCGGTTTGACGTATAGCCGCCAGGTCGCGGTGCGCTTAAATTCGGTGGAGCGCGATACGCTAGAAATGATGGCGCGGCGCGGGCAGGGGGGCAGCCTGGAGTTGGCGGTCGTGCCCAGTTTTGCAACGCGTTGGCTGATGCCCCGTCTCGCCTCATTTCAGCGGGCCAATCCGGATATCTCGATTAATTTTGCCACCCGCCCCCGCCCCTTCCTGTTTAACGAAACAGAATTTGATGCGGCAATTCATTGCGGCAACGTGGCATGGCCTGGGGTCGAGGCGCATGCTCTGATGCGTGAGAATTTAGTCGCGGTTTGTAGCCCCGATTTGATCGCTCCGGGTACAAAAATAAATGCAGAGCAAATTCAGAATTACCCCTTATTGCAGCAGACCACCAGACCCTACGCCTGGCGCCAGTGGTTTACATCGCTAGGACTAACGGTGGAACACGACATGACAGGTTCGCGCTATGAGCTATTTTCGATGCTGAGCCAGGCGGCGATTCATCGGATGGGAATTGCCTTGATTCCCCCTTTCTTGATTGAAGATGAACTCAACGCCGGGTTGCTCACTATCGCTGTCGATCACCCGTTTGTCAGTGGCAATACTTATCATCTGCTATGCCCTGAGGGGAAGGCAGAAGGCATCGCGCTTAAACAATTTCGTGAATGGCTGGTGCTTGAGGCCAGCAGGTACCGCGAGCAAAATAGGCTTAACTAAGAACCGAACTTGTATCCTGTATTTTGTTGTCAATGAATGCCGACTTACCCGTCGCTTGTGGTTCATGTTTTGATCGATTGCAGCAAATGACACCGGCACCAATGCCACCTAGCCCAGTGCCGATTCTCCATGCGAGTTTCAGACCATTTCAGGCTGGAAAGCGCATGCATGTTGCGTGGCCGCACTGCTGCTGGCTAAACGCATGCGCAATCACCACCGGCCTGTCCATGTCGCCTTCGATAAAATCGACCAGCACTTCGCTGCCGATGCGCGGGGTAAAGTTGCTGCCCCAGTTCGCTCCCGACAAGGCTTCGGCCACCCGCACCCAGGTACCCGAGGTTTCATCGCCCGGCGCATTGCCCCTGGTGTCAAGCTGGCTGCCGGTCTCCGTGAGGCCGCCGGCCTGCGGTGTTGGTCCGCGCTGCCAGGCAAATTGCAGCTTGACCTGATGATCCCGTTCGGTCGTCAAGATCGGATAAGTGCGCAATTGTTTATTTAGTATTTGAAATTGGGAACTTCTAAAAACCTAAGAAATTGAAGAAATAATGAACAGCAAAAAAATATCTTTGCGATTTCGGCTGAATTTTTTTAAAAGGCGAGATTTTTTACGTTATCAGACGAAAGTCCCCCTCTTTTT
>NZ_JAUSFI010000034.1 GCF_030651495.1 Undibacterium sp.
TTCATGATGGGTCTGGAATACCTGACCGGCGGCAAGATGGAACTCAATGGCCGCAAGATCAAGGTCATCGTCAAGGATGACCAGAGCAAACCCGACATCGGCCGCACCATGCTGGCCGAAGCGTATGGCGATGACAAGGTCGATATCGCCGTCGGCACCTCTTCTTCCGGCTCGGCCATCGCCATGCTGCCGATTGCCGCAGAATACAAAAAAATCCTGATCGTCGAACCGGCGGTAGCGGACGCCATCACCGGCGACAAATGGAATCGGTATATTTTCCGCACCAGCCGCAACTCCATGCAGGACGGTTTAGCCGCTGCGGGTACATTTAAGGCAGGCGGTAGTATTGCCTTTTTAGCGCAAGATAACGCATTCGGTCGCGATGCCGTGAAGGCGGGCAAAGAAGCATTGAACGCGGTGGCGAGTAAAGCGACGGTTGTGCATGAAGAGTACGCCGCACAAAACACCACGGACTTTACGGCAGCGGCACAACGCATTTTTGATAAGCTCAAAGATAAACCTGCGCCGCGTGCATTAGGTATTGTCTGGGCCGGCAGTAGCCCGATGAGCAAATTGGCGGACATGAAACCCGAGCGCTATGGCATTGTTCTGGCCCCTGGCGGCAATATCTTGCCTGTCATGAAAACGTGGAAAGCTTTTGTCGGAACAGAGGGTGCGATTTACTACTACTATGACTTCCCGAAAAACAAGATGAACGACTGGCTGGTCGCCGAGCACACCAAGCGCTTCAAGACACCGCCTGACTTCTTTACCGCCGGTGGTTTTGCCGCTGCCAGCGCAGTTGTCACGGCCATCAACAAAGCCAAATCCACCGATACCGAGAAACTCATCAGCGCAATGGAAGGCATGGAATTTGATACACCGAAAGGCAAGATGAATTTCCGCAAGGACGACCATCAGGCGATGCAGGCCATGTACCACTTCCGCATCAAGAAAGATCAGAAGAACGAATGGGATCTGCTGGAACTGGTGCGTGAAATTCCTGCC
>NZ_JAUSFI010000040.1 GCF_030651495.1 Undibacterium sp.
CCTGGCCGCTCCAGTGACGAGCGGAGTGATCGAACAGCCACTTCAGCGGTTCGGAACCAAGGCGCTGGCGCGCCTGCGCCGCCGCACTCTTGCTGACAAAAGGCGTTTGCGAATCCGGCACCGCCAATCCGAGATCATCCACTACTTCGCCGATGGACTTGTGGCGATACAGCGCCAACGCCACCATCAGCCAAACTACTTGTTCGGCTGGCAGCCGCCGATGGCGGATGCTGGTGGCATCGGTGCGCTGCACGGCCTGTTCGATCCACTCGATAGGCAAATGCTCTCCGAGTCGCCGCCAGTCGGGTGACTCAAGGTGGTTTGCCAGGAAATGAAGAGTATCGTCGAACATTGCGACGAAGGTTAACAGCATGCCGTAACGTTTACAAGCACTAAATAAAAATGCCGTTCAGTCTTAACTGAACGGCATTACCAAGTTTTGGGGCTTTTTTAGTTTTTGTACTGCTTGCCGTACTTACTGCTCCAAGATAGAGTATTTGAGCTTTATTTGCATTTGTCTGTCGCTGCTAAAAATGCAATTAACGGTATAGCCAATAAACCGGCTCCTGTGGTGTCTTTGCCGATACAGTCGGGTTTCGCTGCCTGATTGACTGCTGTCTGAAACCTATCGTATTTGCTGCTGGCGAGGGTATTCATTTCTTTGCCGCTGGCATCTGCCATTTTTTGTATGTCGCTCTTGCTATCATCGTAGGCTTTGCGTATGGCCTTTGCATCAAGCTGCAGAGTGGGTGAAAGTATGTTGTTTGCTGCCGGAGTGTTGTTGGTGATAGTGGTCGCGGTAGTGACTTCTGGGGCAAGCAGATTAGTTGCTGCTGTGGTTTGTTTTTCTCGATAACTCAATTGAGCTGCCTTAGCCCGTTTGACAATTGCTGGGTTGGTGCTTGGGATTTTGGCCGCTACTTTGGGTGATTTTTCAGAAAAAAATGGTAACAGTATCAGCGTACTGGGTTGGCCTGTTATCTCGCGTACCCCATGGCTGCTAGAACGGTGATTAAGCTGTTGCAGCATGAAAAGGGTGATGAGCGTAGCCAGTAAGGACGCGGTTAAACGTTGTGTGCCACGCCTGGGTTGCCAGTTTTGTTGCTGATGTGCGGTGTCCGACATGGCGATCATGGGCATGGCCTTATTAAAATGAACGATGCTGGCAAAGATGTATATGCCTCTTCGATAGCAAAGTTGGTAATAAGTTCACGCCAAGACAGTACTTAATAGGATAAGCAATATCGAAAAGCATATCGCATTATCCATGCGCCTTTCGAGGCCATTTCGTGCCACGATGCGCATGGATGTTTATATGAACGCCTCCCATTTGCCAAGGTTTTTTTCATGTTTTGTTCAACAGGCTAGTTTGCAGTTTTATATCCGGCCTTGTTGCAGGGCTTAATTCTGCGGGCCTTAATGGAATCTGCTGACTCACACCTCATTTGCGTGGCGGGCTAAAAGCCCAAGCATCCATACAGGTTTAGTGAATCACGGTCTTACCTATTTACCAATACACTCAAATCGCCTTGCTCAACGCTGATCTTCGCCATCCTCACTTCTGACGTGCTACTTCTTTCCTTGCTAAACAGCTTTTTCTTCTTAATTTCCGTCGTGCTTAACTTGCTCTGGCACTGACGAAACTGCCTTCGTACTGCCGATCGTGCGCTAGCAGCGCCCAGATCGTCCTTGCCATTTTGTTCGCCAGCGCGACCGTCACGACATTCTTTGGCCGGCGCTGACGTATTCCTTTGAGCCATTCATTGGGCTCTTTGGTTCGGCTCAATGTCGACCTCGCACCATGTATCAGCAGCGTGCGTAAGTAGGTGTCGCCGCGCTTGCTGATACCCAATAAGCGCACCTTGCCACCCGTACCGCTCTGCCCAGGCACCAGACCTAACCACGCGGCAAATTCTCGCCCGGACTGGAACGCCTTGGCATTGCCCATCGTGGCGACCGCTGCCGTGGCCGTCAACAGACCAACACCGGGGATGGCAGCGATCCTTTGACACGATGGATCCGCCTTCCTCCAGGCTTGCAGGCGTCGCTCTATCTCGGCAATCCTGCCATCGAGGTGGCTCACCATCGCCCATTGTTCGCGTAGCGTGTCGATCAAGGCCGCTGGCAAACGCCCGGCTAATTTCGCCAATACTTCTGGCAATGACTTATTTAATGCCGCCCTACCTAAGCCCATTACTTCGCCATATTCGGTCAACAAACCACGCAGTCCATTGATTTGCATCGTACGAAATTTGACCAGTTGTTGCCGCGTCCTATGGAGCGCTAACACCGCTTGTTGCGACTCCGTTTTGACCGCGACCGCTTTGACATTGGGCTGCTGCACGGCGGCCCAGATGGCCCTGGCATCGGTTGCATCATTCTTGTTTCCCATCACGAAAGCTTTCACTGCCTTACCTGCCATCAGCTTGACCTGATGTCCCATGTCACTTAGCCGTCTGGCCCAATGTTGTGCGCCACCACAGGCTTCCATCCCGATCAGGCACGTGGCTCGATTGGCGAAATGTTCGAGAAACTTGGCACGCTTGATCTGCTTGCTAAAGACTTCACCGGTTTCCTGATCCACCCAGTGCAATTGGAATACGCTTTTTGCGATGTCGACGCCATATACGGTATGATGCATTTTGGATTCTCCTTCTCTTAAGTGGATAAGTACTGCGTATCTACTTTGGCACATCGATGCCGTCGAGTTGTGAGAATCCTTCTTCATTTCTATTCTCTGTTGCCCGACTGCCTCATTGCCATCCCTTTCGGGGGGAGGCGCTCATTCCATTTGCGTGAGGCATTTCTAATTTTGATAATTTTGTAGCTTGGGCTAGCGCTTCATCAGCCTAGCCTACGAGTTATTTCACACTAATCCCCGCATTCGGCAATTCCCCAAACATCTCAGGCGCATACATCGCCTCTACTCTCGTCTGCGGCAATTTGAATTCGCCGACATTATTCAAGCGCATGGTGTAAGACGCGCTGAATTTGCCTTTGGGGACGAACTGGTAATACGCGCGATACGACTCGAAGCTGCGCTCTTCGTAGGCCATCCAGGCGTTGCTGGTGTTTTGCTCTGTTTTTGCTGGTTCTGTGGCGATGGCGGCATCCCTGCCCAGGCCAGAACCCAGCAAGCTGGCACCGGCGGGGATAGGGTCGGTCAGCACTACCCAGGTCATGTCGGTCTGGGCATCGACTTCCACGGTGACCTTGATGATGTCACCGCGCGTGGTTTTGCCTTTCTCTTTTTGCTCTACCGGCGTGAAGGTTTTAGTGATGCGGTAGCCGCTGCTGAACGGTGCTTTCAGCGCGACCGCGGCCAGGCTTTGCACTGTCACCCACGGCTTGCCCTTGCCTTCGTGATTGAGCCTGATACTGTCAACCGCTGCACCTGAATTTATACCCCCGGTCGGCCAAGGCAACATGAGTTTGCCGCCGCCCGCTGGCGTCCAGTTGTAGGTCTGGGCTGGTGCGCTGACTCCGCCTTGTTGCAGGTTTGCCTTGGTGCTGCCGGCGACTTTTTCTGTCTCAAATTTCTGTGCGAATTTCTCTAACGCCAGGCTACCCCAGACGTTGGCGGTGGTGGACATCCAGTGGCCGCGGATTTGTCTTTGGATGGCACCGGTCATCAGCTTGGGCATGTCGTCGGCCCAGGCCGGGTTATTCAGCATCAACAGGATCAGTCGGTTGGCGCTGTTGTCGCTATTGCCCATCAGCCACCACCAGTAATCGTCTTGCTCGTTCGAGAAGCCCAAACGCGTGCCCTGGTAATTCAGGCGCGAGCGCAAGATCTGGTCGGCTTCTTTGAGGTAGACATCGCGTTTACTGATGCTGGCTGTCCTTTGCAGGATGGCGATCCAGTCCATCACGGCCGACGTCGGCCAAAGATTGGGGTTAATCTGTATCGACCCTAGCATGCGTTCCTGTACCTGACCGTAACGCGACAGGGCTTCCAGCGCAGCCAGCTTGCGCACTTCCAGATCTTTTTTAGGTGACCAGAAATCGCGCGTGATCTTGCCTTCGACGAAGGCCGCCAGCCCTTGCAGCATCTTGTTGCGGCTGGCGTCCGGGATGGCGAAATTGGCTTCGTTGGTGGCGGCGATCAGGTATGCCGTTAAAGTGTCGCTACCGCGATTGCCGCCGTCATTAGGCGGGTAGTAATACGCCAGCCCATCGCTGTCGAGATAGGTCGGCAGGTCGTTGGCGACTTTTTGCCACATGGCGCTATCGCGCAAGCCTATGGCCTTGGAGGTTTTTTGCTCCAGGCACGAGTAAGGATAATCGGCAAAATAGCGGCGCAAGCCTTCGTGCGAACCGGCCAGACTAGGCAGCAGCGAAATCGCCAGACCGCCGCGGCCTGGCAGGCTGTCTGCCGGTTGGGCGATCGCCATGCTGAGGGTCTTATCCAGTTGCATCAAACTCGCTTGCTGCACCGTCACCGGCACGGCGGGGACCACGCGTTGGGTAAACTTTAAGGCATCCTTGACACCGGCACCGCCCTGCTCTTGGGCCTTCAGTTCCCAGACCAGTTGCTGATTATCTTGCGCTTGCGCGGAGGCTGGCACAGTCACATTCCAATGAATTTCACGCGATTCGCCGGCAGGTATCGCGCTGCTTTGTTTAGGCAATTCGCCAGGCAACCCCGTCACCAACGCCGCCACCTCGACTTGCATCGCATGGCTCGTGGTATTGCGCACGGTCAGCATGGCGGTGAACGCATCGCCCTCGCGCACCAGCGGTGGCAAGCCCGAGATGATTTGCAGATCCTGGGTAGAACGGATGCTGACACTGCCGGTACCGAACAAAGCTTCGCCGCTTTGCGCAATGGCGACGATCTTGAAGCTGGTCAGCGCATCGTTTAAAGGCACATCGATTTGCGCCCGGCCATTCGCGTCGAGGAGGACGACTGGCTTCCAGAGTAATAAGGTGTCGAGCAATTCTCGTGTCGGTGATTTACCGCCGCCACCGCCCACCGCTACCGCCTTGCGGCCGTAATGGCGCTTGCCTATGACTTGCATTTGCGCGGTAGCGGTCTCTACACCGTAGCTGCGCCTTTGCAGCATGGCGGTCAATAAATCCCAACTGCCATTCGGTTGTAATTCCAATAGTGCTTCATCCACTGCGGCCAATGCGATCTCGTCCCCGGCGGCCGGTTTGCCATTCGGCAACATAACTTGCACCGTGGTTTTAGCGGTGGCGCGAATCGGGTAACTGCTCTTGTCGGTGCTGACCGTTACACCCAGCTTATGCCCGGCGGTGCCGACGGTAATTTCGGCGATGCCGTATTTGTAGGCGGGTTTGGCCAGATCGACGGTGGCGCTCGGGTCTTGGTATTCGCGGAATTCGCTCCACCAATTCAGCGGTTCTTTCCAGCCCCAGGTGAAGAAAGAATACCAGGGCACTTCGCGCATGCGGCCGCGTACTGCCAGCACCGAGACGAATACATTCGGGCCGTATTCGGCCTTGATCGGCACATTGACACTCGGGTCGCGGCCATTGAGTTGCACCACCATGGTATCAATCACGCCCTCGCGCTCGATGGCGACCAGGGCAGTGGCATAACGGAAAGGCATACGCACCTGGAAAACGGCAGTCTCGCCCGCTTCATAATGCTTACGTTCAGGTAGCAAATCCATGCGATCCTGGTTTTCGCCATCGAACCAGATCTCGCCACGGCCTGTGACCCAGGCTGAGGTTTTGGCTAAGGCCGCTTTGCCGTTGTCGTCTTTGGCCTTGGCGAGAATCTCGATATTGCCGGGTTCGGCCAGGCTGACTTCACAGATAAACAAGCCACGTGCATCGCTTTTGCCTGAACACAGGCTACCTAAATCCTTGCTACTCTCGGCATTTTCATAAGCGTAAAAACCGCCGACCATACGCTTGCGGTGCGAGTTGTTTTGCTTGGCGGTGCCTGTCATTTCTATCGCCACGCCTGCTTTAGGCTTGCCGTAGGTATCGAGCGCGATCGCGCTGAGCGTGATTTTCTTTTTGACCGAAACCCACTGCCCGGCCTTGACGCCCACCACTACGGCGGACGGCCATAAAGGCGTGACGGCGGTGATGGTTTGTATTTCGCCATTCGGGTCAGCATAAGTCATCTCCGCTACCAGTTCTTGCGGTTTGACTATGGCGGGCAGGTTTTTGATGACGGTCTTGCCGCTGCCGTTTTTATCTAAACTGATGGGTAATTTATTCGCGACGATTTTTTGTTCTTCATCCGCTTCGCCAGCATAGAATGAAAATTCTTCATACGCTGGATAAGACATGGCTTTATTGCGCAGCATGCCGGTGATTTGCACCGCCAAGCCAGACGCACCGCCACCATTGAGATAATTCAGTTGCACATCCAATGGCAATTCTTTCGGTGAAATCTGTACCGCTTTCGGTGGCGTGATATGGCCTTGCAGCAAGGGCAGGCGGAATTCTTCTACTCTGAAACTGCCGGTCGCATAGCTGCCGGCGCCGTAGCGATTTTCGCCATCGCCTTCATCCTGATGATCGTCACTGGTCAATTCCGTCTTGGCTTTGATGGCGCCTTTATCAAGAATGATGTCGTAAGTGCCAAGCTTGGCTTGCTTGGGCAAGACGAAGACCGTTTCTGCCGCATTTCTGTTACGCCATACCAGCGGAAACTGGAATTCCTGATTGCTGCCCTGATGGATGATTCTGGCGCGATCTGGCAATAACGCGGCTTTTTGCAAGGCTAAGCCGCGCAGGTTTTCTATCCGAAACACATGCTTCATCGAGACCGTTTCACCGGCGCGAAACAGGCTGCGGTCAAGGATGGTGTGCGCCCTGACGGTGGACGATTTGCTGGTATCGGTAGGCAGATTGAAGCGATACGATTCTATGCCGTTGTTCCATGAGCTGAGCGCAAAGGCCATGTCGGCGCGGCCTTTTTCATCAACCTTACGGGCGCTGACAAAAAAACCGTTGATCTTGCTCGGATTGCCCGGATTGCCCGGATTACTTGCCTCGGCATTTTCGTAGTTGCTGCATGGGTCACTCAAGGCCGTGGGCAACATCACGATGCCTGTCGCATTGGTCAGGCCGCGCCAGATTTCTTTGCCTTTACAATCCGAGATACGGACATCGGCAGCGGCGACAGGTTTGGCCTGGTCTAGGGTAGTGACCCAGACTGCGCCGTTTTCCCGGCCTAACTTGATATGCACCGCCATATTGGTGACCAGCGCGCTGGTGCGGACAAACATCGGGGCAGCTTTGCCCAGCAATGCGCTGCCGAGTTTTTGCGATTCCAGCTCGACCACGTAAAAGCCCGGGTCTTTCAAGGGGATGCCGATGACTTCAAACGGGCGGATTGCCGGATCAGCATCTTTGGTAGCGGCGGGTAAATCGAGCTTGCGTACCCCAGGCTCATTGGCCAGCAGACCTATGCTGCGCGTTTCCACCGATTGTCCTGCAATACCGATGCGGCTCTCGTGATAACGATTCAGCTTGGCAATCCAATTGATGATACCGGCATCATCGCTGACTTTCAGGTGATTGACTTTACCAGGTGAATTTTTGCCATCGACACTGCGCACCAGCAGATTTTTCTCTACATTCCTGAGCGTGACCGGTAGCGTCGCATCGGCATTGAGTTCGATGATGCCGAATGGCGATGCCGGGAATTTTGCCAGCGGCGGAAAATCGGCCGTTAACAACTTTAAAGGGAACTGCGCCGCATTCGATAGGCTGCGGCCACTTTCATCGACCAATTTGGCCGGCAAAACCACCGCGTATTCGGTCTTTTCGGCAAACGGCGGCTTGAAACTGACTGACTGCACCATCGCCTCCTTATCATCACGGCGAAAGTCAGGTTTGACGCTGCCCTTGCTGCCTTTGATCAGGATCTCTTCGGCCAGCTTGCGGCTGATGGGCGAGCTAAACGACAAAGTAATCGGCGAAATCGGTGTGCAGGCGGCATTGGCGTTTTCGCGCTGGCAGCTCAGGCCGGCGCTAAATGCCTTGCGGGTGCTGAAGGTAAATGCTTGTGGCTTGCTACTGGCCAGACCCGATGCCGTCATGATGCCCTTATCCCAGACTAGCTTGACCGCTGCCTCATTCGGGAAGCGCTGTTGGCATTGCACTGTCGTGACGCGTGCCGGATCGTCATTGGGGGTAAAGTGTTTTAGCAGGGCGCTACGCGCCTCCTTATCTAAAAACTTGACCGGCACTCTTTCATGGATGCCCTCTACTTCACAATACAGATGCTGGCGTATGCTGGCCTCGGTGGCAGCACCGTTTTGCGTCAGGATGAACGCCTGTTCTTCTTCAATACTACTGCCGGCATAAGGCTGCACCCGCAATACCGCCGGCCCCCCAGTCGAAAACTGAAATGCCGACTTGCCGGTGACCGGATTGCCGGCGACAGTCTTAAAACCCGGCGTCAGACTAAAGTTGCACTGCGTGCCGGGCGGCAAGTCGCGGTTAAAATCAAAGATCCAGTTTTTATCGTCGGCCCAACGTGCCGTACCAGCTTCATTACATTTAACGTCAAATGGCGCTGCCGCTTTTGGGTCACCAAACGCCACGGCAGCTTCAGAGAAGCTTGCCCTTACCTGACGAATCTGGGCAACTTCGCCTTGCGGCGAAAAGCGGGTAATGCTGGCCGCCTGCGTCGTTGAAAAAAATGTCAGACCAAGCAGCAAGCCAATCGTGGCTTGAGAAAGCCTGATCACAGATTTCGACGATAAACTATTCATGATTACTTCCATTCACCACGTAAGGATTTCACTTTTTCTTGCAACATGATCGGATTGACCGCGGCTGGCTCCAGTGCCTCGCCCACCACCAATTCCAGTTTAGAGAAGGGGCCACGGCGGAAAGAGCGTTCAAACGCATTCCCCTTGTCGCGCGTCAAAAAGCTGCCCCATAAACCGCGCAACGCCATCGGGAACACCGGTACCGGGCTACGCTCCAGTATCTTCATGATGCCGCCTTTGAATTCATTCATATCACCGGTGGCGGTCAGCTTGCCTTCAGGGAAAATGCAGACCAGTTCGCCTTCGTGCAGCGCCTTGGCAATATCAATATACGATTTCTCCATCAGCCACGGGTCTTCTTTGGCGGGAGCAATCGGGATCGCCTTGGCAGTTCTGAAAACCCAGGATAAAAATGGAATCTTGAAAATGCGGTGATCCATCACAAAGCGGATAGGCCGCGGGCTGTACGCCATAATCACAATCGCATCCATATAGCTGACGTGGTTACAGACCAGAACGGCGGCGCCCTCTTCCGGCAAACGTTCTATATTCACGCCGTTAACCCGATGCACGGTATGGATAAGCAGCCAGGCAATAAATCGCACCAAAAATTCTGGCACAAGACTAAAGATGTAGGTCGCCACGATGGCATTGAGAATCGCCGTGGCCAGAAACAACTGTGGAATACTGAAACCGGCATTGAGCATCAGCATCGCCGCCAACGCCGCTACCACCATAAAAATGGCATTGAGAATATTCATGCCGGCGATGGTGCGCGACAGATGCTTGGGGTCGCAACGGGTCTGTATCAGAGCAAACAAAGGGACAATATACAAGCCGCCAAAAATACCAATCATGCTGATGTCAAACAAGATACGCCAGCTACCCGTTTGCTGCATGAACGCCATCATGTCGACTGCGGCGGTGTTGGTATAAGTCAGACTCGATAGATACAGGTCAAAGCCAAATACGGATAAACCAATGGAGCCGAACGGCACCAGACCGATCTCGACCTTATGACCGGAAAGCCGCTCGCATAATAAAGAGCCGGCACCGATACCAAACGAGAATATCGTCAGTAATAAGACGAATACATAGTGATCGCCATGCAGGTAATTTTTGGCAAAGAGCGGAAACTGCGCCAGGATGATCGCACCGTAAAACCAGAACCATGAATTACCCAGCAAGGATAAAAACACGGGACGATTCTGTTTGCTGAAGCTGATGTTACGGATCGTTTCTGTGACCGGATTCCAGTTAACTTTTAATTCTGGCTCAGGCGCCGGAGAATACGGAATACGCAAGCTGGTCAGCCAGCCGATGATGGCAATGGCGATCGCGCCGCCCGCTACCAGCTCTATGCCCCAGCCTTCTTGCACCACCAGTACCGCCCCCAATATTTCGCCCAGCAAGATGCCGACGAAGGTACCAGTTTCGATCACGCCGTTACCGCCAACGAGTTCATCATTTTTTAAATGCTGCGGCAAGTAAGCGTATTTCACCGGGCCAAATATGGTGGAATGTATCCCCATTCCGGCCACGGCGGCGATCAATAACCATAATTGATGCGTCATCCACCCGGTAGCGGCGATGATCATGATGACGATTTCCAGCAATTTCACCTTGCGTGCCATGCCGGCTTTTTCAAACTTATCGGCCAATTGGCCGGAAGTGGCTGAAAACAGGACAAACGGCAAAATAAATAAGCCAGGAATCAGATTGTTCAGTAAGCCCACATCCAGCTTGGTCCAATGCAAGGCATCATAAGTGAGGATGGTGAGTAATGCGGTCTTGAACACATTGTCATTAAACGCGCCAAGGAACTGGGTCCAGAAAAAAGGCGCGAAACGGCGCTGTTTGAGAAGGGTAAACTGGCTGTGTTGGCTCATAGTGCGTGTTGGTTAATGGGAAATGTTGACGATTATAATTTAATCATGCTGCAATTTACGCAATGTTTTCACTCCGTCACACTATCCACCAAAAACTTCCTCAGGACTTACGCAAAATTGTTCCAGCTAGGCGTACCGCCGAAGACAGTACTTTAGCAACGACGCTGGGGCGGTTTTACGTAAGTCCTATTCCTATCTTCGTCGCGTCAGTGCCAACAGTTTCACGCCTATAGCGCGCAGCATCAACACATACAGAAATGCTACTGTACGGCCCTCTTTTAAAGAATTTACCGCCAGCGCTAAGATTACAAGCTAGCAGAGATCTGCTATGCTATAAAAATGACTACCGATACCGACATCCAACTTAGCGGCCCGTTCAAGGCCACCGACTCATCCGGCGCCGGCCATGAAGTCAAGGCGATCCGTATTTTTGATGAAGGCTACGGCATCATCGACGTTTACGTCGATTTTTCCGCGCCCATTGAGAATAGCTTGTGCAAAGACAAAGTGCTGATCAGCCAGATTATGGCGCGCCTGCGCAGCCTCGGCTACGTCGGACCAGATTTCGAACACAGCGATCTGGGCCTGCAAGAAAGAAAGCTGATCGTACTGGAAGCGCCGGAAGAATTTTGCGACTTTGCCAAAAAACATGGCTGGAAAAATCTGGCCGAAGAATTCGACGAAGACTGAAACTGAGACTGAGTTTATCAATGGCACCCCAGAGTGCCATTTTTTATCTCAACGACCTGCAGCAGATAAGTTATGGGGGAGGATTTCCCCCTTTACCACCTTAACTCAAGCCGTCACCAGGCCCTCATCGGACAAGCGCAGAATCCGGTCGCAGCGTTTCGCCAGCTCGGCATCATGAGTCACGATCACAAACGCGGTTCCCAAGGTGCCGGAAAGCTCTAGCATCAGTTCAAAAATCTGCTGGGCAATCGCGTGATCCAGATTGCCGGTAGGTTCATCGGCTAACACGCAGGCCGGTTGCGTGACGAGCGCACGAGCGAGGGCGACGCGTTGTCTTTCGCCGCCGGAGAGTTCACCGGGCACATGCGAGACGCGATGTGACAGCCCTACCCTTGCCAGTATCACGCGCGCTGCTTCTTGTGCTTCCGCCCGTTTGACACGACGGATCAGCAAAGGCATCGCGACGTTATCCAAGGCAGAGAACTCAGGCAATAAATGATGAAACTGATACACAAACCCCAGCGAGCTATTGCGCAAATTGCCGCGGGCGGTTTCGCCTAAACTGGCAAAATCCTGCCCTTGCAGGATCACCTTACCGGTGGTCGGCGCATCCAAGCCACCCAGCAAATGCAGTAAAGTGGATTTACCCGAACCCGAAGCGCCGATGATGGCGACGCGTTCGCCCGCGTTGACGCTGAGATGAATGTTGTTCAATACCTTGACGGAATAATCGCCCTGGGTAAACGTCTTACCCAGATTAGAGCAAGACAAGACTAATTTAGTTGCAATAGGATTATTCATAACGCAGTGCCTCCGCAGGTTTTACGCGGGCAGCGCGCCAGCTAGGGTAGATCGTGGCAAGAAACGCCAGGACGATGGCGACGCCACCGATGGTCCAGACATCCGACCAGTGCAGATCCGAAGGTAAGGCGCTAATCACATACACTTCTTTCGACAAAAACTGTATGCCCAGTACATGCTCAATAAACGGCACGATGACATCAATATTGAGCGCCACTACGATACCTGAGCCTACGCCTATCGCGGTGCCGAGTAAGCCGACCAGTGCCCCCTGGATCATAAAAATCTTCATGACTGACCAGGGCGAGGCGCCTAGCGTGCGCAAGATGGCGATGTCGGCTTGTTTCTCGGTCACGGTCATCACTAAGGTGGAGACCAGGTTAAACGCCGCCACCGCAATGATCAGGGTGAGGATGATGAACATCATGGTTTTTTCGGTCTTCACGGCGGCAAAATAATTGCGGTTTTGCTGCGACCAGTCACGCGGGATCAGGTTGCTGGTCAGCGTTTGGCTTAACTCGTTTGCCACTTGCGGGGCGTTGAGCATATCTTTGATGCGCAGGCGCAGGCCGGTCGGCGCTGGCTGGCGGAAAAACTTCTCGGCGTCCGTAATATGGATAAATGCCATCCCAGAATCAAACTCGTAATGCCCTGCCTCAAATACCGCCACCACGGTAAATCCCTTCAAGCGCGGCACCATGCCTGCGGGCGTGAGTTGGCTTTCGGGGGCGGCCAGCGTGACCTTATCGCCGATGCTTACATGCATGGCACGCGCCAACTCAGAGCCGAGAATGATATTGAACTCGCCGGCGCGCAGATCGGTCAGCTTGCCCGCCTTGATCTTGCTGGCCACGACCGAGACCTTAGGCTCTTGATCCGGCAAGATCCCGCGCAGCATCACGCCGCGCATGATGCCGTCGCTGATGATCATGGCTTGCGCATCGACATAAGGCGCGGTGCCGATGACGGCCTTGTTTTTTTGCACTTCTATTGCCGCGGCTTGCCAATCGGGCAGTGCACCGCTGACGTCAAAGACCTCGATATGCGACAGCACCGACAACATGCGGTCGCGCACTTCTTTCTGAAAGCCGTTCATGACCGAGAGCACCACGATCAGTGCAGCAACGCCAAGCGCAATGCCGGCCATCGAGATCAGCGAGATAAAGGAGATAAAACTATTCCGGCCACTACGCCGTCCGGCGCGGGTATAGCGCAAACCGACCAGCCATTCAAAAGGGAGATTTTTCACGAATATTTTCAATTTAATTAGCGTATGGCGCTGATAGAAAATCAATTACCGGGATGCAGACCAAGGCGCAAACCGGAACAATACGTCGGTATTGTGAGGATTTGCAACGCAGGTATGCGCCCGAGAATTGGTTTTATAGGCGCGCCTTTATTTGGGCAGCCCGCTAGTTTGCCATACAATAGGGCCATGAACCATTTAGAAATTATTTTGCCGTTTTGCATTCCCCCTGCACCACTGGCACCAGACCTGTTACGAGAACTGCAGACACCCGCCTTTGCCAAGCTGATTGCACTGGCAAATCGAGGTGAAATGCAGATATTTGACACTTTTTCCAGGCGACTCCCGCATGAATCCTTGCTCGCAGGCCATTTTAGCCTTGAAAGCCGCACCGGCATTGCGCAATCGGATTTCAATTTAAAGGAAAATCGCCTCAACAGCCCCGCCACGACCCATCACAAGATGCGGGAATTCGGTTTGACTCCGGACGAAGGATTTTGGTTCACGCTCAGCCCGGTGCATATCCACATCGCACGCGACCATCTGGTGCTGACCGATCAGCGCCGGCTCAATTTGAGCGAAGCAGAAGCGCGCGTGCTGTTTGACGCGGCCTTGCCCATGTGTGCCGAGCTAGGTAAAACCTTGCTTTACGGCGATGCCAAGACCTGGTTTTTGCGCGCCGATGCGTGGCACGCATTGCAGACCGCCACCATGGACGCGGCCTGCGGCCATAACATCGACATCTGGATGCCGAAAGGCGAACAGGAAGTCGCCTGGCGCAAACTGCAAAATGAGATTCAAATGCTATGGTTCATCCACGATGTCAACGCCCAGCGTGACGCACGTGGCGACAATCTGGTCAATTCGGTATGGCTCCATAGCGGCAGTGCGGCATTGACGCCCATGCCAGTGATCCAGTCGTCCCGCACCGACCTCGGCGCGATCATTAGCGGCATGAATAGCCAGCACAAGACGATCTTGCAGCTTGATGCCTTACTGGAACCTGCGCTCAATAACGACTGGGCCAACTGGCTAGATGCGATGCACCAGCTGGAAACGCATTGGTTCGCGCCCTTGGTACAGGCGCTGAAGGATAAAAAAATCCGCCGGCTTAGCCTGGTGGCGACCGATGCCAATCGCCTCATGAGGTTTTCATTGACGTCCAACAGCTTGTGGAAATTTTGGCGCACACCTTCGCTGGATCAACTCTTTTCCAGCGCCACGACGGATACACCATGACCAGACTCAGAATACGCCCCTACTCTTTACGTCAATCCGAAATGCTGCGCCAAAGCGGTTTGCATCCGGTATTGGCAAGGCTGTTTGCGGCACGCGGCGTCGCCGACAGCAGCGAACTGGCGACCGAATTGCCCGCATTGATTGCGCCCGGCGCTTTATTGCATATCGATAAAGCGGCGGTTTTTTTGGCCGATGCGATTGCGCAGAATAAAAAAATGGTCATCGTCGCCGATTACGATTGCGACGGCGCCACCGCCTGCGCGGTCGGCCTGCGCGGCTTGCGCATGCTCGGCGCCCAGGTCGATTACATCGTGCCGAATCGGTTTGAATATGGCTATGGCCTCACGCCTGAGATCGTCGCGCTGACGGCCAGAGAGAAAAACCCTGACATCATCGTCACGGTCGATAACGGCATTGCCAGCATCGACGGCGTGGCAGCAGCGAATGCGCGCGGCATCCAGGTGGTGATTACCGATCACCATTTACCGGCAGATACCCTGCCCGACGCCAGCGTAATCGTGAATCCGAATCAGCCCGACTGCGGCTTCCCGAGTAAAAATCTGGCCGGGGTCGGCGTGATGTTTTACGTCTTGCTGGCACTACGGGCCGAGCTGCGCAAGCGCGGCGTGTTTGACAGCCAGAGCCAACCCAAATTAGACAGCTTGCTCGATCTGGTGGCCTTGGGCACCGTGGCCGACGTGGTTAAACTTGATCCGAATAATCGTATTCTGGTAGCGCAAGGCCTGAAACGCATGCGCGCCGGCCGTATGCATGCAGGCATCGCCGCGCTGTTCCGCGTGGCCGGACGCGAGCCGCGCAATGCCAGCCCGTTTGATCTCGGTTTTGCGGTCGGGCCGCGCTTAAATGCCGCCGGCCGGCTGGCCGATATGTCGCTGGGCATAGAATGCCTGACCACCGACGATGAAGGACGCGCCTGGCAAATCGCGCAAGAGCTCAATAGCATCAACGCCGAGCGCAAAGACATAGAACGCGACATGCAAGATGCCGCGCTGTTGCATCTGGATGATTTCAAGGCCGACGCCAGCCATACGATTGCGGTGTTTGACGCCAGCTGGCATCAGGGTGTGATCGGGATCGTCGCCTCGCGCCTGAAGGATAAATTCTTCCGCCCGACCATCACTTTCGCCCCTGGCGATGAAGGCTTGATGAAAGGCTCGGGCCGCTCTATTCCCGGCTTTCATCTGCGCGATGCGCTCGATCTGGTCTCCAAGCATGCTCCGACGCTGATCCAGAAATTTGGCGGCCATGCGATGGCGGCCGGCCTGACCATCCGCAGCGAAGATTTTCCTGCCTTCCAGGCCGCTTTTGAAGCCGTCGGCAAAAGCTGGCTCAAGCAAGAACAGCTGGAGCGCATCATAGAAACCGACGGCGCATTGGAAGACGCCTACTTCACCACCGATTTTATCGACCTGATTGCCGGCCAGGTCTGGGGCCAGGGTTTCGCCCCGCCGGTGTTCTGCGACGACTTCAAGCTGATCTCGCAGCGCATCCTGAAAGAGCGCCACCTGAAAATGGTGCTGGAAAAAAATGGCCTGCGCTACGACGCGATCTGGTTCGGCCATACTGATAGCTTCGGCGACAAGGTCAAGGTGGCTTTTCGTCTGGATGCAAATGAATATAATGGCGTAACGAAGGTGCAATTATTGGTCGAACATGTGGAGTAACAGAACAATCATGAATTCCCATCAATTTTCCGAGGCAGAAATTCAAGGGGTGTATCGCGCCATCTACGAGCGGCGCGATATGCGGCATTTTTTGCCCACACCCATTCCACCCGAACAACTATTGCGCTTTATCGAGGCGGCACACCATGCCCCTAGCGTCGGCTATATGCAGCCGTGGCGTTTTGTCCGCATCGTTGATCCCGCCTTGCGCCGCGACTTACATCAGCATGTGAACGAAGAACGCCTGCTGACGGCCGAGGCATTAGGCGAGCGCGCCAATGCCTTTATGCAACTGAAGGTAGAAGGCATGTTGTCCTGTGCAGAATTGCTGGCAGTGGGCTTGACGGATGGCCGCGAAAAACACATCTTTGGCCGCCGCACCATGCCAGAAATGGATTTAGCATCCGCTTCCTGTGCGATACAAAATTTTTGGTTGGCGGCACGCGCCGAAGGCATAGGCATGGGCTGGGTTTCGATGTTTGACCCTGAAGTGATCAGGGAAAAACTCCACATGCCGATCGGCAGCCGTCCTATCGCCTTGCTCTGCGTTGGTCACGTTGAAGAATTTTACCCGGCACCGATGCTGGAAACAGAGAAATGGGACAGCCGCCGTCCTTTATCAGAGGTACTGTTTCAGGATAGCTGGGGTGAAATCAAATAGTATTCAGCCGTTCGCCGAAAGGCAGCAGGAAGAGCCTGCGGTTGATGCATTTGCGGCACTTAATGTGGCAACTAATGTAGTAATTACGGCGGCAAATGCACCAACTCCTTTGTCTGCCGCGTATTTTTTCCGACGCATTGCTTATGCAGGCAATGCGCGGGTACCATCAGGCGACGTCAAGCTAGCAATTATTTTGCCTGACAAACACGTGAGGCAGAATGCGTGGGCAATCAGCGTCCTTAGTCTGGCAACGAATGCGAGTAAAAAAAGCGCATCATTTCCTGCGCCGCATCCGGACCGGCAGGATCGGTATACGTGCCACTCTTGCTGCCGCCCGACCATGCATGACCGGCACCATGGAGTAGCCATTGTTCCGCAATAACCTGGCCGCCGCTGTTGCGGTGCATCGTGCAAGTGTATGACTGACCATGCTTGCTCTGCCCTTCCTGCACGATGACATCCGGAATCCCGGATGAGCCATGCAAGCGCGACAATGACTGCGACATAATATTGTCGCCATTACGTGGATGCACAGTCTTGTCGCGATCACCGTGAAACACGATGATCGGTATTACTTTTGCATGCGCTGCCAGCTTCGGCATGCCTGCAGCAGCGCCGCCTCTCATGGCACCCAGTGCCGATGGCAGATCATGCGCAGCGCCGAATGCCAGACCAGAATGCACGCCAGCAGCCGCATAGATATCAGGATAAGTCGCATGCATGATCGCTGCCATCGCACCACCGGCGGACAAGCCTGCGATATACACCCTGCTTGAATCGACCTGGTATTCTTCACTGATCTTGCGCGTGATACCGGCAATGATCGACGGCTCGCCCTGATCGCGCTTCTGGTCGAGGGCATTAAACCAGTTCCAGCATTTCGAACTATTCGCTCCCTGTGTCTGCGCAGGGTAAACCACCAGACATTGATGCTCTTCTGCGAGCGCATTCATCTGGGTGCCATTGGCAAAATCATCCGGGTTTTGCGTGCAACCATGCAACATGACTACCAGCGGCAAGGGTTTATCCAAGGGTTTATCCTTATAGCAGCTAGGAATATAGAGTTTGTACTGACGGGTACCTGCCTGATTCGTGAAAGATCCCGAAATGAAGCGGCCACCGGTTGCCGTCGCTGTTTTCGCTGCCGCTTCTGAGATGTCGCCTGGCGGCGTAAATGACGGCGCGTCGAAGGGCGTGCCCTCTGCCGGCATTAAGATGCGCAACTTGGCCAGCAGATCCGGTACAAACCCGGCCATTGAGTCTGCCATTGGACCGGCCATCGTTTGCGTACCTGACGCGGCCTTACCAGAGGGCGCTACCCGGGCATCGTGCTTTGGCACCTGCATCGTTTGCGCCCCGTTCAGCGCGCGTTGAATGGCAGCAGTCGCCGCATGCGGACCAGCGGCGAGCAAAGTGCGGGTGGTATCACGCATCTGCATAAGTATGTTTTGATCGATTTTCACTGTTATTTCTTTCCTATAGGACTTACGCAAAATTGTTCCAGCTAGGCGTGCCGCCGAAGACAGTACTTTAGTACGGCTAGGCGAGTGCAACGACGCTGGGGCGGTTTTGCGTAAGTCCTATTCTATTGAGCCATCGGATAATCCGATGACAAGAGCGGTGTTGCGCTTAGGGCGGCGCTGGGCCAATTTCAAGCGGACAACTCAAAAAATGCTAACGAATACGCCCGGCAAGAGCCGATTTAACGTCGGCACTGGCATGCAATGCACCAAGCACAACGATCGATTCTATCGTCGCCAAAGCCAGTTCAGCGGTGACGTCTGGGGCAATACTGGCAAGCCCTAGCACCTGAATTTGCAGGCGTTGCCCGGCGTCGCGCGCGGCTTCCAGATCGGCGCGTGAATAGTGATGTAAGCCCAGTACCAAACTCTTGCGCGCCACAGTCTGCTTCACAATGTCAGCGTGCGTACTGAGCTGGTTGCGAATTGCAGTACGGATCAAATCCGTCCTGTTTGAATAAAAGCCTTCTTGCACCAAAAGATCTATCTGGCCAAGATCAATTAATCCGAGATTAATGGTGATTTTTTCGCTCTCAACCAGCTTAGGCCGAAGTTCTTGTACGTTCATTTACCCTCCAATTAGAATCCACAAGCCATCTGTATGGATGTTATTTTAGGCCAATGACTGTTGATGTCAAGCTGATTCTTTTCCGGGCGCAATTTTTTCCTCGTGTAGCGACGCAAAAGAATCGAGCAACGCACTCAATGAATCCAGTCTGGCAAACCCGTAAGTACGCTAGTGTAAGAAGGGAACGGGAAATGAAAGGGACTGAGAACTTAGCCCCGTTGATGAATCATCTGATAAAAAACAAAAACTGATGCCGCCAGCGCGCATAGTCCATGCGGCTTGCAGGCCATGCAGGCTGGAGAAGCGCATGGGATATGCGTGAGCGGGCCATGCCATTTTCAACGACAAAGGGGCGCAGCACTCTACAGTGCTGCGCCCCTCTTTCTGGCAATAACTTATTAATACACCAGGCTGGTGAACGGATACACGTAAGCCTGCATGAACACCAGTATACCTACCAGCACGGCCAGCGCCAGACTGTGGAAGAAGACAAAACGTAAAATTTCGCCTTCATGTCCATACCAGCGGGTGGCAGTACTGGCGACCACGATACTTTGCGCGTCGACCATTTTACCCATCACACCGCCCGAGCTATTCGCCGCCGCCATCAGTACCGGACTCAAGCCCAATTGCTCTGCCGTGGTCTTTTGCAAGCCGCCAAACAGTACATTGGCGGCCGTATCAGATCCGGTCAGCGCCACACCAAGCCAGCCGAGCAGCGTACCGAAAATCGGATACATCATGCCGGTATGGGCAAATACCAGTCCCAGAGTGGCATCGGTACCGGAATAACGTGTCAGATAACCCAGCGCCAACATCAGGACGATGGTCAGCAGCGAGTAGCGTACCAGCCAGATGGTACGAAAATAAATCCGAACCAAGTTGAGTAATGAGTATTTCATCAACACGCCGGCAAGGATAGAGGCGATGAAAATACCTGTGCCGGTAGCCGATAACCAGTTGAGCGTGTAAATCGCCGCTTCTTTATGCGGTTTGGCAACCACGGGGGCGACTTTCTCGACCAGATTATGCAAGCCGGTGAAAGGAATTTTGAAGACAGAAATACCGTCGACCCATTTTTTGAATTCCGGAATACCCCAGATAAAGACTAAAGCAGTCAACACTACCCACGGCATCCACGCCATGATCAAGGCGCGGCGGTCGTGTTTTTTGAACATGGCCGCAGCCGCATCAGCTTCGTGGCCGTGTGGTTTTTCACTCTCTAAGTCTGGCGTGCCAGAGTCAGTCTCATGTCCGTTGAGCGAGGTGGACGTCCAGATTTTCTTCGGCTTCCAGACTTTCAGGAACAAGATCAGGCTGACCATGGAAACAATCGCAGCAACCACATCCACTAACCAAGGACCGTGGAAATTCGATACCAGATACTGTGGAATGGCAAAACTCAAGCCAGCCACCAGAATAGCAGGCCAAATCTGCAGCATGCCGCGGAAACCAGCAAATGCCCAGATCAGCCAGAACGGCACCATTAATGAAAACAGCGGCAACTGACGTCCTATCATGCCGGAAAGTTGCATCAGATCAATCCCCGTCACCGCTGCCAGCGCGATGACGGGCGTACCCAATGCACCGTAGGCGACTGGTGCAGTATTGGCGATCAGACATAAACCCGACGCGGCCAGTGGCGAAAAACCCAGACCTATCATGATGGCCGCAGTCACCGCGACCGGCGTACCAAATCCGGCGGCACCTTCAAAGAACGCGCCGAAGCAAAAGGCGATCAGCAAGAGCTGAATCCGGCGGTCATCGGTGATGCCGGTAAGACTGTCCTGCAGCACCTTGAATGAACCGTTTTCTATCGTTAGCTGATGCAAAAATATAATATTAAGTACGATCCAGCCGATTGGCAGCAAACCAAAAGCAGCACCAAAACCCGCCGCGTTCCAGGCCAGGCCAGCTGGCATGCCGAAGCCAAAAATGGCCACAGCCAGTGCACTTGCCAGGCCGAGGCCAGCCGCATAGTGCGCCTTCATATGTCCAAATGCGATGCATCCCAACATCACTACCACCGGGATCGCGGCCATCAATGCCGACCACCAAATATTCCCCAGCGGATCATAAACCTGACTCCAAACCATCGTATCTCCTCGTTATTGTAATAGTACACAAGCGTGACAACTTGCAACGGGATGGATGGTAACGCAGGAACTCCGTCACAAATCACCCCATCAACTTGAAATGAATTTGACGTATCGTTGAACTAAATTGACGTGTTTGCAAAAGGCGAGGCGCGCGCTATCTGATTGAGAGTGCCAGGATCGTGATGAGAAAGAGAATAGGCAGAATAGGCGCCCGAGTTTGGCATGAATAAGCCGCCGAGTTGGCAAGCGCTGAACGCCATATTCGATATATGTCATTTTGTACCAGGTCGACGCCACACCTGCGATACCAAACTTTGTTCAATATTGGCCGACATATGTCTGGTTAAAGTACTAAACTATGGCTTCTCGAACAACAACATGGATTAAAGACATGTCTTCCGACACTCAGACTCTCTTGCGCTATGATACCAAGTCGATTTGGTTGCATTGGCTGACCGCCGCATTGGTTATCTCGCTCTGGTGCGTGGGAGAAACCATCGACTGGTTTCCGCGCGGCACCGCCAGAACCTTCGTGCGCAGCCTTCACATTCTTGCCGGAGCCACACTCGGCATGTTATTTTTATATCGAATCTGGTGGCGCAGCACTGCCGGCGCCAGATTACCGGCAGCCGCTACTGGCCTCACTCAAATGTTGGCAACGACGGTGCATTTAGCCCTGTACGCAGCGGTTATTGCTACCCTGCTATTAGGCATAGCAAATACCTGGGTGCGCGGCGATACGCTATTTAACCTGATCAGCATCCCGGCATTCGACCCGGGGAACAAAGTATTGCGCGAAAACGTTGAAGAGTTGCATGGTCTCGCTGCTAACGTGGTGTTGATACTCGTCGCGCTGCACGCTGCTGCCGCCTTGCTGCACCACTATCTATGGAAAGATCAAGTGCTGCGACGCATGATTCCCTTAGGCAAACCCGTTAAATAAAACTCGATTCAACATTCCTCCCTGCAGGGTTCTACGCGGCACTAGCACTGCCGTGTTTTACTTGTTACCATTGATAAAATTTCAATCATCTTACCAAGAGATAAAATGACCATAGATCAACTGACGGCAACCGGTCAAACAGGAGCAGCAGCGCAAGCGAGCGCTGAGCGGACGCCGTCTATCTCATTGAGCCATGTCGTATCAGACAAATCCATGCACACGTCCCCGCTTAGCCCAGCGGCTAAGCCTGTGGATACTGCCTTACTGAAAAAATCCGTAGCGGCAATCAACGATTTTGTTCAGCCTCATTTGGGGAATATAGAATTTAGCCTTGACGATGATTCTGGTAAGACTTTGCTTAAAATCATAGACAAAGAAACGAATACCGTACTGATGCAATTTCCCTCTAAAGAAGCCTTGGCGCTCTCGCAAAATATTGGAAACCTCAAAGGCTTTTTTATCAAGGATTCGGCCTAAACATGTTTAGCCTGCGCCCTCAATACTTTAAAAATATCAAATATCAAATATCAAATATTAAATATTAAATATCATTAGATAGAATAATCTTTTTAATTTGATCTAAGGCTGCCATAGCATCCGCTATCGCACCATCAGCACCGGCACCATCGCCCTGACATGCGGCAACGATCATCGGTACGCTCACACACAGCCGCAGTGCGCTGACCGCAACACCATCATGTTCGCCGCATGGCACTGGCTGACCTAATTGAAAGCGCCTTGTTTCAGTGCCCGCACCGGGATGACGTAAGGTTTCATAGACGTGCTTGGTTTCATTACGCAACAAAGGGCGGCGGCCTGCGGAATCATCCGGTTTGTAGACGACAAAAGGGAAAATGGTTTGCTCTGTGTCCCAGCTTACTTTATGCCTTAGCACGCGACGGCTCAGCATTGCTACCGGTAAGGATTCAAAACAAGTGTCATGCGCCAGGCGCGCTTTGACTGCCGCAGCAAAGTACTGCAAAAATTTGGTAATGCGGTGCTCTGGAGTTGTAAAAAAAGTGCGCAGTTCTGCCATCGCCGCTTCCCAGCGCAACAACAGTCCAAAGTTCGTTGCAACAGGCAAAGATCGTCCCGCAAGCCAGTCTGAGGGCCAATCAGCAGCATTCGAGTAGGTATGTGCGCCTGGCGCCAAAGCCATATCCCGATAACGCACTGAGACTGAGGGCGGGATCAGTAAGGTGCCGCAGAAAGTCGGGCCGGCAATAAACTTCGAGCCAGTCAGCGCTACCATGCAATGATGGGACAGATAGGCCCGAATTGTTGGTGCAGACAGGCGAAATTGGCAGGCATCGACTAACACATCTACCTGCTCAGGCCAGCGCTGCTTCAATGCCAAGACGGTTTCGATACGGGGAAAAATCAAGCCTGTTTTACTCACGTCAGTCAGTATCAGCAACACCTGCTGCCCTGCCTCCGCGGCTTCACTCACCAGTGCCACGCATTCCGCATCGGTAATGGCAGCATCACGCAAGGAACCGTCTGCCTGGCGCGCTGCCATCATGAACAGATCGCCCTGCCAATCGCCCACCAATGCCCCCATCGCCACTTTACTACCGCAAGCAGATTGCCGATTAAAATGTTGCCCCTGAACTGCCGCCGGCACCCCGCTACCGGTCTCTGTTTCCGTAATCATTATTGTACGTTGCGGCCGCAACCATTGGGTCGCCAATAAGTGCAGATCGGTTCCCGAAGCGGCAAATATGGCATTCACGCCATCTGACGAAGCGAAGCCACACAATGCCAACAACTCTGACCGCAAGCGCTCCATTTGCATCGTATACACGGATGTTTTTGACTCGTATTGCACTTGTTCGAGACAGATTTGACGCAAGGCGCTGGCCGCGGCCCAGCCTTTTTCAGAAATGGATGAAGCCGTGGACGACCCTAGCGCGACCAAATCCGGGTCTGGGCCGGGGCCGCAGCCATACATCGTCAGACCGGAAACAGCGTCAGGTACGATGCGTGTATCGCCGCCAGAAGCCAGTAAGGTAGAAGTATCAGGGAGTGTTTTTATTGGTTTCTCGCTCATCACAACTTAAACCGTCACAAAACTCTGACGGGCGTTTTCCAGCATCTGCCGAAATGCCGTGAATACCTTGCGCATCGCTGGCTTTTTATACGGATACAGCTCTTCCGGGTCCATCGCATGGACGATCATCGCGTTATCAATTTCAAAAATCAGCAAATCACCGGCACGGGTTTCGGCACAATCGATGCCTAAATAAGTCAAGCGCATGCCCAGGTAAATTTCCTGCAAAGCGGCAGCATGGCGCACGGCAAACTCTTCGTCAAAATGCGCCATGCAGGCGGCTTCTTCTGCACGCTTTTCAGCGCTTTCGTTCATTCCGGCGTTCAGATAGTGAATCATCCAGTGCGAAGACACGGCGAAATGGCAGACAAAAGGCCGTCCCTCGATCAGGGCAATACGGTATTTGCGAAACAAACCATCGGCACTGCTGTAGTCAACGAAACGGGATACGTAAAATCGTTCAGCCGACACGCGGGCAAGATAACTGACAAGATCTTCCTTATTCATCAACTTATCCAGATTTTGGCCAGCGTGTGAACCGATAGGTCGCACGATTAAAGGAAAATCATCCTGCGGCAACAATGCAGCGACCGTGATCGCGCCAGAACCCAAGGCTTGTAATGTTGCCCTGTCAGCGCGCACCGTAACCGGCATATCAACGCCGGGCAAATTTTGCAAGGCGGCACAAACGCCATCGCGCGACAGCACGGCAATATGTTCCGGCAAATTAATCACTGGGCGCGGCCAGTTCGCGACTAGCCCGGCAACACGCCTTAGCAAAGGCTGATTCGCTTCTGATTCAGCCATCGCCACCATCATCACATCATGATCTGGGACGATTTCTGGCCACGCCGAATCCAGTGTCAGATACAGCAAATCGACAGAGACATCCGCGTCTTCCAGCAAAAACTCTATCGGCGTATTGGCCATCAGATCGCCTGGCCCCATGATGACCAGCAAACGCAATCGAGGCGCGGCATGATGACAGGGCAAGGAATACAGCGCCTGCATCTCTATCGCCTGATGCTGCATGGATAACGCGATATCGCGATGGCCGATGAGTTGCAGTACGGTCGAGCAATCCAGATAGGCATTGGCATCAGTGGGATTATTCTGGGCACGCGTGAGCAGCGCTGCGCCCAGAGGTTTCAGATCTTCGTTGAGAAAGGCACGCCGCATCAAGGGTGCGACGCCGATCAGCGGAGCGAACGGTTGGCTTGCAGATTCAATAAGTTCAAGCATAGGTTTTCCTGTAAAGATTTTTATAATGCATTTGAATCCCTCTTTTAGTAGGTTATTGAGCACCTGAGTGACAGCGTGCCGCGCCGATAGTGAGCACTGCAGAGAGTAAGGCATCGATATCTTGTACGCCAGTGCGATGATTGACGATCGCGGCACGAATCGCCAGTTTGCCATCGACCGTGGTGGTAGAGGGCACGGCAATACCGGATTCATGCAAATCTGCGACAAGTTCCCGATTGACGCTATCGACATCGACGCTTTCATCTGCGCAACGGTAACGAAAGCACACAATATTGAGCGCCACCGGTGCCAGCAACTCCAGTTCCGCATGCGCTTGCACTTGCTGCTCCAGATAACGGGCTAAGCGGCAGGTCTCGGAAATTACCTGTCCCAGTTTTTCAGTACCATAGACTTTAATCGTGAACCAGGTTTTCAGGGCGCGAAACCCACGCGATAAATCGGGGCCAAAATCGCAGGGCCAGGGCGAACCGCCCGCCAATCCCCTTGCCTCACGGCGCAAATACGCCACCGGTGCCGCAAACGCATCCATATGCTGCGACGCCTCCCGCACCAGCAAAAAGCCGGCGTCGTAAGGTACTTGGCCCCATTTATGAAAATCGAAAGCGATCGAATCAGCCCGTTCTATGCCAGCAAGTAGCGGCGCAATATCCGGTGCCAGCATCCCTAGCGCGCCATACGCGCCATCAATATGAAACCACAGCGATTCGCGCTGCGCCACTTCGGCCAGCGCGGTCAAATCATCGACCGCGCCAACATCGACAGTACCTGCCGTGCCCGCGATAAAAAATGGCCGTAAGCCAGCCTGACGGTCGGCAGCGATGGCCAATTCAAGCGCCTCGATGTCGATTTGATGTCTGGCGTTGGTGGGAATACGGCGCAATGCCGCCGTGCCGAGACCGGACAAATCCATCGCCTGGGCGATACAGCCATGCGCGGCGGTTGAAGTGTACGCCACCAGCTGCGCACCGCGGTCGCCTAAGCCCTCCTGCCTGACAGTGCTACCCAGAGCAACCGTTCTGGCCACCAGCACGCTCATCAGGTTCGCCATAGAAGTGCCGGTAACGAAGACCCCGCTGGCGCTATCCGGAAAGCCAAACAATTCGCGCATCCAGCGCACAATCTGCCGTTCGACCTCGACCGGCATCTGATTCCGTCCGCCCAGATTGGCATTGAGCCCTGCCGCCAGCATTTCAGCCACCATGCCTACCGGCGTACCGGCGCCATGCACCCAACCCATAAAACCGGGGTGAACATTGCCCACGGCGTAAGGCAGCACCTCGTGCATAAATGTCTGATGTGCGGCGGCCAGGCTAGTGGCTGAGTGAGGCAGCGGTTCCTGAAAGTGATGGCGAATCTCATCAGGAATCGGCTGCCAAACAGGGCGCTGGCGAATGTTCTCGACATAGTCGAGCATATCCTCAAGCATACGATGACTTTGGGCCCGAAAGGCGACCCAATCGTCTGGATCCAAAGAGTTGAAAACAGGTTTTTGCATCACGCTGCATAGAAAGAAAGAAGGAACTTATTATCGCATCTGACAAGAATTTTGCGCGGTTTTTAACTCAGTGCGTCGAGAGATTTAACCAACACCCCCGCCAGCGCGCATATACCATGCGGCTTGCAGGCCAGGCAGGCTGGTGAATCGCATGGGATATGCGCGCTGGCGGGGGGGCATTGGCGGCTACGTATTCGATCTACGCAGCCCACCTCGCCCTAGACCAGGCAGCAGTAAAAAGCAACAGGCATTCAAGCTCTAGTGAAGTTATTCCAATATCAACCTTTCTGCTTGCCGCCAGACTTGTCGCCCTCTAATATCGGGCTTGGAGAACCAGCAAGCTACGGTCTTGATGCAAGCCAGAGCGATGTCAAAATTCTACCGATTCCAACTATAACAATGACAATTCAGAGGCGAAGCATGGAAAAAATTTGGCTTAAGGCTTATCCCAAAGGCGTACCCGCAGAAATCGACTACACCCAGTATCGCTCCCTGGTACATTTACAGGAAGAGGCTTTCCAAAAGTATGCGAGGCGTAATGCGTATGCCTCGATGGGCAAGTTTCTGACCTATAGTGAAGTGGACCAATTATCTCAAAAGCTGGCTGCCTGGCTACAGAATACAGGGATGAAAAAAGGTGCGCGAGTCGCGCTGATGATGCCCAATGTATTGCAATATCCTGTCCTGATCGCCGCCGTGTTGCGTGCTGGCTACACTGTAGTCAACGTCAACCCGCTATACACGCCGCGAGAACTGGAGCATCAACTCAACGATTCCGGTGCCGAAGCGATTTTCATACTTGAAAACTTTGCCGGCACGCTGCAACAAATCTTGCACAAAACCAAGCTACAGCATGTAATCGTTACCCGCATGGGCGATTTACTTGGCACCGTCAAAGGCACGCTCGTTAACTTCGTGGTGC
Source organism: Undibacterium sp. (assembly GCF_030651495.1). Lineage (GTDB taxonomy): Bacteria > Pseudomonadota > Gammaproteobacteria > Burkholderiales > Burkholderiaceae_D > Undibacterium. The sequence goes on from NZ_JAUSFI010000040.1 coordinate 27,780, forward strand.
GTAAGATAAAAAAAATGGTCCCCGCATATTCCTTGCCGACGGCGATCAGTTTTAAGCAAGTGTTGTCGCAAGCCAGCCGCCTGCGTTTAACAGAAGTCGATCTGGAGCATGAAGATGTGGCATTTTTGCAGTACACCGGCGGCACCACGGGGGTCTCAAAAGGAGCAACGCTGACCCATCGCAACATTATCGCCAACATATTGCAATGCGAGGCATGGCTGCAACCGTCGCTTGGAGCCACACTGCAAGTCGAGCAGTTAAACATCGTCTGCGCGCTACCGCTTTACCATATTTTCGCACTGACAGCCTGCTGCCTGCTCGGTACGCGCGCAGGGGCAATGAATATCATGATCGCCAATCCACGCGACATTCCGGGCTTCATCAAAGAACTGGCCAAACACAAATTTAATATGGTGCCGGCGGTGAATACCTTATTTAACGCCTTGATGAATCATGCTGAATTTTCCAAGCTGGATTTCTCTGGACTGAAAGTGAGTATCGGTGGCGGTATGGCCGTGCAAAAGGCCGTTGCCGACAAGTGGTATGCAGCTACTGGCTGCCCTATCATTGAAGGTTATGGCTTGTCCGAAACCTCGCCCGGCGCAACCTTTAATCCAGCCAATGCCACTGAATATTCCGGAAATATCGGGCTGCCTCTTCCATCGACAGAAATCGCCATTCTGGATGACGAAGGCAAGCCCGTAGCGCTAGGTGAATCCGGCGAAATCGCGATTCGCGGGCCGCAAGTCATGGCCGGCTATTGGAATCTGCCTGATGAAACCGCCAATGTCATGACCGCCGATGGATTCTTTAAATCAGGTGACATCGGCATCATGGATGCGCAAGGCAACACCAGGATTGTCGATCGTAAAAAAGACATGATCTTAGTGTCTGGCTTTAATGTGTATCCAAATGAGATAGAAGGTGTGATCGCCATGCATCCGGGGGTCTTGGAATGCGCCTGTATTGGGGTGCCGGATCTTCACTCAGGCGAGACAGTAAAACTATTTGTCGTGCGTAAAGACCCTGCGCTCACTGCAGAAATGTTGATGATGTATTGCCAGGAGCAATTCACCGCGTACAAAAAACCCAAGCACATAGAATTTCGCGACGAGCTCCCTAAAACCAATGTCGGAAAAATACTTAGGCGCGAATTACGCGATGAAAAAAAAGCGGCATAACACGCTTGCAATAAAAAAACCGCCTGAACGGAGGCGGTTTTTTTCTGCGCAAAACAGCATCAATAGTCACTAAACTAGCTATGGATGTATTTTTCTATGAAGCGACACATCGACCACTGGATAGTAAAATTGACGCATTGCGTGTTGAGCGTTTATGCTGCAATTTTTAAACGCGCAATTAGAAGCGGTAACCCACAGCGGCAAAAGCGACGATAGGATTCAGCGTCAAAGTCGTGCTGCTTTTTACCGTACCAACTTTAGTCGCCAAGGTGGTCAGATCCGCATCCGTTTTCAAATCAACATAAGTCAGGGACAAATTTGCATACCAGTTATTATCGATTTGATAGCTGACACCAGCGTTAATGCTAGGTGAAAAACCACGGCTCAATTCGGCAGTTGTCACAGCCGCTGGTGAACCAAATTTTGCACCTACCACTTGCTGAAACCTGGAACTCAGTTCGACGTCAGAGTAACGAACATACGTTACGCCAGCACCGACATATGGACGCCATTTAGCCTTAGCCTCACCAAAAAAATACTTCACAAAAACCGTCGGTGCCCATTGCTTGGCAGTGCCAATCTGACCTACGCCAGCCAGCGTACCTTCACCATGCAATTTATAGGTAGGAGGTGCACCCAGATCGGCAGCAAAGACGATATTGTCTGTATAGAAATAATTGATGGCGATACCAAGTGTCTCCGTTCTGGAAACGCCCGTGCCTGAATCAGGTATCGGGCCCAATGCCGGCTGCGTGATCGTCAACGGGGTACTAGAATCGTTAGGCGTAATATGCGCCCAGCCTACGTTAACAACAGTGCTACCTGCACTTTGTGCCAGTACCGGTGCAGCACAACTGGCGAACAGGGACAGTACCGCGATTTTTGAAACGGCAGCTAATTTATGTTGCATTAATTTACTCCAAAAGGATATTTTCTAATACGCTGATTATTCAGTTTGCAGATTGAAAAATCAGCTTTTTAAAGATCACTTAAATTTTGGGATTTCTGGCGCATCCTTGTGCAGGCCAGGCAAAGCCAGGAGGATTCGCCAAATACGAGTCCGCAATAAAAGTGGAGGTGAGCTTCAAGCTGGCTCCCACTTGATCAATAACAGAGTAAGCCCTGATCCTGATTGCGTGGGTATCACTAACAATTTCTCAGGCCGAATTCTAACTCCCTGCACGATGTAAAATTTAGAGGTTTCCCTCAAGCATTAATTTGTACGATCACTCACTTGTATCTCGCAGCCAAACAGTTAAAAAATACTCGACGTGATTTTTTTCTGCGCTATGCCATCAAACATGCAGATCAGCTAGGAATTTGAACTTTTTTTGATTAAATGATGTCCACTTTGCATCAGCAAAAACAATCATCTTTCATGCACATACTGGATTCTCAAGAAAACCCTGAATACGTCTGGCAACAGCGATGCTTGGCAGGCAAGACATATCCGCTATGTTAGCGAGGCTTTCTTTCCGTCAACTATTGCTCGCTGGCTTTGTATTCATCGCCCTACTTTTGAGTGCGACCTCGTTGCATACTTTACTCACCCTGGAGCGACTGGCAAAGCACAGCCGTACCGTAGCTCGTCAGGCGGTAAAATTAACGGAAGATACCCAAAGATTAGACGAAAGAACTGTCGCGATGGAGCGCAGTGCACGCCAATATCTGGTGTTGGACGACACAGTATTTCGCACAATGTTTTTTACCGCTTGGCAAGAAGCGCAGACGTCTTTGAAGGCGTTGACATTGGCTATCCCAAACTTGCCAGCACAACAAGTGGCGGAATGGAATACGCAAAGCGAGCTTGCCTGGAAAATTTTACAAGAGAGCAAGCCATCAAATAACAATAAACTTAGCGCACTAATCAAGCCAAATAAGCCAAGCACAACTAGTACAAACCAGCAAGCCCTCTATCAAGTCTTTATTCGCTTACCCGAAATTAACAATCAATTGGCTCTCGCCAGCAAACGTGAGATCGAGCGCCGGAATGATCTATCTCTGGCGGATCTGGAACGCCAACGCCATCTGTTAATGAGCTTATTGGTTGGCGCGATGATATTGGCGATACTGCTAGCCCTGTCCTTCGGCATGTGGCTATCTCGTCCACTGGCACAGATAGAGGCAGTAATAGAGCGCTTAGGCGAAAACAAATTTGACAAGACGATAGACGTGAGCGGTCCGGCCGATTTGCGTAAGCTAGGACAACAACTAGAGTGGTTGCGCCTGCGACTGGCAGATCTGGAAGCAGACAAGGCGCGATTTTTGCGACACATCTCGCACGAATTGAAAACGCCACTGGCGGCACTACGAGAAGGTGTCGCACTATTGGAAGACGAGGTAGTCGGCACGCTATCACACCAGCAACGTGACATTGCGCGCATCTTGCGCCAGAACACGGCTTCACTGCAAACCCAGATTGAGGATTTACTGCGCTATAACGCCGCCGCGTTTGATGCCCATCAGCTGCACCTATCGCCTGTCAACCCGACATACCTATTACATACGGTCATTGACGATCAGCGCTTGCAATGGCAGTCTCGCGGGCTGCAAGTGGACCTGATCGAAGCGCCCGGTCATGTCGGAAGTATTCTTGCCGATGCCGAAAAATTAGGTATTTCCTTGGCAAATTTACTCGCCAACGCTATCCGTTTTAGCCCTCTTGATGGAACAATCCGTTTCATGATTGACACCATCAACAATCAATTGTGTATTGATTGTATAGACCAGGGGCCTGGCGTTGCAACATCTGACGCGGCGCGTATTTTTGACCCCTTTTATCAAGGTATCAGACAAGCATCTGGCGCTCGCAGTGGCAATGGTATTGGTTTGTCTATCGTCGAAGAATACATCGTTGCGCATGGCGGAAAAATACGTCTATTACAGACGAATACAGGTGCCCACTTTCGGATTGAATTACCCTATGAACATTAAGTCGTTGCCCCATCGCCCCCTATTCTCTTACCTCAGTGGAGTATGCTGCCTATGCACCCTACTGGCGGCATGCAATACGGTACCTGCAGCACCAGAACGACCAACAGTTGCAACGCGTGTGCCAGCGGAACAGAGCGTGACAACTGAAACTGACGATTTATTGGCGTACTACAAGAAAACACGCGCTTTGCCGCAAGCTGAGCTGGCAAAACTCATGGCCGATTTAAATGCGTCCACGCCGTCTCTCAAGAGACACTATCACGATATGCAAAAAGCCATCGTTCTCGGGTTCCTGCGCGGAAATAGCGATCTGCTTCGCGCCCAAGTGATCTTGGACGGCATTCTTAAATCAAGTGAAGCGGAGGCCGAAAAAATCAAGCCGCTGGCCTTTTTACTGAGCAATAACTATGGTGAATGGCGCCGACTGGATGACAACATCGAAAAACAAAATCAACAAGTCAAAGAGCTGCAGCGTCGCGCAGAACAGTTAAACCAAAAACTGGAAGACTTAAAAGCGATAGAGCGTCAGTTGCCGTCAAGATCCCGCAACCCAAGCAATGGCAACCTCGTGCTCCCACCACCGAACGCTGAAGTTAAACAGTAAAAATTTACGATAAAAAGAAGCCATGAGCACAATCAATCACCAAGCCCCTATTTTATTGGTCGATGACGATCCCGATCTATTGACGCTCATCTCAATGCGTCTAAGCGCTGCCGGCTATCGCGTCACTGCTGTTGATAGTGCCGAAGCGGCGCTGACCAGGATGGCGATAGAAATGCCCGCCTTGGTTATCAGCGATATACGTCTGCCTGGCCGTGATGGCTTGGCCTTGTTTAATGATATACGCAGCCAACATCCAGCGTTGCCGGTCATACTGCTGACCGCACACGGCACGATACCGGATGCGGTTGAAGCGACCTCACGCGGTGCCTATGCCTATCTGACCAAACCCTTCGATGGTCATGTCTTGCTAGATAAGGTGGCACATGCATTGAGCTTGAGCGGTACCTATCCTGCCAATACGAATAAGGATGAGACCTGGCGTGCCGAGTTAATCAGCCGTAGCCAGCGTATGGCCGACATGCTGGCGGAAGCCAGGCTGGTGGCAAGCACGGATGCCAGTGTTTTACTCCAAGGCGAAAGTGGCACCGGTAAAGAATTGCTGGCGCGCGCAATACATCGCGCCAGCCCCAGGGCAAAAGCGCCTTTCATCGCCGTCAATTGCGGTGCCATACCAGAGCAATTGCTTGAGTCAGAATTGTTTGGCCACGTGAAAGGTTCATTCACTGGTGCTATTACCCATCGGCATGGGCTGTTTCAATCCGCTAATGGCGGCACCTTATTTTTAGACGAAATTGGCGACATGCCCCTTCCTTTGCAAGTGAAATTATTGCGGGTATTGCAGGAGCGATCAGTCCGGCAGGTGGGTGCCGATCAGGCGACCAGTATCGATGTACGGATACTGTCGGCCACCCATCGCGACCTCGATAGTGCGATGCGCGAGGGCCAGTTCCGTGAAGATCTTTACTACCGGCTCAATGTCGTTACGCTGACGCTGCCATCGCTGGCAGAACGGCGCGAAGACATTGCGCTACTTGCGAACCATTTTCGCCAGACACTGACAGAAAAATACCAGAAACGGATTCACGGTTTCGCCCCGGATGCGCTTGCTGCGCTGATGGCGGCCCCGTGGCCAGGTAATGTGCGCCAATTGCATAATGTAGTCGAACAAGTTTGTGCTCTCGCCACCGCGCCACTGATACCGCTATCGTTAGTGCAACGCGCATTAAGGGTGCCATCTTTAGAGGTGTTGAGCTATACCGAGGCAAAACAAAAATTTGAACGTGACTACCTGATACAACTATTAAAACTCACCGACGGCAACGTGTCTGATGCTGCAAGACTGGCAGATCGTAACCGCACCGAATTCTACCGTTTGCTACAAAAACACGAATTAACAGCGAGCCTGTTCAGGGGCGATGGCGAGGCTGTCGCTGGTGAGCGACAGCAATAAGCATTTAAAAATCAATGGCTTACGGTTTTGTGTTTTTTACCTGTCGTCACAACCCGACATTTTTTCGATAAGACCTGTCTATTTACTAGAAAATTCGCCTTGCATTACTGATAAGCCATTGAATATAAACAGTTTTTATACAGGTGACATGGTCTGTGCAGTAAGTTTAAACAGTAGCGCCAATACGACGTTGCTTTAAACCTGAAACTTAAAAGGATTTACCATGCAAAAACGTAAACTGATCGCCCCTGTATTGTCTGCCATCACGGTCGCCATTTTATCTATGAGCGCCGTCACTTCCTTCGCTGCCGCACCGGTGGCGATCGCGCAAGCTGAAGCACCAAGCATGACCCAGAAAGCAGCGGTCGCAATAGAAGATTCAGTGATTACTGCCAAAGTAAAGCGTGCTCTGGTATCGGATAAAGAAGTCTCTGCGCTGAAGATTAATGTTGCCACCAAAGGCGGTGTTGTTATCCTGACTGGCGCTATACCGTCTGCCGCAGCTGGTGATCGCGTCGTCAAAATGGTGGCAGTGATTGAGGGTGTAAAAGACATCCAAAGCGAACTGCAAGTCAAAGGCTAAAAAATTAAGCTGAATAATTAAGCCGAACAATTAAGCCGAACAATTAAGCCGCTACCCGTCGACTAAAATCGGCGGGTTTAATGCCCGCCTTGACTGCTCTGCTTGACGCAACACCCAAAGTTCATTTATAGTCAAATCATGTCTTCTACATCGATCACATCTACTGCCTCATCAATGACCCGCGCCAGGAAAAACCTGCTGCTGGCGTCTTCGGCATGGATGCTGCTAACTCTGCTAGCGCTACTGGCAACGCTACTAGGTAAATAATCACCAGTAGCAACATCGGCAACATCGTTTTATCTCTCGAATCACCCACCAGCATCATCCGAGTTAGCCAGCGGCTAACTCTTATTAAAAAGCGCAATATGCATTGCATCACGAACCCTGTAACGAACATCTCTGGCGCCGCTGTCGCTACGATGTTCTTTGCCCGTTCGTCGCAGGCAGAATCCACTTTATCAGTAACCCTACTGACGCTACTGGCACTACTGCGATTACTGACCGGTTAACTGGCCTTGCGTTAGCTTCATGTGGCCGCCGGTTAGCCTGTTTGCCACTTCCCCCCATTTTGAATTTATCCGCTCTGACCTAGTGTAATTTCACGCTATGGCGAGCCGACGTTTATTACAAGAAAGAAGCACGTGATGTCACCTACTCCGTCAAACAAATACCGCCCTTTTCCTGCCATACAGCTGCTTGACCGAACCTGGCCGGACCAAATAATCAGCCAGCCGCCGATCTGGATGAGTACCGATTTACGCGATGGCAATCAGGCCTTGATAGAGCCGATGAACGCGGCTAAAAAATTGCGATTCTTTGAAATGCTGGTCCACATCGGCATCAAAGAAATTGAAGTCGCCTTCCCTTCCGCATCCGATACCGATTTTGATTTCGTGCGCAAATTGATCACCGAAAATCGTATCCCAGACGACGTCACCATCGAGGTGCTGACACAGTCGCGTGAAGACTTAATCCGTCGCACCATAGAGTCGGTACAAGGCGCCCGGCGCGCCATCGTGCATCTGTACAATCCGATCGCCCCCGCTTTCCGGCGCATCGTGTTTAATATGTCGCGTGAAGAGATCAAGGCCATTGCCTGCAATGGCACACGCCTGATAAAACAATTGACCGACCAGCGCCCCGAGACCGAATGGGTATTTGAATATTCACCAGAAACCTTCAGCATGGCAGAGCTGGATTTTTCAAAAGAAGTCTGTGATGCGGTATCCGCGATCTGGCAACCCAGCCCCGCACGCAAGATGATCATCAATTTACCGACCACCGTCGAGTGCGCCACACCGAATATTTATGCCGATCAGATTGAATGGATGCACCGCCATCTGGCCAGACGCGACGCCATCATCCTCAGCGTGCATCCGCACAATGACCGCGGCACTGCCGTAGCATCAGCCGAACTGGCCATCATGGCGGGAGCGGATCGGGTAGAAGGCTGCCTGTTCGGCAATGGCGAGCGCACCGGCAACGTCGATCTGGTTACCCTGGCCCTGAATCTGTATACCCAGGGCGTCTCTCCGGGACTCGATTTTTCTGACATTGACGCCGTCAGGCAATGTGTCGAAAGCTGCAATCAATTGCCGGTGCACCCGCGCCATCCGTATGTGGGCGATCTGGTGTTTACCGCGTTTTCCGGTTCGCATCAGGACGCGATAAAAAAAGGCTTGGCCCAACAAGCCAAGGACACCCTCTGGGAAGTACCGTACTTGCCTATCGATCCGGCTGATCTTGGCCGCAGCTATGACGCCGTGATACGCGTCAACAGCCAGTCGGGCAAAGGCGGCATGGCATTTTTATTGGAACAGGAATACGGCCTGGTCTTGCCGCGCCGCCTGCAAATCGAGTTCAGCCGTGCGGTACAAGCCGCAGCCGACCGAAGTGGCCAAGAAATGACGGCAAACGCTATCCATACCATTTTCTGCCAAGAGTATCTGGGTACATCCCCGGCTACCGCAGCGACTTACGCCTATCAAGCCCATCACATTCTGGAACACAGAACACCGTCATCTGATCCTGCGCATTTACAATTGAGCATCGATCTGCTGCACCACGCACAGCCACAAGCGCTGCACGGTGCAGGTTGTGGCACACTCGATGCCATCGTGCAGGCCTTTCAAACAATAGGACAAGAAATCAGCATCATGGACCAGCATCAGCATGCCGTAACGGTCGACCAGCAAGCCAAAACAGCCTGCTATATTGAGCTGCGCAGCAACGACGGCATCACGCGATTTGGCGTGGGAATCGATGACAATGCGGTCGCGGCGACGATACTGGCGATAGTCAACGCTTTGAATCGGGATGCCGGGGCGCGGGAAACCAGACTAGCGGCATAGCTCTTGAAAGCTGATCAGGGAGCGAACATTTCTTTGATCAGCGCTCCGATGCAGAACCTGCCGCGCTGCGAACCTGAGTGAAAAACTCAACAAGACATAGGCCGGACACGCATATCCCATGCGGTTCTCCAAGCACATAGGCTGGAAAGCCGCATGGGATATGCGTGAGCGGGCAGGCACTTTTCAACATTCTTTCAACATTCTTTTCAAGATTTGGGCCACACTCCCGCGTCCAATCTTGAATGCGATGCTGAGTCGCGCGCAAGAAAATAGTCATTTAATTAAAATACTCCGCAATATCAAGGCCTTAGCACGAAGATTGGCCATTTCCGGTACAATCGCGCCCATGAATCCTCTCCCGCAAAACCTATTCTCGTTTCCCCGTTATCGTCCCGAAGTCGGCGGCAGCAATGCTGCGCCGTTTTTACCTATGTCGCGTGCCGAAATGGACGTGCTGGGGTGGGAAAGTTGCGATGTCATTTTAATCACTGGCGATGCGTATATTGATCACCCCAGCTTCGGCATGGCCTTGGTCGGGCGTTTACTGGAACAGCAGGGTTTTCGGGTCGGAATTATCAGCCAGCCAGACTGGCATTCGGCCGAGGCATTTCGCGCCTTGGGTCGGCCAAATCTGTATTTTGGCATTACCGCCGGCAATATGGATTCGATGGTAAATCGGTATACGGCTGACCGCAAGATACGTTCTGACGATGCCTACACCCCGGACGCCGAACCAGGCAAGCGCCCGGATCGCGCGGTAGTCGTGTATGCACAGCGTGCGCGTGAAGCCTTCCCGGAAGTCAATGTGGTGATCGGCAGCATTGAAGCGAGTTTGCGCCGCATTGCGCATTACGATTATTGGTCAGACAAAGTGAAGCGCTCGGTGCTGCCAGATTCTAAAGCCGATATTTTATTGTTCGGCAATGCCGAACGGGCGCTGGTCGACCTGACCCATCGATTGGCCGCCGGCGAGCCGATCAAGGCGATCCGCGATTTACGCGGCACTGCCTTCATGACGCCGCCAAATTGGCTGCCTGACGCAGACTGGGTAGAGATCAATTCAACCAAGATGGATACGCCGGGCAAAATCGAGGGACATACCAATCCTTACGAAATGATGCCGGAAAAAGAGGCGAAATGTGCCACCGGTGACGGTGCCAATACGACTGCGGCAGATCCAGTCGCAGACGTCGTAAAACAGCAAGCGGTACGCATCATGAGCCGTGAAGAGCGGCAAGCCATGCTGCGCGACAAGCACAATAAAACCGTGATTCGCCTGCCCTCGTTTGAAGCGATCAAGGATGATCTGGTGATGTATGCGCATGCCTCGCGGGTGTTCCATCTGGAAGCCAATCCGGGTAATGCCAAGGCGCTGTCACAAGCCCATGGCGAGCGCGATGTCTGGATTAACCCGCCACCGTTGCCGCTGGCAATGGATGAAATGGATGGCGTGTACGACCGCGAATACGCGCGTGCGCCCCACCCTAGCTATGGCAAGGCGCGCATCCCGGCATGGGAGATGATCCGTTTTTCCATCAATATCATGCGCGGCTGCTTTGGCGGCTGCACTTTTTGCTCGATTACCGAGCATGAAGGACGGATTATCCAAAGCCGTTCCGAGCCGTCGATCTTGCGCGAGATTGAAGAAATTCGCGACAAGACCAAGGGCTTCACCGGCACGATTTCTGATTTGGGCGGACCAACCGCCAACATGTACCGGCTCGCCTGCAAGGATAAAAAAATCGAGGAAACTTGCCGCCGCTTGTCTTGCGTGTATCCATCCATTTGCAGCAATCTGGGAACCGATCACAGCAAGCTGATTTCACTGTACCGCAAGGCGCGCGCGGTGCCCGGCGTAAAAAAAATCCTGATCAGCTCTGGCTTGCGTTATGACCTGGCAGTACGTTCGCCGGAATATGTCAAAGAGTTGGTCACGCACCATGTCGGCGGCCTGTTAAAAATCGCCCCTGAGCATACCGAAGCCGGGACTTTATCCAAGATGATGAAGCCTGGCATCGGTGCGTATGATGAATTTAAGGCGATGTTTCACAAGTATTCCAAAGAGGCAGGTAAAGAGCAATACCTGATCCCTTACTTCATCGCGGCGCATCCAGGCACCACCGATGAAGACATGGTAAATCTGGCCTTGTGGCTCAAGAAAAACGATTTCAAGCTCGATCAGGTGCAAACCTTTATGCCAACCCCGATGGCGCTGGCGACGACCATGTATCACTCGCGTAAAAACCCGCTTAAAAAGGTGACGCAGGATTCGGAAGTGGTAGAAACGGCCCGTTCAGGAAAAATCCGCAAGTTCCACAAAGCCTTGCTGCGCTACCATGCGCCAGAAAACTGGGAAATGGTGCGTGAAGGTTTGTTGCGCATGGGCCGGGCCGACTTAATCGGCAGCAGCGAAAAACATCTGATTTCCTCGCGCCCGCCAGCTTTGCCAGTAGTGGCGGCAAACGGAACGGCAACTGGCATCAAAACAGGGAAAGCCGCACTCAAAACGACAGGCCAGGCAGCTGGCAGCGCCAGCAATCCTGCACGGACGATGGCGCCGAAAATGAATACCTATGGAAAAAAACCTGCTGCACATGGCAAGCCAAGCAGCACAGTGAGCAATCCGGCCGTGCGACCTGCCTTGGCTTATCGTTCGGCCAAAGCAAAGCCCGCAACGGCAAAAACTGGCCGCAAATAATCTTAAAAAATAAGACCGGAAAACGCCTCAAGGTTTAATCAAGCTTGAACACAAAAAAAATCCCGCGCTAGCTAAATAGCGCGGGATTTTTTACATCCATCTACCAACTTAACCGACCCAATGGCGTGCGTTTCTGAACATGCGCATCCATGGTGCATCCTCACCCCATCCTTCTGGGTGCCAGGAATGCAGCACCGAGCGGAATACGCGCTCTGCATGCGGCATCAGTACGGTAAAACGGCCATCTTCATTGGTGACCGAGGTAATCCCTAGCGGTGAACCGTTAGGATTGTACGGATAAGCTTCCGTCGCCTGACCTTGGTTATTCACGAAACGCATGGCTACTTGCGCCGCCTTGATATCGCCGGTGGTAGAGAAATCGGCAAAGCCCTCACCATGCGCGATGGCGATCGGGGTTTGTGTACCGGCCATGCCTTGCATGAAGATAGAGGCAGATTCCATCACCTCGACCATGGCGAAGCGGCCTTCAAATTGCTCCGACTTGTTTTTGGTGAATTTCGGCCATGCGGTGGCGCCGGGGATAATGGATTTCAGATTACTCATCATCTGGCAGCCATTGCAAATACCCAAGCCAAAGGTGTCTGTCCTATGGAAAAATTCTGAGAATTGCTCGGCCATCATGGCATTGAACAAGATCGTTTTTGCCCAGCCCTCACCCGCTCCCAGCACGTCGCCATAGGAGAAGCCACCGACGGCAATCAAGCCTTTAAAGTCGGCCAAACGGGCACGTCCGGCGATCAGATCGCTCATGTGCACGTCGACCGCAGTGAAGCCGGCCTTATGCATCACATAGGCAGTTTCAATATGTGAATTTACGCCTTGCTCGCGCAAGATAGCGATCTTAGGACGTACGCCGCTGTTGATGTACGGTGCAGCGATATCGAGTTGTGGATCAAAGCTGAGTTTAGGTTGCATACCCGGATCAGTCAGGTCCGTCAAACGGGCATATTCGGCATCGGCACACGCCGGGTTATCGCGCATGCGGGCGATTTGCCAGCTGGTCTTACTCCAGATCTGGTGCAGGCTGCTGCGCGACTGGCGGTAAATCTGTCTGGCGTCACGGGCAAATTCTATTGTATCGCTGGCATTTGGCTTACCGATAATATGGCTACACGCGCCCAAGTTATGCGCCCGCAAGACATCCATGACTTCTGAACGTTGCTCGGTACGAATCTGGATCACCGCGCCTAACTCTTCGCTGAACAGGGCGCGCAAAGTCATGTCATTGCGTCGTTCGGCCACTTGCCCGGCCCAGTTTTTAGCATCGCCCTGATCGGCCGCGTGTTCGCTTTCCATGGTCAGGATATCGAGATTAATCGCCAGGCCACTGCGACCGGCAAAAGCCATTTCGCATAAGGTGGCATACAAGCCGCCGTCAGAACGATCATGATACGCCAGCAATTTATCTTCACTGTTCAGTTGCTGAATCGCAGCAAAGAATGCTGTTAAATCTTCTGCGCTATCGACGTCTGGCGTCTGATCGCCCAGCTTTTGCATGACTTGCGCAAAACAGGATGCGCCGAGACGGTTTTTACCACGCCCCAGATCAATCAAAATCAGGCTGGTATCACCGGCATCGAGCTTGATTTGCGGAGTCAGCGATTTACGCACGTCATGTACCGGCGCAAAGGCAGAAATAATCAGCGAAACCGGTGAAGTCACTGATTTATCTTGCCCCTCATCCTTCCAGGTAGTGCGCATGGAGAGTGAATCTTTACCGACCGGAATACTGATTCCCAGCGCCGGGCAGAGTTCCATACCGATGGCTTTAACGGTATCGAACAAAGCGGCATCCTGGCCTGGCTGACCGCAGGCGGCCATCCAGTTGGCGGACAATTTAATATCGGAAATATCTTTGATCGCTGCGGCGGCAATATTGGTAATCGCTTCGCCGATCGCCATACGGCCGGAGGCGGCGGCATTGATGACCGCCAGCGGTGTGCGTTCGCCCATGGACATGGCCTCGCCCAGATAGCCTTCGAGACTCATGGCGGTGACGGCGCAATCGGCTACCGGCACTTGCCACGGACCAACCATCTGATCACGTACCGACGTGGCACCAACCGTGCGATCACCGATAGTGATCAGGAATGACTTGTCGCCGACGGTAGGCAGGCTCAAGACGCGCTGGCTTACCTCCAGCAAATCCATGCCGGTCAAATCGATGGCAGGAAAATTAATCTCTACGTGTTTGACGTCCCTGTGCATCTTAGGCGGCTTACCGAGCAAGACATCCATAGGCATATCGACCGGTGTGTTGCCTTGTTCAGAGTCGATCACTTTGAGTTGCCGCTCTTCCGTCGCGGTGCCGACTACGGCAAACAAGGCGCGCTCACGCTCGCAGAGATATTGAAACAGTGGCAGGCTCTCTGGTGCAATCCCGAGCACATAACGCTCTTGCGACTCGTTACTCCAGATTTCTTTGGGCGCCATGCCGCTTTCTTCCAAGGGCACTTTGCGCAAATCAAAAATCGCGCCGCGCTTGGCGTCATTGGTGATTTCCGGGAAGGCGTTCGACAAGCCACCGGCACCAACGTCATGAATCGACAAAATCGGATTATCGTCACCCATTTGCCAGCAAGAATTAATGACTTCCTGGGCGCGCCGCTCCATCTCCGGATTACCGCGTTGTACAGAATCAAAATCCAGATCGGCAGTATTGGTACCGGTCGCCATCGAGGATGCGGCACTGCCGCCCATGCCGATACGCATACCCGGACCGCCAAGTTGTATCAGCAGGCTGCCAACCGGCAAGTCGTTTTTATGCGTGTGTTTGTCAGAGATATTGCCAATACCACCAGCGATCATGATGGGCTTGTGATACCCGTGTACCGTACCGCCGACATTTTGCTCGTAAGTGCGGAAATATCCACCCAAGATCGGGCGACCAAATTCATTATTGAAAGCGGCGCCACCGAGTGGGCCTTCCAGCATGATTTGCAATGGAGAAGCGATGCGATCGGGCTTGCCGTAAACCGCCGTTGCGCTAGCCGAATTGACAGCAGAACTCAGGACATCGCGCGTGTTTTCCCATGGCTGCGGCGCATCTGGCAGCATCAGGTTAGACACAGTAAAGCCTGTCAGGCCCGCTTTTGGCTTGGCGCCACGGCCAGTTGCACCTTCATCACGGATCTCGCCACCGGCGCCGGTAGAGGCACCAGGAAACGGTGAAATTGCCGTCGGGTGATTATGCGTCTCGACCTTCATTAAGGTATGTGTCAATTCGACCGACGTCTGGTATTCATTACCCTTAGCTGCGCCGTTTGGGTAAAAACGGCTGACGACCGCGCCTTCCATAATAGAAGAATTATCGCTATACGCAACGATGGTGCCCTTAGGTTGCAGTAAATGGGTGTTTTTGATCATGCCGAACAGGGAGATATCCTGCTCAACGCCATCGATAGTCCAGTCGGCATTAAAAATCTTATGCCGGCAATGTTCACTGTTTGCCTGAGCAAACATCATCAACTCGACATCGGTAGGATTGCGCTTGGCGCTGGTGAAAGCATTGACCAGATAGTCAATTTCATCATCCGACAACGCCAGCCCCAAGGTACTATTTGCCGATAATAAAGCGTCTTTACCGCCGACCAGCACATCAACGAACTCTAGAGACTTGGCTTCAAGTTCGGTAAACAATCCACTGGCAGCATTAACATCAGGCAAAACCATTTCTGTCATGCGGTCATGCAACAAGGCGATCACGCCCTGTTTGGATGTTTCTGCGAGTTTTTTGGCCCCGCCTAGCAAGCCGCTCTTGACTTGAACAAAATACTGCACACCACGCTCTATACGCTTAATTTGATGCATGCCACAATTGTGCGCGATATCAGTTGCCTTGCTGGCCCAAGGGGAAATCGTCCCAAAGCGCGGGATGACAACAAAACTATCACCGTCTTCTGTGCCGGTAAAGGCATCGCCATATGTCAGCAAGGCGTTTAGGCGGTCAATATCGTCCTGAATAAGCGGTGTCGCTGTTTCAATAAAATGGCAAAACCTTGCAGTCACTCCGACGACGTTGCTATCGACAGCGTGCAAACGAGAGAGTAGACCTTGGGTACGAAAAGCAGACAAGGCATTGGAGCCTGGCAATATCAACATGGCGAGAGAGTAGTTGAGGCAATGCGCTGGCGTATCAGCCAGTGTGGTGCGGCATACTTAACGTGGCAAATAAAAGCGATGGCCATTCGTGCCAAACTGGGCACAAACCACAGCAATAGCTAGCCTATTGCGAGGATTTGTAACGGCGTATGGTGCGAAAATACGCGCTTTTATGTTCCGTAAAGTGTGCAGCACTACACCAAGATAGCCGCCACATCGCGGGGTGAATCAGAAAACGCGATTATACCTTGATGCCTGCTTGCGCTCCAGCACGATCAATCAATGACGCTAAGATAGCGCCACATTATCTAAAAAATGATGAAATTGGAAAATATTTAGTTACTTCGAATGTCATGAAGTATCTTATATATTCGAGACGAAAACTTCTTCTGGTAGTACGCTATTAGTTTGCACTGGACATTAAAAAATAAACGTAACATAAGCTGCATACTACGGTTAAAAATACATTATTCAGAGTTCTGCGTAAATTTACATCAATTCAACCCATCATTTGAGTATGAAGCCAATCAATTCGAAATCAATTAATGCACTTCAATCCTACTCTCGTAAAGCACTGATTGAAGCCAGTCTTGAAGTTGCCGGACAAACTCACGCTATCTTCACCAAGCTTTATCCCGAGTCAGCATTAGCTGCGGCCATGCATGCCGATACTTTACGCCGTATCGGCATGCATCCCTTATCTCCGATTGCAGGCTTGCCGGTCTCCATCAAAGATTTGCTAGATGTGGCCGGCGAAACGACCCTAGCCGGATCTATTGCACTAAGAGATGCGCCACCAGCTAAAGAAGATGCACAGGCAGTAAAACGGCTTCGACAGGCTGGCGCCGCCATCTTAGGCAAAACGAATATGACTGAATTTGCCTATTCTGGAGTGGGTCTTAATCCCCATTATGGTACTCCCTCCAATCCTGCTGATCAGACAGTCAACCGGATTCCCGGCGGCTCATCATCCGGCGCGGCAGTCTCGGTGGCAACAGGTTTGTGTATTGCGGCAATCGGCTCTGACACCGGTGGATCAATCCGCATCCCGGCTGCACTGTGCGGTTTAAGCGGGTTCAAACCAACAGCAAAACGTGTGCCGACAACAGGCTCGATTCCTCTTTCAATTTCCCTTGACACCATTTGCGCGATAGCACGCACAGTGGATGACTGTATTTTAATGGATCGCATCATTGCAGATGATGTGTTAACGATTCCAATGCTATCAATCAAGGGGCTGCGCCTGGCGGTACCACAAACATTGATGCTAGAGGAGTTGGATCATCATGTCGCCAATTCGTTTGCAGCTACTTTGACGTTATTATCAAACGCTGGGGCCAATATTATTCATGTCCCCATGAGCCTATTGTCAGAATATCGCGCAATAGCAGGATTTTCAGGTGCCGAAGCCTATTCTTGGCATCAAAAATTAATAGCGGAGCGTGAACACGAATACGATTCCCGAGTCGCAAAAAGAATTCAGCTCGGTGCCCCTATGATGGCGAATGAATATATTCATTTACTTACTGAGCGCAAGCGCTGGATAGCCGCCATGCAGAATGAGTTTGCTCCATTTGATGCGGTGCTTATGCCTACGGTGCCCATTGTTGCGCCCGTCATCGCGGAACTTGAAGCATCGGATGAAGCTTTTTCACAGGCGAATAATTTATTATTAAGAAATACAGCTGCGATTAATATTTTGGATGGCTGTGCCATTTCCATCCCCTGCCATCAACCTGGTAGCTTGCCAGTAGGATTAAGTATTGCCGGCGTGGCAAAACAAGATGCCAGAGTCTTGGCGGTTGCAAGACTAATCGAGGCAGAAATTGCCAAAGTATTCTTAATTTGAATTAACTATGACAGATCAGGCTGAGTTGCCATTCCAGATGTAGCGCACTCAGCCTGATCAGAGGATTAATTAATATAATTAAACAAAGACAACGATGATGTTTTGACGAATGATTGCTGAGCGGCTTGCAATGTAACTTGCTGCTGATTCAGTTCCGTGATCGCTTTAGCATAATCAAGATCTTGTATCTGAGACAATTCTTGTTTATAACTCAGACTAGTGCTGTCTCCGACATTATCCAAATCATCAATTTCTTTAAGGCTAGTGCCAAATTGCGTTCTTGATGTCAGTACATTATTTAAAGATTTATCGAGATTATTGTTTGCTTGCGCAAGGCCAGCGGCCAAGTCCAGTTTTGCTGCGGAATTATTCGCCGGTGTTTTAAGCGTATTAATCAGATCTGTCAGCGTTTCAAAAATATTTTGATTACCCGGTTGAACAGAGAAACGATCTCCTGACGCGGGCACCCCTGTCAACGTCACAGCAATTCCCTCAAAAGGAATTGCGGGACCAGCAATTGAAGTGCTTGGCCCGACGGCCCCTGTCGTCTTGTTAGTAATGGTGAAATTAGCTGCAGTACTATCAAAACTAATTTCGTAATTATTCCCCGTCAAACTACCTGCGGTTGCAACATCGATAGTGGCAGTGGCAACTGCCGTTCCCAAATTAGAGGGATTGGCAACGGTATTAAATTGCCCATTCGAGGTTCTGATATTTCCAAAAATAGCTGAACCCACGTCACTTAAAGGAAGTTGACGCGAGGTATCTACCTGCAAATATCGTTGCCCTTGGTCACCATTATATGTTGCACCACCAGGAGTCTTAGAATAAGGTGCGACAGTCGACGAAAAACCTGAAAAAAGATAGCTTTCTGTTCCGTCAGTAGAATTCGCCAGGCCCAGCAACTGCTCCATATCGCCCTGTAACTCATTGGCTATAAAACCACGTTCAGTGTCGGTTAAAATACCACTGCCCGCACTCACTATCCGCGTTTTTACATTTTGCAATACAGAGGTAACACCACTCAAAGTACTTTCCGCAATACTCAAGCTATTTTTTGCGCTCTTACGATTGACTGCATATTGATCATTCACAGAATCTGCTTGAGTAATAACGAGTGCACGAGCAGATCCAACCGGATCATCAGACGGAGTTAATATCTTGCGACCAGCGGCAATCTGCTGTTGAGTTCGATTCAATCCAACCTGCAGATCACTGATTCTTGATCCGCCAGTTTCGTAGATCGTGCTTGTACTAATACGCATAATAAAATCCTACCTTCCTATAGCCAACAAGGTATCAAATAATTGACTGGCAATTTGCATTAATTTACCAGCAGCCTGATAAGCCTGTTGATAGCGAAGTAAATTGGCAGCTTCTTCATCTAAATTAACTCCAGACTCGGATTGCTGTGCTTGCACTGCTTGCGCCAGCAATTTTGTTTCTGACGCATTGGTTATCTCGATTTCATGTGTCTTATTACCCACCAGACTTACGAACTGAGCATATGCACCTTGAAAACTGGTGGAATTATTCCCCAAAGTATTTTGAGTTTGTAATTTTGAAAGTAACAAGGCATTGCGATTATCACCAGAACCACTTGCATTCTGACTGACATTAAATACATCGCCATTTGCGGGTGAGCCGGACAGTGCAAAACTGATGCCTTCATAACTAATCGTTGCACCTTCGGTATAAGGCACTGCAGATCCTGCCGGATAAGTTGTCGATGTACTTCCGTTCGTAACAGTTACGTTCGCGCTGGCAGGGAAGCCGGACAAAGTTTTACTAAGAGCATTGAAGGTTAGCGTGCTTGGCGTTACTGGTACAGATGCTGCTAACGTAAAGGTATCTCCGCCTGAAGGAGGTGATCCGCCGTCTTTAATAACAAAACTGACACCGCTAAAACTAATCGTTGCGCCGCTGGAATAAGGCACCGTCGCAGGAGGCGGATAGTTAGTAGTGGTGCCACCAACTTTAACAGAAACCGTTGCTCCAGCAGGAAATCCAGACAAAGTATTCGCCGGAGACGTAAAGTTCAAGGTAACTGGAGAAGCTAAGGTGGAACCGACATAGGAGTCATCAACGGTAGCCGTGCTAATCGTTGCCGTCAAAGAGGTGCTTTTTGTCGCAACTAGAGAGCTAACCGCTCCCGCAGTCAATTTGCCACTACCGGTATTGGTACTCGGAAATGAAGTGGAAATGGGTGTAGCAGCGGCAATTTTAGATGTATCTGATATGGCGACGCCAAAATTTGTAGCACCATTTGCTGTCGGACGAACCAGAAATTCATCGCCATTAACCGGTTGCGCCGCAGGAGGAGCTGGCGGCGGTGAAAAGGTAATCCCATCAAAAACGACTGGCAAGGTTGGGGATAGCGCAGGTGTAGGCCCGCCGCCATCTGACACGCGAGTAATTTTATAATTACCGGCCAGATACTGAACACGATAATCGCTGGTAGTTAAGGCACCAACATCAGAAATAGAGGCGGAGATATTAATGGATGTATCGCTATTAGCGCTGCTTGGCAAAGATATTGGAGTTCCGACATTAAAAAAATCGCCCCCAAGTTTGCCATTAAGATCTTGTCCCAACTTATGCTGCTCGTTGAAAGCAGTCGCTAATCCTATTGCCACTCTGCCTAAAGAATTTTGAGAGACATCTAGAGTATTCGCACGAAAACTGAATAGGCCTCCCAACTTGCCGCCAGTTAGGCTAGATTCTGGAAGTTGCACTAAGGTGCCATTATTTTCGTAGGCAACTTCAACTCTTGATGGATCGGTCAAGGAACTTGTTGCTTGCAAGGTATAGGCTTTTTCTCCTAAAACCAGTGGTTGCCCATTGCCCATAAAAATGTTTACTTTTGGTCCTTGCGGAATCACAGAAACATTCACTAATTTACTCAGTTCAGTAACAAGATTGTCACGCTGGTCCAACAAATCATTGGGAGCGCCGCCAACACTCGCGGCTCGTTCTATGGTTTGATTCAGTTCAGATAACTGGCTCGCATAGCTATTGATAGAACCAATCGAATCCTGAATTTCAGTATTGACCCCGTCATTAAGCTGATCCAGTCGCCCTTGCAAACCCTGGAGCCTCGACGTTAACGCAGCCCCGGTTGATAAAACTGATTGCCGAGCCGCAGCACCAGCCGTGCCATTTGGGGTCGTAGCCAAATTTTGTACTGAGTTAAAAAAATCCTGTAACGCAGGTGAAACCCCAGCACTAGCGTCGGCAACAAGGTTATTTATTTGTTTAATTTGATTGTAATAAGCGTCAGCGTAATTTTTTGTTGATTGAGTAGCATTAACCTGCTGGCCAATAAAATCATTATAGATACGCGTAATCTGTCCAACCTGAACACCGGTCCCGACAAAAGAACCACCAGAATTTTGCGGTGATGAGGCTGTTTGCAACAGAACTTGGCGGCTGTAGCCAGGCGTTGATGCGTTGGCAATGTTATGACCGGTTGTGGCGATCCCCAACTGCGCTGCAGCAAGTGCGCTTTGTCCGATGCCTAATATGCTGCTACCCATAATTGTACCTATTCACTCTGTGCGCTCTATTTACTTTAACTTTATCAGCAGTACTCTTGTAAGTTAACGGGGAATAAAGCGAAAACTTTAATGACTGCTCCGCCGCGCTAGGCAGACAATGTTTGTTTAATAATTCTTGAGAGCTTATTGGCATATTCTGGGTCAGTCGCATAACCTGCCTTCTGCAACCCGTGCGCAAAACTGGTGGCATCTTTGGCGTTGGCAATCACACTCTCGTAGCGAGGATTACGGGTTAGTAATTTTGCGTAATCTTTAAAGGCGTCACCATAGGAATCATAAGCCTTGAACTTTTGAACTTTGCGAGATGCTACGCCATTAACATATTCAGTCGTCACCGCATCCACCGTTTTCCCTTTCCATTGGCTGGTAGCTTTAATGCCGAAAATATTATGGCTAGATGAACCATCCAAAGTTTTAATTTCTCGACGGCCCCAACCACTCTCCAAAGCAGCTTGTCCAAGCATAAATTTTGCAGGAATACCCGTTTCAAGACTTGCCTGTTCAGCATGAGCCGATAGTTTCTCTTGAAATTCTCGAACATGATTTGGAACAGCCCTACTTGCACTTACCGGACTTTTAATTTGTCTTTCAAAGCTCGATTGGGTAAGGTAAGAATCTATCCCACTTAAATTTTTCGCTTCCGAATTCAATCCAACGATAGCACTATTAGCGTTATTGGAGAGTGCATCAGGTTGAAGAATTTGATTTCCCGCATTGTTTGAAAGTTGCCGTACCAGTGCATCTGCCAAGCCAATTCCACGACTCGCCATATTTTGCGACAATTGTTGATCCAGCATAGATGTGTACATTCGACTTTGTTCATTTTCAAATGGACTATCTTTACTTTCTGCCTGCCGCATCGATTTCAGCATCATATTCATAAACAAGGCTTCAAACTGTTTTGCAGCAGCCTTCAACGCATCGGGCGAATTATTTTTAGCAGATTGTTTTAATTCATCAAGACCTTTGCTGTCGAAAGCCAACTTATCTGATAAATCTGCGCGCCCTATCATGACATTTCCTTAGATAATTTCTAAATCGGCATGTAAAGCACCCGATGCTTTCATTGCTTGCAAAATCGCCAGCAAGTCTTGAGGAGTTGCACCAATAGAGTTCAATGCCTTTACGACATCACTTAACGAGGCTCCGGCCTTGAGTACCATCAACTGTCCTGCATCTTTAGCAATCGAAACAGTTGAATTCGCTGTGGCAGCTGTTTGCCCTCCAGCCAAAGCATTGGGTTGGCTAATAGCGTTATCAGTATTGATCACGATAGACAAATTACCGTGCGAAATAGCACAAGTATCCAGCGTGACTGCCTGATTCATCACTATCGAACCAGTACGTGCATTCAAAATAACTTTTGCGGCAGTCTGCGCGGGGGTGACATCAATATTTTCCAATGCGCCCAAAAAAGTCACGCGCTGATCGTTGTTGACAGGCGCTTTCACCTGTATCACACGACCATCGACCGCGGCAGCGGTATCCACCCCGAAACGCTTATTGATCGCCTCGACGACTCGACTGGCAGTTGAAAAATCAGAGGTATTGAGTTCTAGCTGGATCATATTGCCATTACCCAAAGCAGAAGCGACGGACCTTTCCACGGTCGCCCCTGAAGAAATTTTACCTACACTCAGGTGATTAATCTGCGCCTTACTACCATTCGCTGATGCACCAACCCCACCTACCAGTACATTTCCCTGCGCCATTCCGTAAATTTGATTATCCGCACCTTTTAACGGTGTCATCAACAAAGTACCGCCACGCAGGCTCTTTGCATTTCCGATTGAAGAGACGGTCACATCCAACGTTTGACCAGGCTGAGCAAATGGCGGGAGTGATGTCGTCACCATCACCGCTGCGACATTTTTTAACTGTAAACTAGTACCAACCGGAATGCTGACACCCAATTGTTGCATCATACTAATGATGCTTTGCACCGTAAACGGCGTCTGCGTAGTCTGATCACCACTGCCGTCGAGCCCCACCACCAAGCCATAGCCTATCAATTGATTTTGCCGCACGCCCTGAATCCCGGCCAGATCCTTTAACCGCTCTGCCCGGCTTTCTGGCGCCGCTAAAGATAGCAACATGCTCAGGCAAAGAGCGAGAGAAATAGGATATTTCGAATAGGATAAGACGTTCATCACTTAACTCTTTGCATTTCACTAGAAAGGAATAAAACTCAGGAAGAACCGTGTCAATAAGGAGTTCGCCTCAGCAATATCAACATGACTTGTGGAGCGATATTCAAAACGAGCATCCGCCACTTGCGTCGATGCAACAACATTTCCTGCGGCTATAGTCAACGGATTGACTACACCAGAGAAACGTACAAATTCAGCTCCTTTGTCAAAAGCGATCTGCTTCTCGCCACTCACCAATAAATTTCCGTTAGGTAAAACATCAATCACCGTTACACCTATGGTCCCGGTAAAGCTATTGCTGGCAGTTTCAGCACCTTTTTCATCAAATTTGCTGGATGAAGTCGTCGAAATAGAAGCTTTAGCAAGGGTCGATGCCGGAATGCCCAATACGGTAGGAGCGGAAAATGAGGCATTGCCAGATTTACTCCCAGAAGTGGCCGCGGCTTTACCTGCGGAGGTCTTCTCACTGATAGAAACAGTCATGACATCACCGATCAATCGTGCTCTGGCATCCTCAAATAAGGGGCGATAAGATGCCGTCTGAAAAATGGCACCATTCATTTCCCGCTGGGGTTTTGCCGATTGCGGCTGCACAGACATAGGTTGATGCACGATCGCCGGTGGCGTAACGGCACAACCAGTCAAACTAGCTATCCAGAACCACATCGAAACAGTTTTCAATTTCATGATAATTAACCAATCAACATCATTACAATTGGGACAACTTTTGCAACATCTGATCGGAGGTCGTAATCGCTTTACTATTAATTTCGTAAGCCCGCTGGGTTTGTATCATGTTAACCAATTCCTCAGCCACGTTCACATTAGAGGTTTCGACAGACGCTTGTATCAACAAGCCCGCGCCATTGGTTCCCGGTGTGTTAGTACCCGGATTGCCGGAAGCGGCGGTCTCTACATACAGATTCTCGCCCATCGCCATCATGCCAGCCGGATTGATGAAGGTAGCAAGTTGAATAGAGCCAACCTGCACCGGGGCACTTGATCCTGGCTGAGTGACAGACACGGTGCCGTCGCGACCGACAGTGATGGTCTGCGCATTGGCTGGGATAGTAATCGCGGGTTGAATAACAAAGCCGCTGGAGGTCACCATCTGCCCCTGGCTATCTACCTGAAAAGAGCCGTCCCTGGTGTAAGCAGTTGCACCATCTGGCATCAATACCTGAAAAAAACCTTGTCCATTGATGGCCAAATCTTTACTGTTTCCGGTTTGCTGTAAATTTCCTTGCGTAAATATACGTTCAGTAGCGACTGGACGAACGCCGGTACCTAACTGCAATCCAGATGGCAATTGAGTTTGCTGGGAGCTTTGTGCACCTGGCTGGCGCAGGTTTTGATACATCAAATCCTCAAATACTGCTCGTGACCGTTTAAATCCGGTCGTGCTGACGTTTGCCAGATTATTCGTGATCACGTCCATCTGCGTCTGTTGCGCATCTAGTCCGGTTTTGGCGATCCATAGTGAACGTATCATTTTTACTCTCCCATTTGCCGCAGTGGCAACACTTTGAACTATTTTGGTTTATTGCGCTATTTTGCTACTGCCACCATCAACTCAAAGTCAGAATCTGACTGGCTTTATTGGCGTTACTCTCCGCATTCGTCAGCAACTTCATTTGCATTTCAAATGAACGGGCCAAATTAATCATGCTGACCATGGATTCCACAACATTGACGTTACTTCCTTCCAACATGCCACCAGCAACAGTTACCGCAGCATCGGCATCCGCTGTTGTGCCATCTTTAGTCTTAAATAAACCATCATCACCACGTACCAGATTGTCTTCCGGCGGATTGACCAACTTCAAACGCCCAATCACCTCAACCGCATTCGGTTTACTTCCGCTAGGCACGGTCGACACTGTTCCATCTTTGGCTAGCGCTATCGATACATCCGGTGGAATGGTGATAGGACCGCCATCCCCCATGACATTGAGGCCACTCTGCGTTTGCAACACACCATTTTCACTGACTTTCAAACTACCATGACGTGTTAATGCTTCAGAACCATCAGCCTTTTGAACCACCAGCCAACCTTTCCCTTGAATTGCGACATCTAATTCGCGCCCAGTTATTTGCATGCTACCGGCTGAAAAATCAGTACCGACCGTAGCGTCAACAACAAAGGCGCGCGTGGGCAAGCCCTCGCCCAACACAGGTACAGCACGAAATGAATCGAGCTGCGCACGAAAGCCAGTGGTAGTGGCATTGGCCAGATTGTGCGATGTCGTTGCCTGCTGCTCCAGAATGTGTTTCGCTCCTGTCATCGCGGTATAAATTAACCGATCCATTGCACACTCCTTACCAACATGCTGCTTTTAATTAGATGTTCAGACATACTTTAAATGGTTAGCGTAAATTCACTAAAGTCTGCATTACCTGATCCTGCGTTTTAATGGTTTGCGCATTGGCCTGATAAATACGTTGTGCGGTAATCATGTTGACAAGCTCACCAGTTAAATCTGTATTGGAATCTTCCGTGGCACTTGAAGTCAACACACCCAAGCTCCCTGAACTTGGAGGACCAACCAATGCTGGACCAGAAGTAGAAGTTTCGGTCCACTGATTATCCCCTGATGATTGCAAGCCATTAGGATTGGTAAAATTTGCCAAGGCTACTTGCCCCAATACGGCGGTTTTTCCATTAGTGTAACTACCCACAATCGTGCCATCTTTTGCGGTACTAAATTTCGACAATTTGCCTGAGGTATAACCGTCTTGTTTAATCGCGTTGACACTAAAATCGGAGCCAAACTGGGTACTACCTGTTAGATCGAAGTCAATAGTCGGGGTCGAAATTAACGGAACCGCACCGGTAATGACAGGAACTGCGATAGGCAGCATATTCGGTTTTACCGGAGTGGCACTAGGGTCAAGAGTGGTTGCACCTGTCAGCTTGCCTACGTTATTGAAACCAATTTTACCAATTGAGTTGGCAGGAGACCCAGCACCACTGCCCAAACCGGCAATGAGAACGCCATCCACGGTGGCAAACACGTCCCATTGAGCTGTGGTGCCAGCAGGTGGAACCCGTGTAACAGGATCAACCTTGACAAAGAATGTTTGCAATACATGAGAGTTACCCAAGCTATCAAATACCGCAACGGATGTCGCGTTGCTATACGACAATGGGTCTGTGATCGAAAATGCGACGGGAACAATCACTGGCGGTATCGTGACTGGAGTCTGGGTACCAGGAACATTCTTACGTGAGTCCAAATTTATCAAAGCGTTAACAATGTCCGTTTCTTTCGGAGGAATGTCAGCCGTATTGATCGTCAGCGGAACTGCCGCTCCAGTCGAGAGTACACCGTTCGTATCCGCAATGTACCCCGTTAGCTGCGAGCCTTGCGCATTCACAATCCCGCCATTTTTATCTAGCTGAAATTGTCCGTTGCGGCTATAAGTCACCGCCCCATTTGACGACATTCTAAAAAATCCCGCTCCGTTAATAGCGATATCCAAGGGGTTATTGGTTGAGCTGATATTTCCTTGCGTAAATTGCTGGGCAATCGTAGCAACCTTGACACCAATACCAACACTACTACCACCGGCGCCGCTGAGAGAGTTGGCAAACACGTCGGCAAACTGTGTTTGCGCCATCTTAAATCCAACTGTGTTTGCGTTTGCAATATTATTGCCGATGACATCCAGTGATTTAGATGCTGCATTCAATCCACTTAAGCCTTGTTGAAAACCCATGATTTCTCTCCATTACATTGAATACAGGAATTACGCAAAAAGAATGTTAATAATGCGCGAATTCGGCTTTACGACGCTAAGACATCTAGATCAAGCTAAATGATTACTTCAAATATATATAAATCTACAAATCAAAAAGTGAGCATGCCCACCGCGCATTGTTTATGCGCCTCTCCA
The DNA here is from genome assembly GCF_030651495.1 of Undibacterium sp. GTDB lineage: Bacteria > Pseudomonadota > Gammaproteobacteria > Burkholderiales > Burkholderiaceae_D > Undibacterium. The sequence continues at coordinate 55,117 of NZ_JAUSFI010000040.1, forward strand.
GCCTATCCGGCCTGCAAGCCGCATGGGGATTGCGTGCTGGACGGGTGTTGTTTCAGATGTGGGCTATCCCTTGCGCCCTACCATCTTGCCTGCGGCCAGTAACTGCTCGCTCATGGTTTCCAGCACCTTGACTTGGGCGCGCATGGCATCCACCGCAAGCACAGAAAAAGCGAATTCAGCAGGCGTTGTCCAGCCTGGAAAGCGGATGATTTTCAATAATTCCTGCAGGCTGGTGCCTTTGCCAAGATGGGCCAAGGCATCGCTCAGCTCAGTAATTTTTTTATCCAGTACAACCACATGATCTTCGTGTTTTAACATGATGACATCTCCATTAATCGGGC